>JBEKVT010000001.1:0-404281 GCA_049997795.1 Minisyncoccia bacterium
CGTGCCGGGAGGATACGTGCACGGCAGTGGGCCGCCGTAATTGGTGGCGCTTGAGTCTTCGCACCTCGTGCCGGGAGGATACGTGCACGGCAGTGGGCCGCCGTAATTGGTGGCGCTTGGATCATCGCATTTTGCGCTAGGAGGATAAACACATGGCAGAGACCCTCCATAGTTCGTGGCAGACGAATCTTGGCATGTCGGAGGAGGATACGTGCACGGCAGTGGGCCGCCGTAATTGGTGGCGTATGGGTCGCCGCAGGTCGGCGCGACGGCGTTCACTGAGGCGGAGGCCGATGCTTGCTGGCCGTCGGAAGTCGAGCAGGTGATGTTGAAAGTGGTATCAGACGAGAGCGCTCCGGAAGTCTCGTTGCCGCTCAGACCCTTGCCTCCTGACCAGACGCCACCGGGATTCGAGCTTGCTGAACATGAGGTGCTGTTCATGGAGGTCCAGGACAAATCGGCCGTGTCGCCGACAGTCACCGTTCCGGGGCTTGCGGTAAGCGCTACCGATGGCGCAGGCTGCGGCGGCTGCGGCGGCTGGTCGACCGGGAAAGAGCATGAGACCCAATTGGAGGAATACGAGCCGTTCGAGGCCGCCGTCGAGAACGTCCGGTTGCCGGGCGAATCGAAAGTGCGCGTGTCTGTCACGGAACCGTTAGTGGAACCGGTGTAGACGGGGTTCAGGGCGTTGTCATCCCAATAGTATTCGAACGTCACGCCGTAGTCGGACGTCGCCGTCACGGAAACGGAAGTGCCGACCGTCGCGGAAGAGGGACAATTCAGAACCGGATCTGATGGGACAGTATCGCCACCACCTCCTTGGTCATGGCTCGAGCCGCCGCCGGAGTACCAGCCGCCAATCTGGCTGGGAACAGCATAGCCGCTTATCTCATCTGCTTGTGAAAAACTGATGTGGAAAAGGAAAAAGAAAGACAGTCCCATCAGAAAGACGAGTGACAGCGCTATGAAATATTGTGTATTTGATCTAGGCATGGTCGGTTTGATCCTCCCTTCTCGGCGCCTTTCCGCGCCTTTTGATGAGAATGATCGCTAAGATGATCAGGACCGCAATGATCGAGAGCGCTAATAGATAATAAACTGCGGTCGTCGTGGAGCCTGCCGCCAGAGCTTGGGGAGAACATTCCGGGCCATTGCACGAGTAAGAAATGGCGGAAGAGACGGCAGCCGCTCCGGATTTGTCGGCGATATTCGCGACCATGCGGAGAGTCTGCCATCCGGCCTTCGGCACCAAGAAGTTCCCGAAGAACCCGCCCACGGAGGTCTCGCTGACGCTGGGCTTGCCGTAATACACCATCGAACCGTCAGAGCCGGTTATGGAAACAAATATGGTCTTGGAGTTCTCATCGGTCAGCGTGCTTTTTGTGAGACAGCCGAAAAACGTGGCTGTCCCTCCGAGTTTCAGCGGGAACGGCAAGATGCCCAGCATCGTGAACGACGGCTTGCTCATGTCCGACCGGGCTATCCGGACGGAGACGAAGGAACTCTTCCCCCCGTCCTTGAGTTCGCCGATCACGAAGTATGCGGGGTCATCGATTTTCGGGATGGATATCGATGCCGTAGCCTTTTTGCCCGGGGACATGCTCACGGTCTCGGTCTTCGCGTCTACCAGATTCTCGGCGCTGGCTATGTCCGAGGAATAGATCTTCCAGACCAGGATGCCGTCTTTCGGCTTCGCGTGAGTATTCAGGATATCGACGGAAACGTTCGCCGGCACGGCGCCGGAGACGGAGGCTTGGCCGGTCGGGGCCTTGGTGCCGTTCACTGAAACCGAGTTTCTGTCGAAATACGACGTCTCTTTCGCCTGGCTTATGACGGAGATCGGGTATGCGGCGGTGACCAGGCCCGCCGATTCTTGTCCCACGATGGGGAATTGACCGGACGATTCGGCGAAGATATCTATGCGATACTGACCGGTCGGCAAGTCTACCGGGATGGGCCATTTGAAAGAGAAATAGGCGGTCGAGCTAGCTTGTATGTTCAAACCGCTTACGGGAACGAAACGGGCGACCGTGTCCGTGGCCAGATCGTAAGCCGACCCGGTCGATCCCGACATTTTCACCGCTTGGACCACGATGGAAACGTCGTCCATCGGGAAATTGTTGACGTTTATCAACCTGCCCATTATAGGGAAATCGGCGCCGGCGACGGCGCCTTGCGCGCTTTTTAGGAACTGCACCCCCACCTTGCTGCTGGCACGACAAAAGGCTGACAGCGAATCTGCCGAGGCTTTGTTTTGTGGAAAGGTCAAGCTGGCCACCAGTAGGACCATAAAGGAAACAAGCATCAGTCCTCTCTTTAGGAGGCTCATGTCAATATTGTACTACAATATGGAGCATATAATACAACACGAGTTATACACAATGCAGCACAATAAAAAGCGCCAGACCGCAGGGTCTGGCGCCATAGTCCCGGTCCCCAGAATCAGGGATCCGAGGCTAGATGTGAAACCGATGGTTTCGCGGACACGTCCGCCTTGCGGATGCGCGCCAGCTCGATGTAGACATGCGGCCAGGCGATGTGAGCCGCCACGGCCTGTTCGAGGATCGGCAGGGCGAGGTCATTCTTGCCGACCTCGGAA
Source organism: Minisyncoccia bacterium (assembly GCA_049997795.1). GTDB lineage: Bacteria > Patescibacteriota > Minisyncoccia > Phycocordibacterales > PALSA-1337 > C7867-002. The sequence goes on from JBEKVT010000001.1 coordinate 2,600, forward strand.
TAATACAATCCGAGAACGGCAAGGAACTCTGGATCGCGAACTCCCTTCCGGTACGGTCCTGTGAGGTCCGCTTCTGCCTGGCCGATGTACTTATCGGCATACGGCAGGCGATTCTTCTCCACATAAGCGATTTCCTTGAGATCAAAGCTGCCCTTGATCCACCCCACTTCTCCCGCCGTCGCATCGCGGATAACTGAGAGGTTAGGGGACTTGACAGAGTCAGCGTCAAACGCTTCGATCTTCAACATCCTCGCCTTGGGAATGAAGTTCGCCAGCTCTTTCTCCATGTCGGAGAAACCCAGACCGAGACATTGTTTGAACAAAGCCTCGGTTGCGAGCTCCCTCGACGAGCGGTCGACGAATTTCCACAAGGCCTCGCGGCGGGCGTGGCTCTTATCGTCAAGCGCCCAACGCAAGAACAAGTCTGCCTGGAGGCACCACAGTTCGTAATGCCGCGAGGAGTCCTGGTCTTTGCCGCTCCACGGACCATCGAGGAATTCTTGCATCGGCAAGACGGCTTCGGGGATGGTGAGCCTCCCCCGCCGATCAGAGGTCTTGCTTATCGGCCAAGACGATGTAGGGAAACCGATCATTCCGTCCTTCCAGTGCAATTCTCGGTAGATAGTGCTCATTCCCTGTTTGAACCAGGTCGGGAGCTTCGGCACTCGCTTGTCGAGAAGTTGCTGAATGTGGTCGGGCATGAAACTCATCGTGGAATAATCTCCACCATCGAATTCGAACATCATCGAGACAGATTCGTTGTCCCAGAGGACCATCTGAGGAATGATCTCGAACATGGACAATCGGGACAGGCCGACTTGCTGCGCTACCAACTTGTCTCTCATCGCCTCGGCCATCTGTTTTCTCATGTCTCTGGCCATTTCTGGGGTGATGAGGATTATCGTCATCGGGATGGACCGATTCATCCTGAGGAAGTCGGGGAGAATCTCCGCCAGTTTCCTGTCCTGCGTGATGAATGCTTCGACGAACTCCGCGGTTTCCCAATCTTCACATTTCGATATGACTTCTAGGTTGGGAGCCGAGACATATCGCCAGTGACTTCCGGCCTGTTCCAAGACTATATATGGAGGTAGTTGGACTGTCCTGCCCTCCGCAAAAGCTTTGGCCTGGGTATCTTCCTCGGCCAGGGCTTGAAAGGATCCGAGAGCGGCCACAAGGGCCGCGAGGACCATGAACCATCTGATTAAAGTTTTCAACGAACACCTGCCTTTCTGTTTTACTTACGTTTTAAAGTGAGTAGTTGAGTAGAGACTGCCTGAATTCTCTCATTATTATACTCCAATCTTAAATCTATGTCAATCAATCGATCGTCGGAGGAAGCGCCGGCCAGTCGCTCGCCGTGTCCGGGCGGAAGAATATGAAGCTATCTAGGCCGCTTTCGCTCAAAAATGCTGTGAGCGTCCGGGCCGGCTGCGGGGTGCAGCTATCCGCCCAAAACGTGATTTCGTAAACCGGGTATCCGGCGCCGGCACCCCGCCTGCCGACCAGCTTCCAATCGATAATCTTGATCACTCCCGAGGAATTGCTTTTGAAGCCGTCAAAACTCGCGCCTTGCTTCACGACTTCCACATCCGCCGCCGAAGTAAGCAGATATGAAGGGAGATCCTTCATGCAATTCTTGCCGCTTATGCTTACAGGGACGTAATCTACAGGCAAGCCGTATTGCCACGAAACATCCGCTATAGTTTCTGTTTTTTCCGTAGTCAGGCGATAGTATTTGAAATCGCCCTCGTGCGCTATCTCCGGGAATCGGAGGTCCTGAACAGTGGCGATGACGGCATAGTCGTTCGGGCCGATCGTCAGGCCGCTGTAACGATCGCGATACTCCGTCGTAGAGTCGAACGGCGAGAGAAAAACGATGATGACAACGGCCGATACCGCCACCGCGGCGGCCGAAAGCCGTCTTGATCCCCGCCAGAGATAAGAGGTAAAGCCCAGAGCATAGACAGCCATCGTCAAGACGAAGAACAATGATGTTTCTTTAAAGATGATTCCATAGTAAGGATGTCCCATAAAATATCCTTCGAGGCAGTAAAAGGCTAGAGAGAAACAGAAAGCCGTCGGGATGGCGGCGAGCGCCCCAACGACGAGCTTCTTCATCTCTATCCTGCCGAGTTCGGCGGCGATGAGCCAGACGACGAAAGAGAGCAGGAATTCTTTTCCGAACATGCCGCCGTCGACGACGTTCTTGAGGACTATGAACGAGCTCAAAAGATATATGAAGTCGAAGCCGAAGTCCCGGTTCCCTTCGCGTCGCCGGCTCTCCTTGAGCCAGAAGAAGACGAGGCCGAGGCCGAGGAGGACGACGAGCGCGGCGCCGAGATAATATGGCCAGTGAGGCATGACGAGGTAGGTCGAGAAGCCGTTGTCGTAGTTTTCCTTCGGCTCACCCTGGCCTATGAGTCCACCCAAGACCACCATCACCGGCTTGAATATGTGGCTGTGGTCGGGCTGATTGCCGGAGAAATTGACGTCGTGCCCCGTAAAAGTCTGCTGCCAGAAATCGAAGCCGTATTCGTGAAGGTAATACAGGTGGAGAGAGAAGCCGAAAAGCACCAGAAAGATTATAAGACAGACGACCCAGCTCTTTCTGATCGGGAATGACGGGCGAACCTTCAGGGCTCGGAGCATGAAAGCGACGAAAAAGAAAATCAGCAAGGCATATAGCTTCACGTCGGAAACGCCGACAGCCAAGAAATCCGTGATCGACTTCAAGGAATATTGGACGTAGGAAGAAAGGCTGACGAGGATTATGAGGATCGCCGGGATGATGGCCGCCAGCCAGTCTTTATTCATTTTTCGCCAGAAGTTCACCACCATGTTTCTTTTATCTTCAGCTTATAGGAAATGATATTGACCAGAAGAACCAAGACCACGCTCATGGCCAGGACAGCGGCGATCATCGATATCGACGGCTGCAGCCAAAAATAAGTGAGGGCTATCGCTCCAAGTGGCGAATCGATCTGATCAAGGATCGGCAGAGGGCCATGTTCGCCGATCTTGAGCCTCCTTTTCAGGAAGCTCTCGACAGCGTCGCCCAGGACGCTGCCAGCGCCCATGAACAGCCCGACAAGATACGGGCGCCCCTGCAGGAAGACGACGATCAGAGCCGTCAATATGCCGATCAATAAGCCCCCGATCTTCTTGTGGGGCCCTATGAGCGGAGTCTTGTCCATGCCGACGGTCAGATGGAAATCGAGAGGGACGCCGTATATGCCTCCGCAATCCTTGCATACCACCCTGTCGAAGAAGACCACGGCCATGTTGGCGCAGTATGCCGGAAGGATGAAGTAAAAAGCCGATAGGAAGAGGCCGCTCATCGCCGGATTATATCACGGCAGACGCATCCAAGCGGCCGCTCGCGTCGTGTGGCTAAGCGGCCTGGAGTATATTAGAATGTCCCCATGCCAGATAAGCCGAAAAAATTCTCTACTGATCCGTACAAGGGCGTCAGGGACTTCTTCCCGGAAGACATGGCCGCGGAGAAGGAGATTTTCGGCATCTGGCGCGGCGTTTGCGAGAAATACGGCTATGAAGAATATAACGCGTCTGTCTTGGAGCCGGCCGATCTGTATAGAGCCAAATCGGGCGAAGAGCTCGTGAACGAGCAGACCTACACCTTCATCGACAGAGGCGAGCGCGAGGTGACTCTCCGGCCCGAGATGACGCCGACCGTCGCCCGCATGGTCGCCTCGAAGAAGCGCGAGCTCGTCTTCCCTCTCCGCTGGTATTCCATACCTAATCTTTTCCGGTATGAACAGCCCCAGCGCGGCCGGTTGCGCGAGCATTGGCAGCTGAACGTCGATCTTTTCGGCGTCGAGTCCATGAATGCGGAGATAGAGGTCATCAATATGGCCTACGACATCACCCGTGCTTACGGCTTGAAAGACACCGACTTCGAGATCCGCCTGAACGATCGCAAGGTAATGAATTACGTGACGCGCGAGGTCTTCGGCCTGGGCGAGGAGGCGGCGTCGAAGATCGCCAGGCTCGTGGATAAGAAAGACAGGTTGAAGCAAGGAGCTTTCGAGGCGGCCGTCGTGGAGATCTTCATGGCCGACCCGAAGCTCCAGGGCAAGGACGAGGAGTTCCTGACGCTCTTAAATTCGAAGAATTTCGAGGAGTTCGCCTCGCGCTTGCCGCAAACCAAGGAAGAGCATGTCGGCATGAAGGAGATACGCGAAGTCGTGAAGGGCCTGGAGAGGCTCGGGGTGACGAACGTTCGCTTCGACCAGACCTTGATGCGCGGCTTCGACTATTATACCGGCATCGTCTTCGAGGTCTACGACCTGAATCCAGCCAATCGCCGTTCGGTCTTCGGCGGCGGCCGGTACGACGACCTTCTGGCTCTCTTCGGCAACGACAAGGTGCCGGCCGTCGGCTTCGGCGCTGGCGACGTCATCGCCCGCGACCTCATGGAGACATACGGGAGATCGGTGAAAAAGAAAGCTCCGGCGGATATCGCCATCGCTGTGGTCGGCGAGCAGAACGTACCCTATGCTATGGATCTGGCTCAATCACTGCGAGAAAGAGGCATCTGCGCCGCCGTCGATCTTTCCGGCAAGAAGGTCGGCGACCAGATCGCGAACGCCGCGAGGCGCGGCATCCCCAGGGCGGTTTGCGTCGGAGACGAGGAGGTCAAGACCGGCAAGCTCCGCGTGAAGACTTTGGCGACCGGAGAGGAGGCCGTTACGACGGAAGCGGAGATAAAACCGTAATATCCCATGCGCCGCATCACTTTCGACCTGGAGACGAAGAACATGTTCGACGACGTCGGTTCGAACGACCCGGCGATGCTCGATATCTCCGTCGTCTGCATCCACGACTCGGCGGACGACAAGTACAAGAGCTTCCTGGAGAACGACCTGCGCGACCTCTGGCCTATCCTCGAGCAGGCGGATGTCCTGGTGACCTGGAACGGCGACCATTTCGACATCCCGCTCCTGAACAAATATTATCCGGGCGATCTCGCCAAGATGAAGAGCGTGGACCTGATGAAGGCGGTGCAGGACGTCCTCGGGCGGCGCCTGAAGCTCGACACGGTGGCCGCGGCCACTCTCGGAGTCGGCAAGAGCGGCAACGGCCTCGACGCCATCGAATGGTGGAAGAACGGCGAGGTGGACAAGGTCATCAAGTATTGCATCGAAGACGTGCGCATCACCAAGGAGCTGTATGAATACGCTTTGGACAAGGGGCACTTGAAATACCGCGATGGTGGTGAGATCCGCGAGGTCAAGCTCGACACCTCGCGCTGGGAGACGCCGGCCGGCAGCGCCCTGACTTTCACTCTGCCTTTCTAGAACATGACCAACCACGCCGATCAGAGGCCAGCTTCGTCATTCATGACCTTGCCGGGGGCGATCATCGTCGCCGGGGCTCTTGTCGCCATGGCTCTGATCTGGATAAGCAGGCCGGCCGCCGCGCCGGCATCCGTCCGGGGGAGCGGCGCCCCGTCAGCCGCTTCTTCCATGGCTCCAATCACAGCCGCGGATCATATCCTCGGCAATCCGAACGCCTCCATAAAACTGGTCGAGTATTCCGACCCGTCGTGCCCTTACTGCAAGACGTTCAATCCGACCATGGAAGCGATCATGGCCGGATACGGGCCGGGCGGCAGGGTCGCCTGGGTCTACAGGCAGTTCCCGCTCGACAGGCCGGACGAGAACGGCGACATCCTCCATCCCAATTCCGGCAAGGAAGCGGCGGCTTTCGAATGCGCCGGAGCCTTGGGCGGCACCACCGTCTTCTTCGCCTACGAGAAGCGCTGGTTCGATGTCTTCCCTTCCGACGGCGCCAGCCGTAGCGCAAGCGACGACGAAGCCCAGATCGCCCAAACAGCCAAGGACGTCGGCCTGGACCCTGTCTCTTTCAATGAATGTCTTTCGAGCGGCCGTTTCAACGATAAATTGGACAAGAGCTATGCCGACGGCCTGAATGCCGGCATCACCGGCACGCCTTACACGGTGATCATCACCCCCTCCGGGACAGACATCCCGCTTTCCGGCGCCATCTCATACACCACGCTCAAAACGGCGATCGACACTCTGATCTCGTCGATCCCCGCTTCGTCGGCCACCACCACGGCGCAGTAAAAACGATCCGATGATCCTCCGGCCCGTTCGCACGGATCCAGTATTGACATATGCGCACGGATGCGTAATGTTTCAATCGAAAGTACGTAGTTCATCCCATCAACCCATAGTCAGGAGATACACATGAGCCTAGTCTTATCGATCGGCTTGAGCATGGCGGCTTTTATGGTGATCTTCGCCTCAGCGGCCGTGATCTGGCTGTACTATCCGCCGAATTTGGAGTACAGAGCAGCGAGAGAGCCCATCCTGCTCTGCGCTTTCATGGCGATCAGCCTGGCGGTATTCTATGTCTTGCATTCTTCGCCCCGCGGCTGGACATTCTGGTCAGCGATCGGCCTGGCGCTTTTCTTGTCCGGAGTCATGTCGAACAACATGGCCAGGATCGCTTACCGCCACGAGTTCGGCATCTGCGCCGCGCTTGGAGTGGGCATAGCGTTCGTGACCACCTCTCTCGTCGGAGCAAGGACACCGTCCGGCATCCTCTGCGTTTGCGTCGGTGCTGCCCTGTTGTACATGGCGCTGCTCGTCAAGTACAGCAAGAAGTGGTTTTCTTCCGATAAGCCGCCGGCTATTGCGCCGGCGCCGGAACACCGGGCTTAAGACCGAATTTCGACCGAACGTCGCACGCTCCCTCCCGGGAGCGTTTTTATATGAGATGACAGTGCAGACTGTCTAAGGGCTCGGCTCAATAATTCTTCAGCCTGTTCGCCTGCTCGTGCTGGCGGATCTTCTCGTGGGCCTTGGCTTCGATCTGGCGGATGCGCTCGCGGGTCACGCCGAATTCGCGGCCGACTTCCTCAAGGGTGTGGGTGATGCCGTCGAGGAGGCCATGGCGCATTTCCAGGATCCGGCGCTCTTTCTCCGACAGATCGCCTAGGATCATGTTGACTTGGTCGCGTAAGATGCGGCGGGACGATTCCTGGTCGGGCGAGAGGATCTTGTCATCGGGCACGAAGTCTTGCAGGGTCGACTTCGAGTCCTCGGAGTCGTCGCCAACGGGGCTCTCGAGCGAGACGACGTCTTGCTCGATCTTCTCGATCTGGTAGATCTTCTCCACGTCCATGCCCATCTCCGTGGCAATCTCTTCCGGCAGGGGCTCGCGGCCGAGGTCTTGCATCAGGCGGCGGACGACTTGCTTGTATTTGGCGATGGTCTCGACCATGTGGACAGGCACCCGGATGGTCCGCGACTGGTCGGCCAGAGCCCTGGTGATGGCTTGCCTTATCCACCAGGTAGCGTAGGTCGAGAACTTATAGCCCTTGGTCCAGTCGAACTTGTCGACGGCCCGGAAGAGCCCGAGGTTGCCTTCCTGGATGAGGTCGAGGAGGGTCAAGTCCGGCGAGCGGCCGACGTATTTCTTGGCTATCGAGACAACCAGGCGGAGATTGGCTTTGGCCAGGAGGTTCTTGGCTTCGATGTCCTCGTTCTGGATGCGCCTGGCAAGATTCTTCTCTTCCGCGGCGTTAATCAAAGGATATTGGCCGATCTCTTTCAGATACATCTGGATGGAGTCGTAGGCCGAATCGGAGCCGGTCCGCGAGAGATGCGGCGGCTGTTTCTTCTCTTTCTCCTTGAGCTCCTCGATCTCGAGGAGGCCGCCGCCCTCGAGGACGTCGACGTTGGCGCCGGAGAGCCGGCTGTAGAGGTCATCCAGGAAGCTGATGTCGTTCTCGATCTGAGGAAATTCTTTGAGGATCTCATCGTAGGTCACGAAGCCGCGGTTTCTGCCCTTCTGGATGAGGGCGGCGGCCTTGGCTTCGAAATCCTTGCCGCCGGGATGGGCCTTGACGGCCGAACGTCCGGCTTTCGGCTTCGGCACGGCCCGGCGGACCGGCCTTTTCTTAACGGCTTTGGGGCGCCGCGCGGGACGGCGGGAGTGCTTGGCCGGACGGGCCTTTTGTCTGCGTTTGCTCATGGGGTTATAAGGTCAAAGCGATGATGATTTTACTCTATTTCTTCCGTTTCCGCACTTCGGCCTTCCTTATCGAAAGGTCTTGGCACTTCCGGGCAAGCTCGGCCACGCGCTCCTGGTCGCCTGCACGCTCGGCTGCCCGCAATTCGTTCATGGCCTGGATGAGCCCGCCGTTCAGGAGGTCCTCTTCGAAATTGGCGATGAGCTCGTCCATGTGGATGTCCCAGCGCTCCGGCTCGGCGCCGTAGAAGGCCTCGGCCTCGAAAGAAAAATCCGGAAGGAGCGGCTTGATCCGCTCGAGCCTCGCGGCGTAGGAATCGCCGGCGGCCTTCATGATCCTGTCCCTGTAGGCGGCCGCGGCAGCCGCTTGGGCTTTTTCCATGAGGTCGAGGAGGCCGAACATCCGGCGCTCGACGAGGTCGATGCGGGATATCGGTTCATTGTCAGATCCAACCTCCGGTTCATTTTTTGCCGTGTCCTTCGACTCTAACGATCTCTTTAATTTATTCAGTTCATCCCATATAAGGACCTCATTGGTGATTTTGAACTCTTCACGGACAATCCGTACAAAACGTTGTTTGTCTGTGTCTTTTTCAAGATAAACGATCAATGGGTAAACGCGTTCTCTAACGGCCTTTAGTCTCTTACGTTCATCGGAGAATTCTCTTAATATATTGTTTATTTCGAACTCGATCACTTGCTTGGCGGCGCGCAGGACCTTCTTCCAGTCCTCCGGGTCGTGGAAGACCAGATCGGCCGGGTCTTTGCCGCCCTGGATGTCGGCGATCTTCACGTCCATGCCGAGGGAAAGGGCTATGCCGGCCGCTCTCATGGCGGCTTTCCGGCCGGCCGCATCGGAATCGAAAGCGATGATGACGTTGCCAGACAAGCGCCGCAAGAGGCCGAGGTTATTCACGGCCCCTTCTTTATTGGATTCGGCATCGGAGAGAGCGGTCCCTGAGGCGGCCACGGCATTCTTGACTCCCGCCTGGTGCGACATGATGAGGTCCATCTGGCCTTCGACCAGGATGGAATAATCGAGCCGGCGGATGAAGCTCTTGGCTTTGTCGAGGCCGTAAAGGACGGATGATTTGTCGAACAAGGGAGTGTCTGGGCTATTCAGATATTTGCCGGTATTGCCGTCGTCGAGCTGCGGCAGGATACGCCCGGAAAAGGCGATGACCCGGCCGCTTGAATCATTCAAGGGGAACATCACCCGGCCGCGGAAGCGGTCGTAATAGTTGCCCGTGCCGTCTTCCGCCTTCTTGGCCAGGCCGGCCTTCTCGATGAGCTCGTTCGGCCAATCCTTGCCTCTCAAATAGGCATAGAGGTTCCGCCAACCCTCTGGCGCGAAGCCGATTCTGAACTCGGCGCTCGTCTTTTCGGAGACGCCGCGCTTTTTGACGTACGCCGCGGCTTCTTTCGAGCCGACGAATTGTTCTTCGAAATACTTCGCCGCTTCCTCCGTTATCTGGAAAAGTTTGTCTTTCTCGCTGTCGGCCTTCTGGTCGAAGACGAGCGGCACGCCGGCCCGCTCGGCCAGGATTTTGAGAGCGCCTTTGAAGTCCAGGCCCTCGAACTGTTCCACGAAAGAGAAGATGTCGCCTTTGGCCCCGCAGCCGAAGCAGTAGTAGCCACCGCGCTCCGGCGAGACGAAAAACGACGGCGTCTTCTCGTTGTGGAACGGGCATCTGGCTTTCAAGGATTTGCCGGCCCTCTCGAGCTTCATGTACGAGCCGATGACCTCCTCGATCGGCAGGCGGGCTTTGATCTCCTCGACGGTGGTGCGGTTCATGCTCCGCATTATAGCTCAAAAATCATTCGGTCCTTATTTCTTTTCCGGCGCTTCAGATCTCTTTCGCTCCCTCGGGCGCCGTGCCGTCAATCATGGCCTTCTTGGGCGAGCCTTCGAAGCCGGAGCCGGCCGGCACCAGGCGGCCGATGATGACGTTCTCCATGAGACCGGAGAGGTCGTCCTCGGCGCCGCGGACAGCGCTCGCGATCAAGACCCTTGTGGTGTGCTGGAAGGAGGCGGCCGACAGGAAGCTCTTCCTGGTGAGCGAGGTCTCGGTGATGCCCATGACGAGCTTCTCGGCCTTGGCCGGAGCGCCGCCCAAGGCCCGTGCTCCGGCGTTCTCGTCGGAGAGCTGGATGTCGTCCACGATCATGCCTTCGGTCAGATTCGTGTCGCCGGCGTCGATGACCCGGCGGCGGGAGAACATCTGCTTCACGATGAGCTCGATGTGCTTCCTCGAGACGGTCTCGCCCTGGAGCTCGTAGATCTTGCCGACTTCGGTGATGACGTATTCCTTGGCGCGCTCTTCGCCGCCGTATTCGAAGACTTCGTCGATATCGGCCGAACCGTCGGTCAAGAGGTCGCCTTTCTTGACCCTGTCACCGGCCTTGACCAGCGTGGTGCGGCGGTACGGGAAGACGTACTCGACCTCGGCCAATTTCTTCTTGCTCTGCTTGCCGGATGGCGCGCTCTTTTCCTCCATCGCCGGCAGGATTTTGATGGATTTCTCTTTGCCCATATCTTTCACTTCGGAAACGACGCCGTCCATGGTGGCCACCACGGCCGGGATCTTGGGCCGGCGCTTCTCGAAGACCTCTTCGACGCGCGGCAGGCCCATGGTGATGTCGCCGCCCTGGGAGGCCGCGCCGCCCTGATGGAAGGTGCGCATGGTGAGCTGAGTGCCGGGTTCGCCGATGGCCTGAGCGGCCACGGTGCCGACCGCTTCGCCGAGCGAGATCAAGCCGTTCTTGCCGAGATCGAGGCCGTAACACTGCGCGCAGACGCCGCGGAGGGTCTTGCAGGAAAGCGGCGAGCGTACCCGGACTTCCTCGACGCCGGCTTCCTCGACGGCCTGGGCGTCGGCCTTCGACAGGAGATGGCCTTTCTTGAAGATCGTCTTGCCGGCAGCGCCCTTCACGTCTTCGGCTACGATCCGGCCGCGGATGTTCTTCGACAGGGGGATGTTCATGCCGGAGGCCGTCTGGCGGCGGATGACGATGGAATCCTTGGTGCCGCAATCTTCCTCTGAGACCACTACGTCTTGGGCCACCACGAACAGCTTGCGGGTCAGATAGCCCGCCTTGGCGGTGTTCAAGGCCGTGTCGGTCAAGCCCTTCCGGGAGCCGTGGGTCGTGATGAAATATTCGATCGGCGTCAGGCCTTCTTTGGCGCAGGACAGGATCGGAAATTCGATGGTCTCGCCGGAGACCGAGGCGATCAAGCCCTTCATGCCGGCCATCATGGTGATCTGCGACAGGGAGCCGCGGGCCCCGGAAGTGACCATGTCGTAGACCGAGCCCATTTTGTCGAGCGAGAGCGGTATGGCTTTTTCCACCTCGCTCTTGGTCCTCTGCCAGACCTCCACGTGCTTCCTGATGCGCTCTTCCTCCGTCAGGAGGCCTTCGTTGAACTGGCCGGTGACGGCGTCGGCCTGAGCTTTGGCCTTCTTGATGATGCCCTCTTTCGAGGCCGGCACGATGATGTCGTCGATGCCCCAGGTGGTGCCGGAATGAGTGGCGTAGCCGAAACCAAAAGATTTTATCCGGTCGAGGACCGGCGCAACGTTATTGGCGCCGTAGAGGACGATCATGTCGTCGATCACGGCGGAGAGCCGCTTGCGGCCGATCTCTTCGTTGATGAAAGGATAGTCGTCGGGCAGGACGGCGTTGAAGAGGACCCGGCCGACGGTCGTCTCGGAGACGGCGCCTTTCCAGGCGGCGTACTTGGCGGCCTTCTCGGGCGGCAGGATCTTGACGGCGGCGCGCAGGTCAATCTCCTTGAAGGAGTGGGCCAGGATGGCGGCATCGGGCGATTCGAAGACCTTGCCTTCGCCCTTCGCTTTCGGCACGATCTTGGTCACCCAGAAGCAGCCGAGGACGATGTCGAGCATCTTGGCGGCCACGGTCGGATCGTTGTTGCCGGGCTTCAGGATGTTCTTGTCGGAGGCCATTATCTCCCTGGCTTCGGTCTGGGCTTCTTTTGATAAGGGCACATGGACGGCCATCTGGTCCCCGTCGAAGTCGGCGTTGAAAGCCGTGCAGACGAGCGGATGGACCTGGATGGCGTTGCCTTCGATAAGAACCGGCTGGAAGGCCTGGATGCCGAGGCGGTGCAAGGTCGGAGCGCGGTTCAGGAGGACGTATTTGCCTTTGATGACCTCTTCGAGGATCTCCCAGACCTCTTTGGCGCCGTCGTCGATCAGGCGGTTGGCGCCGCGGATATTGTAAGCCAGCTCCCTCCGGAGAAGGCCGGAGATGACGAACGGCCGGAACAATTCGAGGGCCATGTGCTTGGGCAGGCCGCATTGGTCGAGCTTCAATTCGGGGCCGACGACGATGACCGAACGGCCGGAATAGTCGACGCGCTTGCCGAGGAGGTTCTGGCGGAAGAGGCCGCGCTTGGATTTCAGGCTGTCAGAGAGGGACTTCAGGGCGCGCTTCTCGCGAGCGATGGCCACGGCCCCGGCCGAAGACGAGTGGCGGATGGAATTGTCTATGAGAGCGTCGACGGCTTCCTGGAGGATGCGCTTCTCGTTCCTTAGGATGACTTCCGGAGCGTTGATCTCTTTCAACTTCTGCAGGCGGTTGTTGCGGTTGATGACCCGGCGGTAGAGGTCGTTCACGTCCGAGGTGGCGTAGCGGCCGCCGTCCAAGGCGACCATCGGCCGGAGGCCGGGCGGGATGACGGGGATGCGGACGAGGAACATCCATTCCGGGCGGACCTTGGCCTTGATCATCTGCTTAACGAGCGAGAGGCGCTTGGACAGCTTCTCCCTGTCGGCCGAACCGGCGTCTTCATGGGCTTTCTCGAGCTCAGTCTTCAACTTCGGCAAGTCTATCTTCTTCAGGGTCTCGTATATGGCTTCGGCCCCGATCGAAGCTTCGAAGAAGGCCCCGTATTTGACGGCGTATTTGTGATAGGTGACCTCGTCCATGACGAAGCCGGCCGAGACGGATTCGATCTCGCGCCGCGCCGACAAGAGGAGCTCTTTCAGGGCTTCCTTGGTCTTGTCGTCCTGGGTGTTCTTGACCTTGGTCTTGTATTCGGCGTCGAGCTCCTTCAGGAACTTGGCTTTGCCGGTCTCGTCGACTTTGCTGACGATGTAGCCGGCGAAATAGATGACCTTCTCGAGATCGGCCGTGGTCATGCCGAGGACGAGGCCGATCCTCGAAGGCACGCTCCGGAGGAACCAGATGTGGGAGACGGGCGTAGCCAGCTCGATGTGGCCCATGCGCTCGCGGCGGACGATGGAGCGGGTGATCTCGACGCCGCATTTCTCGCAGACCAGGCCTTTGTAGCGGATGCCGCGGTATTTGCCGCAATAACATTCGTAGTCGCGGTCCGGGCCGAAGATGCGCTCGTCGAACAGGCCATTCTTCTCGGAGCGTTGGGTGCGGTAGTTGATGGTCTCCGGCTTGGTCACTTCGCCGAACGACCATTCCAGGATCTTGTCGGGCGAGGCCAGCGACAATTTCACCATGTCGAACTGGACGGGATCGGCGGACTTTTTGGTGATGGTGGTTTGCATATAGTTGGTATTCAAAAGGCTTATTCCTCTAGAGCCGCCCGCCTGGGTTTGTTGACGAGCTCGACGTTCAGGGCCAGGCCGCGCAAAGTCTTCAAAAGGACGTTGAACGAGGCCGGCAGATTCGGCTCCCGCAGGGGCTCGCCCTTGACGATGGCGTCGAAAGTCTGGGAGCGGCCGATGATGTCGTCCGATTTGACCGTCAGGATCTCGCGGAGAGTATGGGCGGCCCCGTGACCGAGAAGCGCCCAGACCTCCATTTCGCCGAAGCGCTGGCCGCCGCCTTGAGCCTTGCCTCCCAGAGGCTGCTGGGTGATGAGCGAATAGGGCCCTATCGAGCGCATGTGGATCTTGTCTTCCACCATATGGTGCAGCTTCAATATGTACATGTAGCCGACGGCAACGGCCTGGTTGAAATGCTCGCCGGTCCGGCCGTCGCGCAATTTCATCTTGCCAGAAGGGTCGAAGCCGGCCTTTTTGAGCTCTTCCTTGATCTCGGCGTCGGTCGCTCCGGCGAAGGGCGGCACGATGGCCTGATAGCCGAGGGAGTTGGCGGCAAGCCCGAGGTGCAATTCGAGGATCTGGCCCAGGTTCATGCGGGACGGGACACCTAAGGGAGTCAGGATGACGTCGATCGGCGTGCCGTCTTCCATGTACGGCATATCCTCTTCCGGCATGATCTTGGAGATGACGCCCTTGTTGCCGTGGCGGCCGGCCAGCTTGTCGCCGACCGAGACGTTCCTGACCTCGGCCACTTCTATGTAGATCTTCTTGATGATGCCGGATTCCAGCTTGTCGCCGCGCTCGCGCGAGAAGGTCTTGACGGAGATGACCCGGCCGCGCTTGCCGTTCTCCATCCGCTTCGAGGTGTCCTTCACGTCGCGGGCCTTCTCGCCGAAGATCGACCTCAAGAGGCGCTCTTCGGGAGTGAGCTGGGTCTCGCCTTTGGGGCTGATCTTCCCGACCAGGATGTCGCCCGGCCGGACTTCTGCCCCGATCCTGACGATGCCTTCCTCGGTCAAGTTCTTGAGCCGGGCTTCGCCGACGTTGGGGATGTCGTAGGTCGTGACTTCGGGCCCCAACTTGGTGTCGCGGACATTCACCACGAACTCTTCGATGTGGATCGAGCTCCACTTGGAATTTTTGACGACGCGCTCGGATAGGATGATGGCGTCTTCGTAGTTGTTGCCGGCCCAGGACATGAAGGCGACCAGAGCGTTGTGGCCCAGAGCGATCTGGCCGCGGTCTGAGGTCGAGGTATCGGCCAGGACGTCTCCTTTCTTGACCTTATCGCCGGGAGAGACGATGGGGCGCTGGTGGAAAGCCGTGAAGCCGTTGGTGCGCTGGAAGAGGACCAGGGGATATTCCCGCTTCTTGCCGCTCTTCTTGCCGGAAAAGACGATCTTCCTGGCGTCGACGTGGGTGATCTCGCCGTCTTCCGAAGCGACGACGACGCGGCCGGTGTCGAGCACGGCCTTCTCTTCGATGCCCGTGGCGACGAGCGGCGCCTCGGGCACGAGGCAAGGCGTGGCCTGTTTCTGCATGTTCGAGCCCATCAGGGCCCGGTTGGCGTCGTCATGATTCAGGAACGGGATGAGCGAGGTGGCGATGGAGAAGGCTTGATTGGTGGAGACGTCGATGTAATCGACTTCTTTCCTGTCGGCCATGGCCGGCTTGCCGTTCTGGCGCACTTCCACGTCCTCGACCGAGATGGCGCCGGAGGAGTCGCGCGGCGTGGCGGCGTGGGCGATCCTGTAATTCTCCTCCTCGAGAGCGTTCATGTAGACGATCTCCTTGGTGATCGCGCCGTCCTTGACTTTGGCATACGGCGTCTCGATCATGCCGAAATCATTGATGCGGGCGTAGGTGGTGAGCCGGAGGACCAGGCCGATGTTCGGCCCTTCAGGCGTGTGGATCGGACAGAGACGGCCGTAGTGGGACGGATGGACGTCGCGCACTTCGAAGCCGGCCCGCTCGCGGGACAAGCCGCCGGGGCCGAGGGCCGTCAGGGTGCGCAGATGCTCGAGCTCGGCCAGGACGTTCTCCTGGGCCATGAATTGCGAGAGCTGGTTGGTGGTGAAGAACTCCTTGATGCGAGCCTGGAGGGGGCGCGGATATATGAAAGAGACCGGCAAGGTCACGTCCGGCTCGATGGTGGACATCTTATCCTGGATGTTCCTCTTCATCTGCGACAAGCCCAGGCGGACGCGTTGCTCCAGGAGTTCGCCGACATAGCGGACGCGGCGCGAGCCCAGGTGGTCGATGTCGTCGCCTTGCATGTCCGGCGTGGTGTTCAGGGTGATGATGTGAGCGACGGCCACGGCCACGTCGTCGAGGGAGAGCGTCCTCTTCTCCAGGGATTTCTCGTCCATGGGTTTGCCGAAGCGCTTGTTGAAGCGGAAACGACCAACCCTGGAGAGGTCGTAGCGGTCTTCTCTCAAGAGAGCCTGGATGAAGGAGCGGGCGTTATCGGCGGTAGCCAGATCGCCGTCGCGCAGGCGCTTGTGGATCTCGATGTAGGCCTCGTCCGGGGTCTTGGCATGGTCCTTGGCCAGAGTCAGCTCGATCGCCTTCGAAGCAGAGGGATTGGACTTGAACTGGTCGAGGATCTTCTGGTCGGTGTCGGCTCCGAGGATCCGAAGGAGCGAGGTCACTGGGAATTTGCGCTTGCGGTCGATGCGGCAGTATATGGTCTGGTCGGCGTCCGTCTCGATCTCCATCCAGACGCCTCGGGCCGGGATGATCTTGGCCCCGAAATAATTCTTGCCCTTGACCTCGGAGGCCGTGAAGAAGATGCCGAAAGAACGGGCCAATTGGGGAGAGATGACGCGTTCCACGCCGTTTATGACGAAGGTGCCGTGGTCGGTCATGAGCGGCAAGTCGGCCAGGAACATCTCCTGCTCCTTGACGACGCCGAGCGCCTTATTCTTCAAGACAACTTTGATCTTGATCTGGCCCTCGTAGTTCTGTTTGTTCTCCTTGGCGCGATGCTCGTCGTATTGGGGCCGGATGAGCTCGAGGCCTCCCATCGACAGCTCGAATTTCTTCTCGGCGTAGTCCTTGACCGGCGAGAATTCCTTGAGGAGGTTCGGCAGGCCCTTCTCGATGAACTCCGTGAACGATAGGAGCTGCGACTCGACGAGATGAGGCATCTCGGCGAGCGGTTCCTGATACCGAGAGAAATATCTCTTCGGTCGGATGGCGGCGGTTGTCGGCATTATTTTGGTGGTGGTGAAAATACGAAACGCCTATCAAATGACCCCTGACGCATCGGAACCGTAAAAACGAAAAAACCGTTTTCGAGCGACGAAAACGGGACGGATTTTTGTTTACCGCAAGTTTATATGCACGGGTAGGACCAAATCTCTACCTTTGTAATCCTCCGCCGCAGGCAGGACTCACTCTGCGAAGTTAGAGAGAGCCTAGCAGAGCCGAGAATAGATGTCAAGTAGATGGCGTGTTTGACAAGATAGGTAAAGTATTTTTAAAAAAGCCGAGCGGTGATGCCCGGCTTGGGAATGATGCCCTTTTGTCAGTATGTGCCTAGACTCATCTTTCTCAATCGCCCTTGATTTGCTTGGTCCCGGCGGATTTGAGCTTCGACGGATCTTTCGATCCTTCGGCATTCCCTGGCCCTTTTGGCAGGCGTACCAAAGCATCGATTCAATTCTTCCTGAGTAAGTGGTCGGCCTTCCCTTTCGGCCTGGGTGAATGTTTGCAGGGCATTAGTGAGCCCGTTTTGCATTGGATCATGGAACATTTGTGCCTCCTGATCAAAGGATACCACAGGAATTGGAAAAGTCACTTCTTCCGTTTCGATTTCCACTCGTCTATTTTTTTGTGATGTCCTGTTAGTAAGATTCCCGGCACGCGGTACCCCTTTCCTTTGTATTTGAACGACTCCGGCCTGGTATAGACATCAGGGCTAGCCACGCGCGATTCTTCGATGGATGAATCGTGACCGAGCGCGCCGGGCAAGCGCCTGGTGATCGCGTCGATCAAAATCATGGCTGGCAATTCCCCGCCGGTCAGAGTGTACGGGCCGACGGAAATATCGATCATCGGGAATATTTTTTTCACACGGGCATCGATACCCTCATAACGGCCGCAGATCAAGACGATGTCCGTGAATCTTTTCAACGAATCGGCCGTCAAATTAGTCATCTGCTTCCCGACCGGGCTGAAGAATATGGTCTTCGTCTTTTTGCGTCCGGCGGCGTTTTTCAATTTCTTGCCGACAGCTTTCTCAATCGCCTTCACCACAGGCAAGGCTTCGATGACCATACCTGGACCGCCGCCGTACGGCCGGTTGTCGACGCGCCGGTCGGCATAGGTCGGCTTCTTCCCTCTTCTGGCGACGACAAAATCCCGCGGGTTGTAATACCTTATCGCGATAAGCTTCTCTTTCCTGGCTCGTTTGACGATAGAGGCATCGAGATACGACTCTAGGCTTTCCGGGAATAGAGTTATGACATGGAAGGTGATCATGCTAGCAATCTAGCATAACCGTCTAGATTCTTCGAACCGGCAATCGGATAGCTGGGGCGGAGCTGGGCGGAGCTTTCATGTCCACCTTATTAAGGAAATAACGGTCGAGAGACCAGATGTCCGGACCGGCGAGAAAGACCGAGAAGGTGGCGATCGAAAGGCCGAGGTCGCGGACGCCCAGAGGCGAGATGCCGATCGTGCCGGCGATGCCGAAAAGGTGGGCGGCCAAAAGCAATGAGACCGTCCTGACCTGGAAGCCGGCGATGAGCATGAGACCGGCTACGAGCTCGAACCAGGCGTTCAAGAGGACAAGCATCGTCGCATTGCCGCCCAAAAGACCGGAGACGGATTGAGGCACAAAGCTCGTCCACATCGACGGGTTGCGGAATTGATAGTAGCTGAAACAGACGAAGACAAGTCCCATGCCGAGGCGGAGTATGACGGCGCCGTATGGCTGGATTTTTGAAAAGAGATTAGTCATCGTTGTAAGCGCGATTCGATCCGGTCCTGCCTGTCGGAACGCTCGGAGCTGCGGCACTGGCATTGCCGGATGATGAAGCGGATGAAGAAGCGCTCGACAGATCGCCGATATAGAAAGCCGCCAGTTCGTTGGCCGGCCGGGACTGGCCGCCGTGCTGGTTGTTGAACGCCGCCGAGCCGTCTATGCCGCAGATGCTCAAAATCGCCTGCTGGCCGCCGGGATGCTGGCCGATCCAATTAGTCAGGTCGTATACCTTGCTGTTTATGGCCGTCCAACAGCTTGAAGCGCTATTATGTTTGGCCACGTCAGCCATGGTATAGCCAGATGATTGCGTCTTAGCGTTCGAGCCGGAGCCTGGACTTGAGTTTAAGCCGGAACTTGAACCAGATTTTGAACCTGACGTTGGGACCGGTGCGGTCTTGCTTGGAGCCGAGGTGGAACTATCCGAACCCGACGGATTCTGAACGAGCGATTGAGACACCGGCGGCGCATTCTTGGCCGACAAGGCTATGATGGAAGCACCGACCAGAAAGACGGCGCAGATAGCGAGGGTGATCTTCGTTCTCATTTTGGGTAATCAATATACTAGCACGGCCTGTTTGGCGGTGCAGTATGCAAAAGGCCGGACTCTCGTCCAGCCTTTTGTTTTAAATGAGATCAGTGGATCGATGTTATCCCAGCTTCAGGTCCGCCATGGCCTCATCGACAGTCTTCGAGGCGGAAGAAGCGGATGACGGAGCGGGAGCGGCTTCGGCAGCCATGTGCTCGGCCGAACGGAGGCCGCCGACCGGCTCATTGATCTTCAGATTGACGCGGGAATTGTTCTTCATGCCGACGACCCGGAGAAGGGTGCGGATGGATTTGGCGGTATTGCCCTGCCGGCCGATGATCTTGCCCATGTCGGCGGCGGCGATATCGAGAGTGAGCAAGACGCCCATCTCGTCGACGGAACGGGTGACCTTGACCTGGTCGGGATTGTCAACCAACGCCTTTATAAGGTACTCGAGGAATTGCTGATCTGCTTGCATGTTCGCGTAAGGTTAATTCTTAAGGTCGTACAGAGGAACGACGCTGTACTGCCCGGCATTGTAGCAGATGGGCGCCGACCGTCAATGACGCGGTCTTGGATCGTTGGATTATTTGGCGGTCGGGGCTTTCGGAACGGCGGGAGCAGCCGGAGCCTCTGGGACAGGAGGAGTAACGGGTGATTCAAGCTTAGCCGGAGAAGCCTCTTCTTTTTTCTTGGCCTCTTCCTTCTTCTTGACCGGAGACTTCTTCGGCAGGGCATTCCGCTTCTTGCCTTCGATGACCTTCTGGTTGACGAGGAAATTGTGGAGGGTGAGCGATAGCTTGGCGCCGTGGGACATCCAATGCTTGATCCGCTCGACGTCGAGTTGGTCGACGTCGTTCTTCAGGCGGGTGTCGTACCAGCCGAGGTTCTCGAGGTATTTGCCGCTCTTCGGCCCATTCTTGGAATCGGTCAAGACGACCCTGAAAGTGGGCTCGTGCTTGCGGCCGACGCGCTGCAATCTGATCATCAACATGGGTCGCAATGTACCAGATTGCGGCCCGAAACGCAACTTTGCTATACTTGCGCGCATGAAGATACTCGTCGTCGAAGACGATACGAACACGGCCGAGATGGTCAAGAACAGCTTGACCGCCTGTTCGCACACCGTTGACGTCTCCCATGACGGTGCCGACGGCTCTTTTCTTGCGAGGAGCTACGACTACGACGCCGTCATCCTGGACTATGCCCTGCCGAAGAAGGATGGTCTGGCCGTCTGTCGGGAAGTGAGAGCCGCCGGCAAGACCACGCCGATCATCTTCCTGTCCGTGACGGACGACCCGGGGATGAAGGTGGCGGCTCTGAAGCAGGGAGCCGACGACTATGTCACCAAGCCGTTCTCGCTCGACGAGCTTCGGGCGCGCCTAGATGCCGTGGCCAGGCGGTCGCCGGAAATCAAATCATCGGTGCTTGCGGTGGCCGACCTCGCCCTGGATCCGGACCTGAACGCCGTCCGCCGGGGCAAGAGGCAGATCCATCTGACCCGGAAGGAATTCCATATGCTCCAATATCTCATGAGGAACGCCGGGGTAGTGCTGTCTCGCGCCCAGCTCATGGAGCATGTCTGGACGGCCGACGGCAACCCGTTCTCCAACACCGTGGAGGCCCACATCCGCAACCTGCGCAAGAAGCTGAACGCCGGCAGGGCGCCGAATCTGATCGCCAATGTGCCCGGCCGGGGATACGTCATAGATACGCCGAAGCGCCTGGCCACTATTTAATCGGGGACGACGAGCTTTTCGGCCTTTCTTCATCATTCTTTGAACTTTTCTTCATGGGGATTTGAACGGAAATTCACCGGGATTTTAAGGCTGTTCCGTTAGGCTTGAAGAAGCCATGAGTCGACGTGGCCTTTACTAGCTAACGCGTGGTGATCACGACGCGGACATCTTCCCGTGTTCCGCGCAAGGCAAAAATAGGAAGCCGCCCGCGCCTCGGCAGATGCGCGCGGACGGCAAGCCTATTTCTTCCCTTTCCGCTGGACGTCCCTGGCGGCCTTGCGATAATCGCAGTAATCGCAGCCGGCGGCGGGTCCCGGCGCAGTATCGCTCATGAGACAAGTCTTGAGTTTGGTCAGGGTTTCCTCCACCCATGAATCATCGCCGTCGTGCGGGAGAAGATCCACGTCGAATTCAAGCTTGCCGTCGAAGGCCTTTCGATCGGTCTTGCCGTTGCAATAGACGAAATAGCCGGTCTTCGAGACTTTGAAGCCGTTCCGCCTGAGGAGCCATTGGTAGACTTCCATCTGCCGCTTGTAACCGATCTGCCATTCCTTGTCGAGCGAGACCTTCTCTTCCTTCGAGGTCGATTTATAATCGACGACGATTAGCTCTCTCTTCTCGTTGACCCAAATGTCGTCGACGGCGCCGGTCACGAGGAGATTGGTCGGCTCATGCAGGTACTGCACGCCCTTGAAGGTGTCGCGCCAGATGTCGATCTTCTCGTGCTGAAAAGGCACGACGTCTTTCAGGCCGTATGCTTCCATGAGCGGGTGAGCCGATCCGGCAGCACGATGGATATCGAATTCCTTCTTCAAGAGAGCGTCAACGGCAGAGTTCAGGGCGAACGGGAAGCCAGGCGGCCTGGCTACGCCCATCCGGCGGTCCAAGTAGAAGCATAATGAACAATTCAGGAAAAGGTCTATCTTCGAGCGGCTGACTTTGAACGGCTCGGCGCTTTTCGGGTCGAAGAGGTTCCTGGTACGGCGGGAGTTGTAATAGTCAGACATGGGCTCATATTACCACACACTACAAAAATAACCCGCGCTACAGGATACGCGGGCGGCGGATGCGCGGGCGGGGCCGGGTCATCGCCTTTCCTCGGCAAGGATCCTCTCTTTTAGTTTCCTGCCCCTATTCCATCCTCCGGCCGTGCCGTCGCTCCGGATCACCCGGTGGCACGGGATCTTCTGATCATAATTCGCATTCAAGACGTTCCCCACCGCCCTATAGGCTCGCGGCAGGCCGGCTTTTTCGGCGACCTCTTTATAGGACATGGTCCGGCCCTTGGGGATGCGCCGGACGATCGAGAAGACCTTTTCTTTGAACGGCATCACTTGGCGGGAGCTACGGTCACAGATTGCATGGTGACCGGCGCAAGCGGCCTGTCATTCGCGTCCACGGCCACGGCGGCGATCGCATTCACGACATCCATGCCGGATATGACCTTGCCGAAGATGGTGTAGTTATGCTGGAGAGGCGCATTCCCCTGCATGATGAAGAACTGGCTGCCGTTGGTGTTGGGGCCGGAGTTGGCCATGGCGACCGTGCCGGGAACATAGCCGGCCTGGTATGACGGCGTGTTCGGATCAAGCTCATCGGCGAATTGGTAACCAGGTCCGCCGCTGCCCACCCCCGTCGGGTCGCCGCCCTGGATCATGAAGCCGTTTATCACCCGGTGGAATACGAGGCCATTATAGAAGCCTTTGTCGGCGAGAGTGATGAAATTCTTGACGGCATTGGGCGCGTCGGCATCATAGGTCTCGAAGACTATCGTGCCCTTGGAAGTCTGGATGGTGACTGTATGCATGAAATTTTTGACTGATGATTGATTATTAGTGGTAGCGGAAGCCGCTGGGGTCGGACCGGACGGCGCCGTAGGAGCCGCCGACGACGGACCCGCCTCCGATGCGAGCGGAGCCTGGGTATAGCGATGGTCCAAGAAGAACCAGGCGATCCCGATGACGATGATGGCGGCGATGATTGCGATCCAACGCGATCTTGTGCTCATGGGTTAGAGATTATACAGCTCTTTGGCTTTGGCGACCACCAACCTTTTGGCCTCTTCAAGGGGCATGCTCAAGATGGCGCCCGAGGCGGCCCCGTGTCCTCCGCCACCGAGGGCTGTCGCCAGCTTGGAGACATCATACTTATTCTCGTCGGCCGAGCGGAAGCTGAACTTGACCTTGTTCGGCTCTATCTCCACCCCGCAACCGGTTATCACCCATTGCGGCACAGTCATAAGAAGGCTCGATATCTCGCTCGTGAAGATGTCGTCGGCAGTCAGGGCGTTCTCTTTCAGGACAGCGTGGGGAACGAATGTTAAGGCGGCCTTGCCGCCAACTGCTTCGACGCCGCCTAGAGCCGCTGACGCGAATTTCATGAAGCCCGGGGTGTTCAGGTTTTCCATTTTTCTGATAAGTCTCGGTATGTCGTCAATGAGCCTGGATAATACCGTCATGATCTCGTACGTATGAGCCGTCACACCTTCATATTTCAGGCCGCCGGTATCGGAGTAGGTCGCGACGAACAGGTCTGCTGCGATGTCCGGAGTGATCTCTATGCCCCATTCGCCGAACAGGTCGAAAAGCACCTGGCCGGTAGCGGGGTACGACGGCTCTACAAGGTTTATAGAGCCATAGTTCGGATTCGTGGGATGATGGTCAATATTCACGACCTTCAGCCATTCCGGGAACGCCACTTTCCCGCGCCGCGAGATTAGGCCGAGGTCCGCGCTGTCCAAAGAGATGAAAAGATCGAAGTCTTTGAGGTCAGCCTCGAAGAAATTCTTCTGCACGATGCCTTCCGCCCCCGGAAAATGCATGAAGGCTTGGGGCATGTTCGAGTCGCCCCTTATGACCGTGGCCTTCTTGCCGAGCCCTTCCAGGGCGAGCTTCATGGCCAGGGCCGAGCCGACGGAATCCGGATCAGGCGCCGGATGGCAATGCAGGAGGATGGATTTGGCCTTCTTGATCTCAGCCAAGATGAGCGGGGCTTTTTCCTTTATGATCGGCGAGATTCCTTGCGTCATGCGTTGATATTATCACGAAGACGGAGAAGGCCGCCAATCTCTGGCGGCCTTCTCTACGACGGATCCTCCTTCTTGGTTCTAGCTATTCTCTGATGACCTTGAGCTTCTCCTCGTATTCTTTTTGCTGGATCTCACCCTTGACGAACCGCTCTTTCAAGAGCTCCTCGGCCGAGCCTCCGCGCCACGAGCGCCAACCGGAGCCGTGCCTGACGCGCCTCAAGATCCTCACCATGATCAAGATGACTATGACGAGGACGAATACGCCGACTATGCTGCCGATCACATGGAACGGCCAGAAGTCTCCGCAGTAGTTCCCGTAGTTGCCGTAATATCCGTACATCATGATATTTAGATAGTTAAAGCTAAACGATAATGGCTAATTATATCATACGCCTCAGGTCCTTTTCCCGTTGCGCGCCTAGTGGAAAGTCACGGCCATCTCTATCGATGCGTCTTTGGAGGCCATGCCGGAAGGATTGTCTTTCTTCAGGATGAGCACCCCCATGCTGCCGGACTTCTGGCGCGGGAATGAAAGGTGGGCTAGGAATGGCACGAAGCTGGTCGTCTCCCAATCGCTCATGGCTTCCGCCGGAACCTGCGCCAGGATCTTGCCGCTCCAATCGGTCAGGATGACCGGGAAGCTGGCCTCGAAATACCATGTGCCGACGGCCGTGCCGCTTATCGTGAGCGGCGAATCGATATCAGTGTGGACTTGGGGAGTGTTGACCTTGATGAGAGAGGCCGTGGTGGAAGCCGGAGAGTAATAGACGACAGGACCGTTGGTTTCGAGGTGGGTCTTATAATAACCGGCTGTGGTTCCGAAAACGCCACCGGTCGGAGTGCCGGCCGGGGCTTGATTCCCTGCTGGCTGCCTGCTTCCGTATATGAGAACGGCGACGATGACTAGGATGACCGCAACTGCCGCGTACGCGTAATATTTAGTTTTCATGGAGGACTGTCGATTAATCTAGATAAGGGACCTGCACATAGTACCACGAATGTGGTATATTTTCGTCATGAACCGCGCTTATATCAAGGATCTTAAGGCCGCAGTCGGCAAGGAGGCCTCCATTTCCGGCTGGGTGGATGTGCGGCGCGATCACGGCAAGCTCATCTTCATCGACTTGCGGGACATGACCGGAAGAGTGCAGACAGTGGCCATGCCCCAGAACAAGGAGGCTCACGCGACGGCGGACAAAGTCAGGTCAGAATGGGTGGTGAGAGCGACGGGCGTAGTGAATAAGCGGCCGGAGAAGATGGTAGCCAAAGACGAAGAGAACGGCGACATCGAGATCGAATTGAAGAAGCTTGAGGTCCTGAACGAGGCGAATACGCCTCCTTTCGATGTCCGCGATGACGGGCACAAAATCAATGAAGACATGCGCTTAAAATATCGTTACCTCGATCTCAGGCGGCCGCGGATGCAGAGGAATATCCGACAGCGCGACAAAATCATCACTTTTTTCCGGGACTACATGCATAAAAATGATTTCGTGGAAATCGAGACGCCGATCCTCATGAGGGGCACGCCGGAAGGGTCCCGCGAGTACGTCGTGCCGTCGCGCCTGGAGAACGGCAAATTCTACGTCCTTCCCCAGTCTCCCCAGCAATTCAAGCAGCTTTGCATGGTGGCCGGCTTCGAGAAGTATTTCCAGATCGCTCGATGTTTCCGAGATGAGGACACCCGCGGCGATCGTCAGCCGGAATTCACCCAGCTGGACTTCGAGATGTCGTTCGTCACGCAAGAAGACGTTATGAGGTATACCGAGACAATGTTCATTGAACTCGTAAAGGTCTTGTATCCGAACAAGAAAATATCGCAAACGCCGTTCACCCGCCTGACGTACGCCGAGACTATGAAGAAATACGGCAATGACAAGCCGGACTTGCGGAAAGACAAGAACGACCCGAATGAGCTGGCATTCGTCTGGATCTTCGACTTCCCTATGTTCGAGAAAGATGAGGAAGGAAAAATTCAGGCTACTCATCACCCGTTCTGCTCCATCAAAGACGAGGACATAGACAAATTCATGTCCGGCAAAGACTTGATGTCCATCCGTGCCAATTCATACGATCTGGTCTTGAACGGCTACGAATTGAGTTCCGGTTCGATCCGCATCCACAAGGCCGAGATGCAGCAGAAAGTCTTCGAATATCTCGACATCTCACCGGAAGAACAGCAGAAGAGGTTCGGCCACATGCTCGAGGCCTTCAGATTCGGCACGCCTCCCCACGGCGGCTTCGCTCCAGGCATCGACCGCATCGTCATGATCCTCGAGAACGAGCCGAACATCCGCGAGGTCATCGCTTTCGCCAAGACCGGCGAGGGCAAGGACCTCATGATGGGCGCGCCGAGCGAGATCACGGAGAGACAATTCAGGGAATTAGGGATCGAATTGAGAAAGAAAAAGAAATAGACTATTGACGTACGCGGCATCCCGAGATATTTTAAGGACTGGCCTGGAAACAGCTCGGCCGGTTCGGGCCGTGGGTTAAATCTCAAGCTGGCCGGGAGATAACTCCCGCAGGGGAGCGAACCGCGTCGCGATCGACTAAAGGACTCTTTCAAACGGTTTTAGGCCTCTGGGCCGGCTATTCATTTAGCCGGCTCTTAATTTTTTGGTCATCCGTTCAACCACGTCACGGCAAGCTGCAGCACCGTGGCGAACGACACCCAGGCGAGGTATGGGATTTGCCAGTACGCCAATTTGCGGGAATAAGGCCAGATGGCGGCCATGGCCCAGATCAAGGTGCCGAGAACGAACAAGATGTCTGCCGCCGCCAGGTAATTGTCTTGCAGCTGGAATTGGAGCGGCGAGAACGCGAGGTTGAAGAAGAGATTCAGGATGAACGGTATCGCGACATTCCTGGGGATAGTTTCTTTGGACGCCAAATAGAAGACGCGGATGAATGTGACGGCGATGATCGCATACAGAACGCTCCAGACCGGAGCGAACAGCCAGGCCGGCGGAGCGAACGGCGGCTTGACGAGGGACATGTACCAAACGGCAGTTTGGCTCATGGAGATCTGGTGCGATTACTCTCGGCGGCGCAGGCTGAGGACAGATACGACGAAAATGGCTATGTAGAAGACGAGCCCGTAAGCGCAGCTCGGCAGGCCGAGAGTGTACGGAATGATGTGGCCAAGACCGATCCAGGACGATACTTCCTGGACGACGAAGCTGCCGGCGAAGATGATGCCGAGGAATGAGACGGTGGCGATCGTGGTTAGCGGGTTCCTGGCGCGCTCCGCCGGCACGGCAAGAGCCCAGATAGCCGCGACAGTCATGATGAGATACATGGCGAACCCGTACAGGCAGGCCGGATATCCGAGGAAGTAGGGACAGGATTCGCCGAGAGCGCAGCTATTAGTCATTAGCTTGACGCCGCTCAGATAGCCGGAGAATAAAAGACCGGCGATCGAAAGCCCGAGGAGCCAATAGAGACGATTTTTCATAATATTTATTATTGTTTAAATTGTAAGCACACCGAATTCATGCAATAGCGCTTACCGGTCTTGGTCGGGCCGTCATCGAATATGTGGCCCAGATGAGAGCCGCAGTTGGCACAGACGACCTCGGTGCGGGTCCCGCCGAGGCTCGTGTCGGCCTGGAACTTGACCGCGCCCGGCAGAGCCTGATCGAAAGAAGGCCAGCCGGTGCCGGAATCGAATTTCGCCGTCGAGGGGAAGAGCGGCGCGCCGCAGGCCTTGCAAACATAAGTGCCATCGCGCTTCTCCTTGAGGAGTTCGCCGGAAAAGGGCGCTTCCGTCCCCTTCTCGCGAAGGACTTTGTATTCCTCCGGGGTCAATCTCTTCTTGAAATCATCCTCGGTCATGGAATTATTGTATCACGAATACAGCAAGACATGCCTCGGAGAAACATTCCCAGCGGGAGCCGGCCGAGCGCGTGATACTTTAGCCTTGAACCTTTCAAAAGTGGAGTTTCTCCGAGGCATGTCTTGCTGTATTCGGACTTGATCACTTCAACAATTCATTGAAACGCTTTTGCAGCCTCTCCAATTTCGGGGCGATGACCAATTGGCAATAAGGCTCGCTCGGATTGTGCCTGTAATATCCGCGATGATAATCCTCGGCTGGATAGAATTCGCGGAGCGGCCTCACGTCGGTCACGACCGGGAGATCGTAGGCATGCGGATCGCTGAGCTCCTTCACCATGGACTCGGCCGCTCGTTTCTGGTCGTCGTCGGAGTAGAAGATCGCCGAATGATACTGGGGACCGACGTCAGTCCCCTGCCGGTCCAACGAGGTCGGGTCGTGGGTATTGAAGAAGACCGTCAGAAGGTCGTCGTATGATATGACGGCCGGGTCGAATTCTATCTTTATGGATTCGATGTGGCCCGTATTCCCTGCCGATACCCGTTCATAGGTCGGATCCTTGGTGAAGCCTCCGGTGTAGCCGGGCATGACGGACTTGACTCCTTTGAGAGAAGCGAAGACGGCTTCCGTGCACCAGAAGCACCCTCCGCCGAAGACTGCAATAGCCATGGATCCATTGTATAATGGCACTCAATGAACGCCAAATCTCTCATCTGGATCGGCGTCTTCGTGGGCGGCACAGTCGGCAGCTATATCCCCGTTCTCTTCGGCGCCGACGTCTTCTCGTTCTCATCGATCATCCTCGGCATGTTCGGCGGCCTATTCGGCATCTGGGCCGGATTCAAGCTGTCGCAGATGATATAAACCAGCCATGCCGGGGCGGCATGGTAGTATGGATACCCATGGATCATCAAAACGCGACCGATGAGGAGCTCGTCGAAGCCTGCAAGAAGCGCGATGATGCGGCTTTCCAGGAATTGATGCGCCGGCACATCCGGCCCATATTCAATTTCGTGAGACAGTACGTGAAGGCCGACGAAGACGTCGAGGATGTCGTCCAAGACGCCTTCTTCAAGGCCTGGAAACATGTCCGCCGTTTCAAGGCCGGCAAGACGTTCCGGCCATGGCTGTATGCCATTGCCCGGAACACCGCCCTCGACCATCTGAAGAAACGGCGGGCTACGGCCTTCTCCGAGCTGGATAACGACGAGACCGACCAGAGCTTCGCCGACACCCTAGAGGATGCGGAGCCGCTCGCCTCAGAGCTCTTCGAGCGCGCCGAATCTGCCGTCATGCTCGAGCCGTATCTCGACGCCCTGCACCCCGATCACCGCGCCGTGCTCGTCATGCGCTACCAAGAGGAGCTCTCGTTCGGCGAGATAGCGGACATCATGGATAAGCCCATGAACACGGTAAAAAGCTGGCATTGGCGGGCCCTCGTCAAGCTCCGCCGGGATATGTCGCACCGAAAACCTTGAAATGCTCGTATTAGCAGGGTGATATAATAGGGCGTCGTCCCATCAAGAAAAAATGAAGCAGATCTCACATATAGGTGACCCGCGCTCGGAAGAGAGGGTGCGTCTCGCCGTAATGAAGCGCATCGCGAGGCGGCGCCTTATGACGGCGCGAGCGTGGGCGGCCTGGCATGGCCTCCTTATCTTCGTGGCCGCCGTAGCCTTCGTGCCGGCCCTTCAATACACTCTGGCCCGCTCGGCATCGTCCGGCTTCAATTATTATGCGTCGCTATTCGCCTCTGACGGAGCGCATCTCGCCGGATCATGGAATTCACTCGCCTTGTCGCTCGCCGAATCGGCGCCGGTCTTGGACAGCATCTTCGTGCTCGCGGCCTTTTTCGTCTTCGCGTACTCGGCGCGTAAGATGGCCGGGGATCTTAGCCGTTTGCATTACTCATTATCATGAAAGATTTCTTACAATCGCCCGGCTATTCAAGGATGATCTCCATCCTGGGTATCCTTCTTGCGGCTCTCGTCATATTCTGGGCCGGCACGGCCGTCGGATACCGGCAGGCGGAGTTCTCGTATCGCTGGAGCAACCACTACGCCGAAGTCTTCGGCGGCAGTTCGCCGTTCTCATTCAGGCCGGACACGGACGATCTCTCCGCTCCGAACGGCGCCGCCGGGATGATCGTGGCTGTGCATCTGCCGGAAGTCACGGTGAAGGATCCGGATCAGGCAGAAAAAGTCATCCTGATAAGCTCGAACACGGTCATCCGCCGGTTCCACGGCATCGCCACCACTTCCGACATCAGGACGGGCGATGTCTTGACCGCCATAGGCGAGCCTGACTCGGAAGGCAGGATCGTGGCGACATTCGTCCGTCTGGTGCCCCCGCCTCCTTCGAACGCTTCTGGAACGTTGGGAAGACAGCCGATGCCGGCGAACCCTTGATCGCCATAGCAAAGACCTTTAACGCATAATAACAGATGAAAAACGCCCTTAATGCTTTCCGCGCCTTCGCAAAGGCGCATAAGATCCTGGTCTCCGTCATAGCCGTCACCTGCGTAGTCGGCGGCTATGAGATGTACGTCTCGGCCAAGAACGGGAGCGCCGTGCCGCAATACGTCGTCGCGCCGGCCATGATCGGCAACATCGTCCAGACGGTCTCCGGCACCGGTCAGGTGACGGCGGCTAACCAGATAGACATCGCGAGCCAGGTCTCCGGCGCCATTACTTCCATAGACAAGGCCGTTGGGGACCACGTTTACGCCGGCGACCTGATCTCCACCATCGACCCGACCGACGCTGCGACTAGCCTTGCTAGCGCCCGGTTGTCGCTCGCCCAGCTCACCGAGCCAGCCAAGCCCGGGGACATAGCGAACGCCGAGAATAGCCTGGAGAAGGCTTACAGCGACGGGTTCAATGCCGTGAGCAACGCCTTCATCGACCTGCACACGGTCATGCCGGGACTGAATAACATGTTCTATGAGCAGGGCGGCTTCCTCTCCGTCCAGAATTCAGCCTCCCTGGACAGCACAGGACAGGCCTACCGCTCGCAAGCCGGCTCGTCTTACGATAAAGCCAGCGCGGAATATCAAACGGTGCTCGCCGAGTACGCGGGGACGACGCGCAACAGCGCTACTTCGAGCATAGACAGGCTGATCTCCGATTCATACAGCCTGGAGAAGGACGTATCCAGCGCCGTCGGCGACGCCCAGAGCGCCATCACCTATATCACTGTGAACGAGCCCGACTATCAATCGAGGGGATCTTCGGCTGCAGAGAGCAGCGTCTCCTCATGGGGCAATCTCGCGAGTTCCGACGTCTCAGCCTTGGGCGGAGCGAGCAACACGATCGCGAGCGATGCGAATACTTTGAACAATCTCATAACCGGCGCCGATCCATTGGCCATCCAGGCGTCGGAGCTTTCGGTAGCCCAGGCTCAAAAGACATACGAAAAATATTTCATCCGGGCGCCGTTCGACGGAGTGATCGGCCGCATCCCCGTTTCCCTGTACAATCAAGCCAGCAATGGCACGGTCATCGCCACCGTGATAGGCAGCCAGAAGATCGCCAATATCTCCCTCGACGAAGTGGACGCCGCCAATGTCAAGGTCGGCCAGCCGGTCACCATAACTTTCGACGCCATAAGCGGCTTCACGGCGACCGGCACAGTCTCCGAAGTCGACCTGGTCGGGTCCGTCTCCGCTGGCGTAGTCTCCTATGGCGTCAAGATAGCCGTCAATACTCCCGACCCGCGCATCCTGCCTGGCATGAGCTTGAACGTCTCGATCGTCACGAACGAGATCGACGGCGTCCTCATCGTGCCGACGGCCGCAGTGAAGACCCAGGGCAATCGGAGCTATGTCCAGACATTCGACCAAGCCGTTGTCGGGTCTTATATACAGAGCCAGGCCGCGGCAAGCGGCAGGATGACCTCAGCCTCGAGCACCCGCAGCTTCGGGAACAGCGGGACCGGAAGCTTCGCCTCAAGCACCTACGCCTCGAGCACGGGAAGAACAGCCAACGGTTACGCCTCCAGCACTCGCGCCTTTTCGGGAAGCGGGACGGCTTCCGGACGGACCATATCCGTGACCATGCCCTCGGTCACGCCTCCGACCAGTACAGTCGTGACTATCGGACAATCTGATACCACCAATACGCAGATCTTAAGCGGCCTCACCGCCGGAGAATGGGTGGTCACCCGCACCGTCGCTGCGAGCGCCGCTTCGAGCGCGAGCGCTCCGAGCCTTCTGAGCAGCTTGGGTGCGAGAGCCGGCGGCGGGGCTGCCGGCGGCGCAGCCCGGGCGGCAGGCGGCGCGGCGGCAGGCAGGTAAAGGCGCTAATGATAGAAGTCAAAGACATCGTCAAGACTTACATGAACGGCGACTTGGCTACCCATGCCTTGCGCGGCGTCTCTTTCAAGATTGACGATGGCGAATTTGTGGCTATCATGGGGCCTTCCGGCTCCGGAAAATCGACCTTGATGCATATCCTGGGGGCCTTGGACACGGCGACATCCGGGACATACCTTCTGGACGGACAGGACGTATCCAAACTATCCGATGACGAGCTGGCGGAGATCCGCCGTAACAGGATCGGTTTCGTTTTCCAGTCTTTCAATCTCCTGCCGCGCGCCACGGCGCTCCGCAACGTCACCCTGCCCTTGATCTATGCCGAGATCCCTGAGGATGAGCGCCTGAAACGGGCATATGCCTCGCTCCGGAGCGCCGGCTTCGATGAAGACCATTACAATCATATGTCGAACCAGCTCTCGGGCGGCCAGATCCAGAGAGTCGCCATAGCCAGAGCGCTCGTCAACGACCCGGCGCTCATCTTGGCTGACGAACCGACCGGGAACTTGGATTCGGCGACCGGAGACATCGTCCTCGGGACTTTCCAAAAGCTGAATAAGGAGCTCCGCCGCACGGTGATCCTCATCACCCACGAACGGGAAGTCGCCGAGCACGCCGATCGCATTGTCTACATAAGAGACGGCCTGATCGTCGAGGACGGCACCTCGCACGAGAAACGCTTGATCGACCACGCCAAAAAGAAAACATGACCAGCCGAGACATCTTGCACGAGACTTTTTCCGCCCTGACCGCCAATAAAGTGCGGACGACCTTGACTATGCTCGGCATCGTGATCGGCATCAGTTCGGTCATCAGCATGGTGGCGATCGGACAAGGCGCTCAAGGCTCGATCCAGGCTTCTATCCAAAGCCTCGGCTCTAACCTGCTCATTGTCTATCCTGGCGCTCAGCGGTCTTTCGGCTATGGCGCTTCGGCCGGCCGCGGCGCGGCTCAGACGCTCACTCCGGGCGACGAGAGTGCCATCTCATCGCAAGTGGCGAACGTGACTGCCGTGGCGCCGGAAGTGGATGGGCGATATCAAGTCACCGCCCCGGGCACCAATACCAACACCTCGGTCACGGGCACAGTCCCGGCATATACGGCGATCCGCAACGTCCAGATCGCCGACGGCAATTTCTTCAGCGATACCGACGTGACGAATCGCTCGAAGGTGGCCGTCATCGGGCCCACGGTCGTGAACGATCTCTTCGCGAGCGGCACCGAAGCGGTCGGGCAGATCATACGCATCAAAGGCCTCCAATTCACGGTCATCGGCGTGACGGTGTCCAAGGGCTCGAGCGGCGGCCCGGGCAATCAGGACGACGTCATATATGTGCCCTTGTCGGCGGCCCAGCTCTTCCTGTCCGGCAATACCACGTACTACAGCACGATCGACGTCTCGGCGGCTGGGGAGAGCGACATGACCCAGGTCCAGAACGATATCACTGCTCTCCTTCTTTCCCGCCACAACATCGCAGATCCTACTCTGGCCGATTTCAACGTATTGAACCAGGCCTCGATCGTCTCGGCCGCGTCGAGCGTCACTGGCACGTTCACTCTCCTCCTCGGCGCCGTGGCCGGCATATCGCTTCTGGTCGGCGGCATCGGCATCATGAACATGATGCTCACGACCGTGACCGAGCGCACTAAAGAGATCGGTCTCCGGAAAGCCATAGGCGCTAAGCGCCACGACATCAACGTGCAATTCCTCTCCGAGGCGGTAGCGCTCACGGTCTTGGGCGGCGCTGTCGGCGTCGCTCTGGGCTGGGCCGTCTGCGCGGTCTTGACCAACCTCGGCATCCTGGAGACGCAACTGTCTATGTCCTCGGTCCTCCTCGCCTTCGGCGTCTCGGCCGCGATCGGCATCATCTTCGGCTACTATCCGGCCAGACGGGCGTCGCGCCTGAATCCGATCGAAGCATTACGATACGAATAGCAGGCAACCCGCGCCCGGCGCGCCGATCACGGCGTCCTCACGATGTGGGCCATGGCGTACTCCAGGGTGCCGCCGACTTTCTTGCCGGGGTTGAATATGCTTTTCGGGTCCCAGATCTTCTTGGTCTCTTCGAAGAGCCTGACGACTTCCTCTCCGTATTGCATCTTCACGAACGGCGTCCTGATGATGCCGTCGTTGTGCTCGCCGGTTATCGAGCCTCTGAACGCATGGACGAGCTCGTATACCTTGATCGACAGCTCTTCTATGATATGGTGCGACTTCCCGAGGTCGAGATCCATGAGAGGGATGATGTGAAAATTGCCGTCGCCGACGTGGCCGGCGATGGTGTAGGTCAGGTCTTTCTTGTACGGGTCGAGGATAGCATAGAGCTTCGGCAGGAATTCGGGCAGAGCCGCGGGCGGTACCACGAAATCGTCGATGAACGGGGCGGTGCGCAGGCCGTGGACGTGCTGGCGGAGCATGTTGAAGCTCTCGCGGCGGATGACCCAATATTTGGCGAGGTCCTTGGCGGTCTTGGTGACCTTGGTCTTTTGATGCAAGCTCTCGAGAGCGGCCTGCGCGTTCAATGCCTTTTCCAGGGCCTCTCTATCCGTGTCGGCCGTGAACTCGGCGAGAAGCACGAGCTTCGGCACGCCGCCGTCGAGGACGGCGATCATCTCCGGCAAGAATTCAAGGCCCAAGGTGATGATATTCCCTTTCATCTGCCTTATGAGCTGCGGCAGGAATTTTATGGCGACTTTAAACGTCTGGTCGTCGTACGACTCGAAGCTGTCTGGCTTGTGCCGGAGGATGCTCGAGGCCGTCTCGCCAAGATGGTCCAAGCTCTTCAGGAAGACGACCAGAAGATGCGAATATGGCTTGGGCCGGACCAGGGCGAATTCTATCTCGGTCAAAAGGCCTAGGGTGCCCTGCGAACCGGTGATGAGCCTGGTCAAATCGAACGTGCCCTTGCCTCTGTCGTAAACGTTCCACAGAGAGTAGCCGCAGGAATTCTTCGGGACTATCGGCCGGGCACTCTCGATCAGTTCTCGGTTCGAATCGATGAGGGCTTGGGTCTTCCGGTAGATCTGGCCTTCGAAGCTCTCAAGCTTTTTCTTCTCCTCGAGCTCTGCCGGCTTAAGCGGCTTGAATTCATATTCCTCGCCGTCGGCGCAGACCATCTTGAGCCGGCGGACGTATCTCTCCGTCTTGCCGTATGTCAGGGTCTTCTCGCCGCCGGCGTCATTGGCCACCATGCCGCCCACGGTGCAGAGCTCGCGCGAGGCCGGGTAGCTCGGCATGATCTGGCCGCCCTTATCCAGAGTGGCTTTTTCGAAATCGCGATAATAGACGCCCGGCTCGGTCACGGCGTAACCGTCGACCACCTTTTTGATGCGATCGAAATGCTCAAGGAACGAGACGACTATAGATTCGGTGAGAGGCCCGCCCGACATGTCCGTACCAGCCGCGCGGGCAGTTAAATTAACGTCGCCGTGATCGGCGGCATAGCGGACCAGCTTTTTCAGGTCTTCGGCGTCTTTGGGATGGACTACCGCCCTCGGCCTGACCTCGAATATGCTGGCGTCGCGGGATGCGGCGGCAAGCGCTTCGTCGGAGGTCTCGACTTCGCCGGAGATAAGATCCTTCAATTCACTGATGTCTATCATAGGAGAAACATTATACAAGAAACGAGGCCTTAAAATAAGGAGTTTAGCTTGATTGACAAATTAATATAATTTGTGCTATAATTAAAAAGAATTTCAGATAGTCCTTCACCTCTTACCTTAACGTCAGTAAACAAGAAAGGACCGTGTCCTTTGAAAATCTTAATCCTCTACGCGATCAACGTGATGTCGATCGCTTTCCCTCTGGCTATATTGGAAATATGGCTGGAGCAGTTTAAGGTCGGCAAATGGGGCGCCACTGAATTCCAACACCCCTTTTGGGGCAAAAAGATCCAGATCGGCCTCTTAGATCGGATCACGGAGAAGTCCTACGTCACGCCGTATCATCTCATGATGTTCGGCGCGATCATCCCCGCGGTCACTATCTTGAACTTCCTGCTGTTCTGGCATCTCTCGGGCCATTCATGGCTCGTCATGGATGTCGGCGGCGCGAAAATCGTCCCGATCATATTCCTGCCGACAGTCTGGCTCGGGAATATGGTCACTGAGGATTTCCTCTGGTTCGCAATCCAGTCCGTCACCGGGTGGCGCGAACCGAAGGCCCTTGAAAGGCTTCTTGCAGGAGATTTCGTGTGGCATACCGAGTTTGTCGAATTGTCCCGCTCGATCATGCTGCCGAGATTTTACATCGTCATCCCTCTTTGGGTGGCGATACTTCTGGTCACGCAGAGCCTCATCGTCCAGTTCGCCTGAATCAGGCGAACGATCAACCCACCAACGGGAAAAAGCCCGCTCGGTGGGCTTTTCTTTTGTGGTAAGGTCTTTTGAATGGATAACGGGCCTACATTTCAGGCTTCTCTGACCCACGGGCGCGCGTATCTGAGATTATGGACTATATCGAACAAGAGCCACAGGCCGGCGGCGATGGCTAGGGTGATGACCGCTTCGACGGTGAACGAAGTGTGAATGAAGGCGGACAAGAGATAAGAGACGTCATCGGCGACGCCGGACAGCCTAGACATGTTCTGGATGACGTGCGGTATCGAGACGAGATAGACCATGGCGACAGCACAGGCGGCGAAGACCAGCCCTTTGAGCGCCTCCGGGTCGAAGGCCCGGCGCAGGAGATATACCGCCCGCACCCGGGTCATCACGTCTCTTTTGAGTTGTCCGTCGCGTTGATTCATTTGATTTGCGAGGTGACATAAGCTAATTCTAAGTGAGCCTCTCGCATCTTCTGCTTGGCC
The DNA here is from genome assembly GCA_049997795.1 of Minisyncoccia bacterium. GTDB lineage: Bacteria > Patescibacteriota > Minisyncoccia > Phycocordibacterales > PALSA-1337 > C7867-002. The sequence continues at coordinate 39,409 of JBEKVT010000001.1, forward strand.
CGGTGGATGCGCTGGCGGATCGTGCCGTGCGAGACGCCTTCCTTTTCGGCGATCTCTTTCTGCGGCATGCCGTCTATGAAATGTTGCTCCACGGTCCGGCGCAGGAGGACCGGCAGCTTGGACAGCATTCTCATGGCTTGATCGGCCGCGTATCGGCGCTCCATGAGGTCGGCGGAGACGGGATCAGGGACAGTCTCCGCGAATTCAGGGACAGCCTCGAGCGAAACGGTCTCTTTGCGGCGCCTCTTGCGGTACGCCGTGTAGCATTGATTTACGAGGACGGTATAGGCCCAAGAGGAGAACGAGGCGCCTTCCCTTTCCTCGAATCTCTTGCCAGCCACATATATCCGGACGAACGTCTCCTGGACAACGTCATAGGCGTCGTCTTCATCGTGGAGGATGGACATGGCCTTGCGCACGAAAGCCCGCTGGTACCGATTCACGATCTCTTCGAACACGGCCGGACGAGCCGCAGAATCCCGTAGCAGTTCGACGTCGGACGATGGTTTATCCATGTCTTCCATTATAACCCGGATGGAGGCGGGAATGTCACAAGGAAGGAGCTACCAGCCTAGCGAATACGCCCAAGGGAGCGGGATAGCCAGCATAGCGAGCAGGGCGCCGAGAAGAGCCATGTTCTTCCAGAAATTGATGCGATCGCCCATCTTGGCCATCGGATCGGCCTCTTTCCAATACGGATGCATCTTGAAGGACACTCCGACAAGGAAGATGGCCAGACAAGCGATGCCGAGTTCCGGCCCGTATCCGGCGAGGATCGAAAGACCGCCGACAAGAGCCAGGATACCGGTGCCTATGACGGCGAACTTGGCCCCGGCCGCCGACTTCACGCCCTTGGACTGAGCGTAGCCGACCATGCCGGAAGCTTTGAAGATGTGGCCGTACGCCGCGTGGAGCCAATAAAGCCCGAGAATGACGCGACCGGCGAGAAATGCGTATATCATAGCTTGATTTCCTATAGATTAAAGTTATATCAACCCCTGGTAATGCCGGGGCATTATACCAGAGGCGTTTTAGAGAAGACCAGGGCTGAAATGTGGTATAGTTGTGGAGACTTGAAGCCTGCCTCCATGTCCAATGCCGTCGCACAAGTCGGGCCCGTCGAATCGAGTTTTTTGGGCAAACCTCTGGTGCATGCCGTCCTGGGCGGCACTTTCAGCGTTGGAGAACTGCCCTTGATCAAGGCCTGGGCGGAGGGGCTAGGCAAGACCATCAAAGACGCTTCCGGCGGCAAGAACAGGTCGGTTTGCGTCATCATAGACTTCAGCTCCCTCGAATCTTACGAAGACCCGAAAGTGATCGAGATGTTGGTCGGTCTGATGGAAAATGACTTACCGTACATCTATCGGACCGCCACTTGGGGTGCCAATCTCCGAACTCAAATGGCCGAGCAGGTGGTCCGAGTGATGGCCAAGCGCGACAACATCAAGGATTTCAAAACGAAAGAGGAGGCCCTGGCCTGGCTTCGAGAATGATCATTTCCTCCCCGCCCTTAAGGCGTTGCCTATCGGAAGGAAGTCGGTCAGGAAGTTGAAGGCGGCGGCGCCCGAGGGGCCAAGGACACCGAGGCCGGGGATGCCGACGATCACCCATAGAAGGCCGACAGCGTTGGTCATGAACCAGATAGCGAAACACTGCCACATGATGTGCCGGATGACCTGGGCCGTGCGCATGACCTGCGGCAGGCGGTCCAAGCGGTCTTTCATGATGGCGATGTCGGCGGCCTCGATGGCGGCGTCGGCCCCGATGCCGCCCATGGCGATAGAGACGTCGGCAAGCGCCATCGAGGCGGCGTCATTCACCCCGTCGCCGATGTAGCCGACTACCTCCGGCTCTTTCTCTCGCTCGAATTTGTGCACGAACTCGACCTTGCTCTCCGGCGTCATGTTGGCGTGGAAGTGCCGGAGCCCGAGCTCCCCGGCCACGGCCGCGGCGGCATGCTCGTTGTCGCCAGTCAGGATGTGCCACTCGCGCACGCCGTATTTCCTCGTTTCGGCGATGATCTCTTTGACGCGCGGCCGAAGCTCGTCACCGTAAGAGATGAGGCCGGCCGTCTTGCCATTCACAGAGAGGACCGCCACGCCGCGGCCGGCGTCTTTTTCGAGAGTGAGGTCGCGCTTGGCTTCCTCGGGCACCGCCGTTCCGTCATGTGCCATGAATGAGGGACGGCCGAGGAGCATCCGGTCTATGCCGTGGCGGAACCTGACGCCCTGGCCGGGCGCTTCTTCCAGTTCCTGCGGGGCATGGATGGTCATGCCCTTCCCTTTGCCGTAGTCGATGATGGCGCGGGAGACAGCGTGCTTCGATTCCGAAGCGCCCATCATGGCGAGTTCGAGGACTTTATGGGCGGAGAACGGCTTGTAGGCGCGGATGTCCACGACCTTCGGCTTCCCGCGGGTCAGAGTGCCGGTCTTGTCGGTGAGCAAGAACTTCATCTTCGAGAGCTGTTCAAGAGCGGCCGAGCCTTTGACGATTACACCGTCCTTGGCGGCTCGAGCGATGCCGGCGGTGAAAGCGAGCGGCACGGCTACGGCCACGTCATCGGCACAGACGACCAGTAAGACGGCCAGGATCTCCCCGGGCGACAGGCCGTACCACCACATGAAGCCGGAAGCGAGGAGCGAGATGAATATGTACCACTGGGTGAAGCGGTCAGCCATGCGCTCGGCCTGGCTCTTGTCGCGGCCGGCTTCCTCGACGAGCTTGATGATCTTGGCAAGGGTCGTATCGGCGCCGACCCGTTCGGTCTTGACGACGAGCGATCCCGATTCGTTCATTGTGGCGGTGAAGACCTTGTCGCCGGGCTTCTTCGGCACGAGCTCGCTCTCGCCGGTAAGGGATGACTCGTCGACGTCGGCGGCTCCGGACATGACTACGCCGTCTACCGGCATCCTGTCTCCGGAGTCAACCACGACCATGTCACCGGGCCTTACCTCGCTTATGTGGACATCCTTGACCGTCTCGCCGACCTGGAGACGCACCCGCTCGACGTGGTATTTCATCAGGCTCTGGATGACTCTCTTGACCCGCGCCGAGGTGACGTATTCGAAGATGCGGGCGAAGGCGAGCATCAGGGTGATGAGAGCCGCCGAGACCCATTCTTTATCGATCAGCGAGAAGCCTAGGGCGATAGAGGCCAAAAGGTCCACCGATAGGCGTCGCTTGATGAGCGATTTAATGGCCGACCACAGGACCGGGATGAGGCCCAGGAACGAGAGGGCCGCCAGGATCGCATCCGCCTGCGGCATCTTGAACAAGACGCCGATGAGAACCGCCGAGGTCAGGGTGACGAGGACCAGGTCGAAGACGAAAAAGGCTCTCTCTTCGCGGTCGGTAGCGGGCTTCATGCCTGTATTATAACAGGAGTCGAGCATCAGTTGGTTGTGCGAGGCAAGAACCGTGGCTTTATTAAGGACGCAATAAAAAAGCCACGCGAGGGGACGCGTGGCCTTCATGAACGAATCGGTCCTTTAGAATTGGTAGCCGAGGCCGCCGAAGACGACCTTGTCGAAGGAAGGACGGCTGTCATGCACGGTGACCGGCACGTAGTAGTTCACCTGCGGCATGACCATCGTCAGACGCTTCGAGAGCTTCCAGTCCAATTCGACGCTCCCCCGGAAGAGGAGGCCGCTATCGAGGCCGAAGCCGCCGGTGTCATAGACGAGCGAGAGCGAGACGCTGGCGCTCGTCAGATCCTTGAAGAAGGACGCGCTGTTGCTGGCTCCAGCGCTGAACAGGCTTCCGCCCCGGTAAGGGCTGCGGGGCATGGCGACGTAATTCTCGTAACAGCCGTTGATCGTCGTCCACTTGAACGCTTTGGACAGCTTCACGTGGCTGTAGATGATGTCCTGGGCGCCGAGAACGGACAGGCTCGGCTCGTCGAAATACGTGACGCCGATGTCGAGGGTCGTGTCCGATGGCTGGCTTTTCAGGCCGAGCGCCGACAAGGGGCCGGACCAGCCGACGCCGAAGTCCTGTTCGGTGCCGAAGTTGTGGTTGTATCCCCTGAAAGGGGCTGAATGCCACAGATCGAGGTAGAGGCCGTCGTGAAAGCTCAGGAACAAGTCGGATTGGATCGCCGGCTTGTCATAGAGCATGCCGCCGCTGCCGAAAGCCAGATATTTGCTGGCCACGACCGAGCGGAACGTGACTTGCGGGTCATGATTCTGGTCGGTACCGTCATCGGCCAAGGCCGATAACGAGAGCCCGAAAAGGACGCTTAAGCTGACAAGGAGCGTTTTCATGGGTCGATCTTTCTGCTAAAGGTTCGTTGTCGTTCTGAGGTTTGTTTAGACTTTAGCAGGTGATTGACTTATTGTCAAGTATATGACGATTATTTATGGCCGCACTACCTTTTTAAGCTCTCCGATCAGGACGTCCAGATCATGCGCCAGCGTGCCGTCTTCGGCGATCTCCGCGAAAGGGGCGTATCGTATCCGCCGGTCGGCCTTGTTCTTCTTCGTCTTCTTGAACTCGACCTTATCCTCCAAGGCGTAATCGATGAGCGCCTTCGGCGGGATCTTCTTGTCATTGCAGAGGATGACGTCCGCGCGCCTTCCCACATATCCTTCGATCTTGGATACGAAGTCGTCGGCAGCGTAATTCTGAGTCTCCCCTTTCTTGTTGACGATATTGAGGATGATCGCGATCCTGGCTTTCGATCGGGCGATGGCTCCTTTGATCCCGCCCGGAAGGAGGCTCGGGACGATGCTCGAGTAGAAATCGCCGGGAGTGACGATGAGCCAGTCCGCCTCGACGATGGATTTGACAGCTTCTTTTGACGCCCTGGCTTCCGGCTTCAGGTAGACACTCTTTATCGCGTGCGCATCTGGATGCCAGAGAGGATTTTTTGCAAGCTGGTCGATGTTGGCTTCGCTGACGACCGTATTGCCTATCTTCAAGGCAGCGCACAGCTCGGTCCTTTCCTCTGTGACCGGCAATACACGATGGATCCCCAGGCTGCACAGGCTCCAGAATTCCTCAAGAGCCTTGCCGGTGCCTGCCGTCTTTTCCAGAGCGACAAAAAGCACGTTCTTCACCGAGTGCCCTTTCAACGTCCCCTTTCCATAACGATATAAAAGGGCCCGGGACAGTATCGGGTCGGGACAGAGAGCCGCTATGCACCATGTCAGATCGCCCAGATAGCCCTTCGCGCCATAATCCTCCTTAAGGCTTCCAGTGGATCCGCCGGAATCAGTGCTGGGACAGATGCCGGTTATCTTCAGGCCCGGCATGGCCCTGAGGGCTTTCAGCACCTTGGCTTGGCCGCCCGCGCCGCCTATGGTAACGACATCGATCGTTTTCATGCCGAGACGCCGCTTATTTCAGACAAAATTACAGCACGACATCTAAGGCGTGCCGTGCTTGACCATTACAACCGCCGCGACGGACGGGATGTTACACTGCTTCGGTCACGATAATTTCGTGATATCCCGCGGGAAGAAGAGCTCGAGGGCCCATTCGAAGGCGATCCTGATGCGCTTTCTCCAAGAAGCGAATTTGGATAGATAGACCGTGCGCCAGAGCCACCAAGTCAGGCGGCCTGAAATTTTCTTTGAGAAGAGCTCACCGATGGCGAACCACTGCCCTACCGAGACCATGCCGCCCTTGGAACGATAACGGAAGGGACGAAGAGGCTCGCCGACAGCGATGGCGATAAGGTTGCGGGCAACGGTTTTCGCTTCTTTTTCCGCCACTTGGGCGAGCATCGGGAGCGGTTTGACGTTCCCGGCGTCTATGTAAGCAGCGGCATCGCCTAGAGCGAAGATGTGGTCGGAGCTTGGGAGGCGGAAGAAGCTATCGACCGATAGCCGGCCGCCGGTTAAGGCTGGGGCCCTGCCTTTGAATTTCGGTATAACTGCCTTGACGCCGGCTGTCCAGATGACAGTTGAGGCCGGGATAGCCGGATTGTCGGCTACGTAGAGGCTGGCTGACGAGATTCCGGTTACGGTCATTCCCGTATGAACGGCCACGCCGACTTCCTTCAAGCGTTTGGCCGCCGCTTGGCGCAAGTTTGGCGAAAATTGTTCCAGGATCTCCTTGCCGGCGTGAACAAGAGAGACAGTCGCCTCTTCCGGTTGACATTGCTGTGGCTCTTCCGGATGACTATGGTCGCTGCTGTAATAGCGTTTGGCTATGCCGCGGGTGAATTCGGCGAGCTCTGCGGCAAGCTCAACGCCGGTCGGACCGCCGCCTACCACGGCAAACGACAGGAGTTTGGCGCGTTCGGCCCGATCCGGAGAGAGCGCGGCCTTCTCGAAAGCGTCGATGACGCGGTTGCGGATCGTGGCCGCGTCAGCGAGAGTCTTGAGCGGCAGGGCATATTCGGCCGCGTCCCGGATGCCGTAATAGTTAGTCTCAGCGCCGGTTCCGATGACGAGATAATCGTAGCGGATGTTGATCGGGGGGGCTGAATCGCCCTTCACTTCTACCGTGCGAGCCTCGGCGTCAACGGTTTCGGCCGTCCCTTGGATGAAATGCACGCCAGTCCCCACAAAAATCTCGCGCAAGGGTTCTGCCACGCTCGAAAGAGACAGGGCGCCTGTCGCCGCTTCATGGAGGAGCGGCGTGAAAAGGAAATAATTGTTACGTCCGACCAGAGTCACGTCGATCTTGCCCTCTCTGGCGTGCTCTGCGAGCCTCTTTGCGACATATACGCCGCCGAAGCCGGTGCCGAGGATGACGATGTGAGGGCGTAGCATGATGGTCAGTTTAACATATATAGATACGAGTGAACCGTAAGTACTGGCTCTTCAGGACACGCCGTCCGGCCGTGCTCGGCCGGCGGCTCATTCTCGGCCGCCTTCGCGGCCTCCGAAAGGTCCTTCAGAACCAGTACTTACGGTTCATCAGTCAGATATTCGCCAAACGGATGACGATATAAAGAATGCCGGCCCCGAGAAGCGTCATGGCCGTGGTCAGGAACTTCGGGTGGGCGTGATGGCTCTCCGGGATGAGGTCGGTGGCGCCGATGTACAGGAAAAAGCCGGCGAAGACAGCCAGGATGATGGAAAGAGCGTTCTCAGGCAGGGTGAAGAATAGGGTCGAAGCCGCGCCAATGACAGGCGCCGCGGCATCGACGACAAGCCAGCGCATGGCATGCGCGCCCTCTCCTTTGTTCTTCAGGATGAGGTTGACCGTGTTGATGCCGTCGGAAAAATCATGGGCGAGGACGGCTACAGCCACCACCGCTCCGATCGCAGCTGAGACCTGGAAGGCCAGGCCGATGGCTACGCCGTCGAGGAAGCTGTGGAAAGAGAGGCTCGAGGCGCCCAGGATACCGCGGCGGATATGGCGGGTCTCGGCCGGCGACAATTCGCATTCATGGCCCTCTTCATGGACGTGGGCATGCAGAAAGATCAGACGATCAAGGACGAGATAGACGAGGAAGCCGAGGGCCATGACAGCCGTGATCGTCGCGCTGGAATAATACTTAGCGCCAAGCTGGAGAGCCTCCGGCAAGAGATCGAAGAAGGCCACGGCCACGACCGCTCCGGCCGAGAAGCCGAGGATGAGGTGCAATCTGTCCTTGAAGCGCAAGGCGGAGAGGCCGCCCAAGAGAGTCGAGACGAAAGCGGCGAAAGCGATCAGGATGATCATCTTTTCTTGGTGTTGAGAGGCCTTTTGTTGATCTCGCTCTCCGCCTGGCGGGCCAATCCGAGCAGGACATCGAGCTCTTTCATCGACATGGCGTGCGGCTTGGTGTCCTTGGCGCACAGGACGCCGATCGGCTGGCCGGTCTGGTTGTCGGACAGGACGACCCCGGCATAGAAACGGATATACGGCGGGCCGACGACCATCGGATTATCGGCGAAGCGCTGGTCTTTCGAGGTGTCTTCGACTACGAAGACGTTCTTGGCCAGGAGAGCGTGGGCGCAGAACGAGATGCTCCTGTCGGCTTCGGTCCCGGAGAGGCCCTGGCAGGATTTATACCATTCCCGATTCTTGTCGATGATGGAGATGGTCGAGATCGGCACACGGAGCTTCTCCGTCACTTCTTTAGTGATCCTGTCGAAGCGCTCTTCCCTCGGCGTGTCGAGGATGCCGAGCCGCGCCAGGGCTTCGAGCCTTTTGTCTTCATCCGGAGGAATAGGAGCCTGTTGCATGTTATCTATGGATCAGATTCGAGAGCCTTCGTGCATCGGATTATATCATCAAAACTCTATTTTCTGGAGCGACTTGTGCGGAATATATAGGAAGAAGGCTATTATAGCCACGGAAACAGCGACGAATAGCCACAAGAGGGATGTTCCTTGTCCGAGAAAGAGGCGGTATATCGAGATAGTGCCGAGCGCTCCGTAAGCGAGCGACGAGAAGACGAAGGCGAGGCCCGGAAGCGAGGTGGTGATGACTTCCGGATCGTCGGTCTCGAAGTTCGGGAAGAGCGCCCCGAGACCGAGGGCGAAGACGGTCAGAGTGCTTATCGCCAGGATGAGGAGCAAGACGAGGAATAGGCTGAGAGGTAGGATGCTGCCGATGATGGCCACATTCAACCCGGCGAAGACGATCCCAAGGGCCACGCCGAACGGCACGAAGAAAAGGAGCTTGGTGAGAAAGACCTTGCCGAGATCGACCGGCGCGCTCCCGACGAGCCATGCAGTCTTCTTTTCGATGCTCAAGGAAGGAAAGACGAAACGGAGGATGAACATATCGACGAAGTATATGGCGATGGCGAACTGGAGAGCGCCTATTGCGATCGGGATCACGTTCGGGTCTATCCCGCCGCGGCCTACTTGATGGCGCAAGACCACGTTAAGGGAGCTCTGGACGAGCCATATGGCTAAGAGGAAGCATGACCAGGCCAAGCCGCGGCCGTTCCTAAAGAAGGCGATCGCTTCTTTGGCGAAGATGGCGCCGGTCGGGCTCCTGGCTTTCAACATGAGGCCGGTACCGGGCGACTTGCGCCTAGACTGCTTGCTGTCCGCTTGAAAATTCCCCTCCTGGAGGATCTGCCAGAACCGAAGATGCCTCTTGCTGAATATATACATGAGGATGAAGCCGGCGACCGAAAGAACCAAGAGATAAAAGGTCGAGGCGAGCGCCCCGGCGGTATCGCCCTTGCCGGCGTCAAAGAGCTCCATGGCGGCCGGGTGAGAAGGAAAGACCGAGAATCTGTCGGCGACTGACGTTATGCTTGCCGAGGCGCTGTCGAGGCTGGTCGCCTCGAAAAAGCTCCCGAAATCTATGCCCCGGAGCCGCACAAAGCCGAATGCGAGCGCGACGAGGAAGACAGCGGCTATGGAAAGGAGGAGATTCTTCATCGAAAGCAGGGGGCACCCTCCTGCTTTCCGCATGGCATCGAGGAGCCACGATATGCCGAGGACGAGCGCCATAGCGAAGATAACCGCCATGGCTAGGAACAGAGCCAGGGAAACAAGCGATAGGAGAAAGGCACCAGCCGCGAGACCCGTCGTATTTCTCACGGCGAGAAGGGCAGGAAAGGCCAAGACTATGAAAGGCCACAAAGAGGCCAGGAAGGACTTGACGAAGACGAGAGATGGCACGGTCCCGAATCTGGGCGAAGCCATGAGGATATCCTGGTCGCTCTTATTGAAAAGGGCGAAGACGCTCACGATGAGGGCGCTCGTGAAGGCCAGCATGAAGACGATCAGGAGGAAGAGCTCGTAGATGTAGAGAGTGACGGCATCCCTGAAGAATGGATAGCCGGCGATGAAGCTGAACCCGGCCTTGAAGAAGAAGTATATGCCAGTAGCGAGACCAACGACGAGGAGCAGGAAGAAGAAGGCCGTTATGAGCTTGGCGGTCCTGTTGCGTTCGAAGTATCTTTCGGCGCGGCGAAGGGACAGACAGAAGAAGGCGGTGATCATGCTAGACATTGATCGCGGCGTAAAGCTCCTCGAGCGGGGCATCGGCGCCCCTGCGCGTCTTGTCTCGGAGCTCGGCTATGGTGCCAGCGAAGACGAGCTCGCCTTTTTTCAAGACGCCGATCCGGCTGGAGATCTCCTCCGCGAGGCTGAGGGTGTGGGTCACGAGGAATATCGTTCCGCCGCCGCGGACGAAATCTCTGAAGATCTTCTTGGTCGTCGTGGCGCTCTCCGGATCGAGGCCGACCATTGGCTCATCCACGAGAAGAAGCCGGGGCTCGTGCAAAAGGGCGGCCAGGATGACGAATTTCTGCTTGTTGCCGCGCGAATAGTCCTCGAAGTATTCCCTCTCGACGCCGTCGAACTTGAACAAAGGGAGAAGCTCGGCGATCCTCCTCTTGCGGGCGTCTTCCGGCATGCCGTAGAGGGCGCCGACGAAATGAAGGAACTCCAGGCCGGTCATGCCGGTCCAGGCCGTCGGCTCATCGGGGACGTATCCGATCATCTTCTTGGCGGCGATCGGGTCGGCGACCGGGTCCGTTCCCCCGACGGATATGGCCCCAGCGTCGAGGCGCAATAATCCGGCGACGAGCTTAACGATGGTCGTCTTGCCGGAGCCGTTCGGGCCGATCAGTGAGAAGATCTCGCCGGCTCCGATACTGAATGAGACGCCTTTGACGGCGGTCTTGGCTCCGAAACTCTTCTTTATCTGTTTCACCTCGAGCATGGCGTCATTATACTACATCCGAATGCCCGTCATTATTGACATCTCAGCAGAATCTGGTTAATATTTGTGCAGGAAACTGAACAAAGTTGAAAAAGGCATAAAATGACCAAACAATGGTTGAAACGGGCTTCTCATCGTGCGAGTCTTCTTGAACACTTTAGGGACGGGCTCGAAGGGTTCGAGCATATGAACGGGAATCCTGCGATGTTGGACCTCTTGAGGGTGCTCATAGATGACCTGCGGGGCGCCGAGGTCATCCTGGTTCCGGGGAATCCGGTCGACGATTTTTTCAAGCATACCCTGTTGGAGACCATCGGCTCTTTCACCAAGTCCGTGAAAGAGCGGCGCGTGCTCCTCGCCGGGATCCTGGTGATGGCAGCAAGGTCGATCAGCCGGAGTTTCGACAGAGAACTGGAGCTGATCGAGCTCGGCCAGGAGAAAGAACCTGCCGAACCCTCTCCGGCGCCAGCCGGTTGACATATGCGATCGATCTCTTTCGGCCGCGGGGCATCCCGCGGCTTTTTATTCCATGATGAGACCTCATATCTGAATGTTAGGAGACTTTTGAGCCGATCCGGCTTAAAATAATAGCGATGAACAGATACTTGCGCCTTGCCTCGGTCGCCGCCGTCTGCGCTTATTTCTGGTACTACGCCAAGACCTACACGGAATGGCATTTCATCGACAACGCGAATCTAGTCTTCCATGAGGCCGGGCATGCTATTTTCTTCTTCCTCGGCATGTTCGTGAAGATTGCGGCCGGCAGCGGCTTCCAGGTCGCCCTTCCCCTCTTCATATCGCTCTATTTCTTCGTGAGGGGCCAGAAGATATCCGGGGCGCTCTGCCTCTTGTGGGTCGGCCAGAACTTGTTGAATGTCTCCGTCTATGCCGGAGACGCCGTGAATATGCAGCTCAACCTCCTCGGCGGTGACGCCGTCATCCATGACTGGAATTATCTCTTGAGCGCACTCGGAGTCCTGCGCTACACATCCGAGATCGCTTCAACGATCTACATGACGGGGCTCGCGACAATATTCCTCGGGACTGTCTTGTCTTTGTATTATTCGTGGGTGGAAGAATCTCGATCATAAAATAAAAAGGCCATCTGCTCTCGCAGACGGCCCTAGAATGTGGCCGGTCAGCTGACTTTCGGATCAAGCTTCACGGCGGCGCATTTCGTGCAGGTGTTCTGCCTGCACTGACACATGCTGTGAGACAGGCCCGTGAATCTCGTCAGCTTGCGGACCTTCGATCTGACGCTGAGTTTCTTCATGGTGTTATACCTCCTGTTTTGCTCCGAAACTGGTGAGCGTATGATATATGAAGGAACGGATATATTGGCAGAAATTCGGGTTAGGCCGTCCAAAATCATTGCGATTATAACGGCAACCCCCGCCACATGTTCCCATGAAAGGACAGGATCTGCAAGACGCGATCTCCAGAGTCGTCTCCCTAGAGAAGCTCGACCATAGAGGATTGTCCTGGATATTCATCTCGCTATCAATCGGGATCCAGAAGTCCGTGTTGTGCAGGAAGGCTTGGCATGGGCCGATAAGGCCGTCGGCGCTCACGACCATCTGGCCGCGATATCCGGCGTCGCATTCCGCTATGACAAACCTGCTTTCCGCGATCCCTCTCAGATATCTCAGCCCCCTCGGTTCAAGAATCCCCCGGGCGAGGAGCCTCCGGTATTGAGCCGACATCTTGCGACCGAGATCGTCCCAAAACGACAGCTCTTCCTCAATGGATTCGCCGGCCTGTCTTATGCTGAGGTTGAACCCTATGCCCCGGATGTCTTCCCTGACGAAGAAATCCGTGATTTGTTCCAGGTGCGGCGCGCTCTCGCGAGTGACCGTGCAAAGAGCGGCATATTCCACTCCTGCCCTGCGGCATTCGTTTATAAGGCCAAACGACTGCTTAAAGACGTCAATGTTGGGCTTCCTCGGAACACGAGCGGCGTTGGTTATCTCAGAAGGGCCGTCGATAGAGACTCCGATGGTGATGCCGTTTTCTTTGCAGAACTCGATCAATCCGGCCGGGCGCAGAGTCCCATTCGTGGTTATCTGTATGCTGATCTTTCTTTTTCCATATCTGTCGCGTATGTATCGGACGCACCGCGTTATCTTATCCCATTCGATGAGCGGCTCGCCGCCATAGAAGAAGATTGATTTTTCTCCTCCATCCAGGGCCATGAAATAATCGACGGCTTCTAGCATCTTGGACAGGTCCAAAGACCGTCGCTTCGAGAATCTCAGGAGATTCTCGAAGCAATATCCGCAACAGAGATTGCAGAGATCGGTCATCACCAAGATGAGCGTCGAGACCTTGGCTTTTTTGAGATGCCGCTGTACCTTTGCAGAGACTTCGTCAAAAAGACGCTCGTCGTCTCCGGTTTCAACCATCAAACGACTATCTTGGAGATTCCGTATTTCCTTCGTTGTGGGCTGATTTACTAGTATCCGATTCGTCGTTTCTTCGTCACACACAATTACTGTAGAAGTCAGAGAATGCAATAGGATGCTCCAATCGGAATAACGCAACATAAACGCAAACTCCGACCAGCTGTTACCCAAGCATTCACGAAGCGAAATGATTTCCTTACCTAAAGTGATCATTATTGTCCCCTCTTTTTGTTTTTTAAAAGAACCTGACGTTCAGTTTTTACCTTACTACTTCGTTCTGGTTTGTCAATCAAAACCGCCACGCGGATCCGGTGGCTGCGAGCGGTACGGCACAAGATCAAAGTTTATTTCGCCTATCCAGAACCGCCCGTCGAAGTCGCCACTTGATACAAGCCGCGCACTCCCCACCAGGCGGTGAAATAGAGCTTGTCCGCTTCGGGAGAATACAATATCTCGTTAAGCTCGGGAGTCTGGTTTTTGATGTCGAGAAGGGCAGCGTTGTCCAACAACTGATATCGCCGCAGGTCTCTCAGGTCTTGTCCGGGAAAGACGTCGATGGTACCGTCTTCCGCCGCGTTGTAAAGATCGGCGCCGTAGACGAAGAGCCCGAGAGAGGCCCCAGGCAGGGAGAATCGTTCGAACGACATATCGCCGGTCTTGACCCTTATCCCGTAAGGGACCGACTCACAACCGATGTAGACATATCCGGACGACGTAGCGGTCTTCACGAAAGGCATGTCGTTGCTTATGTCGCACGGCTCGACCTTCATGGAGGAGATGGGGGCGAGCGTAATCGCATCGGCTTTCTCGAAGCCGTTCGACGTGCCGCCGCCGAAATAGAGCTCGGTCGAGCTCGCGTATACGCCGATCGCTGCGGAGTGGCCGTAAGGGATATGTCCCACGGAGTTAAGGGCGAGCCTGCCGTCGCTTATCCTGACGCGGAAGACGCTGGACGGGTAGGTGTTGGTGATCCCGTATATGTAGGCGCCGTCGGTCACGATGGCCGGTCTGCGGCCGGCATCGACGGAGCTCGTGCTTATGACGGTCGAGACCGCATAAGTATGCGGATCCAAGCTATAGATATCGAGCGAGCCGTTGCTCGAAAGATCGAGATACACCTTGTCGTTCAGCGGATCATAGACCATGGTCCCGATATCCCCCGCAACCGGGAGTCCGACCAGGATCGGACGGAAGATATCCGCGGCGTCGAAGACCACCACCTCATTCGTAGGGAAAGGATTGCTGCCGAATCCCAGCATGCCGATAAAGATCCTGCCGTCGGCGACGGCCGTTCCGTGGGCATAGGCGAGAATATTCGGGGATCTGGCCGAGACTCTGGCGGTGCCAAAAGCCGTTCTAGGCTGGATAGCGGAAAGGACAGTGCGATCGATATGATGGCTCAAGATCGCCAGTGGAGCGGTTCTGTGCGGGGAAACGAACGGCTCTATCCAGGCCGGTCCGGCAGCGATGCGGGTCTCGCGCCAACAATACGCAAAAAAGACGAGGGACAAGAGAGCGAACAGGGCCGCAATGATGGTGGAGGGCTTCTTCATGTCCAAGGCGCGGCCATATCCAAGCGATCAGCCTTTCTAAACCTCAATCCTCGAGAACAGCCACGCTCCGATGGCGAGGAACACAAGGGCAACGGCGGCAAGGACGCCGGCGTCGGTCCAGAGACTGAGACTGGACAAACCGGAGAGGGCACCGCGCAAACCGTCGACGCCGTAGAAGAGCGGGTTCCCGTAGAGGACGGTCCGCAGGGCGGCCGGAGCTTGGTCGAGCGGAAAGAGCGCGCCGGAGAGGAAGAAGACTGGCATTACGACGAAGTTCATGATGAGCTGGAAGCCTTGCATGTCGTTCAGGGTGGAAGCGATGGCCGTGCCGAGAGCCGTGAAGACCAGAGCTATGAGCAACATGAATGCGAGAGCCGGCAGAAGAAGCGTCAATTCCGGCCGGAAGCCGGCTATAAGCGCGATAAGGAAGACCACGACGCCCTGGAATGAGGCCACGGTCGCCCCGCCCAGGCTCCTGCCGAACATGATGGTGAAGCGGGAGACCGGCGCCACCATGGTCTCCTTGAGGAAGCCGAACTGCCTGTCCCAGATGATCTCGATCCCCGAGAAGATGGCCGTGAAGAGGATGCTCATGGCGATGATGCCCGGCGCCAGAAATTGCAGGTAGTTTCCTTCGCCGGCCTTGGCGAAGACGGGACCGAGGCCGTAGCCCAGAGCGACCAGGAAGAGGAGCGGCTGGCCCAGGGAACCTATGAGGCGCGAGCGCGAGCGGAAATAGCGCTTGATTTGCCTGAGCCAGAGGATGTATATGGTGTAAAAAAGATTCGGTTTCATGGCGGTTCATTTAACGGCGTCCCCACGCTCTGGTTCTCTGGCGGAGATGCTCGACCGGCCCCGCATCCTCGTCGCGGATGGCATGCCCGGTCAGCTTGATGAAGGCGTCTTCCAGGGTCGGCGTTCCGGCCTTCTTCTTGATCTCTTCGACGGTGCCCATGGCCACGAGCTTGCCGTGATCGATGATGGCCACGCGGTCGGCCACGCGCTCGACTTCATCCATGTAATGCGTGGTGAAGAAGATCGTCAGGCCGCGTTCCTTGTTCAGCTTCTTCAAGTATTCCCAGATGTGATTCCTGGTCTGCGGATCCAGGCCGACCGTCGGTTCATCAAGGAAAAGGATGGCCGGCGTGTGGAGGAGGCCGCGGGCGATCTCAAGGCGCCGCTTCATGCCGCCGGAGAAGGTCTTGACCAGATGGTCCTTGCGGTCCCAGAGCTCGACGAAATGCAAGAGCTCCTTGATGCGGCCCGGCGTCTCGGAGCGCGGCACGCCGTAAAGGCCGGCGTGCAGGAACATGTTCTCGTAGGCCGTGAGCTCGTCGTCCAAGGACGGATCTTGGAAGACGATGCCGAAAGAATGCCTGACCAGGTCAGCGTCCTTCGTCGGATCGAAGCCGGCGACGGAAAGGGTGCCGCTCGTCGGGCGGATAAGAGTGGTCAGCACTTTGATGGTCGAGGTCTTACCGGCCCCGTTAGGCCCCAGGAAAGCGAAGACCGAGCCTGTGGGTACGTCGAAAGATATATCGGAAACGGCCGCGATAGGGCCGTATTTTTTCACCAAGTTCTTTACGGATATGGATGATCCTGCGGTCTCTTGCATGTCTACTTCTTGTTCCTCCAAGCGTGCTTCTTGGCGAGGCGCTTGGCGGTCTTCCTGGAACGCGACGTCTTCCTCCTGGTGTTTATCCTTTTGGCCATGTTATGGGATTGTGCGATTCACTGTAGCAGCTCCCTGACTTCCTGCACTATCTGGTCAAGCGAGGTCACGGCCTTCAATATGAACTTCTGTGCTCCCAGCCTGTATGCCTTCTCGATGTCTCCCTTGCCGCTCAAGTTCGACAAGATTACGATCGGAACGGCCTTCAGGCGATCGTCCTGGCGGATCTTCTCCAAGACCTCGAATCCGTCCATGCCCGGCAAGACCAAGTCGATGAGGATGGCGTCAGGGACCAGGCCCTCTAGGATCTTTAGGGCTTCTTCGCCGTTCGTCGTGTGGACGAGGTTGAACTTCGAAGAGATGAATTTCTCGCTCAGGATCGTGCTTATCAGGCTGTCGTCTTCGATCCAAAGCAGCTTCTTCTGCTCACCAGCCGGAACAGCCGGCGCTTTCGCGTCATCATTCCGGTCTGTCGGGTGGGCTTTCTGGCTCATTGGACCATTATACCATGTCCCGCCATCCCGAGCAGCTTCTCTTTCCACCCCCGCCCTCCCGGGCCATCGAGAAACAGCCCGGACGGGCATGTGGTCTTATGATTGATCTCGCAATGCCCGAATATCCTCTCTTTCGGGATGCTCGGATATCTCTCGCAGATGAGCCGGGCTAGCGCCTCCAGCACTTCCTTGCCCGGCGCCGAATGCTCGTAATCATTATCGAGACAGATGGCGACGCTCCTCCGGTTCATGTCCCAATCCCCCGCCTGCCACCCTATCTCATCGTCATTGAGCAGACGCTCGCACGTCCCGTCCATGCGCACCAGCCAGTGATACGGCCAGAAGACCTGCCTGCCGTTCCTGAAATGCCCGGAGTAGACAGGAGCGCCCTTGATCTCCTTGTTCGCCTCATACGTCGGTCCTTTCCCGGCATACTGCGGAGCATAGAGACGGACGAGCTCGATCGCCGAAAGGCGCTCTTTGGTCATCCAGGGAGGGTTGCTCGTATGGTGGATGACGATGGCGTCGATCGGCTTGCGCTCCCGATCGAAATCCTTGCCGGCCGTCCCCAATGAGACGTTCCCGAGGCGCAATTGTTCTTCGACGAAGCTATATATCCTTTCTTTTTCCCGCTCATACGCCGGCTGGTCGGCATCACGCAGCTTGCCGAGGTCCTCCATGGCTTGGGAGACCCTCATATACCAAAGAGGGTCCTTCATGCTGCCATAGCCTCCCGCCTTGCCGTTCCCGAAAAAGTAGGCGTGCTTCGTTCCCTTCTTCATGATGATCTCTATAAAAGATTATGATAAGCGACACTTACTTTAACAAAAAACGCCGCGGGCGCAAACTCTCCGGCGGAACGGCTTGACTTGCCGCGGTCCGCTGATTAGACTCCCCATAGCACAACAACCCATCGCAAATTGAAATCCCGGAGAACCATACAGTGAATATCAACGAATTCTACGCCGTAACCTTGACCTCTGTGTATCATGTCAGGGCGCTCGGGAATTACCGGGCGTCCGCCGTCAAGATCGCCCTGAAAGGCAATAGCCAGGTGCAGGTCGGCCACGATATCGCGGAAGGCGGCATGATCGCGATCTGCAGGGACTTGCAGGGATATGTCCCTGAAAAATACGGTTTCAGCCACCCGATGACCGGCTTTGAGCGCAGGCTCGAACTGGTCAACGGCCAGTGGTGGAGAGGGGGGACATCGCCGATCGTCGCTCTCTTCAAGACCGAGGAGGAGGCGACCGCATGCCTTAACAGCAAAAATCTGCGGCCCCGCGACCCCCGTTGGATCGATTCGACGAGACGGGTGATGGAAGAGATCGGCGACGCGCACCCGTCATTCTACGTCTGCCACTACAGGGGGATGGAGCTTCTGGAGGCCGCCGCGGCGGCATGAATGACCTCGTCTCTTCCAAGCCGGTGCTAGCACCGGCTTTTTTGATCGCCGGCTGGCCTATTGACTGGGCTCCGTTTAGGCCTAAAGTTATGGATAATCCATGGACACGGCGATCGCTCCAAAAACCGTCATCGATTGTTATTCCTTCCTCGACGCCTTCGCGTCGTGCGGCGTATACGACTACACCGAGGGCAAATACAATGGCGATCCTGCCGTATCTTATGAACAGGCGCAAGCGAACCAGGCCGAGTATCTGCTCGACCAGGCGGGCTGCGGCCAGGGATCCAAGCTCCTCGACATCGGCTGCGGCAATGGCCGGATCCTCGAGGCCGCCAAGGGGCGCGGCGCCTCCGCCATCGGCATAACCATCTCGCCCGAACAGGCAATGAAGAACAACGCTAAAGGATTGGAGACCGTCCTCCTCAATTACAAGGACATCCCTGAGTCATGGGACGGGCGATTCGATTGCATCATAGCCAACGGATCGATCGAGCATTTCGTCCAGATTGAAGACGTCCTGGCTGGCCGGCAGAGCAAGATCTATTCGGAGATGTTCGCCGTCATGGACAGGATATTGAAGCCGAACGGCAGGGCCGTCACCACGGTCATCCACCTCCGGCTCTCCGTCGATCCGCGCGAGGTGGCGAGAGGCCCCGGCGCTTTCAGGCGCGGCACTGCCCTTTTCCACAGCGCCCAGCTCACGCGGGACCTCGGCGGCTGGTATCCAGCGAAGGACGAGCTCATCGGATGCGTCCGCCCTTATTTCCGCCTGGTGCGGCGCGAAGACGGGACGGACGATTATCGGCGGACTTCGGAGGATTGGATGAGGGCCTGGAAAAGGATCATCCTGACGAACCCCCGATCATGGATCATCTTCGCGGGCAAGCTCATCCGGCATCCGAGGCACACGATCGGATTCCTCGACGACCTGCTCGTCTCCAAGTCCTGGGCGACCCAGTTCTGGGATTGGCAGGGCCAAGGGACGCCGACCTATCTGTTCAGGGATACGTGGGAGAAGCTCTCTTGAACCCGGCCATCGTCGTATAGGGAGTCAGACATCAGGGCCCGTCGCGTCCGGTATGGGACCGGAAACATCATTGACATACCCGCCGACATAATATATAACGATAATCATGAATATCGTAGCCCGGAACAGGCCGACAATCTCGCTGGGGACGCTGGGCATCGCAGGCGCCTGCGCTGTCCTCGCTATAGCCCTTTTTGCCGTTACCGCTCCGAAAGTCCATGCTTTTGGCCATAATTTCGGCGGGGATAGTTATAACAACAATAGCGGCAGCCACAACGGCAATGGGGGCGGTTTTCCAAACAGTGGAGGCAATAACAATGGGAGCGGAAATAATTGGGGCAGTAACAATGGCGGTAACGGCAACGGTCGGAATAACAATAATAATGGCGGCGGCCAAAACAACAACACCGGCGGGCCCGATTCACATTGGCTGGACCATCGGATCACCCAGCCCCCTTTTCAGAATTATCATTACCCCGTTCCGTCTTTTCCACATTTTGACCATCCTCATTACCAGCCGCCCGTGATCCAACCAGTCACATATTATCAGCCGACCCAATATATCTATCAGTCGGTTCCGACTTATTCCTATCAAAGCTATCCAGACTATTATCAGTATCCCACTAGCTACAGTTACCCGACTACGTACTATCAGCAACCGACTCAGATATACGCATATCAGACGCCTTCATACCCCTACTACACGAATAACCAATATACCGTCACCGGCCAATCCAATAATTCGAATGAACTGAACATCAGCTGCTCCGCCGAACCTTCCGCGTCAGCCGTCGGCCAGCCCGTCACGTGGACCGCCACGGTCACCGGCGGCGCGGCGCCTTACACGTACTCGTGGTCCGGATCCGACGGGATCTCCGGCTCGCAGGGCTCGGTCACGAAGTATTACGATTCCGCCGGCGAGAAAACCGCCATAGTCATGGTGACTTCCGCAAACGGCCTGACCAGCACACATCCTTGCGACAACACGTTGACGGTGCAGGGCGGCGGCCAGGGAGCCTATCTCCCGCAGACCGGCGCTGCCGCTCCCTCGCAGACACCGGTCGAGAACGGCAACCCGAATGCGGCCGCGGCCGCGCTCTCCAACGTCCCTTGGGGATGGCTAGCGTCCCTCATCATCCTGGTGCTTCTTGGGACGATGGCGTATCTTCTGTTCGAGCGCCAAAAGGTAAAGATCAGTCCTTGAATAGCTCTCTATACTTCTCCCATTCCCCTTCTTCGATGTCACGGAAGATCTCCTTCTCGTGGATCTGTGATTTTTGATAAAGCTCGTCGTCCAGCTCTCTGGGACGAAGGTGGAAGTGAAGGTGGCTCACCTTAAGCTTGCTGTCAGGTATGAAGGGCCGAAAATTTTGACAGATGTCACAACCCTTAGCGAAGCTGTTGAGGATTTTTTCTTGTACGTTCACCACTTCCTCAAGGAGGCCGTCCCTTTCTTCTTTTGTAAGCTCGCTTAATCTTTCTACATGACGCTTTGGTATGACCAGTAGATGTCCGGGCATTAATCGTGGATTGCTCAAGACGGTAAGAGCGTATTTTGTGTCATGGATTATCTGCTCGCCATCATGGGCGATGATCTTGCAGAATCGGCATTCCATTCATCTATTATAGCAGAAGTCCCGTCTCAAAACGTCGGTCGGCTGCATGGCACGATGTTGGAACCATTGTGCAACGGGAGGTGGAGGAGTATCTATGGCAAGACTCCTGCCAACCCTGACTAGCAACCTCTATAACCACACATCCTTATTTTATCTTCTTCCGTATATATCCTCCGCAACCTAAATTTATTTCTTTCCTTTTATATTAATCAGGACCAGGCAGATGATTATAAAAATTATTGAAACACAAAACATGATCCAAGAGTATGAAATCGCATGCTGATTTTGAGTAATCTTCCAAACATTTATTATGCTCATCAGACCGATCCCTATCCAAAAACTGATAGCCCACTCCAATTGTCTTTTGCTTTTATTTATCATTTTTTAACTCTTTTTAGCAATATGATATTCAATAATAATCCCATGACTGCAACCCCGATTATCCCATAGTTATAAAGCAATATATTGCCCTGCGGAGTATGTCGATAATTCATAATGAGATTTATAAGACTATAAACACCTCCTCCAATCCAGAATCCTATCCCATATTTATATATTTCATTCATTATATAATCTTATCCTCCTTATGATCATTATCCCTTGATTTCCATGATTGGCTGGCAGTGTGGTACAACGTTGGAACCATTATGCAACGAGAATTGAAATGATGTCTATCGCGGGGCCGGCAAGCCGGCGCTCTTGTAGCACACATTCTCGCATGATTGTTCCTGCTTCGCCGCCGCATCCCTGCCCGATGAGTCAAAAACGCCCTGGCACAGAACGACACAGTCGCCTACCGCGGTCGTCGCTTCTTGGTCTTGGTTATGGCTATGTATCCCGATCTCTATGCCGATCAAGATAAGGATGACGACGATTATCAAGATCAACGCCTGCGTTTTTGTCATGTTTTTTCTTTATCTATCCCTATTCTTCCTCACTGGACCGCCGAGGACGCGCCGACTGAAAACGTCGCCGTGTCGCCGCTTATCTCTGTGAGTTTGATGCCGTAGTTCGGAGTGCTATATGTTTGGCCGACGGAAAGAGTCTGCGGCGTGATCGGAACGACGGCGATCATGCAGCGGATCCGGGGCGGCTTGTCCGACGGGAATGAGTTCCAGCATCCGACCGGCGTGATCTCTATGGTCGCCGAAGACGGGGATAGGTCTTGCAAAGTGAAGTAAAAGCTCTCGTTTCTAACCTCCGCGATGCCGCCCTGCCGTAACGACACGCTTCCGGGCACATCGAGCTCCTTGATGGCGGAAGGAACATCAAGGTCTCCCTGCGGCTCAGTGCTCGCGTAGGCATCCGCCTCCGCTTGTAGCGCGGCGGACAGGACCGAGGGATCAACGGAGGCTCCCGCAAGCGAGACGGTCTTCGCGAGGACGCCGGCGTTGCTCCCTCCCCCGTCGCCGACGACGAGAAAGTCCGTCGTGCTCAAGGGAATGATGCTCGTATCGAAGCGGCGGCCGCTCGGTAACATGATGAGGCCAGACATCGTGGCGTTCGAGATGTCCGCCGTGGTGGTCGCGCCCGAAGTCCCCGAGCTTGTCCCCTCCGGATATGCGACCATCCATTGCCCTGATGCGGGACTATAGAAATATTTCGTCTGAGCGATCGGGCTCGCGTGGCCGTTTTGCTCGTCGGTTATCGTTTGGGCCGCTGAATCGACGACGTAGATCATTACGCCTCCCGGAGAACCGACTTGGAGCGTTTTTACCAGGGTACCTCCGGGAAACAACGCCGTATCCTTCGTGGTTGTCGAGAGGATTTGCCAGGAGCTCGGGTACCAAAAAGCGAAGCCGAGATCCGGATCGGTGTATCGGATCATGCCGTAGGTATCGGCCGTGGGAGCGCCTGTCGGAGAAGATGTTCGCGGGCGAATGAGGAAATACGCTCCACCGCCGACTATGAGCAGCGCGAGCACGACGAGCGCCCACGTCTCGACCTTGCCGAGTTGATTCTTCATATCTTCAATTGTAGCATTCTAGCTGCGTGGTGCTATGTTGGAACCTTTTTAACGTTTTGTCACCCCGATCTTTATGTTCCCGTCGGCAAAATTACCAGCCCGATCAAAAGCTCGTACGGTGATGACATGCGTCCCTATGGGAAGCGAGACGGAGAGCGGCGATGCGGCGGGCAAGAAAACGCCGTCGTCAAATCGGACGTAATAATTTCCTTGCAAACCGCTTGAATTATCTTGGCTTTCGAATGCCAGCCGTATCACCTCGCCCTCGGATACCGCGGTTTTGCTCGCTTTGATGACGGGTTGCAATGGCGGCGTCGTGTCTATCATCACCTTATAATTGGAGACTGCGCCGCTCGTCCCGTTTTTTACCGGCGCGATATGGAAGTAATAGATGCCATCGGTAAGGCCGGAAAAAGAAACCGAGTCCGCGGATGTCGTGCTTGCTCCAACGAGAGAAGAAGCCGTAGGTATGTTGTCAAGTGAATAAAGATAGTGATAGCCGTTAGAGGTTATCCACGTAAAGAGGCCGTCCGGCTCGTTGTACCATCGCGCGCTATTGGGATATGTTGGAGAAAAGACCGGGATCGAGGAAGTGCTATTGTATATCGTCGATTTATCGACAATGCGATAACTGCCATCGGTGGCAAGGCGGAGGACGTCTGTGCCTAATTCATCATTCGCCAATATCCGCGTACTTGTACTGAAATGCAACGTCACCTCTCCTTCCTTAAGAGGCTGTAGGACGAGCGTGAACACGTTCCCGTTTAGTCCGGAAAAGCCCGGGGTCAGAAGGCCGCAAGTCACTCGCACCTCGCCGCGTTTATTATCAATGCTTTTTTCCAGAAACATCGTCGGCGCGCAAAAAGAGTCCGCGGTGATGATATCTACCACCCGGATCCTTGCCGAATCATAAGTCAAATCGACCTGGGCAACATTAATGGCTTCTCCGCCCGTCAATACATCTATCGCTACCTGTTGTTCGGATGATCTGCTCCAGGCGGCGAAGCTCGGGTCGAGCGTCAGAGTAGAATTATAAATCGTGTAAGGCGGTCTTCGGATGGAAAGCGAATGGTTGTAAAGCAGCGAGCTGTCGACAGAAAAGGCCGCGACCAAGACGATGGAAGAACAAATGATCAAGATGATACGCTCTATCGCGTGGCGCTTTTTTGTCGCCCCGCGAGTATGGAAAAAAAAGACAATGAGGACGAAGATGAGGGCGACGATCGAGGAAAAGATCGCGGCCTGCACGGTATAGCCAGCTGGATAAAGGATGAGCATCCCTCCAGGACTTTCATAAAGGCCGTGGAAGACGAGATTTTTTATGAAATACGCCCTCCCTTCTACGATCGCCTCACGGTCAGATTGCCCTTTTTGGACCCAATCGGAGCCCGTGTTGAAATACGCCGCAAGCAGGAGCTTGGTGTTCGGATCCCCGAAGGTCGTTCCGACCACGCCGTCCTGTTTCGAATAGAAGATGAGATTCTCTCCGTCAGTCAAATATCTGCTCTTAAAGGCGCCGGCATAGGCGTCGTCAACCGAGTAGCCGCCGAACACGGCTCCTATCGTCCGGCCATTGTCGATCACTGGGTAGCCGGCGATAACCAAGAGCGAGACTGAGCTGCCGCGCTCTATAGAGATCACGGGTTTCCCTTCCGCCACCCTGCGCCCATAGCTTGTCGCCTGAAATATATAATCTCCGCTACGAGAGGAAGCCGGGGTTTGTGACAGGACTATCCCTCTGTCATCCGTAACAATGATGGTGTCGAGGCGGTGAATGGTTTGCTCGCTCTGTAGCGTTGAGGCGAGATGCGAGATGTCTCTCGTCTCAATGAGCTTCGCAAGACTGGAAGAGGTGGCGATCTCTCCCGCTTGTTGAAACACGTATCGTGAATCGGCATCAAGACCGCGCTGTATTTGCCCGACTGCGCTGTCGAAGAATCTCACTTCGAACCAGTGCGTGACCTGATATGAAAAAAGCGACACTATCGAAAACGCGACGACCGTCGCCGCCATCACGATAAGGATGAATCTTTCTTGTCGTGCGAATTTTATGATCCGGACAAACATCTCGCTTATATGAAGGCCTTGCAATATGCTTTTATAGTATCACAGTATTCGAAATGAGGATTCACTCGGAATCGGTCCAGATTTCGCCCAGTGACTTCTATTCCTCGGGCTCGAACAAACCCCCGTGGCGTGGCTCAAAATATGGTGGTGCTTCGGTCTCCGATACTAAATTTATTTGGCTGGCCGTGTGGTACGAAGTTGGAACTTTTATTTCTTAAGCATCTTCCTCAATTTGTCGATAACAGCCTTCTCCCAATACTTCATCGAGTACCATCTTATTAATGGTCTTGCGACGATACGCAGCCAAGGCCTATGGATAGAGACCTGATACGTATAGTCAATGATGGTTCCCTCTGGGTTCTCGGAAAGCAAGAGTTCTTCATGCCCGGAAGTCCCGAACTTGGGGTTTTCGTTGTCTGAACTGAATCCTCTTCCGGGGATGATCCGAGTCATCATCCTTACTGGGAATAGCCGCCCGAACGACTTCACTCCGGCTTCCATCTCCAGATAATTCTCTTCGCGTTTCGTGACTTTGATCGATTCGGCGACCTTCGGGAAATATAATGGGAACTTCTCAAAATCGGTTATTATCTTGAAGACTTGTTCTCTAGGTGCTTTGACAAGCCATCGGCCGTGGAGAGTGATTTCTTTCATGATTCAAGTATATCAAAAAAATTTGTTAGCTGCGTGGTACGATGTTGGAACCATTATGCCCGATACTCAATCAAAACAGATCTCGTATGGTTTTAGCTGACTTTTGTTGCGATAACTCCTATATATCTTTTATATAATGAATCGGGAAGAAGCGACAATAATAGACTGAATAGATTAATGACTTTCGATATACACCGACGCGTGACACCTTGTTTGGTCACGAACCGAAAATAAAATCTTCCGACATATCCAGAGTAATCGATCCTGCAACCTTTTGCGATCATCACAGATGTGATTGCCTTTAGGTTCATAGATGACAGAACATGGTTCTTAAGGACATCCGGTTCAAATAACTTGTACAAGAAGTAATAGATCGGGGAATTGAGGTTGGGCACATCGATGATTATCTTTCCTCCGGGCTTTAGAAGTTCCAAATGCTTATCCAAGACCTCCTCCAAATCATTGAAGTGCTCGATAAATCCGAACGAGCATACCAGATCGTACTTGATCTGTGATTTAAAATCGAAGATATCTGCTTCATAGAAATGATTATATCTGTATCCCCTGCTCTTGAACCAACCAGATAAAGAATCCGTGCCGTGAAATGAATCGACTCCGTTTAATTCATATCCTTTTTCGCCAAAAACAGCTAAAAATTTTCCTGGGTAGCAACCGATCTCCATGCAATTGGCAGTAATCGTGTCGGGTATTTCTTTCTCGATCCATAGGCGAATCGGGTGATTACGCGGCGCGATCTCGAAAACCGTTTCTTTCCAATGATTACTCCAGTATTCTTCTGTCGAGACTGATTGCATTCTATTGGCTGGCCGTGTGGTACGATGTTGGAACCTTTTTAACAAATCTGGGCTCTTAAATGCGATAATTTCTACTCAATCCTTAAAAAATAACCCTTGCAATTAGGACTCTTGCAATTACATAGAACCCGGACTCCGCCCTTCTCAGTCTGGTTATAATCACAGGTGATTTCTTCACCTAGCATTATGTCCCTTACAGATTTCAGGTGCGGTTGAACCATTGAAATATCTAAAACTGTATTGGGGTCACAGGAATGATTAATCCAATTGAGTACAGCATTATCGTCTACATACAAACCCTTCCCAATGTGGGCAAATCTTGGAGTGGGAACGTTTACAACAGTATCTACAGGAACTATATAAAATACTTCTCCTTTATTGATTGGCCGTTCGGTAAAAATACCCATATTATCTATGGGACTTTTTCTTTTTTTGAGAAATGGGTGATTATTCGGCATATTCTCTTAGCACAGCATCGACAAGAACATTCATTGGATCTATCTTATTGATTGGCAACTCTTTTGACATTAAAGCTACTTCGGAACACCCAAGAATGATGGACTCCGATACTTTTGAGTATTTTCGAGCAAGGTTCTGTGTGAATGTCTCCTGCTTCTTCTTATCAATTCCGAGGTTGTAATTCGATATTGCTCGAGACAAATCTTTTACTTCCGATTCTAATAATTCATTGCATTTAATACCGCTAAACTTATATAAGCCGCTTGCCAATGTATAAGGAGTGCCAAAGACTGTGACAGATTTAACCTGAAGATTATGTAAACATTTTTCAACTTCTGCCCGAAGATTAATTATAGGTACTTTTGTTGCCCGCTGCAGGGTATCGAGGTATACATAAGCAGTGTTGCAAATAATTGCAATGATATCTGAACCACTTTTCTCCAATTGCTTTAAACCATCAACATAAGGAGAGAGAATCTCGTGTGTACCATTATTAAAAATAAGTTCAGGAGCAGAAATGCTGTTTATTATCACATGGGGGTATTCACTATTATCCTTAGGCTTATTTTTCTCAATAAATTTTCTTATCAATTCTAAGTAGAAAAAACCAGTAGACTCAGGCCCTATTCCCCCTAGTAGCCCTATAGTCTTCTTTTTCATACAAAAACTCTACTACATAAACGCGGGTTCGGGAAGTAGTGCTGGCTGCGTGGTACGATGTTGGAACCATAATAACGCAAAAATTGGAATAAACAAAAAGCCGCCCGAATTAGCCGGCTGCGCGGCAAGAAGTGGATGTGTCTTTCGCTCAGTCCTTTTTGTCCTATCCGGACTAGTATAGCCGGGCGAGCGGCTTCTATTTATCGATGATGGATTTCCTGCTAAAATCACCTTGAGAGACAAAGATCAGCGAGGCCTTATGGGAACTAAAAAGATCATCGTCCTATACGCGATCGTCGCCGTCGGCTCGGCATTGGCAGTCGGCTGGATCTTCTCATATGTCGGACGCGGCGCGCCCGGACCGAAGGGCCTCACCACGAGCGTCCTGTTCATCGGCAACAGCCTGACTTATGTCAACGATCTGCCGCAGACTCTCTCCGATATCGCCCGATCGCTCGGCGACACGGCCGAGACCGATATGTACGCTCCGGGTGGTTATACGCTCAAGCAGGACGCACAAGACCCGACGGCTCTGGACAAGATAGCGTCCAGGCCTTGGGATTTCGTAGTCTTGCAAGAGCAGAGCGAGCTGCCCGCTCTTCAAGACTCCCAGGTGGACGACGAGGTGACGCCTTATGCATTGGAGCTCGCGAGCGATGTCCGTCAGGCTGGGCCTGACACCAAGGTCGTATTCTTCGAGACATGGGCTTACAAGGGCGGCGATCCACAGTATTGTGCTTCGACTCCGACCTTGTGCGATTTCGAATCCATGCAAGACCAGCTGTCGAGATCGTACGGCCTCTTGGCGCAAAGGTCCGGCGGGTTGCTGGCCCCGGTCGGCGAAGCGTGGCGATCGGCGCGGGATGCCTATCCTGAGATCGAGCTCTATCAGAGCGACGGCAGGCATCCGTCGGCGGAAGGCACCTACCTCGCGGCCGCTGTGTTCTACATGGTCTTGTTCAAGAAGGACGTCGCCGGCGCGGCATCTTTAGGCATCGACCCGGCACAAGCGAAGATCCTGCAACAGGTCGCGAGACAGGTGGTCTTCAGACAGTGATGGCGCCGATGATCTTTTGTTGGCTGGCTGCGTGGGACGAAGTTGGAACCTTTATTAAAGGATTTTAAAGCCTAAGACGATAAATTCGTCCTGTGAATGAATTTGTCTGGAATAATATTTCTCGAACGTTTTCGTCTTTTCCTCTTCTGATCTATAAACCTCATGTCCGACCCTATTCAGTGGTAATTTTCCAAAAGTCATCCTAGACTTCTCGATAATCGTTGCGGTGGCAACATTCTTTCCATCGTTCTCAGCCAGAATCACTGTATCGCCTACTGAAATAAAATCATATTTATTTCCGAGACGATAGGTCAGTGTCTTGCTTCCGTTTTTAATAAGCGGTATCAATTCTGGCGCGAATTTGATTACTGCTGGTGGGTTCATATTACTTGCTGGCTGCGTGGTACGATGTTGGAACAAAATTATTCAGTCTTCTTAGCTATTACATTGATTGTATGGCTAATTCCCGGCCGTAACAGTCCTCTGTTGGGTACTGCGGGCTGACAGTCTAAGTCGATTATCTCTAGGCCGCTGTTGGAATAGAGCCTACGAAGCTCTTCTTCAGTATATTGAACATTTCTAAAAGAATCTCCCTCAGCTGCCCACACGGCACAAAATATCCCGTCCGACTTGAGTGAGTGGTTTAAACCATCGAGAAGCGTGCGGACAGTCTTTTTGGGGTTGAAGGCAATCGATTTTCCGTATATGAAATCAAACGTGTCAGTAGGAGGAAGAAACTCATCGAACGGTTTCACTACTCGTTCTAGTCGCTGGTCGTTTCTGCCGACCGGTCCATCGTCAAGCAGAGCGGGACTGATGTCTACGTCCACCACTCGAGAGAATTTCTCGACCTCAATCAAGTATTTTGATTGAACTAAAGATGCGTCTCCCAAAATAAGTGCGTTGTTTCTGTGACCATTTGTATACGATAAAGCCTTCTTCATGGGTTCATGAATCTTATTGCTTTTCCTCTCTGTAAGTATGGCTTCTCGCCAAGTATCCATTTTGTAAATCTATTTGCTGGCTGCGTGGTACGATGTTGGAACCATTATGAAACGAGAACTGGAAGAATGTCTACAGAGTCATATTGTGCTTGACAGATTCTCGGCTGCTATTATAGACTCTTCCTGCTGTTCTTTTCGGGGTTGAGCGAGCTCCAAGACTGGCGACTGGTAAATTTTGGAGAAGGGCCGAATGGCGCCTACCTACATGTTTTTCGCACCGCATGCTATCAGAGGCTAAGCGGCCAGTGATTACAACATGGTGTCAGTGGAAACCGCAGCAAGGTACTCGGCTTTCTGACTTCTCCATCGGCTAGTCCGATAAACTCGATTCTCGATCTAATAGCCTACAGGGGATATGTCCCCCTCTGACCCTCCGGTGCTGCGGCACGGGGGGTCTTGTTTTTACCTCTCCAAAGCTGGCTGCGTGGTACGGTGTTGGAACCTTTTTGATGAGTTTAGGCCACTAAATAAAAGGGCGCCGCCTTACGGTAGCGCCTAAGCCCGGAAAGAATCAGATTCCCTGTAAACAGCCAATCATGTCCTGCGACTGCCGTTGTAATCATTTCCCTTCTCAATGGGCCGCGAGATGTTTGCGGAGTTCCATTGGTGCTACTCCGTGGGCTGAGAGGAAAAGTTCGGCATCGTGACCTGTTAAGGTTTCAATCTTCCCGACTTCGTCAGGAGTCAGCGGAATGGATAGGACGTTTGCATAGCCGAGCCGTCCATGGTTCGATCTGTTACAGTAAACGTCTTCAACCAGGGCCTGTTTCTGGTCTGAGGACATCAGCTGCCACTCCCGTAGTTGTGGGAAGCCGCAGGGTCCGATAAAAGGCAGGCCACATTTACGACAGATCTCGTGGCAATAAGCCACTTCACTGCCGCAGTTTGTACAACGAGAGCCGCTGCAACCGACTGAGTCATCCGGGATCTGCGCTGCGAACTTGAAACTTTCGCCGATGCTAAAGGTTCGATCACCTTGCGAGGTGTTCATTGACTGTCTCTTTCTTCAATATATTTTGTTTTGCTGATTAGACTATCAATCAGCGTGTGCATATTCAATTCGAACATTAGAGGGATAAGCTCTTATTGTCAAGGTTAATAGGGTTGGCTGGCTGCGTGGTACGATGTTGGAACCTTTTTAACTAGCGAAGTAACGTTTTAACCCTTTCTGATACGCTTCATTGAAAAGTCTGTCCAATAAAGGGCTAATGCCTTTACATCCATCTGCGATGAGTTTTGCTCCTTTAATGTACTGAGCACATTCCTCAAAAGTCATATCGCTTGTCGGATCAGTTGCAAGAAATCTGACGTTGGAAGTCTGGTCTGCGATTTTTATTCTACGGACACTCTCGCTTTCACTGCGCACTCGTTCTGCCTGTTTACGCTTCCTCTCTGCAAGAGGCAAGCCTTTGAACTCGTCCAAATCGGTAAGACCGTGGACGATGTCCGCGACTTTTTTACCGAAATTTGTTTCAACATCTTTTAAACTAGTGTGAGTATCTTCTATGCTGTCGTGAAGCCAGGCCGCGGTGATTTCTTCGTCGCTACCTCCGGATGCCCATACCAAATCTGCCACCTCTTGTATGTGGACGATTTGAGGTCTTTTTACCCCCGCGACTGTAATGGCAAATATCGGCTCGTGTGCATTGCGAGCAAATTCTTGAGCTCGAGAAACAATATTCTTGTCCATCATAAATTTGATTTGCTGGCTGCGTGGTATGGATGTTGGAACCTTTTTGACGAATAATAGCCCTATATCGTGATACTAGGTTTTGCTACTATCCTTCTCCGGATGAGCAATATAGATACACACACGACATTTGTGATAACAAGGCTCGCAACATATAAGGTTGTAGTAACAGTATAGCTCCCAATAGCAAGAAGGTTCAGTAAATTTGAAACGGCACTTAGTACATACAACGAGACTGTCTCGCTTTGTGGGTCAAAGTAGCCTTTTCTGTATGTCGGGATAAATCCAACAAAATCGATAGCTGTGACCAAGATCACTGAATACAATGGATCTTTCAGAAAAACCCAGACGAGAATCGCACAAATCGCCCCTAAGAGGCAAAAGGTATCGAAAGTCGTAATATTTTTCGTTCCGTATTTGAAAGAAAGAAAAAATATGAATATGCAAAACAAAGACCCGATTCCCAAACCAAGCGCTCCCCAACCTGCGTGTCCCACAATCATGGCAAGCACTCCGGTGGTCTGCAAAATACTCCAAATAAGCCAGGAATAAATATGAGGCTTGGTTTTTTGCGCAAAAATATCCTTCAGATACGGCAGGAATGATATTACTGCCAAGATCATGGCTAAGAGACCGAAAATGATTTTATAATTCATAACATTTTACGAAAACTGTTTGCTGCGGGGCTTGGACTCGAACCAAGATAAACGGATTCAGAGTCCGTTGTCCTACCATTAGACGACCCCGCAATGTAAAAGAAAAAGCCTCGCGGCCCTTAGAGAATAGCGCAGAAACCGTCATCCTTCAAGGACTTTCGGCGGATGACCTTTTGCCCGCTCTTTGGCCGCCTTTATGAACTCGGTGAACAGGGGATGTGGCATCAGGGGCCGGGCCAGGAATTCCGGGTGGAACTGGGTGCCGAGGAAGAAGGGGTGCTCGCGGCGCGGCAGTTCGGCGATCTCCATGAGGATGCCGTCCGGCGAGCGGCCGGAGAAGACCAGGCCGCCTTTCTCGAGCTTCTCGATATATTTCGGGTTGACTTCGTAGCGATGGCGGTGGCGCTCCTTGATGAGAGTCGTCAGCTTGGGAAGCTTCTTGCCGGCGAAATATGAATAGGCCTCCTGGGCGATCGTGCCCTTCGCGAGCTTGGCCGGATAGAGGCCGAGGCGCATGGTCCCGCCATAGCGGCCTTCGGCGATCTTCTTCTTCTGGTCGGGCATGACGTCGATGACTGGATGCGGAGACCGGGGGTCGATCTCCGCGGTATGAGCTCCTGCGAGGCCCAGGACGTCCCGGGCGAATTCGACGGTCATGAGCTGCATGCCGTAGCAGAGGCCAAGACACGGGATTTTGTTCTCCCGGGCGTAATGGATGACGGCAAGCTTCCCTTCCACACCCGTCTCGCCGAAGCCGCCAGGCACGATGATGCCATCAAGATCGTCGAGGGAGGCGAAGGGAGCTTTCGTCTCCGGTTCGAAATCGCGGGCGTTGATCGTATGGATGGCTACCCTTGCGCCGCTTTCGTAAGCCGAGAATTTCACGGCTTCCAGCACAGAAATGTACGAGTCAGACAAGATGAAATCGCCGGTATTGAAATATTTGCCGACTACGCCAATCCGGACCTCGCGTTTGCCGCGGTCCTTGATGCCGCGGGCCACTCGCTTCCAGGCCGTGAAGGCCTCGCCGGTCCGGCGGGGCGGAAGGGATAGGGCTTCGAGGATGATCTCGGCCAAGCGGTCATGCTCGAAATTGACCGGCACATCGTAAATGCTCTCGATGTCCGGAGCCGAGATGACGCGTTCGGCCGGGATGTTGCAGGCCGCGGCGATCTTCTCCTTGCGTTTCCGGTCGAGAGGGATCTCGGCCCGGCCGATCACGATGTCCGTCGTCACGCCGTAAGAAGCCAGCTGGTGGACGGCGTTCTGGGTCGGCCGTGTCTTCATCTCGCCCAGCTTCGAAGGCACCGGCAGATAGGAGACCATGATGAAGACGACGTCGTCCGGATGGCGGATCTTCAAGGTCCGGGCGGCCTCGATGAACATGACGTTCTGGTAGTCGCCGACCGTGCCGCCGATCTCGATGATGGAGATGTCCGACTTGCTCGCTCTCCCGGCGCGCTCGAAGCGGCCGATGATCTCGTCGCGGATGTGCGGGATGGCTTCGACGCACCGGCCGCCGTAGCCTAGAGCGCGCTCCTTCTCGATGACGTGCCTGTAGACCATGCCGGAGGTGATGTAGTCAGCCTCGGAGAGGTCGCGGTTCAGGAAGCGCTCGTAATTGCCCATATCCTGGTCGGTCTCCAGGCCGGAATCCAAGACGAAGACTTCGCCGTGCTCGGTCGGATTCATGGTGCCGGCATCCACGTTCAGGTACGGATCGACCTTGACCAGGTTGACTTTGAGGCCCTTCCCCGAGAGGAGCATGCCGATCGATGAAGTGGCGATGCCCTTGCCGACTCCGGACATCACCCCGCCGATGACGAAGATGTATTTATGGTGCTGTCTTGGCTTCGGACGGCTGGCGGGAGATTTCATGCCGTCCATTGTATCAGACTTTCAGATACCTCCTGGCTGCGATATAGCTCGATAGGCCGGAGACCAAGATGCCCGTTCCCATGATCACCACGAATAATTGCGAGAAGTTCTTGACGAAATAGCTCGAGAACAGGTCGATGGCGAAGGAGAAGTTGGCCGCCACGTCCACGCCGAAGAGCCGCAGGACGAGGATATCGCTCCAGTAAGCCGCCGCCGCCATGAGGACGAGGGTTATGAGGCCGGCGGCTATGCCGTACATCACGCCGGCGACGACCAAGGGACCGCGCACGTAGACGTTCGAGGCGCCGACCAATTTCATGACGGCGATCTCGTCCCTGGCCGTGTAAGTGATGAGCCTCGCGGTGTTCCAGACCACGATGATCGCCGCCAGGCCGAGGATGAGGGCAATGACGGCACCGCCCTCCTCGACGGCGGGAATGATCCTGCTCAAGCGGTCGATGACGAGCTTGTTCTCCTGGTAGTTGATCTTGTCGATGATCGGCGTGCTGGAAGCGTCGACCGGAGCCTTGTTCTCCAGGTAATTGGCGATGCCGCCGTATTCTCCGGGATCTTTGGCCTTTATGTTGAGCGAGGCCGGGAAAGGATTCGAGCCTAGCTCCTCGAGGCCCTGCATGATGAGAGTGTTGTCCTGCCACTTGGTCTGGAAGGCGGCAAGAGCTTGGTCGCGGGAAGTATAAGTCGTCGAAGCCACTTCCGGCAGGAGGTTCACTTCCTTTTGGAGGGCCAGGATGTCGGGTTCCGGCGCGGAGAGGGAGAAATAGACGTTGATGTCGACCTGGTTCTTGACCGTGTCGACGAGCGAGCGGCCGAAAGCCCCGGCGTACAGGAGGCCGCCTAGGGCAAGGAGCGACAGGGTGATGACGATGATGGCGGCGAAAGACAGGAAGCCGTTCCGCCAGAAATTGACGAAGCCGGTCCTGGCGATGCGCTTGAAGGTAGTGAAAACCATCAACTTTATTATAGCATGGCAGGAACGTGCGATTCGAGGGAAATTCAAAGAACGAAGCGGGATAGCCTATCAGTCCGCTTGATCGGTTGGTAAGTGAATTTCTCGAGGAGCGCACACTCCTGCCATGCCCTACAAAAAATTCAAATGACGTACTTGCCGCTTTTGTCGTCCCGGATGATCTTACCCTTCTCCATGGTGATGATGCGCCCGCCGACGGCGTCCACCACGCCCTTGTTGTGAGTGGTGAGGAGGACTGTCGTGCCGAGCTCGTTTATCTTGCGGAGGATGCGGATGATCTCGTAGGTGTTGGCCGGGTCGAGGTTCCCCGTCGGCTCGTCCGCCACCACCACGTCGGGCTGGGTGACGATGGCTCTCGCTATGGCCACCCTCTGGCGCTCGCCGCCGGAGAGCTCGAGCGGGAAATTCCAGATCTTGTGGCCGATGTCGACCAATTCTAGGACGTGCGGCACGTCGGCCGCGATCTCGCCGTCGGTCCTACCGGCCGCTTCCATGGCAAAAGCGATATTCTCATAGACGGTCTTATTCGGTATCAGGCGATAGTCCTGGAAGACCGTGCCGATGCGGCGGCGAAGCCGGCTCATGTCCTTCTTGTTCATGCGGTGGATGTCGGCTGATTCGAAAAAGATGGCCCCTTCGGTCGGCCGGTCTTCGGCTATGAGGAGCTTCATGAGAGTCGTCTTGCCGGCGCCGGACGGGCCCACGATTGTCACGAATTCCTTGGGTTCCACCCCGAAGCTGACACCTTCAAGGGCCACGGTCTTGTCCGGATATATCTTCGTCACTTTGTCGTAATAAATCATATTTTGATTATAACACGGGAGGAGCTCGGGAATGTGCGCTCCTCGAGAAATTCACTTACCAACCGATCAAGCGGACTGATAGACTATCCCGCTTCGTTCTTTGAATTTCTCTCGAATCGCACATTCCCGAGCTCCTTGGCTGCTTATAACGATTTCTCGGCCTCGATGAACTCTTCGAGCTCGCCGTTCAAGACCTTGTCGACTTGAGCGGTCTCCACGCCAGTTCTGTGGTCCTTGACCATCTTATAGGGATGCAGGACATACGAGCGGATCTGGTTGCCCCATTCGATGGAAGTGGTGGCTGAGATCTGCATGCCCTTTTCCTTGGCCATCCGCTCGTCTTCCATGCGCTTCCAGAGCTTGCCGCGGAGGATCTCCAGGGCCTTCTCGCGATTCTGGGCCTGCGAACGCTCGGAAGTGACGTGGATGGATATGCCTGTCGGCTTGTGGATGAGGCGCACGGCCGTCTCGCGCTTGTTGACGTTCTGGCCGCCTGGGCCACCGGACTTGGCGATGGACACTTCCAGGTCGGCTTCCGAAATGACCACGTCGCTCTCGGAGGCTTTCTCGAATCTCGGCAGGATCTCGACGAGCGAGAACGAGGTATGGCGCTTCTTGTTGGCGTCGAAGGGCGAGATGCGGACCAGCCGGTGCACGCCCGATTCGTTCTTCAGGGTGCCGTACGCGTCCTTGCCGGATATCTCGACAGTGACGTTCCGGAAGCCGCCGTGGTCGTTCTCGTTCGAGTGGATGACGGACCAACCCCAGTCCTTGTTCATGGCGAACTTCCGATACATGGAAAGGAGCATGGCCGAGAAGTCTTCGGCATCGTCGCCGCCGGCGCCGGATAGGATGGAGAGGATGGCATCGCCCCTGTCGTACTTGCCGACGCCTTCGAGCTTGGCTTTCAATCCCTGCAACTCTTTCACCTTGGCTTGAGCCTTGTTCTTGTCGGCCCAAAAATCGGCCGAAGCCATGGCGGCCTCGAGCTCGGCTATCCTGGCGCTCAATTTGTCTTTCTCTTCTTTCATTGGAAATATCGTATGATCAAGCTCGAATCCACTTTATCAGAAATTTCTCAAACCTACTAGGCAGACCACGCCCCGAGAATCGCCACCAGGCGTCAGACACTTGACTTTTTCTTATAAATTGTGTATTATTGTAGAAGATTATGGTGAATTTCAATCTAGAAAACTGCTCTTAAACAACTGAAGAAAAGGAGAGAACAACCCATGAAAACCATCGGAAGGTCGATTTTGAACGTCCTGTCGTTCGTCGTGGCCATAGCCGCTACGCACGCCGCGGAGTATCCGAAACCGACGGGCTACGTGAATGACTTTGCCCGTCTGCTGTCTCACGACACGGCTGGCTCGTTGAACCAAGAACTGATCGTCTTCGAGAAGAAGACTACGATCGAGATCGCTGTCGTAACTGTCAGCTCTCTTAACGGCGAGAGCATCGAGAACTATACAAGAGAGCTCGCAAACGCCTGGGGCGTCGGGAAGCGCGGCCAGAACAACGGCGTCGTATTCCTTATCGCCCCGAACGAACGCAAGATGCGGATCGAGACCGCTTCCGGCGCTCGTTTGATCCTTACGGATAGTCAGGCCGACGCGATCAGGGACGAGACGGTCCTGCCCCGCTTCAAGGCAGGCGATATGCCCGGAGGAATCATTGATGGTACGCATGCGATCATGCGCGCCCTCGATGCGGCTTCTTCGGCTGCGGCTGAGGCGATCCCGATCTCACAATCTGAGAATCTGTATCAGTGGACAGCCGAGGATACAAAAATCTTGGAATACGGCACTGGAGGCATCGTCGGCGCCATTGTTCTGTCTTTTCTCATCGTGCCACCGATCTGGCGTTCGAAGGCGCGCAAATACGTGCTGAAAAACAAGGCCGGGCTCGCGGAACAGCTGACAGAAGCGGAAAAAACGGCGGCAAACCCGGACGTGAAAGCGGGAACTCGCAAGAAACTCGCCGAGCTGAAGGAGAATTTTTCTCCGATCTATCGTCTGACTATTAACGACAGGCATGTCGATTGGGTCGAGGCTCGCGAAAAGCTCGATTCGCTCGGCTATCCGCTCTCCGACATTGTCGTGACGATGAAAGATGAGATCGCTTTCGCCGAAAAGGCGCGGAGAGAAGGCCCGAAGTTGATGAAGAAGATCCCAAGCATGATCGAAGCGGCCCAAAAGAAGCTCGCCGAAGGCAAGCCGTCCAAGGAAGCCGTGAGACATCTTGAGGAAGCTCGGGCACAATATGCGCAAGCGCAAGGCCGGAGTTCAGAAATGACCGTAACCGACTGGGTCATCCTCTATCTGATCTTGACCAACGCGCAGTCGAGCTGCGCGAGTGCCGAGTCTGCTCATGAGTACGCGAACACCGATCATCCTCGCAGCTCTGACTCCTCGTTCAGTTCCAGCAGTTCCTCCGGATTCGGCGACGCCGGCGGGTTCGGCGGAGGAGGCTTCGGCATCGGCGGTGGCGGTACCACTGGCGGTTGGTAGTCCCCTGTTCAATGTTCAAGGCTCTTGGCGGTCATCCGACCTCCAAGAGCCTTTTTATTTTTCTGGAGCCGAAGGCCGGGATCGAACCGGCGACCCACGCTTTACGAAAGCGTTGCTCTACCGACTGAGCTACTTCGGCGGAACGGGAATAGTCGTTTCCCTTCCGGGAGCCGATGGCCAGAATTGAACTGGCGACCTACCCCTTACCATGGGGTTGCTCTACCAACTGAGCTACATCGGCGGGAAAGAACTGCGCGGCCGACGGGATTTGAACCCGCGATCTATCCCGTGACAGGGGATCGTGTTAGCCAGGCTACACCACGGCCGCATCGCGACAGGCCTTAATGTATCAGAAAAAGGCCTGGAATCAAAGGGTGTCGGGGGGCGGAATCGAACCGCCGACCTAGGGCTTATGAGTCCCTCGCTCTAACCGTCTGAGCTACCCCGACGATAGGCATACAATAAAGGAAAAAACGCCCGGGCGCAATCTCGCTCCGCGGCCGGGACCGGGGCATCCGCGCCCGCTCACTCGACAGTCACCGATTTGGCCAGATTGCGCGGCCGGTCCGCGTTGAGCCCCATACTGGAGGCAAAGTAATAGGCGAAGAGCTGCAATGGCACGACGGCCAGGATGGGCGTGAGCATCTCCAGGGTCTTCGGTATGTATACGACATCGTCGGCCAGAGACTTAATCTTTAGATCGCCTTCGGTGGCGATGGCTATGACTTTGCCTTGTCTGGCCTTGATCTCCTGGATGTTAGAAAGCATCTTGTCGTAGACGCTGTCGGACGGAGCGATGGCGACGGTGGGGAAATCCCTGTCTATCATGGCCAGCGGGCCGTGCTTCATCTCTCCGGCGCCGTAGCCCTCGGCGTGGATATAAGCTATCTCCTTGAGCTTCAGAGCGCCTTCGAAGGCGATCGGGTAGTTATATTTCCGGCCGATGTAGAGAAAATCCCCGTAGCCGCGGTACTTGTCCGCCAGAGCGCGGATGGAATCTCTGGCGACGAGGATGCTCCTCACCTTTTCCGGCAGGGCCTTGAGCTCCGCGGCCATCCTCTTCCCCGTGACGAGCGACATCTGTCTTTGACGGCCGAGAAAAACGGTCAGGAGCGCCAGGGCCGCGACCTGAGATATGAAAGCCTTGGTCGAAGCCACGCCGATCTCCGGCCCGGCGTGATTGTAGATGCCGGCGTCCGTCTCCCGGGCGATAGTCGAGCCGACGGCATTCACGATGCCTAAGGTCAGGGCGCCCTTCCTTTTGGCTTCGCGGATGGCCTCGAGCGTGTCGGCTGTCTCTCCCGATTGGGAGATCGCCAGGAGGATGGTATTCCCGTCGATCACCGGCTTCCTGTACCTGAACTCAGAACCGATCTCGACTTCGACCGGGATGCCCGCGTATTCCTCGAGCATGTATTCTCCGACCATGCCGGCGTAATAAGCCGTGCCGCATCCCACGATGATGATGCGCTCTACTGACCTCAATCTTTCGGCTACGTCCTCGAGGCCGCCGAGCTTGGCCAGGCCTTCTGCCTGGATGAGCCTGCCTCGGAGCGTGTTTTCGATCACTTCCGGCCCTTCCATGATCTCCTTCTCCATGAAGCGCTCGAAGCCGCCCTTTTGGGCTTGGTCGATGCCCCAATCGACCGTGTCGACCGGCCGTTCCACCGGCTCGTGGCCGAGGGTGTAGATACGATGCGACGAGGGCGTAATGACTGCCACGTCGCCGTCGTGGAGATAGACGACGTCTTTGGTATGCCGGAGGACCGGGGACGGGTCAGAGGCGACGAGATTCTCGCCCTTGCCCAATCCAAGGACGACCGGGGCTCCCATCCTGGCGGCGACGATCTTCTTCGGTTCCGTTTTGAGCGATACCGCCAGACCGTATGTGCCGCGGACCTCCTTCAGGGCGCTTATGACGGCGCACTCGAAGTCGCGGCCGGCTGCGAGGCGCGATTCTATGAGATGGGCCAAAACTTCGGTATCGGTCTCCGATCTGAATAAATGCCCTTGTGAGATAAGCTTGTCTTTCAATTCCCTGAAATTCTCGATGATGCCATTATGGACGACCCAGACTGCTCCGGCGCAATCGGAGTGGGGATGGGCGTTAGTCTCGGTCGGTTCCCCATGAGTGGCCCAGCGCAGATGGGCGATGCCGCTTGTGCCCTGCATATCCCGCGGCATCTTGGACCGGAGCTTTTCGACGGGGCCGGCCGACTTCACGGCGCCAGAGGCCGGCAGGAAGACGCCGGCGGAATCGTAGCCGCGGTATTCGAGAGACGCTAATCCCTCGAGAAGGATCGGTGCGGCCCTTTTGCGCCCGGTATAAGCGAAGATCCCGCACATATATACCATTATAACCTCGGAAGGTGCCGGAATGTCATCACAAAAAGCCCCATCCTCTAGGAACGGGGCGCGGAAGGATCGTAGGATCAGGCGGCCGTGAAGTCGATGCGGAATTCGAGGCCATGATCCTTGAAGCCGAGCCTCCGGTAAAGCTCGTGGACCTTCGGCCGTGAATGCCTGCTGGTAGCGATGAGCTTGTAGCATCCTTCGCTCTTGGCCCTGGCGACGACCTGGCGCACCAGGCCGGTGCCGAGGCCCTTGCCGCGGAAGCCCTCGTCGACCCAGACGTCTTCCATGAGTCCGAACGGCTGCTCATGCAGGCCGTTCGGGAGGAGATAAAGATAGGCTCTGGCTACTTCTCTTTCTCCGTCTTCGACCGAGAATCTGATCCCCCGGCCCTTGATCTCTGACGATTCCGTTATCATCGGCGGCTCCTTGGTTACAGGTTACGTTCGGACATCGACGATCTCGATATCCCTCTATCGGATGCAACCTGGTCACGGCCTTTTAAGTCACACGGCTCGCCTGATTCAGATGTAGTAGAACTCCTCGAAGACCTTGCGATAGTGCTGGATGGCCTCGTTGGCTTCATGATGGGTCAGCTCGAAGGCGGAGCCGTCGTGGGCGATCTGGTTCCTGACTTTGTGGGCTTCCCAGGCGCTGTCTATGCTCTTGAATTCGCCGGGCTGGACGCGCTTCAGCTTCTCGCCCACGCCATCGCCCTGATAGCCGAGGCCTTTCAGGATGTCGTCCAGCATGGTGTCGGCTTCCAGGATGGCCTGTTTCCAGTCGTTCTGATTCTCCGAGTTGAGGAGGGCCGTCGCTTTCTCCCAGCGAGTGGACAGCTCGCGGTCGCCCTCTCCCTTGACCTCCTCGAAGGCCGGCTCGACCTTGAGGTCGTGCTTCTCGGCTTCTTTCTTGCGGATGATCTTCAAGCCCTCGACGCAATAGATGATGCCGACGAGGAAGAACAGGGAGACCGGTATGGACAGAGCGACCAGGAAGTTAACGGTAGCCGTGGCCACGGCCCTTATCCCCGGCCAGTAGGCCCCCAGAGGGCCGGTCGCGGGCGAGAGAAGCTTGTCGAAATACGCAGAGATCGCCGGCCAGGCGGCCACGAGAAAGCCGAGGAGCAGGATCACCCCGATCGCCTCGAAAAACGTTTTTTCTTCTTTCTTTTTGTCGCCCATGGTGGGAGCGCCCTACCGCGACATTATATCACTCGCCGAGGAATTCCTTGCCGACCTCGAAGATGGTCTTTTCGTCGCCGTGGCGAGCGGTCAATTGCAGGCCGAGCGGCAGGGACTTCCCTTCTTTTTCGGCCGTGCCGCAAGGGATGGAGATGGCCGGCATGCCGGTCAGATCGGCCGTGACGGTGAAGATGTCTTCGAGGTACATGGCCAGCGGGTCATCCGCTTTTTCGCCGATCTTGAAGGCCGGCCCGGGCGTCGTAGGCGTGGCGACGAGGTCCACGGCCTCGAAGGCTTTCAGGAAATCGTCGGTTATCATGCGGCGCACGGCATTGGCGCGGTTATAGTAGGCGTCGTAATAGCCGGAGGAGAGCACGTAGGTGCCGAGGAGGACGCGGCGGATGACTTCCCGGCCGAAGCCGGCCCGGCGGGTCTTGAAATAATCGTCGATGACATCCTTGCCGTCCACGTGCAGGCCGTATTTGACGCCGTCGAAGCGGGCCATGTTGGCCGAGACTTCGGCCGGGACGATGATGTAGTAGACCGGCAGGGCGTAAGAGACGTTCGGGAGACGGACATCGACTACTTCATATCCATGATTTTTGAAATATCCGAGACTGGATTGAAATGCGATCGAAACTTCTTTGCTCATCCCGGAGACGGTGGACTCAAGGAATTCAGCGGGCACTCCGATCACCGGCTTCCTCTTGCCGATGCGCCTGGCAGGGTAAGTCGAATCGTCGATGGTCGTGCCGTCTTTCGGATCCTTGCCGTGGATGGCGTCGAAGACGATCTCGCAATCAGAGACCGTCCTGCCGATCGGACCGACCTGATCCAAGGACGAGCCCATGGCCATGAGGCCGTACCGAGAGACCGCGCCGTAGGTCGGCTTCAATCCG
This sequence comes from Minisyncoccia bacterium, assembly GCA_049997795.1. Classification (GTDB taxonomy): domain Bacteria; phylum Patescibacteriota; class Minisyncoccia; order Phycocordibacterales; family PALSA-1337; genus C7867-002. Next base: position 81,789 of record JBEKVT010000001.1, read on the forward strand.
ACCACGCCGCAGAAAGAGGCTGGCTGGCGGATGGAGCCGCCGGTGTCGGAGCCGAGGGCGAAGAGAGCGCCGTCCATGGCCACGGCCGCGGCAGAACCGCCCGACGAGCCGCCGGGCACCCTGGAGAGGTCGCGCGGGTTGTGCGTCACGCCGAAGGCGGAGTTCTCGGTCGAAGCGCCCATGGCGAATTCGTCCATGTTGGTGCGGCCGAGGAAGACGGCGCCTTCTCGGGCCAGCCTCAGGGTAGCCGTGGCGTAATACGTCGCGTGGTAACCTTCCAGGATCTTGGAAGCAGCGCTCGCGACGTGGTCCTTGACGAGAAGATTGTCCTTGATAGCGCATGGGATGCCGGAGAGCGGCGTCGCCGTGCCGTCTTCGAATCGTTTGTCGGCGGCTTTGGCGGCGTCCAACGCGTCGCTGAAGACTTCCAGGTAGGCGTTGACGTCATTGTTCTTCTCAGAGATACGGTCGAGATAGGCCCTGGTCAAATCGACGGACGAGAAATCGCCTCTTTTAAGGTGTTCGTGCGCCTTCTTTATGGTCAAGCCTTGCAGGTCTATCTTCATGGGCATCGGAGAGTTTCAGTCTTGGGCGATGATCTTCTTGACGGCGATAAAATCGCCTTCCCTGTCGGGGGCTTCGTCGAGCAATCTTTCCCTATCCTCCGGAGAGGAGCTCCGTACGGCATCGGGCCTCATGGCGTTCCTCACCGCCCCGACCCGGCCTTCGACATCCATTTTCACGTCTACCTTCTTGAGCTGATCGACATAGCCGAGAATGGAGTCGAACTCCTTCACGAGCGACTTCTTATCGCTTTCCGAAAGCTCGATGCGGGCCAGCCGGGCCAGATGTTCCAGTTCTTCGGAGGTGATCATGGAAGTGAGTCTATCAGTTAAGGGGCGCCCCTTCAATCAGCCGATCATCTCCAGGAACCCGGCCTCATCGAGGATCTCGACGCCAAGTCGGCGCGCTTCGTCGAGCTTCGAGCCGGCGTCGTTCCCCGCTACCACGAAAGAGGTCTTCTTCGAGACCGAACTCGAGACGTCGCCGCCCCTGTCGCGCACCATCTTCTGGGCTGCTTCCCTTTCCAGGGTCGGCAAAGAGCCCGTGAAGACGAAGGATCGGCCTTCAAGCTTCCCTGAGCCGCCCGACACGGCCGCATCCGGGACGATCTCGACCTGTTTCAGAAGGCTCTTGACCAGATCGCGATTGTCCTCGTCGGCGAACCAGCCGGAGAGCGATCGAGCGACCACTTCTCCGACTCCATAGATGGATTCGAAATCTTCGCCCGAGGCCGTTTGAATCTTTTTGATGGACTTGAAATGCCTGGCGACGTCGTAGGCCGTCTCCTCGCCGACTTGGGGGATGGAGAGCGACGCCAAGAACCGGGGCAGCGTCACTTTCCTGGCCTTTTCGATGGCTTTCAGGAGATTGTCGGCGGAAAGCTCGGCGAAGCGGGGCAGATTGAGGAGGTCGCCCTTCTTCAGGGTGAAGATGTCGGCGAAAGTCGAGATGAGCCCGGCTTCGATCAACTGATCCAGGGTCTGCGGGCCCAGACCCTCTATGTCGAAACACTTCTTGGACGTGAAGTAATGGAACCTGCGCTTCTCCTGTTCGAACGAGCTCTTGTTGACGCAGCGCCAGGCGGCTTCGCCGGGGACGCGCTCGATCGCCCCGTTCCCCCCGCAGGCCGGGATGCGCGTCGGCCATTTGAAGGGCTTAGAATCCGCGGGCCGGAGCTCCTTCACCACCGAGACGATGTCGGGGATGACGTCGCCGGATTTCTGGAGGACGACGGTATCGCCGAGCCGGACGTCGAGGCGCTTGATCTCGTCCTCATTGTGCAGGGTGGCGCGCGAGACCGTCGAGCCGGCGATCGTGACCGGCCTCATGACCGCGACCGGCGTGATCACTCCCGTCCGGCCTATCTGGAATACGATGTTCTCTAGCACGGTTGTCACCTGCTCGGCCGGGAATTTGTAGGCCACGCCCCAGCGCGGGGACTTGCCGGTATAGCCTAGTGCTTCCTGGATCCGGCGCGAGTCGATCTTGATGACGATGCCGTCTAGGCCGTATTCGAGGTCGTGGCGCTTCCCGGTCCAGGTCTCATAGAAGGCCTGGACCTCCTCGAGGCTCCGGCAGATCTTGGTGTGGGGTTCCGTCCAGAAGCCCAGCTTGCCGAGAAGGCGGAGCTCCAAGGACTGCGTCTCCGGCATTTTGGAATCGATGCGGTCTATGTCATAGATGAAGGCGTTCAGGGCCCGTGAAGCCGTGACCTTGGGATCGAGCTGGCGCAAGGAGCCGGCGGCCAGATTCCTGGTATTGGCGTAGGGCGGCTCCCCGGAGCGGGCGCGCTCGGCGTTTATGCGCTCTAGGTCGCTCTTAGCCATCCAGATCTCTCCGACGGCGATGAGATCCGCCGGTTCGGCGAGGCTCTTCGGGACGGCCTTGACGGTCATGACGTTCGCGGTCACGTCCTCGCCTACGGCGCCGTCGCCCCTGGTGGCAGCCTGCTTTAGGGCGCCTTTTTCGTAGGTCAAGACCACCTTGAGGCCGTCGATCTTCAGCTCGCAGCAATATTCTAGCCTTTCGTTTTCCACTTCCGCCTTGCGCATGAGATTCCTGACGCGCTCGTCCCATTTGCGGAGCTCCTCGCGGTCGAAGACGTCGTCGAAAGACCATTGCGGCACGGCATGCCTGACTTTGGAGAATTCTTTGAGAGGGGCGCCTCCTACCTTAGCCGCGGGGCTCTCGGGGCTCCGGAGCTCCGGGTATCTCCGCTCTATGGCCTCTAGCTCCCTCATCAGCGAATCATACGCCTCATCGGATATCTCCGGCTTATCCAGAGTATGGTACAGGCGGCGGTGCTTCTCTATGGCCTCCTTGAGCCTCTCCAGGCGGCTTATGACGTCTTTCGGCGTGGCGGCTTTCATGTCCTCGGTCACCAAAGGCCGATCTCAGAGAGCCGAAGGGCGCGTTCGACCGTCTCTGGATTAGTCGAGTCCGGGGCCGGCGGAGAAGCCGAAGTACAGATATTGTAGCCGCGGGAATCGACGATGGTCATAGCCTGGTTATTGGACGTGCTCCAGCCGGTGGTGATGGTTATGGAGGCGCATTCGCGGATCGTCACGCTATTCACCGTGTAGGTCAAGGGGATGAAGACGGTCCATTGCACTTTCTGGGTGAGGTCGCTGTTCAAGCTCGGCGGGGAGATGGTCGGCGAGCTGACCTGCGTCATGCTGCTCGAGCTGCCGTTGCAAGAGAGTGCCCCGCCGGTCGTGGAAGCGAAGGCTGTCGTCCAATTGCCGGGGTCGATCGCGCATTCGATGCCGCTGTCGGCCGCGTAGAACGAGTAGGTGGAATTGCGGGCCGAGATCGCCAGCTCGTACTGCTTGCGGGTCACCTCCATGATGAACACGGCCACGCCGAGAGCCAGAGCGGCGGTCAGGACGGCGAACAGCAAGGTGTAGCCGCGCCCCTTCGATATATGTCGTATCCGATTGAGGATGTCTTTCATGGGGTTTGTCTATCTGGCCGAATCCGTCAGCTGGCTCGACATCGAGATCTCGTAAGGGATCGTCTTCTCGTTCCAGTCGATGACGGCGGTTATGGTGCATTCGACCCCCGAGACTGAGCAGTTGCCGGAGCCTCCGGGAGTATTGAGATATACATACCTGGTGAATGGGGTCGCCACGGCTCCGCTCCCGTTCACGTGCCCGTAGCCGTTCGATTCGAGATAGATTGGGCAGCCGCTCGAAGAGCAGGAGGACACGGTGGCGCTGTCAATGACGCTTATGTCGCAGGGGGAAGCCTTGGTGCAAAGGGAAAGGTCGGTAACAGACGAACCGGTCGTCAGCCAGTCGATGCCGGTCGAGCCGTTATTGATGTTGTAGACGTTGATGTCGCGGATGTTCTTGGCCGTCTCCAGGCTTTCTTGAGCTAGATACGACGCGATTAGCTGGTCCTTGGAAGCAGCGGCGCCGAAAAGCCCCCTGCTGGCCACCACCAGCGGGCCGGCTATGGCTATCATGAGCACGCTGATGGCCACCAGCGTCTCGATGATCATGAATCCTCGTTGTGAATCTGGTTTGGCCATGCGATTATCAGGGGAAGCGCGGCGCAGATACCGTTTGGATGGTGAAGTAAGTGCGGGCCGCCTCGCGGCCGCCGGAGTAGCCGCTGATCTGGACGAGAGCCCGCGGGAATTGGCCGCTGGTCATCTGGAGGTAGTAGCCGGAGATCGTCACCGACGAGGTGGCGATGATGGGGTTGAAAGCCAGGGAGCCGCCGCAGGTCGTTTGGTCGGCTTTCTTGATGGCCCAAGTGCTGCCGACGTCGGGCACGATCTCGTAAGAGTTGATGAGCCGACAGCTCGATCCGAGCCTGGTCGACAGGAAGGCGAAGCCGATGCCGTTGCCGCTTGAGCTCCCCTGCCCGCTTGTGCAGGCAGCGGAGATGTTCTGGGACGTGAGCGAGGTGACGGAGACATCGGAGCCGGACGACAGGGACGTGCAATAGTACGTCGAGCCCGAGCGCATCTCCCTCGACATGGCTTCCAGGCTGAAGCTCATGTTTATGACGGCGTCCTGGATGGTCTGGGCTTTGTTGTTGGCGTCGATGATCTTCAGGAGAGCCGCCAGGGACACCACCGCCACGATGGAGAATATCATGAGAGAGACGATGATCTCGATCAGGGTGAAGCCGCCTTGATCTTCGTGGTGCCGGATATGTGATGGCTTTTTGTCCATGGTTTAGCGCTGGACGGATATCTGGCCGTTCTGGCGGACGACGATGGTGCGGATACTGCCGTCTGTGCCGCGGATGCCGATCTCCGCGTACGGGTAGTTGCAGACCGTCGAGCTGATCGTCCCGCAGATGCTGGCTTCAGGATTGGGGCGCTGGTAGAAGATGTCGAGCCGGGTGACGGCGCCGCACGTGCCGGAGCCGGCTGGCGTGACGCAGAGGCTGTTGACCAGGGCCCCGCGGGTCAGGGTGTAGACAGTCACGGCATTATCGTATACCGTGCAGGTCGTGGAAGCGTTGGTATCGACGTCCGCGAAAAAGACGATGGTATTGGAGTTCGAGGTGGCGCTGCCGCAGGAACCGCCGGTCGCCGAGTTATAGAAGTCGACGCCGTACGGTATCGTGAAGTTGGTGCTCCCGGTCGAGGATGCGTTCCTGACGCTGATGCCGTAGGTCTGGGCCGTGTGGAGGACCAGGGCGAGATCATAGGCCGTGTCTGTGAGGAGAGTGCTCTGGTTGAAATTGCCGTATTTCGACACTATGAGAGCGGTCATGAATATGAAGATAGCCGCCGAAATGACCAGCTCGACGACGGTGAATCCGCGGTTCATTCCATGATTATAGCTCAAAAAAGGCCCGAAAGCATGCGGATATCCATCACTTGGACGCCGAAAAGGAGGACGAGGTACGTCCCTAGGATGAGGTACGGGGCGAGAGGCACTTCCATCCGCGGCTTGAAGCGGCTCCCGGTCGCGACGATCCAGGCCAGGCTCGCGGCGGCTCCGATCCAGAAGGCCAGGATGACAGCGTTCACCGCTCCGACAAGCCCGAGGAGCCAGCCGATGCCGAGCAAGAGCTTAGCGTCGCCGAGGCCCATCCACCGGCCCCGCGAAACGAGCCAGATCAGGGCAAAAGGCAGGGCGACGATCGGGCCGGCCGCGAGAGTCCACAGGTGCGGCGCGTGCAGGACGGACGCTCCACCGACAAAGACGCTCGCCAAGGCAACGGCGTCGAACGTATAGGCGAATTTGTCCGGGATTATCATGTGCTTCATGTCGTAGGCGGCGATGACGAGTAGGAGGCACGTCTCGACCAGATAGACGAGCGTCCTTATGGCCGCGGCGGCCGAGACCGGCGGGAATCTGAGGAAGACGATGGCGAAAATGGCGCCGGCGGCGAATTCGACTAGAGGATATTGCCATGAGATCCTGCTCTTGCACTTCCGGCAGGCGCCCCTCTGGAAGACGAAGCTCAAGATGGGGATGAGCTCTTTCCACGATAAAACCTTGCCACACGACATGCAGCGCGACCGGCCTCCGAGGCCGGATCCGGTGTTGAAACGCAGGGAGACGACGTTAAGGAAGCTGCCGACGACGGCGCCGAAGACGAAAGACAGGATGAGGGGGACGGCCGATTCCATTATCTCGGGCCCTTGCAATAGTAGAGATTGCTGCCGTTATAGCAGGTGATCGATGAGGCGTATGCCGGCTTGTTCGCGTCAGCCAGGCTGTTCTTCAGGACGTCGTTGTAGTACTCGAGCTGGGTATAGATCACGTAATCCGTCGCCGGCGAGGTGTTGACGATATATCCGTAGCTCGTCTGGCCCAAGGGGCTCGTGGGCGGCACGGGAATCTGCGAGATGTAAGAGCCCAGAGTGATGCCGCTAGGGCAGCCGCTGTTGGCCGAGATCGCGAGAGTGGCCGGATATTGGCCGCAGCGGTCGTAGTAAAGCCCGAGGGCCAGCTGGATCTGGCCGGCGTCCGAGACTCTCTGAGCGTCCCTGGCCTTGCCCCGGGAACTGGAAAAATTGGCGTATATGATGCCGGACAGGAGGGTGATGACCACTACCACCACCATGAGCTCGATCAAGGTGAAGCCGCGCGAGGTAAGGATACGGTTCTTCATGCCATCAGTATAACACAGACCCCTTTAAACGGAACTCCTGAAGATACGGCGGTATATGAAATAGCTCTCTATGGCGACGAGGACGCTCGATAAGACCTGGGCAACGAGATAATTCATGCTCGCTTTCTCGACAAATAGATATACAAGGAGCGAATTCAGGCCGATATTGGCCACAGTCACCAGGAAATACCAGGCGGCCTGGGCGGGAACGCGGTCGAGAGAGCGGTCGCGGAACGTCCAGGATTTCTGGAGGACAAAGCTCGCGCCGTAGGCAACGATGCAGGCGGCCGTGACTGAGGCCACGTACCAGAAGCCGAAGATATGCACAAGGACGAACAAGAGGCCGAGGTCGATCGCCGCGCCGGTCGCGCCGGCGACGAGGAAGCGCGCCACCTTGGCGCAGGCGGCGTAACGCGATTCGAAGCCGGTATACGTCAGTTTCAAGCGTTCGAACATGGGGGCGGTGCGAGTTCAGAGCGCCTCGGCGATGACGAAGAGATTCTTGCCGATGGGAGGACGGGAGAGGCGGCTTTCGATCCAGTCCGCCCACGGAAAGACGAGGCGGTCGAAGGCGCGGACGGCGGCGGGGTCGAAGGAACGTTTTTTTATGAGGCGAAAATTGAGCCACCAAGCGAAATACCCGACGAAATCATAATGGCACGCCAGGCGCACCTTGAAACCGGCCCGGTCGAGCTTCGTTTCGAGCTCTCTCTTGTCGTATCGGCGATAATGCCCGAAGTCCCGGTCGATCGGCGCGTACAGTTCTTTCCTGGCCGGGACGAACAAGGCCAGGACGCCGTGTTTCTCGCCCAGGAGACCGCGGTAAGCGGAGAGTTCCCCCTCGTCGTCTTCGATGTGCTCGAGGACGTTTATGCTGACGACGCCATCCCAGTCCTTCGTTGCGATGTCCTTTACGGTGCCTTCGACGAGGAACGCTTGCGGGAACGCTTTCTTGAATTCACGGCAGAAAGCGGGATCGGGTTCGACGCACTCGAGGCGGGTCACTCCGGGAAGGAGGAGGAGCTCACCGGTCATCTGACCGATACCGGCGCCTATCTCCGCCACCTTGCCCCGAAGATGGGGGCTCATGCGCCGGACGAGCGCCCGCCGATAATTCTTCGCCTCGGCGAGAGCGCCGAATTCGAAGTTCCCGGAAGAGGCGCCTCTGTTCTTTGGGGGGGTCATAGCATTCACGGCTTGACGCTGTACACCGAATACCCGTATCTGCCATCGTACAGTTCTTTTACGAAGCGGTCCTGGTCATGGTCGAGGATGTAGTTGAGGACGAAGTAATCTTTCGAAGTGACCATGTACCGGGAATGAAGGACGTTAAGCAGGGCGTCGGCGATGTTGTTCCCTTCCGTCTTCGCCCATTTGGCCGTGGTGGTCGCCCCCGAAAAAGCCTTGGATTCCTCATCGGCCTTGTCCGGGCAGGTCTCGCGGGAACATACGTAGCCGTTTATGGCGATGTGCTCCCAAGTCCAGTATTTGGCCGGATCTAGGGTATAGGCGAAACGCGGCTCGAGCCCGGTCAGATAATCGTCTTTCGGGCTGTAATAGTATAGCTGCGGGAACCAGCTCCAGTTGGCATCGAAGACGACGCTGCCGGGTTTGGTGTTGTTCCGGAGCCATGTGCCGACCTGATACATCTCCATGGCGTTGGGGCCCGTGGCAAGCCTGGTCTCCAGGAACAGCATGTTGCCGGCGAAGAGATACAGGATGACGATGACCGAGCCGATCGCTATGCTGCGGCGGATGGTCTTCGAGCCGTCGAGCTTGGACAGGCGGCGCACGTAATCGAAGCTCAGGGCGACGTAGAGGGCGGTGAAGAAGGTGAGATAGTCCCCGAAGCGGGCGCTCGCCACTATCGTGCCGAGGAAGAAGCCTACGGTCATGATGAGGACGCTCGTCTGGAGGTGCCTCCTCTTCTCGGGCACGGCGGCGAAATAATCTCCGGCCGGAGCCCGGCCGGATCTGTACGATATGTAGCTCGATATGTCGATGGACAAGGCGGCGACGAAGGCGGCGAAAACCGTGGAATTGCCCTGCATCAAGCTGAAGAAGTCGACCGGGTAAAGCTCCCCGCCTTCGTTGATCGGGACCTTCTGGCCGAGGATGGTGTCCCAGTACGTGCCGAAGATGATGTCTCTCATGTACAAGAGGAACCCGGATGAGACGAGATAAGTCGACAGGACCGCGAGGGCGCTGCCGCCGAAGGCGCATAAGACGTTCTTCCAGTCCCCTTTGGAACCGTAGAAGCGCTCCGAGACATAATATGCCGCCGCCACTCCGGCCGGCATGAAGAAGGTGGCGCTGTGCCAGAACATGTAGAGGGCGCTCAGGACGAAGACGCCGGCGTAGTTCTTCCTGTAGAGGAAGACGAGGAGCAGGAGAAGGAGACACGGCGCCAGGGCATAAGGCCTGGAAAGGAAGAAGCGCCAGATAAGATTGAAATTGGTGATGGCCACGACGGCGAACGTCCAGATAAAAGGGTTCTTGACATCGAACTTCTTCAGGCAGAAATAAAGGACGGTGAAGGCGAAGGCCGCGGCGAAGACGGCGTAGAGCTTGATGCCGAGGAAAAGCGGCGTGATCAAGGAGAATGGGATGATGACCAGATAGAAGAGGAAGTTATAGTAGACGAAATAGGCGTTGCCCTGGGCCATCTTGGAGAGATAGATCGACTTGAAATCCTGGAATGACTGGAAAAAGCCCTTGTCAAGCATCTCCGCGGCGAAGCGGAAGTGGAAGAAATGATCGTCGCTCGAGGAGAGGGTGCTGACGGAAAAATAGACCGCGAAGAACACGGCGAAGAAGAAGGCGAAGACCAGGAAGAGCTGGAGGGCTTTCCTCGGCGTCATATAGGCCCGGCAGGCGGCAAGGGAGCGCTTGAAGCGCGCTCTTACGCGCCGGGACTGCTCGGCGGCGAAGAGAGACAGGATCCGGCCGAAACAGGCAAGGCCGTGGCGCCAGTTGAGCTTCTTGCCCTCCGTCTTCTTGCGCGAATGGTAGCTGATGGGCACTTCGACGATGCGGCCCGCCCTGCGGTAGAGGACGTACGACAACTCGACGACGTCGTAGACGAAGTCGTCCGACGGCAGGGCGACGAGCTCGCCGAGGTATTTCTTCGGGAAGACTTTGTAACAGGTGGCGAGGTCGGTTATGCGGCCGGAAAACAGGAGGTTGAATAGTTTGGTTATGAGAAGGCCGCCGTAGAAATATATCCTGCTGAACGGCACCGCGTTCTCCGACAGGACGCGCGAGCCGAAGACGACGTCAGCTCTCTTGTCTATGATCGGCTGGAGCAGCTTCGGATAATCCGAGGGGTCATATTCGAGGTCGGCATCCTGGATGACGATATAGTCCCCTGTCGCCGCTCTGAAGCCGCGCTTCAGGGCTGAGCCCTTGCCGCCGTTCTCGTCGCTCTCCACGATCCGGATCTCACGCTCATGTTTCCTGAGGATGCCGCGGGTGCCGTCGCTCGAGCCGTCGTCGACGACGATCGCCTCCTTCTTCCAGCCGGCAGGCAGCGGAGCGGCCAAGACTTTCCGGATGGTCTCTTCGACCGTCGTCTGCTCGTTGTAGACCGGGATGACGACGGATAAGACGGGCTCTTTTTGTTCCGACATGGACGGAACTATAGCATTACGCCCTCGGGAAAACAAAACCCCCGCGAGGGGGTTCTGTCTTCAGAGACGTGTTATTCTTCGGAATCAGACCGCTGGCAGATCTAGTGACAAGTGTTCAGAGCCACGTTGGTGTCGGCGGCATTGGTCCTGCCTGAGGAGTCGATGCAGAAATAGACGGTCGAGCTCGAGACCAACTGGCCTCTGATGGCATAGCTGCTGATGTTGCCGTTGCTGGGGCCGCCGAGCGTGAAGAAGAGCCCGCCGCCTTGGCCGCTGGCATCGGTATTGACCGTGGCGATCGAAGTGCTGTCCGGACCTGTGGAATTCCCGCAGTTGGCCCAGGTGGCGCTCGCAAGGGTGCCGGCGTTGGCGCAGACGGCGTTACCGACAGTGTTCAAATCTGGATAATAGGCGCCGTTGTAGCCGGTCTCCAAGGCGACTCTCGCCTGTTGGACATCGGCGATGACACGGGCGTCCTTGCCCTTGTTCCTGGCTGCGTTCAGGGAGACCAGGACGATCGAGGCCAAGATGCCGATGATGGCGATGACCACAAGGAGCTCGATCAGGGTGAAGCCTCTGGTGCGATGTTTCATGTTCGATGGTTATTTATAGTAAATCTTGATAAAAGAACCCTACCATTGATTAATGGTCACCTCAATTATAGCACTGGCGCTCCAAAGGAGCTTGCAATCACGTTGGGGATAGCGGATAAGCGATAAACGGCAAGGCCCCGGCGGGGGCCAGGGACTTGCACGTTAAGCGCGAGCCTCGTTATCCGGGCTTTAGTGGCAAGTGATCGCCGCCACGTTGGTGTCGGCGGCGTTAGTCTTGCCCGTCGAGTCGATGCAGAAATAGACGGTCGAGCTCGAGATCAGCTGACCTCTGATGGCGTAGGAGTTGGCGTTGTTGGCGTTAGGACCAAGGATCGTGAAGTAAAGATTGCCGCCTTGGTTCTGGGCGTCGTAGTTAAGGTTGTAGAGCGAGGCGTTGCCAGGGCCGCTGGCATTCCCGCAGTTGGCCCAAAGGGCGTTCCCTATGTTGGCGTTGGTACAGTTGGTGTTGGTAGTGGCGATCAGGTCCGGATAGAAGGCGCCGTTGTAGCCGGTCTCGAGGGCGACTCTCGCCTGTTGGACATCGGCGATGATGCGGGCGTCCTTGCCCTTGTTCCTGGCTGCGTTCAGGGAGACCAGGACGATCGAGGCCAGGATGCCGATGATGGCGATGACCACAAGGAGCTCGATCAGGGTTTAATAATATTGATAAATTGACCTTACCATCGTTTAATGGTGGCTTAATTATAGCATCGGCGAGCCAAAAGAGCCTGCAACGGCGGTGTGGATAGTAAATAGACGATAAAACAGCAAGCCCCCGGCTAGGCAGCTGGGGGCTTGTATATTCACGCTTATTACAGGAACTCTAGTGACAAGTGGCCAGACCGACGTTGGTGTCGGCTGTGTTGGTCTTGCCTGTAGAGTCTATGCAGAAGAACAGCGTGCTGCTCGAGATCAGCTGGCCTCTCAAGGCATAGGCGTTGACGTTGGCGTTGCTGGCGCCAGCGATCGTGAAGAAGACGCCGCCGCCCTGGGCGACCGCGTCCACGTTAAGAGCGTTGAGAGAAGAGAAGCCCGGGCCGCCGCTATTGACGCAGTTGGCAAAGGTCCCGGCAAGGGCGTTAGTTCCGTTGCAACCGGCAGCACCCTGGTTCCAAAGGTCAGGGTAATAAGCGCCGTTGTAGCCGGTCTCGAGGGCGGACCTGCTCTGCTGGACATCGGCGATGATGCGGGCGTCCTTGCCCTTGTTCCTGGCTGCGTTCAGGGAGACCAGGACGATCGAGGCCAGGATGCCGATGATGGCGATGACCACAAGGAGCTCGATCAGGGTATGTTTCATATGATGATCGTTAATAATATTGATAAATTGACCTTACCATCGTTTAATGGTGGCTTTAATTATAGCATCAATAGGCTAAAAGAGCCTGCAACGGCGGTGTGGATAGTAAATAGGCGATAAAACAGCAAGCCCCAGGCTAGGCAGCTGGGGGCTTGCGCGTTCATTCTTATTGCCGGAGCCTTAGTGACAGGTCACCGCGCTTGCATTGGCGTTGTTGTCGGCTGTGTTGGTCTTGCCTGTAGAGTCGATACAGAAATATTGCGTGGTGCTCGAAACCAATTGGCCTCTGATGGCGTAAGCGTTGACTATGGTGGCATTGCCGCCCAAGGTCACGAAGAGACCGCCGCCCTGGGTGCTGGCATCCGTGTTGAGAGTGCCAAGCGCAGTGTTGCCGGGGCCTGCGGCGTTGACGCAGTTGACGAATGTTCCTACGGCTATGTTGTTGGCGACGCCGCCGTTACAGTTCAGGTTGTTCCAGTTGTACAGGTCCGGATAAGCGGAGCCGTTGTAGCCGGTCTCGAAGATGGAGCGCGTCTGCTGGACATCGGCGATGATGCGGGCGTCCTTGCCCTTGTTCCTGGCCGAGTTCAGGGAGACCAGGACGATCGAGGCCAGGATGCCGATGATGGCGATGACCACGAGGAGCTCGATCAGGGTAAAGCCTCTGGTGCGATATTTCATGTTCGATGGTTATTTATAGTAAATCTTGATAAAAGTGACCTTACCATTGCTTAATGGTGGCTTAATTATAGCATTGGCACCCTAAAAGAGCCTGCAATGACGGTGTGGATAAGAAACAAAGGCTATGCACCTGATGACTGGGCGATCGAGTAGATCGGCACTAGGACAGCGGCCAGCAATATGGCCACTCCGGCGCCCAGAAAGACGATCATGGCCGGCTCTATGAGAGAGACCAGCGAATCTACGGCAGTAGTAACTTCCCGGCTGTAGAAAGTAGCCATGGTCTTCAGGATGGCTCCGATCTCGCCGGCCTCTTCTCCGACTCGGACCATCTGGGTCATGATCCCCGGGATCTCCTTGGGGTTGTTGGACAGCGATTCCGACAGCGGCTTGCCGCCCTTCACCGCTTCCATGGCATCCGATAATATCTTGTTATAGACCTGGTTGCCGAGGACTGCCGAGGTCAGCTGTAGAGCCTGAATCATCGGTATGCCTGAGACCAGCATGGTGTTCATGTTGTCCGCGAAGCGAGACAGATAAAGCTTCTTGTACAGCCCGCTTAGGTAAGGGACGTTGAGCTTGAGGCGGTCGAAGGCGAAACGGCCGGCCGGGGTGCGCACGAAACGGATGATGAAGAATCCGATCACGATGAGGATCGCCACCAGGACGAAGCCGTAGGCCACCAGGAAGTTGCTTATGCCGATGATGATCTGGGTGTAAACGGGGATCTGGGCTCCCGATTCGAGGAGGATCGGGCTTATCTTGGGGATGATCATGGTGAACATGAGGACCATGACGGTGAAGAAGGTAGCGATGACGAAAGACGGATAGATCAGGGCGCCGCGGACCTTGGAAGTGAGCTCGTAGGCCCGGTCAAGGTAATCGGCCAGGTATTGGAAGGTCTCGTTCAGCTTGCCGGTCTCTTCGCCGGCCTTGACCATGTTCACGTAGAATTCGGAGAAGACCTTCGGATGCTTGGAGAGAGCGGCGGAGATCGAGCTGCCGGCCTGCAGATCGTCGGCCACGGCAGTGAGCTTCAGGCCTAGGCTCCTGTTCTCCGTCTCCGAAGAGACCAGCCGGAAGACGCGCAGGCCGGAGACCTGGGCTTCGAACAAGGTCGCCAGCTGGCGCGACAGGATGACTACGTCCTTGGTCGAGATGTGCTCGAAGAAAGCGAAGCCTTTGCCGAGGAACGACGATTTGCTCTCCACATCCTTGATGGACGTCAGGACCAGGCCGCGGCGCTGGAGGGAAGAGATGGCGACGTCGACATTGACCGTGTCGATGGAGCCAGTCTTCTTGGCCCCGGTCTCGTCTATGGCTTCATAGTTGAAAAGCATGGCGATTAGATCATCCTCTGGAGCGTCCTGGGGTTCAATGAGTTGATGTAAGCGTTCTCCATGGTGATCTCGCCGGCCCGGACCAGCTCGGCGAGCGACCGGTTCAGGTCGATCATGCCTTCTTGGGAGCTAGTCTCGATGACCGTATCGATCTCATGGATCCGTTTCTCGCGGATCAGGTTGGAGACGGCGGAGTTGTTGATGAGGAGCTCGTAGGCCGGGATGAGGCCGCCGGAGATCCGGGGCAGGAGGCGCTGGGAGAAGATGCCCGTGAGCGATCCGGCCAATTGGACGCGGATCTGATCCTGCTGGTTCGGGCCGAAAGAGTCTATGATGCGGTTGATGGTCTGAGCGGCGTTATTGGTGTGCAAGGTCGAAAAGATCAGGTGGCCGGTCTCGGCGGCGGTCACGGCGGTCGATATGGTAGCGGTGTCGCGCATCTCGCCGACCATGCAGACGTCGATGTCTTCCCGGAACATGGCCACCAGAGCGTTCTGGAAATCCGGGGTATCGAGGCGGACCTCCCGTTGGTCGATGATCGACTTCTTGGACTCGAACTGGTATTCGATCGGGTCTTCGATGGTCAGGATGTGCTCGGTCCTGGTCTGATTGATGAGCTCGACCATGGTGGCCAGCGTGGTCGTCTTGCCCTGGCCGATGGGACCGACCACCAGGAAGAAGCCCATGGGCTTCCGGGTGAACGTCTCCAGGATAGGCGGCAGATTGAGCTCCGAAAGGGTGCGGATCACCCTAGGGATGAGCCGGAGGGCGATGGCGAGAGCTCCTTGGCGATAGTAGGCATTGCCGCGGAAGCGGGCGTTCGGGAAGCTGTATGAGAAATCGGCATTCTTCTCCTTGATGAGGATCTCTTTATTCTCCTGGGAGATGAAGATCTCGACGAAGCCCTTCATGTCGACGTCGGACAGGATGGGCTTCTTGAGGAGCGGGATCAGGTTCCCGGCCACCCTGATGACCGGCGGCCGGCCGGCCGAAAGATGCAGGTCGGATCCGTCTTCTTTCAAGACCAGATTCACGAGATCCTCTATTTCTTTTCTATAATCCATGTTATTTCTAGATTATTTAAGCGTTCAGAGCCTTCTTCGAGGCGGTTATCTTCTCCACCTCCGCCAGGACTTCCGAGGGGATGGTGGTCGCCTTGACGATATAGCTGTCGACCATGAGCTTCTTGGCCCGACCGATGTCGTCGGAGGCGCCTTGGTTGGTGAGCATGATGACTGCCGCGTCCGGAGCCAGGCGCTCTTTGCGGACGATGCCGACCATGTCCAGGCCGTCCACCCCCGGCATGACTATATCGATCAAGAGGACGTCCGGCACGTAGCCGTCGCGCAGGATCTTGAGCCCGCCGTCGCTGGAATCGGCTGTTTTGACGTCATAGCCGGCTTTGGAGAACTTCAGAGCGTACATGTCGAGCAGAAACTTGTCGTCATCGACGAACAGGACTTTCTTTTGCGGCATGGTGGGTATTATTATACAGGAAACTCAAAGTTTATTCACCTCTTCGATCGGGATGATCTTCTGAAAGGCCTTGATGATGGCGTCTTCTTTCAAGGACAGCATGCCTTTGCCGCGGGCGATCCTGTTGATCTCGGTCTCGGTCGGATTGTGCAGGATGGCTTGTTCAATCTCCTTGTCCATTATGAACATCTCGAAGACGGCCATGCGGCCCCGGGTGCCGCGCGGGCAATCCGGCGTCGGCTTGATGCGACAGACCGTGTCGGAGAACGGCACTTCCTTCTTGTATTCGTCCGGCAGATCAGCGAATTGCCGGTCGATCATGGCTTTGATGCTGCCGTCAACCGGGATGGGCTCGCCGCCGCCCTGGCAGAGCACGCCCACCAGGCGCTGGGCTACGCCCAAGATGAGGGTCGGGGCGATCAGGTAGGGGTCGACGCCCATGTCTATCAAGCGCGGGATGATGCCGGCGGCGGTGTTGGTGTGCAGGGTCGAGAAGACCAGGTGGCCGGTCAGAGCCGCTTGGACGGCGAGCTTGGCCGTCTCTTTGTCGCGAATCTCGCCGACCATTATGATGTCCGGGTCCTGACGCAGGGTGGTGCGGAGGCCCGAGTCGAAATCATATCCGATCTCCGGCCTGACCTGGCTCTGGGAGACGCCTTCGATCTGGTATTCGACCGGGTCTTCCAAGGACAGGACGTTATAGCTCTCACGATCCATCTCGGAGAGGACGGAGTACAGGGTCGTGGATTTGCCGGAACCGGTCGGACCGGTGATGAGGATCATGCCGTATGGCTTGTCGATAGCGGCTGTGATCATGTCGAGATTGCGCTTGGTGAAGCCCAGGTCGGCCAGCTTCCGGATGCCTTTGGCTTGGTCCAGAATGCGCATCTCGACTTTTTCTCCGTAGTAAGCCGGGAAGGTCGAGACGCGGAAGTCGACCCGCCGGCCGTCGATCCTGGCCGAGAAGCGCCCGTCCTGAGGTTTGCGCTTCTCGTCGAGCCTCATGTTGGACAGGACCTTTATGCGGGCCACCACGGCCGAGTGGACCTGCGGCGGCAGGACCAGGGAGGTGTTCAGGATGCCGTCCACGCGGAAACGGACGCGCACCTTGTCGCGCATGTGCTCGATGTGGACGTCGGATGCCTCGCCTTCAACGGCATATCGCACGATGGTGGCCACGATCTTGACCACCGGGGCGTCCTCGACGATGAGAGCCTCGTCTCTGGTCGGCTTGGCGGCTTGCCCTCCGGACGGAGACGACACTATGCCCTCTTTCTTCACCACGTCGGTCTCCACTGTGAGCTCGGTCTCCAGTTCGGATAGGGCTCTAGTGACTTCGCCCGTCAAGCCCTTGTACATCTCGATGATCTTCTGGAAATCGTCTCCGGTGATCAGATATATCTTGTAGGGGATGTTGTTCTTGGCAGCCAGGAAATTCAGGGCGTCCCTGGCTTCCATGTTGTCCGGGTCGACGACGCCGACCTCTAGAGTGCCGTCTTTCAGGCCGACCGGGGCGAAGCGATAATGCACCGCCGATTCTTCCGGGATGTACTCCAAGGCTTCGAATGGCACCGAGGTCTCGGAGATCGACCGGACCGGGACGTTAAGGAATTCTCCGCGGGCGGCGATGATGTCCTCGGGCTTGACGCCCCGAGAGACCAGGGCCTGATCGATGGGCGTGCCGGAAGTCGTCTGCTTGCGAATCTCCCGGAGGTCGTCCTTGGTGATCAGATTCTTTTCGAGGAGGATGTCTAATACGCTCATGATAGTTGGTGGCGGGGACGGGACGATGCTTCCCGAAGAAAGCGGCCGTCCGTGTCCTCCTCCGGGTCTCGATATGACATCAGTGCGACGCCTGGGTAGTGCTCCCCAGGCCTGTCTGGATCCCTCCCTGGCTCCCCGCGCTCGAGAGGTTCAGAAGAGGCGCGAACGGGTTGGGACGGCCGACGTTCTCCGTGGGGATGGCTACCGAATAATCCTGGAGCGTCTCATACGACGGATCGGTGAAGAGCGAGACGTCGATCTTCAAGGATTGGATCTGGCCGAGCAGCGTGAGCTCCGCCGAACCGACGCTCCCCCCGGCTTGGCTCTGGAGCAGGCTGCCGCCGAAAGGCGTGGTGCTGCCCTCGAAATAGAAGTACACCAAGACCACCGTGACGATGAGGATGATGGAGACGATGATAGTATTCTTCGATGAGGAGGATGTTTTCATGGCGATCATTCTCGGAGCCAATACGTCTGGAACTGGACCTGGAAGCTGTAGAGATCGCCGGTGCCGGCGCCGATCGACAGGCGGGTCAGATCCATGACGCGCAGGTCCGCTTCAAGATCCTGGAGGAAGCTGATGAACTGGTTATAGCCGGCGGAGGCTCCGAACGACACCGTCACGGTATCGAGGACGGGCGCGGCGATCGAGGCGGCGATGGATGAGCTTAGGGGCTGCGTCCCGGCCGGGAGCGACATGTTGGGAGAGGCGGGATTGCCCACGTTCGAAGACGAGTTGGACGAGGCGGAGGCCTTGATATTGGAGAGAGAGAAGCCGTGCCGCAGAGCGACGCTCGACAGGTCGATGATCAGCCGTATGTTATCGACCGTGCTTGGGATCATCTTGTCTAGGCGGGCGCGGTCGGTATCAGAGATATTCTTGTAATCTTTCAAGACCTGGTCGCGGACGGCGACGAGCTTGGTGGCGTTGGAGAGGGCCGAGGCGTATTGATCGTTGACGGCCTTGACCGCCTTGGCGTCGGAGATCATGCCGGCGGTCACCGTGAAATAAACGCCCAGGGCGAGCACTATGAGGATGGAGGCTGTGAGATTACGGCTCATGATGGTTTCATTGGGAAGTTGAACTGGCTTGGTTGGTCAGGCTCTTCTTATAGGACATGCTCCCTGGATCGATCGAGGCTGTCAGGCCGAACGAGACCGTCCCGTCTTGGTTCAGAGAGGGGTTGGAGATGATCGGATTCTTGACTATGTGGCGCAAGCCGTACTGGTCGAGCTGGTTCAGGACGTCCGACTGGAAGGCCACGGTGCTGAAGTACCTGCCGTAGCCGGACAGCGTCACCGTGATGTCGTTACCCGGCAGAGTCGGCACCACCACGTCCATGGCCGAGAACCTGACGTTCTCGACGGTCAGACGGGAGATGATGCTGAATATCTCGGAAGTCGAGAGGTGGTTAGAGAGGAGCTGTTTGGCCAGGCCGATCTTGACGCTCTCCGCCTTCAGCTGAGCGATGAGGTCGATGTTAAACTGCTCCTCTCTGGTGGAAAGCTGCTGCCTGTAGGTGGCCTGGGCGGAAAGGAGATACTGCTTCCAGAGATAGGCGCCGCCGACGGCGGAAAGCGAAGCGACGAAGGCCAAAATGGCGATCGTCATGTAAAGGTTGCCGCCTATCCTCCGACGCGGCGCCGCGGCAACGCTGCCGATCGTGGCCTGGGCGGGTCTTTTGGGGATGAAAGATGTTTGGAACTTGGTTTCCATGAAGAGCTTGGCTTCTATTATAGCAGAATCCAGGCGGTCCGTGGGCTGTGAATAACGCCTGTCATTCCGATTCCGAGAGGCAGCGCAGGGCGGCACCGATAGCCACGGTGAACTCCGGGCCGGCCGTGGCGAATTCCTCGGCCAAGAAGGCCGGGGTCTCCAGTTTTCCGAAGGGGTCGGCGTACACGACATCGGTCTGGAAGCTGACCTTGGCCAGATCGGTGAAGCCCTTCAGAAGGACGCCGCCGCCGGTCAAGATGACCTTGCCGACATTCTTCTGGTATTTCTTCTGATAGTTGAGCAGAGCGGCGTTGGCTTCATAGAAGATGTAATCGAGGTTGACGGTGATGATCTCGGTCAGCTCCTTGTATTCCGGACCGCCCTTCAGGCCTTTGGAGCGCTTCATGGTCTCGGCGTCGATGACCGGCACGGACAGAGCCTTGGACAAGGCCAGGGTGATGTCCTGGCTTCCTTTGTTCACGATGTGCGAGGCGCGCAAGATGCCTCGCTCGACGACATAGAGCTTGGTGGCCCTGGCGCCCATATCTATGATCATGACCGTGGAGACGCCCTGATCGGCCACTGCCCGGATGGAGCTGAAGATCTCGATCTCGTAGAAGCTCGGCTGGAGGCCGCTCGAGGACATGATCGACTGGTATTCATTCAGGTATTCGTTGTGGATGGCCACCACCAGGACGTCGCGCCGCTCCGGCTCGGTCTTGGCTGTTTCATTCTCGCCGACGTACGTATCCTCTTTGGGGATTATCGAATAATCCAAGAAGACTTCGTTCAGAGGGACGGGGATATACTTGCGGGCTTCGATGGTCACCACGTCACCGACCTGTTTGTCGGGCACGGGAGGTATGGAGATGAAAGTTATGAGGCTCGACGAGAGCGGCAGGGCAGCGCCGCAGGAGACGGTGGTCGTCTTGGACTCGCGCAGGAGATCCTTGACGGCCTCGATCATCTTGGCGGCCGGCAGGCTGACGGCCCGGCCGACCTCGGTAGCCGCGTAGGGGCCGAGAGCCAGCTCGCCGTAGGTCTCGAGGACCGCCCGGCCGCGCTTCTTCCTGATCTGCACGACCTTGACGGCCGAGGAGCCGATGTCTATGCCGAGGACGCTGGTCTCCTTTTGGAAGATTGGGGAGAAGAAAGACGCCATTATCGCACAGTATAGCAGATTCCTGGCCGGAAAATCCTGTATACTGTGCCGAATGCCTCCGATCCGTGCCTTGTACAACACGATCCTCGACGCTCTTTTCCCCGTCCCGAAAGCCGAGGAAGAGCTGTCATCTCTCACGCCCGAAACGGCCTTCGAGGTCCTGCCGCGCGCCCCGGCATACACGGGGCTTGCCGTTTCTTTGCCGGAAGCGCGCTCGATATTCGCCTATAAGGACGAGCGGGTCTCGAAGCTCGTCTGGAGCCTGAAATACAAGAGATCGGCCCGCGCAGCCGCTCTGGGCGGGTACGCGCTTTGGCGAGAATTATGCGCGGGGGCGGGAGTGATGTGTGTTCCGGTGAAAATTCACTTACCAACCGGCCAGACCGGACCGATAAATCACTCTGCTTCGTCCTTTGAATTTTCACCGGAACACACATCACTCCCGCTCCATGCCATCATCATATCCATGCCGATCACGCCGCGCCGACGGCGGGAGCGCGGCTTCAATCAGTGTGAGCTTCTGGTCGACGAGATAGAGCGCCTCGATAAGGACGGGCGATTCGCCATCGAAAAGAACCTGCTCATGCGCGTCCGTCACGCCTCGCGCCAGACGCTGAAGGGCCGGACCGACCGCCTGTCCAGCGCCAAGGGAGTATTCGCAGTGAATGGAGAGGCGGCCGCGAGATTAAGGAGCTCGCCGCGATTCGAAGAGATGTCGATTGTCGTCATCGACGATGTCATCACCACGGGCAGCACAATGCGGGAAGCCTTGGATGCCTTGAAAAAGGCCGGCTTCGCAAAAATATCCGGCCTGTCGCTGGCGCACTAGATTTAACACTGTCTAAACTTTAATCCTGACGAACCGCCGTTTCCCTATCTTTAGCACGACGGTACCAGCCGGCTTCCAGTTCGGGTCGGTGATCTTCTCATCTTTCTCCGTCTTGACAGCTCCGTCATCGATCAGTCGCCGCCACTCGGTCTTCGACGGCACGACGCCGGCCCTGATGAGCGCGTCTGCGAGCGACGCGCCTTCTTTGACTGATATTTCTAGAGCGTCATCCGGCACGCCGCCTTTGGCGAAGGTCTTCTCGAACGCCTCTTCAGCCGTCTCGGCCGCCGCTTTCCCGTGGAATCTTCCGACGATGTCGGAAGCCACGCGCGCCTTGGCCAGGCGCGGGCCCAGAGCCATGAGAGCGTCTTTCTCGCCCATGGGGATGCGCGTGCAATTCAGGAACAAAGGCTCGATCATCGGGTCGGGCAGAGCCATGAGCGCGCCGAAAAGCTCGTTCGGGCCCTGGTCGATGAAGACGCCGGTGCCATTCGACTTGGACATGAGCTCGCCGGTCTTCGGGTTGGCGAGGAGGTTCAGGGCGATGACGAATTTATCCTTGTTCTTCAGGCGTTTGAGGAGGGTCCGGCCGGCCAGGGCGTTGAAGATCTGATCGGTGCCACAAAGCTCGGCGTCCACGTCCATGGCCACGCTGTCATAGCCCTGCATCAGAGGATACAGAAACTCATGGAGATATATGGGGATTCCCTCTTTAAACCGTTTCTCGAACATATCTCTCTCTATCAGTTGCTGAACGGTAAAATTCTGCGCGAGTGCAGCCACTTCTTGCATGGTAAGTTTCGACAGCCATTCAGAATTATGCTTTATCCCTGTTGGATTATCCTTGTCTTCGAGATCGATCACCGGCTCGATTTGCCTTAACCAGTCTGATTCATTCCTTTTAACCTCACGACTGGTCAATTGGGTCCGGGCCGCTGTTTTGCTGCTCGGATCGCCGATCATGGCGGTGAAGTCGCCGAAGAGCACTATGACCTCATGGCCGAGCTGCCGCAACTCTTCCAGGAACATCAGGTTCTTGGCATGGCCGAGGTGGAGGGCCGGCGAAGTGGGATCGAGGCCTATGTAGATCTTGAGGCGTTTGCCGCTCTCGAGCGCCTTCAAAAGCTCTTCCTTGGAAGGAAAAGCTTCGACCACGGTGCCGCGGGCAAAGACTTCCTCAAGCCGCCTTCGGTCCGTTATGGTTGGCGTTCTCATTGCCGCTCATCTTACCGCCTGTGAGGCCCTTGTGCCACTTCTTGACGAAGAAGACGATGTAGACCAGCTCTAGGATGCCGGCGGTGTTGATGATGAGCATGATCACGAACCACCATTTCTCGTCGCGCTTGGCCGCGTACCAGAGAGCATAGCCTTTCAAGGCGATCATCACGACCACCATGACGGTAATCAGGATAAAGGAAAGGACGCCCATAGCGCCGAGGCCCACGAAAGCGGTCGGACCCCACCACGAATAGCTGCTCCATGAATGCATCATGATAGTAAGGGGATTAAATCTGGTACGGACGCATTATAGCACGTCAATGCGTCTCGTCGAACGCGGTTCAGGCTTTGGAAACCCCATCTCCTTCCCGGACCGGCTGGGAGACTTTGACGCCTATGACTTCGCCCTTCTTGGCTGACTCTATGTTCGCATGCTCCACTTGCATGGAAGAGACGGCTTCCTTGAAGTCGGTGGTCTTGCCCTTGAAGTGGAGCTCATCGCCCGCCGAGACGGCCGCGGAGAGCTCGACGATGGCTACGCCGATCTTCGGGTAATAATGCGTCACCTTTCCGACGATCTTTTCTACTTCTTTGGCCATATTTTGAGCTTTATTCGGCTGATAATGGAGACATTATAGCACCAACGGATCATTAATGCCTGTAGATGGATTTTAACGAAAATTCATCGGATTTTGAACCTTTTTTGAACGTTTCTTCATCCCCCTAGGCGTATGATGGCAGAGGCCGCATTCGAGGCGGCATTTTTATTATGAGGTCGTCTCATAGCTAATATGCATATATTAAGAGCCGCATTCGCGATCGTCTTGGGGGTGATGCCCGTTCAGGCCGCCGCTATCAAAACCGGCACGATCGACGCTTTCGAAGCCAGGCCGCCTATTCACGCCCTGGCCGGAACCATGACTGCTCCTCTCGGGCTCACGCCGAGCGAGGTCCGCGCTGCGTATCATCTGCCCGCCTCCGGCGGCTCCGGGACCGTCGCCATCATCTCGGCCTTCCATCACCCGTCGCTTGAAAGCGATCTCTCGGCGTTCGGCGCCGAATTCATGCTTCCCGGCTGCACGCAGGCGGATGGCTGCCTGGAAATCCATCGGATGGCGTCCGGCACGAAAGAGAACGCCGGCTGGGCCCTCGAGTCGGCGCTCGACACCGAGTGGGCGCATGCCATCGCTCCGTCGGCCAAACTGCTCGTGGTCGAGGCGGGGAGCGCCAAGGGAGGAGACCTGATGAAGGCCGTCGATTACGCCCGCGGCCGGCCGGACGTCGTGGCGGTCTCGATGAGCTGGGGCGGCGATGAATTCTCCGGAGAGACGAAGTTAGACGGACATTTCAGGGCGGCGAATTCTTCGCCGAACCGTCCCATGGCATTCTTCGCTTCTTCCGGAGATGACGGGGCTGGGGCGAGCTGGCCGGCGGTCTCGCTGAATGTCGTCGCCGTCGGCGGCACGACGCTCGACATATCTAAGAAGCCGGTCTCGGAAAGGGCCTGGGCGGGGAGCGGCGGCGGAGTGAGCGCGTACGAGAGCGAGCCTCCGTACCAGAGGGGATATTCAATCCCCCGATCCACGGGCAAGCGGGCTATCCCCGACGTGGCTTACGCGGCTGACCCGGATCATGGTTTTTCCGTGTATCACGCCAAGAGGTGGTACGTGGTCGGCGGCACTTCGGCCGGGGCGCCGCAATGGGCGGCCATCGAGGCCCTCGGCAGGAGCGTCACGCCGGAGAGGCTCTACGCCGATAAGGCCGGCCCGGCGCCGGGCGATTATTTCCGGGATATCAAGAGCGGCTCGAACGGCGCTTGCGCCTATTATTGCGAGGCCCGGGCGCGATACGACTACGTGACCGGCCTGGGTTCGCCAGTGACCTACAGGTTCTAGGGTGATCGCCGCTTGCGGACGAGGGGGCTCAGGGCGCAGGCGGTCAGGGCGGCGCCGAGGATGGAGAACGTCATGTCGCCCATGGTGTCGCTATCGGTCGGCTGGTCCAAGCGATTCGGGACAGTCATGTTCTCATGCAGGATCTTCATCCTGAATTGGTCGTGGCAGAATTCGCCGAATTCCCAGGACACCGCGATCATGGCGACGAGGGA
Organism: Minisyncoccia bacterium; assembly: GCA_049997795.1. Classification (GTDB taxonomy): domain Bacteria; phylum Patescibacteriota; class Minisyncoccia; order Phycocordibacterales; family PALSA-1337; genus C7867-002. Next base: position 106,250 of record JBEKVT010000001.1, read on the forward strand.
GACGATGATGAGGAAGTTCTTCCAGAAGCGCTCATGGAACAAGTCGATCGCGGGGAATCTTCTCATGAGCCAGACGATGAGGGAAGCGTCCATGACGCCGCTCACGAAATGGAGGGCGGCGTCATAGCCGAAGAATCCGATATTGCATCCGAGGATGGCGTAGCATCTGTCATTGGCGATGAGGACCGGTCCCTTGACGCCCAAGAACCAGCCGACGACGAAGACGGCGACTACAATGACGACTGCTCTGTTGAGGATGCGGTCGCTCCGGCCGGGTGATGATGGTTCCATAGACATGGATTATATATCAGACGACGCGCCGCAATCAAAAGATCCGCGGGCTTTCCCGCGGATCTTTGAGATGTTTCTATGACTTCCCAGCCGTCGCATCGGTTCAAAATCCGAACAGATGCATGAAGAACTGGCCGATGCTACCGAAGAAGCCGCGCGACTGTCCTTTGCTATGGGCCGGCGTCGCGCTCGGAGGCGCATGCTGATCGACGATCGTCGTGGCGGTGACGGAAGTGCCGTTCACCGCACCTTGGATGAGCACTTTGTCGCCGACGGTGAGGCCTGAGAGGACGATCGTGCTCTGGCCCTCTAGGATCTTGGCGCTAGACGCGTCGACAGTGTAGGTCACGTTGCTTCCGGTCGTCAGGGTGAGCGATGCGCCATTTATAGCCGAGATCGTGCCGGCGATGACCGGCTGGCCGTTGCCTACGAATGGGGGCGTAGAAGTGGCGTGGCCTTGGTCGCCCTGGCCATTTTTGTCCTGACTGCCATTGTTGCCCGTGCGGCCCATGACGCTGTCGAATATCATGGTAGCGGCCACATTCGTGCCCGTGACCGTGCCTTGAGCGAAGATCCTGTCGCCTACCAAGATGCTCGAAACGGTGCTTGTGGCGTTATTCTTCCTGACCGTGGCATTCGTGGCATCGACGGTATAAACGACGGGAGCCGCGGTCGCCGCCGGGCCGAAGCCTTGGCGGCCGCTTACGGTGATGATGTCGCCGTTTATGGCCGAGACCGTCCCGAAGACGCCGGGTTTCATGCCTTGGCCTGGCATCCTGCCTTGGCCACGCATCTGGCCGTTCCAGGCGCCGACATTGGGATGATTATTATCGCCCGATTGATCGTTGGGACTGTTGGTCTGGGCGAATGTCGGGATGGCCAGAGCCATGCTCGCCATCAAGGCGAGACCTGCGCTGATAAATATGATCTTTTTAGCGTTCATGTGGTTTTGATGGATATACTAGGTTGATAAAGGAAGGGGCTCGATTGGCCCCGCGCTGTATATACGCTTTATAAGAAAGAGGCGGTGCAGCCGCGTTCCCTATGCCACAAGATGCCGTGTCGCTCAAAGATCGATTACGCGCCGATCGCCGTCGCGGTATCCTTTCAGGCCGGCCTAGCGGGGTCCTCCTTCTTCAGAAAAAGCTTGAAGACCAAGAAGATCAGGGCGGCGACGAGGACTATCCAGCCGGCGAGCTCAGCGATGTCGGAAAAGTTCTCGCTGTAAACGCCCAGGACATAACCGGCCAGGAGGAAAAAGACGATATCGAGGGCGTTCCCTATCGCGTCATAGAGCACGAAGCGTCTGAACGGCACGCCAAGAAGACCGCACAGGAAATTCACGACCACGCCAGGCGTACCTAGGAAACGCGTCACCAGGATGGTCATACGGGCGTACTTATGGACGAACCGCTCTATCTTGACCACGGCCGAAAAGCGCTCGAGGCGGGCCCTGGTCACGATGCGCGTCCCCCAGAACCGCGTGAGCGAGTAGCCCAGGCTGTCGCCCAAGACGTTCGAGACAAGGGCGACCAGGAAGATCGTCGTCACGTTCATGTAGCCCTGGCTCGAGAAGGCGCCGGCGGCAAGAAGGAGCGTATTGGACGGCAAGGGCAGGATGAGGCCGGAAAGGAAGACGACGACGGAGATCGTCGCGTACTTGTACAGCAGGAGGTAAGACAGCAATGCGCTCAAGATGTAGTTCATATGAGCGCCTGCTTACCGCCCCTTGGGGACGAGATAGCTCTCCACCGCCCCGCGCACCGCCTGCGTGAAGCCGTCCGAGCTGGTAGCTATCGTCCTGGCATATCGGCCGAGCGTGAGATTCGGATATCCGGCGGTCGAGCTCGAGATCCCGAGCGCGGTCATAAGATACAGGGCCGGCACCTTGAATGAGACGCTGACGTAATCGAAGGTCATCCACGGCTCGATGAGCCCGGCGTCCGCGGCGCCGAGCGGATGATGACTGGCGAACTCGGCGAACCGGATGCGTTCCGAGGAGACGATCCCCTGGCGCACGGCGATCCGATATTGCCGCACCAGGAAGCCGCAAAGGACGACGAGCACGACGATCAAGACGGCTACGGCGATCTGGGCATACCAGTTGGAGCGTCGGGGGGTCATGTTCGATCGGCATTAAGAGCTAATGGTTCCTGGCCGGCTGCCGCGGCGGCTTCCGCTTGGGCGGCGCGCCGGGCGGAGTAGCCTGAATTGGCCCAGATGGTCATCTCATATATGAGGATGAGGGGCAGGGCCTCGAGGATCGTCGAGAAGATGTCCGGCGGCGGCAGGAAACCGACGAAGATGAATATTATGGCGATGGCGAAGCGGCGCTTCTTGCGCAGATATGCCGTGTCGAAGAGACCGGCCCTTATGAGGAAGGTCAGGACTATGGGGAACTGGAAGACAAGTCCGAGAAGGGCCGACGTCAGGATCACTTGCGACAAGAAGGTGCTGATATCCCACATGTTCTTCAGGCCGAAGGCCAGATTGATGCCGGAGACGGAGTTGAGATAGAAGAACAGTATCCCGTAGCCGTAAGCGAATCCGACCGCGAACAGGACGAGGCCGACCGGCAACAGGATGAAGAACAGCCTCTTCTCTTTTCCGGAGAGGCCGTCTTTCAGGAAATCATACATTTGATAGATGAAGAGCGGCAGACAGACGATGAGCCCGGTATACAGGCCGATCTTCGTCGCCAAGTCCAGGAATTGGAACGGCGAAGTGGTGACGATGACGGCGTTCTGCAGATCGAAGACGCCGACCGCCGTCCTCAGGATGTATCCGGCCCCGAAGAATCCGACGACGAAGAATATGAAGAAGAAGACGGCCAGGACGTATATCCTCTTCCTGATGCTCTCGAAATATTCGGAGTAACCGGAGAATATTTGGTTGAATTTTTCCATAGATGGCGGAGACGGTGGGATTCGAACCCACGAGGGAGTTTCCCCCCTAACACCTTAGCACGGTGCCGCTTTCGACCGCTCAGCCACGTCTCCGGGAATTAAAAGCGGGCGGACCAGGCCATTCTGGCACAAAAGATCGGTTTTTACAAAAACATGGAAGTCCCCGACAGGCGGGCTCAAATCATGTAGAATTGAACCCATGCCGCTTTCTCTCGAAACGCCCTTGAACGAACGCTTCCGCCTGACTCAAGCGCAGAGGGACGCCCTGCGGCGCCTCGGCATATCGGATGTGAGAGACCTCCTCTATCACTTCCCCGTCCGCTACGGCGACGTGGCGGAATCGCGGAACATCAACACGCTCGAGAAGGGCGACGTCGCCGTGGTCTTCGGCAAGGTCTCCGGCCTCAAAGCCTCGAAGGGCTGGAAGTCGAAGGTGGCCATGGCCGAGGCGGACGTCAAGGACGAGACGGGTAAGATCCACTGCGTCTGGTTCAACCAGCCGTACCTGGCCAAGATGACGCCTGAAGGAGCCTCGGTGCGCCTCGAGGGCCGGGTGTCGCAGAGGAGGGGAAGCGGCGAGCTGTATTTCTCGAATCCGAAGATCGAGGTCGTTAATGAATTGCCGTCCGGCGCTCCCGATTCCCTTTTCGGCGAAGGCGAAGGGGCGCACAATCTGTATCCGGTCTATCCGGAATCGCGCGGCATAAGCTCGGCTTGGCTCTATCACAACATCGCCAAGCTATTCAAGGGCGGCATCCTGGAAGAGTTGGAAGATCCTCTGCCCGGTCATATCTTGGTCAAATATCATCTGCCGAACGTCCGCACCGCCCTGGTCTGGATCCACGCGCCCAAGAAGAAAGAGGACGCCGAGGCGGCCCGGAAGCGCTTCGCCTTCGAGGAGATATTCATCATCCAATTGTCCAGGCAGAAGGCCAGAGCGGAATACCGGCGGAATCCGGCTTTTGTCATCGAGCCATCGAAGAGGTCGGTGGAGGAATTCGTGCGGCGATTTCCCTTCAAGATAACGGCCGCCCAGAAGCGCTCGATAGACGCCATCCTCGGCGACTTCGCCCGCGACGAGGCCATGACGAGATTGCTTGAAGGCGATGTCGGGAGCGGTAAGACGGCCGTAGCCGCAGCCGCGGCCTTCGCCGCCGTGACCACCAGGCCGTCGCTCGTCCGTCCGGACGGCATGCGCGTACTCCAAAAGTTCGGTAGCCTACAAGTCGCCTACATGTGCCCGACGGAGATCCTGGCCGCCCAACATTTCGAGTCATTCATACAATATTTCTCATATCTAGGAATCCGTATCGGCCTTATCACCTCCTCTGGCTGTAGGGTCTTCCCTTCGAAAGTGAATCCCAAGGGCTCCACCGATATCTCAAAGAATCAACTGCTCTCTTGGGTGGCAAACGGGGAAATCCCAATCCTGGTCGGCACTCACGCTCTCATCCAGAAGTCAGTCACTTGGAAGCATCTGGCTTTCGTCATCATTGACGAACAGCACCGTTTCGGCACGGCCCAGCGGGCGCGGCTGCTCATGAAACACCTGGAGCCGCCGAAGAAAAAGGTTTCTCCGGATCTTTCTCCCTCGCCCGTTCCTCACTTGCTCTCGATGACCGCCACGCCCATCCCGCGCACCTTGGCTCTGACTCTGTACGGCGACCTCGACCTGACTCTCCTAGACGAGATGCCGGCCGGCCGCAAGCCGGTCGTGACCGAGATCGTCTATCCGACCAAGCGTGCCGAAGTCTACGAGAAGATACGCCGCGAGCTTGCGGCCGGCAGGCAAGCTTACGTCATCTGCCCGCGCATAGACGAGCCTGACCCGGCCAAAGAAGCGGCCATCATCGCCAAATCCGTCAAGGAAGAGGCCAAGCGCCTGAAGAAAGACGTCTTCCCCGAATTCGAGATCGGCGTCCTCCACGGCAAGATGAAGCCGGATGAGAAAGATGCCATTATGGACGGCTTTAGGAAGGGCCACATCCATATCCTCTGCTCGACTTCTGTCGTCGAAGTGGGCATGAACGTGCCGAATGCCACGGTCATGGTCATCGAAGGCGCCGAGCGGTTCGGCCTGGCCCAATTGCACCAATTCCGCGGCCGGGTCATGAGGAGTTCCGATCAGGCTTACTGCTATTGCTTCGCCGAGACGACTTCCGAGAAGTCCGTCGAGCGTTTGAAGGCCTTGAAGACAGCCAAGAACGGCTTCGAGCTCGCCGAATTCGATCTTACGCAGCGCGGGGCCGGCGAATTATCCGGCGCCAGGCAATGGGGAGTCTCCGACATAGCCATGGACGCCCTCCGGAATCTGCGCCTGGTAGAGGCCGCCAGGACCGAAGCGGTCCGCCTCATAACCGAAGACGCCGAATTGACCAGGCACCCCGCCCTCAAAAGACTGATCGAGAGCGAGACGGTGGCGCATTTCGAATAGTGCACGCGCCAGGACTTGAACCTGGAACCGATCGCGTATAAGGCGACTGCTCTACCATTGAGCTACGCGTGCGACACCGGAAGCTTAAACCTTTTTCTCTTTCTTAACAATGATGCCGTTCGCCGCCAGCAATTTCTCGTATTCTTCGCGCTCGATGGTCTCCTTCTCGACGAGCGTCTTGGCCACGGCCTCGAAGGCCTTCTTGTGAGAGGAGAGCGTCTTCTCGGCGGTCGTCCGGGCTTCCGTCATGATACGGGTCACTTCGGCGTCTATCTCCGCCGCCACTTTCTCCGAATATTCCCTGTCGGCCACGCCCATGCCGAACATCACCCTGCCCTGGGCGCTGTCCAAGGCCACCGGACCTATCTTCTCCGACATGCCGTAGCGCGTCACCATGTCCCGGGCCAGGGCCGTCGAGACCTGCAGGTCATTGGAGGCGCCGGTCGTCATATCGTCGAAGACCATGCGTTCGGCCACGTATCCGCCGAGCGAGACGGCGATGTCGTCCAGGAATTCCTTGCGCGACTGTAATCTCCTGTCCTCGAACGGCAATTTCAATGTATAACCGGCGGCGCGGCCTCTCGAGATTATGGAGATCTTGTGCACCGGATCGGCGTGAGGCAATACGGAAGCGACGATGGCGTGGCCGGCCTCGTGGTAGGCGGTGATCTCCTTCTCGTGCGGCGACAGGACGTGCGAGCGGCGCTCGGGGCCCAGCATGACCTTCTCGATCGAGCGGATGAAATCGAACTGGCCAATCTTGGAGCGGCCTTCGCGGGCGGCCAATATGGCCGCTTCGTTGGTGAGCGAGGCCAGGTCGGCCCCGGAGAAGCCTGGAGTGCGCTCGGCCACTATCCGCAGATTGACGTCCTCGGCCAACTGCTTCTTGCTGACGTGTATCTTCATGATGTCTTCGCGGTCATTCCTGTCGGGCAGGTCTATCGTCACCCGGCGGTCGAAGCGGCCCGGCCGAAGGAGCGCCGGATCGAGGACATCAGGCCGGTTGGTTGCGGCCATGACGATGACCTTCTCATTCGGCTCGAAGCCGTCCATCTCCACCAGGATCTGATTCAGGGTCTGTTCACGCTCATCGTTGCCGCCGCCCCAGCCGCCGCCCCGGGTCCTTCCTACGGCGTCTATCTCATCCACGAAGACGATGGCCGGCGCGGCTTCTTTGGCCATCTTGAAGAGGTCGCGCACCCGCGAGGCCCCGACGCCGACAAACATCTCCACGAATTCCGAGCCGGAGATCGCGAAGAAGGCTACGCCGGCTTCGCCGGCCACCGCCCGGGCGAGGAGCGTCTTGCCTGTCCCCGGCGCGCCCATCAGGATGACGCCCTTCGGGATCTCCGCTCCGATGTCTATGAATTTCTTCGGGTTCTTCAGGAAGTCGACGATCTCCAGCAGTTCCTGCTTGGCCTCCTTGGCTCCGGCCACGTCTTTGAAAGTGATCTTTGGCTTCTGGTCCTCGGGCAAGGTCACTCTGGCCTTTGATTGGCCGAATGAGAGGGCCGCCATGCCGGCTCCGCGCATCTGTCGCGACAGGAGCCAGACGAAGAAGATGAGGAAGATGAACGGCAGGATGAAAGGCGCCAGCTGACCAGCCCAGTATAGGAAGCCGGAAGGCTCGGCCACGGTTATGGTGGTAGTCGACAGTTGGGCAGGTGTGACGCCGAGGCGAGTCAGGGATTCGGTGAGAGATGAGTCTGTCTCCTTCTGTGCAGTCCTCGTCGTCTTGTCGGTATATTGAGTGGTGACGGTCGTGTCCTGGATGGTCAATGAAGAAATAAGGCCGCGTTTCAGGCCGTCGGCGATGGTCGAGAGCGGCACGGACGGCGCCGGCTGGTTCTGGGCGGAATATTCGGCATATATGCCGGAGACCAGAAGGAAGACCAGGATGATGGTGGCGACGATGTTGACGAAATTCCAGCGGGGCGCTGCGGGGCCGCGGCCGTCTTTCTTGCCGCTGCGGCGGCCATTGCCTTGGCCGTTGGACCGGCCGTTCGGGTTGGCGAATGGAGGCATGATGGTTGATTATACAGAAAAGCCCTGAAATTGAAAGAAATCCGGGGTCTTGACTGGTACCTTGCGGATTTTACGGCCCGGTGTATACTGCTTACGCAATGCCAGAGAATCGCGGATTCATTATGTCCACCGGGAAGCAGGTCCTCGCCTATCGTCGGGGGCTCATGTTTGGCATTGCGAGAGAGTAATAAGATTTAGACCAAGATACCAAACACGAGCCCCCGACATCCGGGGGCTCGTTTCGTTGGGCTCTTTAGCTCTTTAGAAAGGAGAAGAACCCCCCATGAAGACAGTCAACGGCAAAGACCCGTCGACGACCACTGCACCGAAAAACGGCAGGGATCATGGATTGAGGGGCACAGTGCTCCTGCCCGTAACCGGCAGACGCGCCATCACCTTGATTTCGATCCCGGCTGATCTTCTCAGTAGGCCGTCCTTCAGGCGCCTGGTCCACGAGATCAGGTAGCCAAAACCCCCGGATGCTTACGCGTCCGGGGGTCTTCTCATTCAAGGTCGAGGCCTATTTCTTCTCCTCGCAGCACTTGCAGCGGCAGAGCTTCGGCCAGACCGCCACGATGAGGAGGATCGGCCAGATGATGTCGGCCACGTACCAGCTGAAGACGTTGAAGTTCGCCAGAAGGACAGTGACGGCGATCAGGACGACCGCAACGGGCATGACCTTGTGGTGCGGGCACTTGCACACCTTTGGACCTTCGTTCGGATTCATGGTTATTGTGGATGATTATGCTAGTAAAAGTAGACATATTATAGCATCTCCCGGCGCCTCATGGCCCGCAACGGTTGTGGGGAAAGTAATGAAGGACAGGCAAGAAAAAGGGCCCGTTTTTGGTGGGGCCCTCGCAAAATTAACGAGATCGGCTGCTGGCGACTGCTTCGACAGGCGATCTCAATGGCTCGAAGCGGAAGTAATACCCTTTCTTGTGCTTGACGATCCCGAAGATATCGTGAAGGAGGAGATACAGCTCATCGAACTCGCAGCTGCATCGATCACGTGAAGCCTGGGTGAGCTGCCGGTTGCTTTCGACGCCGACGTCGAAGCGGCCGGCTGCTTCTCCTTCGCCTTCCACGCGTTTCAGCCTCAAGATCTCATCGGCGATGGGCTGCAAATCAGAGTCAGCGGCCGATTCCGCCTCGGACAGGCTCTCGGCCGTCGCGATCGACGAGTGCTCTTCAAGGAGCTTGCCGTACTGTTCGAGTAAATATCCGAACCCTCTCGACACAGACACTCGGTCGGGCAGCTCCGCCCTCTTGTTCCAGAGCGAAATCAGGACCCGGATGGCGGCAGCCGGCGCCGCCAGACTGCTCACGGCGCTCAGGGCGATCGCCAGGATCGGATGGAGATTGACGTCCATCCGCGCGATGATCATGAACGACATCGCTGTCCACAAGATGAAGGACACGACAGCGAAGACGATGGCACAGGCGTTGTTCCGTCTCCTGCGGACCATGTCTTTCGCCTTTTCCATGAGGATCTCATGTTCCCAGCGGAGATCGACCCTCTGGGATTTCTCCCAGCAATCGAATACCCACGGCCGCATTTTCTTCAAGATGCGGACGAGCTTGGATGCTTTCATTCTTCCCTTTCTGTTCTCAATGGGCTTTTGGCCGTCATCCCCCCGTCTCCGGAGGGCGACACTTCATCGAGTTCTGCATCGCCCCGGACGAGACTGTTCGTAACGTCCTGGCTTTGCACCGCCATTTGTTTTTAGCAATGGCGGGGATGATTCCGCCACAAATAATATCACCGCTAGGAGAATTTGTCAAATCAGTTCAGATGATGTGGCTAGGCGATGAAAATCGCCGCGCCAAGCGGATGTTCTAGCCGAGAGCCAGCCGGATGGCGGCCTTGCAGGCATCGGAGACCATGCCTCCGACCTCCCTGCTGTTGTCTTCGATGCGCACCTTTTCCCCATTCCTCGGCAGATAGACGTATTCACCCTCTATGTAGGCGATCCTTTTGCCGGTCATGTCGAAGACCTCCGTGCTCGAGAAGTAAGCGACCTTATTGCCGTTATGGTCGTATATATGGTCGCCGTCCACCCGGCCGATCTTCACCCCGCCGCGCCTGATCTCGTTGTTGTTCACGACCTGGATCATGGCCCTATTGTATCAGATGGGGAAATAAAAATCCCGCGGTACGATTATCGTCGCATTTATACTATAATCAAGGGATGGAATTCTTCGTACTGCTCGGCGCCCGCACTCCCAGGAACGAGAGGGGGGAGATCACGTTCCCTCTTGTCGCCGGGACCAGGACGAATTCAAACGCCTCCATGGAAGAAGAGGTCTCGGGAGGATGGGCGCGGATGGGCGGATTGAGGATATTGAAACAGCAGTTCACGTCCAACGTCCATCCGTCAGACCTTATCGTATTCGTCACGGGCGGCCAAGAGCCTGGGGCCGATGCTTCTCGCGCCGAAAACATGGCGAGGGCCTTGGTGGAGACTTTCGGTTTCGACCCCGCAAAAGTCATCCCCATCCGGGGTAAGGGCTCTACTCAAGGGAACGCCGAGTCGATCATCCGCTATATGGTGGAGAAGAAATACATGAAGAAGACTCCTCTGGTGCTGAATCTCGTGACCAACGACTATCACATGCTCCGCGCGTGGCTCTTGTTCGCGTTCGCCTTCTACGAACATCACAACGGCACCTCGCTCGTATTGCCGGCCGAGGATATCGAAACGATAAGGACGATCCTGAAAAAGGCCACCGAGAAGCTCGCGGAAAAAAAGAAATGCGACCCGGACGCGTTCCGAGAGGTGCGCGACCACGTGCTGTCGATCGTCCGTCCCCACCTTCTGGGGGAGCTCGCCGTGCAATTGGAGCCCTGTGTCGTCGAGGACATCTTCCAGCACACCCACCGCCATCTTCTGGAGAGGTACGCGGAGTGGCTCCGCGAGCACCCGAAGGTCCTCGAGACCACCAAATACGAGTACAAGGGAGTGATGGACCTGCTCGAAGGAAAATACGGACTATAGCCGCGGCCCCGGGAACAGATCGGCACTGAATAAGACACACCATTAAAAATTGGCGCCACTGTCTTCACCAACATAAAATCTCTGGAACCAGTCAGGGCCCTTTCTGCCCTTTTTATGTCGCTTTTAAGGCAAGCGATCTGTTGTGATGCCGCCGCGATTTCTCGAAAAACCAACCTACGGTCAAGAATGTCACCAACGGCGATACCCAGCCTGGTATATCCATGTGAAATGCGTTTAACGACATAATGATTCCCAGGAATAATATCGAATACATCGCTCCGTTCTTCAGGAAAACATAATTCTTGATCCGCTGTATGTTTCCGACTGTTAATTGGCGCACGACGTACGCTCCGAGGCCGTTACCAAGGATGATCACGGGCACGGATAGCGTGAAAGCGAACGCGCCCAGTACCCCGTCTATCGAGAATGTCGCGTCGATGATCTCGAGATAGAGCACCTTGCTCACGTCGGAACGCGTCTTTTTGATCAGGTTTTCTTCCGCCAATTCGGCGCTCTGTTTGAAGCCGTGCGTGATGAAAAAGGCTGTCGATCCTACGACGGCGCCGAACGCCATGAATGGATTTACCTTGATGGCAAACCAAACGATGACCGCGAGCATGATGGAAGTGGTCGCATAGAACCAGACGCCTTGTTCCAAGAAGAATCTCTCATGAGGCAATCCGATATTCTTGTCTTCAAGGAAAAGCCAGTGGAGAAAAAGCAATATGAGGAACATCCCGCCGCCGAGCAGCAAGATGGGCGCTGCGTATCCGATCGCGTCCAATACGGCCGGGTCGCTGCTGAACGTGGCGGTGAAGGCGCCGATAGGTCCAAGCGCCGGACTCGTCGTCCAGATGATGATCCAGGGCAATGCCCCGCGAATCACGAAGACCGCGAACAGAAGTCCCCAGAACAAGAACCATTTCCTGGCCCGCGGCCGCATGGTCGCAAGGACTTCCGCATTTACGATCGCATTGTCGACGCTACTGATAGTTTCGAAGAGAGCCAAACCGCAGATAGTAATGGCAAGAGTAAATAGATTCATACGGCCACATTATAGCTCTTAAGAGACGTCATTCGAAATAGTTGAGATGGGTGCGTCTCTGTAGAACTGAATTCTCTAAAGCTATATGAGAAGATTTAGCCTGCATATAAAAAGTGCGATGAACCCGAAGGTCCATCGCACCTGACCGAGCCGACTACTGTAGCGTGTGGCCGTCGTTACATGAGGTAGTGAAGGACCCAACCGAAGGAAAGCGCGAGGAGTGCATAAAGTAGGCTGGTTCCTAATGAGAGATACAGCATATAACCCCAACCCCGCTCCACTTCCTCATTGTAAGATCCGGAATGCATCGTGAGATAGCCCACGATCATGGAAATTCCCATTGCCGGAATGATTTTCAACACCGGCAAATGAAAAACCGGGACTACAAACCATCCCCACAGCACGCTCAGCACGAAGCCGTCGAGAATCGTCACGAGAGCCAGTGAGGCAATAAAACCGACGATGATCCAACTGGTTCGATTGAATTCGAGCCTGATACGTTGTCTTTCAGAGAACCACATGATTCCTTTCTATTTCAAGATGCATGCTTGCTACCTTGAACTGTGATTTAGGTGTATTGGGAAATTGCTACTCCCAGATGTTCTGAAAATATTGTAGCACACTTGATAACCATTAGTCAAGTGATAAATGGTGGAGATGGGTACATCTCTGTAGAACCGAATTCTCTAATCTATATATCTAGAGGTATTAATCTGTATATAAAAAGTGCGATGAACCCGAAGGTTCATCGCACTCGAACTAACGAAATGACAAGCTATTTCTCACCACTGCTGGTAGGCTGCTTCGGCACTGACATGTCCAAGGACAAGTCCTTGGCTGCTTTCGCCGTCAGCAGATTGATGAGGTCGACCGCACCAGAACCGGCGTTGCTGCCGGAACCAGTGTTGCTGCCCGCCATAAAGATGCTGGGCACCCACGGGCCTTGGTGATTCTGAATCGCCACGGCGTACGCTTTGTTGACCTCGATGTAAGCATTCAGCTTTATCGCGAGGGCGCCGTCGGCTTCCATTACGAGCTTCCGACGAGTCGCGTCGCCTTCGCCTTCGAGCGTCTGCTGGCGCTTGTACTGTTCGGCAGCCTGGGCTTTCAGCGTCGCCACGGAGAGATCTCGCTGTGCATTTCTCTGCTGCACATTGTATTCCCGTTCGGCGTCGGTCTCGGCTACGGCCTTCTGCTGCTGGGCCTTGGTGACTTCGGTCGCCTTGATGACTTCCTGTTCCCACTTGGCCTTGGCGGCGTTCGCCTCGCCCTGCTTGGCGACAGTGATCGCATTCTGCTCAGCGGTCTTGGACTGGGCGATGGCCGTCTGCACGTCCATGATCGCCTTTTGCTGGGCTTGAATCTGCTGTTCCACCGTGTCGCCATATTTGACTTCATTGATGGAGAGGTTGAAGACCTTGACGCCGAATTCCTTGAGCGGGGATTCCTCCTCGCGCACGAAGTTCCCGTCCGGTCCCTTCAACGGCTCGACGAATTTGATCGTCTTCTTCTGGCCGGTGAGAAGGTCGTCCGTCAGCACATCCTTGGAGGCCGTGCGATAGACGCCGTTGACCTGCTGGTCATAGATGAGGCTCAACAGATCGTTACGCCGGGTGGCGTAGGATTCCGCCGAGGACATCAATGGTCCTGTCATGTAGAGGCTTTTCTCCAGGTTGGTCCTGATCAGCTGCTGTTCCACCGCCCTCTCGCTGCCATACTTTGTGTGGATGAGCGTAAGGTGAGCGGAATCCAGCGGCATTTCCCACGACATGGAACCGGAGATGTGGGCCTCGGCGCCGTCGTTGAAGCGGATCTTGACCGCCTCGTTCTGCGCACTGCCCTGGTCGGGCTTTGAAGAGAACCAGAACTGCATGCGCTTGTGATATGTCACGACGTGTCCGAGATACTGGAGTTTGAGCCCCGGCATCGTATACCATTCCAGTTTGCCCGAGATGGGGTGCTGGACGACGACGATCTCGTCGGCGGCAACGTGAGTGAACGAGCGAGTGAGGACGAAGAGGCCAATGAGCACACCTACGACGGTGAGGACAGTGGCCACGATTTTCCGGGTCTGGATTTCCTGACCTGAGGAGTTAGTCATGTCTGATTGGGGTTGTCTGAGTTGAGTTGTGTGTCTGAGGTTGGGACAGAATCAGGATTGCGGTCCTCCAGATTCCGGCTTGGGAGCAGCGGGGGTAGCTTTGGCGCGAGTGGAATCGAGTTCCCTCGCGATCCGCTGCTCATCCAGTGTGCCGCGGGCATCCCGGAGTGCCGCCTTGAGTTTGCGGCGGTTTCCCCGGAACATCGGGAACAGCGGCTTATTCGTCCAGAGCGGAACGGCTATCTGGAAGAATAAGAACGTCAGGAACAGGATCGTTCCTACGGCGACTGACATTTCAGCGAAGTTCATGGCTGATTTGGGTTTGGGTTGACAGTACAGGTTGATATTTTGCTTGACTTTCTACCTCGAAATGAGGGAGTCAATCACAGCTCACGAAAAACCAAGGAATCATTGGATGGATTTTCCATAAGCTGTGATCGAATCAGCAAACTATTTCAATGATCCTTTTGCGGCAGTATAACAAAAGTAATACTATTTGTCAATAGTTCCATTGACATTGTTAAAAAATCATGAAATCGGGAATGGAAAAAGGACGCCGGGCGTCCTTAAGAACTGGTGGAGATGGCGGGAATCGAACCCGCGTGCAATCGAAGCGAACCGGACGGTTCTACGGCGGTAGTCAGGTTTGATGTCTGACGGCCGTGCTCGAAACGAGACAAAACACATGGCCGCGATCTCTTTGATTCGGATGGCGGAGTGAGAAGCTCCGCCGCCCTACATCCAGGTTATGACATCGCACTACGGTAAGGATCCCCGTAGATAGACGCGCTCTACTTAAGCGAGAGCGAATGCAAAGTCCTTCGCTCCGAAATACGGAGAAACGGTTGATTTGGCACTTCAGATTTGGAACGGATTTGCGAGTCATTCCGGCTCGCGCCGCCCGAACGGACGCCGGCGATTGTCTATGCCGATCATCCCCATATGCTCTTTGTCAACGATCGTTCATTGCCCGTCTCGCCTCCATGGCCGTCTCGCGCTTCTTTATCGCCTGGCGCTTGTCGTAGCGCTTCTTGCCGCGGGCCACGGCTACCGAGACCTTGACGAGGTGGCCTTTATTATATATCGAAATCGGCACGATTGTCAATCCTTTGCCCGTTTCGAGCGACGCCAGGCGCGCGATCTCCTTCTTGGAGAGGATGAGCCGGCGGTTCCGACGCGGCTCGTAACCCGGCGGAGTATTCCTTTCCTGATACGGCGGCACCAGGGCGTTCACCATGAAAGCCTCCCCGCCGCGGACGATGACGTGCGAGCCGTCGAGCGAGCCCTGGCCCTTCTTCAGGGATTTGACCTCGAGGCCGAGGAGCTCGATGCCCGCCTCGAAGGTCTCGAGGATCTCGTAATCGAACCGGGCCTTCCTGTAGTCGACTAAAACGCTCACGGATGATATCGTAACACATATTCCCGTGACTTCTCTCACCAAATGGACCTTATACGCCTCGAATGAGGAAGCTTGGACAGCCATGCTCGGGGACTGCTCGCGCGCCAGGAAGTCGATCGTCCTCGAGCAATTCATCTTCACCGCCGACGATTTCGGCAAGAGGTTGATCGATGTATGCGCCGAGCGAGCGGCGGCCGGCGTCAAGGTCCGTTTCCTCTGGGACGCCGCCGGCAGCTTCAGCTTCTTCGGCTCGAACATCGTCGAAGACCTCCGCAAGAAGGGCATCAGGCTCGTCTTCTGGAAGACCCTCATCCCCGGCTACTTCAAGGTGCCCGACATCCGCTCGTGGTTCCTGCGCAATCATCGCCGGACCTTGGTCATCGACGAGAGCGCGGGATATACCGGCAGCATCTGCGTCAAAGACGGCATGAGGAATTGGCGGGACACCAACGCCCGCTTCGAGGGACCTGTCGTCCTTTCGATGCAGAACGCCTTCGACCGGATGTGGGCCCGGGCCCTGAAGCAGAAGCAATTGCCGCCCAAGGATCTGCCGCGCGACCCCGAATTCCGGTATGAGACCAACTATCCCGCTCCCGGTAAGCGGCGGATATACAGGAGCCTGGTCGAAGCCATCCGCGGCGCGAGCGCCTACATCTACATGACGACGCCTTACTTCGTGCCGACCCGCCGGCTTTCCAGGGTCATCAAGCTGGCGGCTCATCGCGGCGTGGACGTCCGGCTCATCATCCCCGAGCGGACCGACCACTATCCGGCACTCGATCTCGGCGCCCGGTCGTTCTTCTCCACTCTCCTTTCGTCCGGGGTGCGCATCTTCCTCTATCCGAACAAGGGCGGCGCTTCTTTGATCCACGGCAAGGCAGTCGTCGTCGACGGCGAATGGGCCACTCTGGGTTCGCTCAATCTGGACAACGTCAGCCTGCTTTATAACTTTGAAGCGAATATCATCTCAACGGACACGCGCTTCGCCGAAGAGCTTTCGGCCCATTTCGTTCATGATATGAACCTATCCAAAGAAGTCGACCCCGATGCCTGGCGCCGGCGGTTCTTCCTGGAGAAGTTGCCGGAGATCGGGATCAGGGTCGTCAGGAAGTTCTTGTAAGACGCCTGCGCAATAAAAAGCCGCGACGGGAGTCGCGGCTGGGGGCAAACAGACTCAGACCGTTTTACCGTTGACGGTGCCTTCCTTCTTTCGACGGAAGCGGCGAAGATGCCTCGGTATGTCGGCGGCGGCAGGACCCGCCTCAAGGACCAGCAATAAAATGACAGCGAGGAAAAATGCGGGCCCTACAACATGTCCCATGATGGATTCCAGAAATCCTAGAAAAGAGCTCATGGATAGAATATTGTTAAAAGGCCGGGAGTTTGTCAATGGTGCCAAAGATAGCTGGGTTTGCGCCCCCGGACGGCCTATGCTATAAATAACGCCTGTAACCATAATCGTCCGACAATTCGTTGGCCATCCGCGTCAAAATCAACCATCAAATCAAGGCGCCTGAGCTGCGGGTCATCACCGCGGAAGGCGAGAATCTGGGGGTCATGCCGACTGGCAGGGCCCTTGAGGAGGCTCGCTTACGAGGCCTTGATCTGATAGAGATATCGCCCATGGCGACGCCGCCCATAGGGAAGATCATGGATTACGGCAAGTACCTTTACGACGACAAGAAGAAGGCGAAGGCGGCCAGATCCAAGACCCAGACCACCGACGTCAAGACCGTCCAGGTCAAGATCGGCACCGGCGAGCACGACCTCAACCTGAAGGCCAAGAGGGTATCTGAATGGCTCTCCGAAGGCAATAGGGTCAAGATAGATCTCTTCCTCGTCGGCCGCTCCAAGTACATGGACTTCAACTTCCTGAAGGAGAGGCTCGAGCGCATCCTGAAGCTCATCACCGTCGATTACAAGGTGGCCCAGGACGCCGTCAAGGGACCGAGGGGCCTCACCATATACGTCGAGAAGAAATGACATGAGGAAAACCGTAAAATCATACGCCAAGCGCCTGAAGGTGACTCGCACCGGCAAGGTGAAGTCGCGCAAGCCCGGCCAGAATCATTTCAACGCCAAGGAGCGCAGCCGCATCGGCATGAACAAGCATCGCCTGAATGATCAGGTTATGAACAACGACGCCAAGAGCCGTTTTTTGATTAATCTAGGATAAATAACCGCCATGACCAGAGTCAAAAAGGCCGTCCACGCCCTGAAGAATCGCCGCAATACCTTGCGCCAGGCCAAGGGCTTCCGTTTTCGCCGTTCGAACACCGAGCGGGCCGCCAATGAAGCTCTCATGCATGCCGGAGCTTACGCTTTCGCCCATCGCCGCGACAAGAAGGGCGTCTTCCGCCGCCTCTGGAACGTCAAGATAAACGCTGCTCTGCGCCAGATCGACGCTTCCTATTCATACAGCAAGTTCATGGGCGCCGCCAAGAAGAAGGGTCTGGCTCTCGACCGCAAATCACTGGCTTACCTGGCAGAATCCAAGCCCGAGGCCTTCAAGAAAGTAGTGGATAAGGTCGTCGCCGCTCCGGCACGATAGCCTTCTTGCCTAACTCGTCGTTCAATCGCTGGGCGAGGTGCATCGACGCGCCCGGTTCGCCCATGACGACAAATGTCTCCTTCAGTCTGTCGCCGGCCGTCCGGACGAATTCGACCAAGTGGTCGCCGTCCTTGTGGGCCGAATAGCCGTATAAGGTCTCGATCTTGGCTTTGACTTTGATATTCTCGTGGTTCGCATGGATCCTCTTCGCGCCGTCGGCCAGTTCCCTGCCGAGCGAGCCCGCTGCCTGGTAGCCGACTAGGAGGATGGTGCTCTTCGGATCCGGCAGGAAGCGCGCCTCGTGGCTTATGACCCGGCCGCCCATGGACATGCCTGAGCCGGCTAGGATGATCTTGGCGCCTTTCATCTTCTCGATGTCCTGCGACTCTTCCCTCGACATGGTGTATTCGAGCCGCGGGAATTTAAAGATATCATCGCCGCGCTTGATCTGCTCCCGGACCTGATCATTGAACAAGGCCTCACTTGATCTGTAGATCTCGGTTGCCTTGATGGCCATGGGCGAATCGATGAAGACCGGCACCTTCGGGATCCTGCCCTGCTCGACCAAGTTGTTCAATTCGTAAAGCAACACCTGGGTGCGGTCGATGGCGAAGGTGGGGATGACCAAGGTGCCACCGCGGCCGAGCGTTTCTTTGATGATCCGTTCGAATTCCTTGAGGCGTTCCTCTTTCGGCTCGTGATTCCGGTCGCCATAAGTGCTTTCCATTACGAGGTAATCGACATTGCCGACCGCTTCGGTATCGCGGAGGAGGGGCGCCGGCGAATTGCCGAGATCGCCGGTGAACAGAATCTTCGTCGAGATCGGCATGGAGGCCGGCACGGAGACTTCGACCATGGCCGAGCCTAGGATGTGGCCGGCGTCTTTCAGGAATATAGAGATGTCGCCTGTCACGTCGAGCCGTTCGTGATACGGCACGGTCTTCCACAAAGGGAAAACCCTCTGCACATCGTCGCTGCCGTAAAGAGGCGGCTTGCCGTCTTGCTTGGCTTCGCTCGCGATAATGCCTGCGGCATCGTTCAAGACGAGTTCCGCCAAGGACTTCGTCTCCGGCGTCGAATAGATCGCCCCCTTGAAGCCTTCTCGGACGAGCTTGGGGATGCGGCCGACGTGATCGAGGTGGGCGTGGGTGACGATGAGGGCCCGGATCGAGGCCGGCTCGTACGGGAATGGCTCGCGGTTCTCGTCGAGAGCGACTCTCTCTCCCTGGACCATGCCGCAATCGACGAGGATCTTCGAGCTGGTGGGCGATTCGAGGAGGAAATTCGCGCCGGTCACGGTGCCGACGCCCGAACAAAAGGTGATCTGCGGTCTTTCATCCATGATACAGTCCATTATAAATCAAAAACACCGCCTCAGGCGATGTTCTTGATCGGTTGCGGAAGTACAATCCTGTTTGCACAGGTGGGTGACCTCGCGCGGAACGCCAAGGCGCCCGCGAATAGTTGGTCTCCCGTAAAAATTTATTTTGTAGATTTATACTCACGCAACCTGAGTATATTCTAGACCTGCTTCCGGCGGGCGCAAGGGGCAAAAACAGTTGCGACACTGATTTGACAGCTGTGGCAAAGTTGACAGCTTACTTTTATCCGCCAGATTATTCCAGGGTGCCGTCCAGATTGACGTCGTAGAGAACCGATTCCTGGACGATTTTGTAGTCGACAAGCTCTTCTTTCTTGAACCAGTGGGCGATCTCAGCCTCGGCTTCCTTCACGGAGCCGGAAGCGTGGACGAGATTGCGGAGAGCACGGCCGTCGGCGTCGCTCATGCGATAGGAATCGAGCATGTAATCGCCCCGGATGGTGCCGACGTCGGAAGTCAGGGGCTCCGTGCCGCCGGTCAGTTTGCGCACGATCTCCACGGCATGGGCGCCCTGCCAGACCATGGCGATGACCGGGCCGCTAGTCATGTATCTCGCGAGATTCTTCAGGATTATCTCGGTTATCTTGAGCGGGTCGGTATGCGGAGGCGTCAAGCCCTTGTCGGTATATCCTTTGATGGTCTTCAGGCCGGTCTTTACGCGCCATTCCGGATCGAGAGTGTAGTGCTTCTCGATAAGTTCGGCGGTCGGGACCATCATCTTGATGCCGACCAGCTTCAAGCCTATCTGCTCGTAGCGCTTCACGATCTCGCCGATAAGGCTCCTCTGGACGCCGTCAGGCTTGATGATGACCAGAGTGCGTTCGTGTTTGGGGTGTGCTGCATTCTTCACGTTTTTCATAGACGAGAATGATACAGGAAGCGCTTCACGCCGTCAAAATCTCCGCGTCGCCCTTGGTGATGAGCACGGTATGCTCGAAATGGGCGCTTTGCTTCCCGTCCGCCGCACGATAGGTGTAACCGTCGGGGTCGAGCTTGATCCTGTGCGTGCCGAGATTAAACATCGGCTCGATGGCGATGACCAAGCCCGGTTTCAAGACTTCCCCGCGGCCCGCTTCGCCGTAATTCGGCACATAAGGATCCTCGTGGACGCGATAGCCGACGCCGTGGCCGGCGAGCTCTTCGACGATGCCGTACTTCCCCGCCGCGCCGACGCGTTCAATCGCATTCGAAATGTCTCCTACTCGCCTGCCGCCCTTGGCTTCTTTGATGCCGGCCATCAAAGCTTCCTTGGTCGTTTTGAGGAGCCTCTCCAATTCAGGCTTGATCTTTCCGACGCCGACCGAGACGGCCGCGTCGGTTATCAATCCTTTATGGACGAGGCCGAGATCAAGGCTGACTATGTCGCCCTCTTTCAGGATCTTGTCTCCTTCGTTCGGGATGCCGTGGACTATCTCGTCGTTAACGGAGACGCAGAGCGAGGCCGGGTATGGCCTCGGCGCGCCCTGGGGTCTGTAATTCAAGAAGGCCGATCGGTCGCCACCCGCGACAATGAGCTCTTCGGCCTTGGTGTTCAGTTCCGCCGCCGTGACGCCGGGCCTCACCATGCCGGCCAGCTCTCTCAGGATGACCGCGTGCCGGCGGCCGCCCTCGCGCAGGATGGCGACGTCTTTCTTGGTCTTTATGGTTATCATGCTGAAAATCTCCGAACTGCCCGGACGCTCCCTCGAGGCCCGGTCATGAGAGGCCGAGCCGGCTCATGATGTCCTGGTGGATGTCTTCGATTGATCGTTCGCCGTCGATCTTGAGGAAGTGGTATCTCGGATTAGTGCGGTAATATTCGACAGCCGGGGCAACGTCAGTCTCGTACCAGGCCAAGCGTTTCTTGATCTCTTCGGTGTCGTCATCGAAGCGCTTGCGCAGGAGGAGGCGCTTCATGGATTCTTCCGGGCTGATGTCGATGTTCAAGACCCACATGGTCTCGATGCCGTAGAAGCCGAAGACGGAATCGAGCACGCCGGCCTCGTGGAACTTGCGCGGCGTGCCGTCGAAGATGATGTGCTCGCCGCCCTTGTATTTTTCGATGAGAGGCTTTTCCCACATCTGCACGGCCAAAAATTCCGGCTGAAGGCCGCCGGCCTCGTATATCTCGCGAGCTTTCTTTTGCGTGAATGTATCTCCTTTGATGAAATCCCTGAATCCCTGGCCGGTCTGGACATAGATGATGTCCCGCGAGGGTTCGGCGCGCCTCAAGGCCTCGTCGAGGAGCTTGACCTGAGTGCCCTTGCCGCAGCCCGAGCGGCCGATGAAGATGTATGCTTGCGGTTTCATGCGTACATTATAACGCAACGCACGGAAGAAAAGAGTGGCGCGGCTCCTAATATTCCCTCATGGCTATCTGGGCGTCTATCTTCTTCAGGAGATCTAGGACAACGGAGACCACGATGAGGAGGGCCGTGCCGCCGACGGCGAACGACTGGGTGGAATCCGGCGAGAAGAGCTGGATCAAGAGGGGCAGGATAGCCACCACGCCGAGGAAGATGGCGCCGACCAGGGTGATCCTGGTCACGATGTTGCCGAGATAGTCGCGCGTGTGCTCGCCTGGCCTGACGCCGGGGATGAAGGCTCCAGAGCGCTGGAGATTCTCGGAGATCATCTGGGGATCGAAGGTCACGGCCGTGTAGAAATAGGTGAAGGCCACCACCATGATGAAGTATAGGCAGCCGTAGACCAGGGATGGCGGCGTAAGGAGGAGGGCCACCGACTGCGACCAGGACGCCAGGGCCGGATGAGCAGCCCATTTCGCCAGGGCGTTGAAGATAATCTGCGGGAAGAGCAGGATGGAAAGGGCGAAGATGATGGGTATGACGCCGGACTGGTTCAGGCGCAAGGGGATGTAAGTGGAAGCGCCGCCGTAGACCTTGTTGCCGCGGACCTGCTTGGCATATGTGACCGGCACCGAGCGCTCGGCCTCGGTGACATAGATGACGCCGGCTGTGGCGAGGATGGCCACGACAAGGACGCCGAGATAGAACGGCAGGTTGGCCATATCCGAGGCCATGAGCTTCTGAAGATTCTGGATGAAGGAGATGGGCAGGCGAGAGACGATGCCGGCGAAGATGATGAGGCTGACGCCGTTTCCGATGCCGAACTCGGAGACGAGCTCGCCGAGCCACATGAGCAGGATCGAGCCGCTGGCCACGACCAGGACGTTGGTGGAGAAGGCGAAGGTCCCCAAGTGCGGCAGGACGCCTTGGGACTGGAATAGGATGAGATAGCCGATGCCCTGGAGGATGGCAAGGGGCGCTCCCAGGATGCGCGAGTATTGCGACAGCTTCATGCGGCCGGCTTCGCCTTCCTCGTGCATCAGAGCTTTCCATTTCGGCAGGACCATAGTGAGGACCTGGACGATGATGGAGGCAGTGATGAACGGGCCGACGCCGAGCATGACGATGGAGAGGTTAGACAGGCCGCCGCCGGAGAAGATGTTCAGGAAGCCGAAGAATTGGCTGGAATTCAAAAGCGAGGCGAGGGTAGCGGGATTGACGCCTGGAACAGGGATGGCGGCGAGGAGCCGGAAGAGGATGAGGGCTCCGATGGTGAAGCCGATGCGCTTCCGGAGGGCCGGGTCCTTGATCGCAGCGGAGATCTTTTGTAAGAAAGACTGCATCATTTATCGTTTTCGGACTTGGAAGGCTTCGTTCCTTTCTTGGTCCCAGTCTTGGCTTTCCCGGTTTTGGCGGGAACAGCTGGAATCTTTGTCTCCGCTTTCGGGGCCTGTCTCGCCTTTATTTCCTTCTTGAACGCCGGAGGAAGAGGCACGACCGAGCCGCCGGCCTTTTCAATGGCAGCCTTAGCCGATTCGGAGACTCCGCAACCGGATATCTTAAGAGATTTTTCGAGTTCGCCGTCGCCCAAGATCTTGATGCGAGAGACGCGCCCGGAAAAGGTTGGGACCACGCCGCGCTCGACGAGAGAGGCCGGAGTGACGGCCTCGCCGGAGCTGAAGGCGGCCTCGAGGGCTTCCAAGTCAACAATCGCCGGTCTTCCTGAGTCGGTTTTCACCGACTTGTTGGAGTTCTTGCCGCGGCCGCGGAGCTTCGGCAGCCTCTTGATGATGTCGCGCCATTCCGGCCGGCGCTTGTTACCGGCCCGGGCCGTCTGTCCTTTGCCGCCCCGGCCGGAGGTCTTGCCGCGCTTACCGCCTCTTGCGACCTGCATGCGCTTCCTGTTCGGATGGGTGCGTCTTAGGGCGTCGGTTTGCATGTTATTTCTTCGGGGCAAGGGCTGACCTCTGGACCTTCGAGAGCTTCTCCAGGGCGGCGATGGCTACTCTGGCGTTATTGAGCTTGTTCTTGCTGCCGGAGAGGTACTTGGCGCAGATATCCTTGATGCCGGCCAATTCGATGACCGCTCTGGCGGAAGAGCCGGCCACGACTCCGGAACCGCGAGCCGGGAAGATCTTTATCCTGGAGCTGCCGAGCTTAGCTTCGACGGCATGCGGAATAGTCATATACTGCGAGAGCGGGACTTTTATGAGATGCTTCTTGGCTTCGCGGGTGGCCTTCTCCATGGCCACAGCGGTGTCGGCGCCTTTGCCGAGACCGACTCCGACACGGCCCTTCCTGTCGCCCGCGACCACGGCCACGCTGAAATTGAGCCGTCGGCCGCCGGCAGTCACTCTGGTGACCCGGCGGACGTCGATGATCCTGGAATCGAATTCCGGCTTGACGCGCTCACGGTTGTCTCCGCCTCTTCCGCCGCCGCGGCCTCCCCTCCTCCCGCCGCCCGGGCCCTGCATGGAGGCGCCCCGGCCGCCGCGGCGGGCCGAATCGCGCATCCTGCGGCCCGGCGTGATCTTGCCCGTCGGAGCGGGCGCGGGGACCGGAGCCGGGACCGCTTCGGCCTGCGCCTCTTCGGGCACGGCCGGAAGATCGGCTGCTGGCAAGGCCTGCGTCTCTTCTCTTTCTTCTTTTTTGATCTCTGGGTCTTTCATGATATTCAGAATTGAAGGCCTCCTTCCCTGGCGGCTTCCGCCACCACCTTGATCTTGCCGGCGAAAGGATAGCCGCCCCGATCGAAGACGACCTTGACGATCTTGGCCGCTTTGGCTTTCTTGGCGATCTCGAGGCCGACTTCCTTGGCTCGTTCGACCGGCTTCTTGCCGTCCGCCCTGCGGGAATCGGCGGCGGCCAAGGTGCGGCCCTTATCGTCGTCTATCAATTGGGCGTAGATGTACCGGTGCGACTTGAAGACGGACAGGCGCGGACGCTCCGCCGTGCCGTTTATCTTGGCGCGGACACGGGCCCTCCTGCGGGCGAAAGTAATCTGTTTCTTTTCTAGGGTGTTCATGGTGATTATGTGCCAATCGTCCCGGCCTAAGCGGCCTTCTTGCCCTGTTTCCTCCGGATGACCTCGTCCGAGTAGCGGATGCCCTTGCCGAGATACGGCTCCGGCTTCTTCAGGGCCCTGACGTCGGCGGCGAACTGGCCGACTTTCTCGCAGTCCACGCCGGAGATGGTGATGTTGTTCTTCTCGGTGGTCACCTTGAGGTCGGCCGGGATGGGCATGACGACGGGATGGGAGAAGCCGAGCGAAAGGGCCAGGTCCTTGCCCTTGACGTCCGCCTTGAAGCCGATGCCTTCGACTATGAGCTTCTTCTCGTACGGCTTATTGACTCCCGAGAGCATGTTCCTGACGTGCGAGGCGTAGGTGCCGACGGCGACCTTGGCCTCCGGCGAGCCGCTTGCCGGCGCCAGGATGACCTTGCCGCCCTCGACGGCGATCGAGACCAGCGGCCGGAAGGCCTTCGAGACCGTGCCGAGCGGACCCTTGACGGCCATCACGCCGCCCGAGTATGAGACCTCGGTCTTGGGCGGGATGATGATGGGCTTTTTGGCTAGGCGCGACATGATATTGAAATAGGCATTATCACCAGATCTTGAAAAGGACTTCCCCGCCGGCCCTCGTCTTCTTGGCGTCTTCGTCCATGAGCACTCCCTTCGGCGTAGACAGGAAGGTGTTGCCGAAGCCGCTCCGGAAGGCGCGGATGTCGCCGGCTCTCTGATAGACCCGGCGCGACGGCTTGGAGACGCGTTCCACTCCGTGGATCCTCGGGCCGGCCTGGTCGAAATATCGAAGGCCGATCTCCAGGCTCCTGTCGAAGAGCTCGCCTTTCTTCTCGACCGATTCGATGTAGCCGGCCTTCTTCAGGGCGTAGGCGACGTTCTCGGCGAACTTCGAATACGGCACTTCGACCGACGGTTTCTTGGCGTTCGAGCCGTTCTTCAGGCGGATGATGAAATCTCCGATGGGGTCGGTCACCATGATGATTTCTTGATGCCGGGGATCATGCCTTCATTGGCGAATTCGCGGAAGCAGATGCGGCAAAGGTCGAAATCCCTCATGTAGCCGCGCTTCCGGCCGCAACGGAAACAGCGCCGGACCACGCGCGACTTGAATTTCGGCTTCCTTTTCGACCTGACGACGACTGACGTCTTTGCCATGGATGTTCGGGTAGCTCCGTTCCCCGGAAAAACAAAGGGGATTGGTCAGCTCCGCCCTGCCGGGGTTCGCTTCCAATCGCTTTTTCCTCGAAATGCCGGGTATCTAGAGGTAAGGGAGATGCTAACAGATGCCCGGTGGCGAGTCAAGGCTCGGGACCGGCCGGGGGCTCGCCACTAATCGCCCCCTTTCAGGGCGTTCAGGAGGCCGTGGATGACCGCGAGGACAAGAGCGAAGAAGAAGGCCGCCCAGAAGCCGGACACCGTGAAATCCGGCACCATATAGGCGGCTAGCATCACCAGGGCGGCGTTGATGACCAAGGTGAAGAGGCCGAGAGTGATCACGTTTATCGGCAGGGTCAGGAAGATCAGTATCGGCCTAAGGAGCATGTTGATGGCGCCGAGCACCGCGGCGAGGATGAGCGCCGCCACGAAGCCGCTCACGGCCACGCCGGGCAGGATGTAGGCAGTCACGAGTATGGCCGCGGCGTATAGGAACCAGTTGAGGATCAATTTGATCATTGCGAGATAGATGATACCAGAAGAGAGCCGCCTCGGCTATCCCTTTTCTCGCCTTGACCGGTTCACTATCCCAGGGTAAGGTGAAGAAAAAGGAGGTTGTTATGGATAAAAACAGTTCTTCGAACAATAACAATGTAAGGTGGTTCATCAAGGCCATCAGCACCAATCTCAAGACTGCAATCGAGCAGAGGGACGACAAAATGATCACTGCTCGGTATAAGGTGAGTTGTGTCGATCGTAACGGCAGAGAGATCGGTCCGTATAGTCTCTATGAGATCCCGGCTGATTTCAAAGACGACATCGTCAAGAACAGGGTCGACTTCGGTTTCGAGTTCGTGCTGTTCCGCGCCGTGGGCGAAGGCCGGCCGGTCGTCTATTACGAATGGCCCAGAGGCAGACCTGCTTACCCGGCGCCAAAACACCGGCGGCTGAAGAAGGGTTCGGTCTTCCCGGGCAGCGCCCTTCTCGGCGACAGAGTGCTCTTCGCTGAAAGAGCTGCCCGCGTCGATAGCCACCCCTAGTCCCAGCCTTTCCCCGTAGGCGGAGCTCTGCTCCGCTTTTTTATTCAACGATCCAAGGCCCTTGCCACTTCCGCGTCGCTCGTCTGGTCGAAATCGTCGTAATATTCCCCGACGGCGCCGAGATAATCGGGGTCGACGAAGATGGCGACAACATCGTCGGCCTCGGCCTTGAGGGCCTCGGCCGCGGACGCCGGCATGACAGGCACGGCGATGACAAGCCTCAATGGCTTCTGTTTCCGGAGCATCCTGGCCGCAGCCATGATCGTCAGGCCGGTGGCGATGCCGTCGTCAGTGAGGATGGCTGTCTTGCCCGTCGCGGGAATGGCCGGCCGGCTGCCCTGATAGAGCTCCTTACGGCGCTTGATCTCCTCCGTTTGGCGCTCAATCTCCCGTTCGAGCCAATCACGGTCGACCGTCTTCAATTCAGTTCCTTGGCCGACGAATGTCCCGTCT
The DNA here is from genome assembly GCA_049997795.1 of Minisyncoccia bacterium. GTDB lineage: Bacteria > Patescibacteriota > Minisyncoccia > Phycocordibacterales > PALSA-1337 > C7867-002. The sequence continues at coordinate 133,339 of JBEKVT010000001.1, forward strand.
TCGGCCACTGCTCCGATCGCATATTCTGGATGGAGCGGGTGTCCGATCTTGCGGGTGATAGCCAGCTCGAGAGGCGCTTTCAGATGTTTTGCTGCTTCCGCGGCCACGATCACGCCGCCGCGCGGCAGGCCGTATATCACTGTCTTCGGCGAAAGGTACGGTTCGAGCAACTTCGCCAGCCGTTGGCCGGCATCAGCCCGGTTTTTGAAGCATGGCCTGTTCATGATCTCTTGCTCTTCTCCCGCTTCACCACCTCGTCTTCGTTCAGGCCGAAATGGTGCGCCACCTCGTGCCAGATCGTTTCTTCCACGACCCGCTGCACCGGGATACCGTCCTCTTCAGCGGCCTTGAGGATCGGCCGGCGGTACAGAGTGATGGTATCCGGTAGGGTGCCGGCTATGCCGTAGCTCTCGCCTCGGGCGGTCCGGGGGATGCCGTGATAGAGGCCGAGCAGAGTCTCGTCCTTAGCAAGCCCCATGTCGCGGCGCGTCTCTTCCGGCACATCGTCCTCGACGAGCAGAGCCGCATTCTCGATCAGACCTCGGAACTTCTCCGGCACGGGCGAGAAGCCTACGTCCGCCACGAGCCTTTTGAATGCGGTCCAGTCCATACGTCATTTATAGCACAAAAAACCGCCCGGGGTCCTTCCGAGCGGCTGTTATTTCTTCGCCTCTTCCCTCTTCAAGGGCAAGCCTAGGTGCTCGAGGAAGGCCAGAGTGGCGTTCTTGTCTCTCGAGGTGGTGACGATAGTGATGGACATGCCGAAGACGTCTTTCAGGTCCTCGTCGGCGGTCTCCGGGAATATGGTGTGCTCCTTTATGCCGATGGTGAAATTGCCCATGGCGTCGACGGAAGTCCTCGGCAGGCCACGGAAATCTTTGGTGCGGGGCAGGGCGAGGTGGATGAGACGGTCCAGGAAATCGGTCATGCGCCTGCCGCGCAGGGTCACTTGGTAGGCGACCGGGTCGCCTTCGCGCGTCTTGAAAGAAGCGATGGCCTTTTTGGTGACCCGAACGGCCGGCTTCTGGCCGGTTATCCTGGTCAAGCGGTCGGCGATGAGCTCTATCTTCTTCTTGTCCTTGACCGAGCCGAAGCCGCTCGAGACGACGATCTTCGCGAGGCGCGGCGTCTGCATCGGGTTCGTGAGATGGAGCTTCCCGCCGAGGTCCCTGAAAGAATCCTTGCTGAGCTCGTATGAGGTTTTGGGCGTGATGACAGTCATGGGGATGGCGCTTATTTGGAGGCCTTGTCGGCTTTCACGGCCTTCGAAGCGTAGATCGGCATGGCCCGCTCGACGGTCTGGCCCTTGCCTTCCTGGGTCTTCGCGCGCTCGTGCTTCTTCATCACGTTCACGCCTTCGACCAGGATCTTGTTCTCGGCCGGAAAGGCCCGGAGGACCTTGGCGGTCTTGCCTTTGTCGTCGCCTGAAAGTATGGTCACCATATCTCCTTTCTTGATGCGCATGGTATGTATCAGACGATCTCGGCCGCCCGGGAAGCGATGGTCTGGAAGCCGGCCTCCTGGACCTCGCGCGGGATCGGCCCGAATATGCGCCCGGCGATCGGCTCCTTTTTGCCCTTCTCGATGATGACCACGGCATTCTCGTCGAAACGGACGTATGAGCCGTCCTTGCGGCGAGTAGGTTTCACCTGGCGCACTACTACGGCGTGCAGGATGTCCTTCTTCTTGACGGCCTTACGCGGCTCGGCCTTCTGGACGGAAAGGACGACCACTTCCCCGAGCTCGGCGGAGCGTTTCTTGGAAGCGCCGAGGACCTTGAAGATGCGCCCGATCTTGGCCCCGGAATTGTCCGCGATATTGACGATGGTTCTCGGCTGGATCATGGGATTATTGTCTGGGTGGCGCCGATCAGGCGACTATCTTGAAGGCCTTGCGCTTCGATATCGGCCGGCAGGCTTCGACCGTCGCCTTCTCTCCTTCTTTCTTGGTGTTGCCCGGGTCGTGGGCCATGACTTTCGTCCGGCGGACGACGTACTTGCCGTACTTCGGGTGCTTGACGTAGCGCAGGACGAGGATGACTGCCGTGTCTTTCATCTTGCTTGAAACCACCGTGCCAGTCATGGTCTGGCGGCGGATGCCGGCGTTCTTCTGCTTCGCTCCTCTGTCGGTCGTTTTGTTAGACATGGTATTCGAGTGTATGCGATAAGTCGGCGCTTGTCCAGAAAATTCAGGCTTTCTTCGCCTTTATGTCGTTAAGGGCCGTCAAGATCCTGGCGATGTCCTTCCTCACGGCCCGGCCTTCGCGGACGTTCTTCGATTTGGCTCCGGCGGCCCCGAACCGGAAGACGCGCAAGGTCTCGCGCTTGTCGGAAAGCATCTTGAGGAGGTCGGCGGCGGTCTTGTTGACGATGTCTTTGCTCTTCATGATGATTTATCAGGCGCGACTGACCACTCTCGTCTTCACCGGCAGCTTGGTGCCGGCTTTGCGCAGGGCCTCGGCGGCCACCTCCGGCTCGACTCCGTCTATCTCGAAGACGATGCGGCCGGGCTTGACCTCGGCGATGAAGCCCTGTGGGTCGCCCTTGCCTTTGCCCATCTTCACTTCGGCCGGCTTCTGGGTGAACGGATGGTCCGGGAAGACGCGGATCCAGACCTTGCCGGTCTTCCCCGCGTGGTGCATGGCCGCCTTCCTGGCCGCCTCGATCTGGTTCGAAGTCACCCTGGCGTACTTCGTCGCCTTGAGGCCGTAAGAGCCGAAAGCCAGTTCTATACCGCGCGTCTCCGCGTGAGCGGCTTCTTTCACCGGATGCTCCCGCATAGTGAACCACTTGCGATGTTTGACTTTTTTGGGGAATAGCATGGCGGTAGCTTATGCGGGGCGCTCTCCCTTCTGGTCCTTCTTGAATATCTCGCCCTTGTATATCCAGACCTTGATGCCGAGGTCACCGTAGGTCATGTGGGCCTTCTCGCGGGCGAAATCGATGTCGGCCCGCAGGGTCTGAAGGGGCACCCGGCCGCGCTTCATCTCCTCGGAGCGGGCGATCTCCGCCCCGCCCAGGCGGCCGCCCAGGTAGACGCGCACGCCCTTGACCTCCTTGTTGGCCATGACCTTCTCGAGAGTCTGCTTCATGACGCGGCGGAAAGGCAGGCGCTTCTCCAGGGCCTCGGCTATCATGAGGCCCACGATGGCGGCGTTCGATTCCGGGCTCCTGACCTCTTCGACGTCGAGCTTCAGCTCCTGGCCGCCCAAGTCGATATGATTCTTCGTAAGGAGAGCCAGGACCTTCGCCCGCAATTTGGTGATGCCGTCGCCGGCCTTGCCTATGAGCATGCCGGGACGCGAGGTCTTGATGATGATCCGGAGGACTTTTTGGCTGCGCTCGATCTCGAGCCCGCCCAAAAAGTACGGCCGGAGCTCCTTCACCAAGAATTCGCGGATCACGATGTCGGCTTTCAGGGCTGCGCGGTAATTCTTGTGCAAAAGGAACCAGCGGCTCTTCCAGTCGCGGGTGATCCCCAGTCTGTGCGAATACGGATGGACGGTGTGAGACATGTTACTTCGTGGGAAGCGGGGCAAGCACCAAGGTGACGTTCGCGGTGCGCTTCTTTATGGGGAAGGCCGAGCCCCGCGCCATCGGCATCGAGCGCTTCAGGGTGCGGCCCTGATCGACGCGGATCTCCTTGACGTACAGGTTCTCGGCTTCGAGCTTGAAATTATGAGAGGCATTCGAGACGGCCGAATCGATGAGGTCGGATATCGGGTGGCGGGCCTTCTTCCCGGCGTTTCCCAGGATGGCCTTGGCTTCGTTCGCATTCTTGCCGCGGATCATATCGGCCACCAGGCGGACCTTGCGGGGAGAGATCCTGTAGTTTTGAAGGGTGGCGATGATCATGGCGGTGTGTTGTCGGGCGTCAGCGGATTATTTCTTCGTGTCGGCGGCTAGGGCGGCGGCTTTGGCGGCCTGAGCAGAAGCGATCTCGGCCTCCTTGGCCTTGATCTCGAGCTCTTTCTGCATCTTGCCGCCGTGGCGGACGAACTTCTTAGTGGGCGAAAATTCACCGAGGCGGTGTCCTACCATGTCCTCGGTGACGAATACTTCTATATGCTGTTTGCCGTTGTGGACGCCGAAAGTGAAGCCGATCATCTCCGGCGAGATCTGGGAGCGGCGGGCCCAAGTATTCACCACGCCCAAAGAGGCCGGCTTCTTGCCGGAGATCTTTTTGATGATCGATTCATCGACGTAAGGGCCTTTTTTTAGCGAGCGGGACATTGAGGCTTGTAGAAAGAAAATCAGCTCCGAGGAGCTTCCCCGCATAGTAGCAGAGCCGTATTTTTAAGTCAATATGATATAATGAGCGGCATCATTATGAACGTCTATCTCGTGGCCGCCGTGGTCGTCATCGCCTTGACCGGGGCCGCCATGGCGGCCATTCTGGCCGTCTTGTGGCGCAAGCTCCGTGAGGACGAGAGCATGAAGCGCGAGTTCGCCTCCATCATCGCCCACAAGTTCCGCACTCCCCTGACCCACATCAAATGGTCGGCCGACAACCTGATCATGAGCGAGACGGATCCGTACAGCAAGCGCAGTCTCGCCGACATCAAGGAATCCAACGAGAAGCTCATCAAGCTGACCGGCACGCTCCTCGAGCTTACCGATTCGGACGACGCCGCGGTCTCGTCGTACAAATTCGAGCGCCTCGACATCTGTTCCCTGGCCCGGACCGCCGTCGAGGCTTCGAGGAAGGCTCTCCACGAGAAGAACCTGTTCCTGTCGATCAATTGCGCGGAACCGGAGATATTCGTCAGAGCGGACCGTTCGCGGATGGAGTTCGTCCTAGCCGCTCTCCTCGACAATGCCTGCCTCTACAGCCCGCCCGGACGCGACGTCTCTGTGGCCGTGTCGGCAGAAGGCAGCGATGCCGCCATATCGGTCACCGACAACGGCATCGGCATGGCTCCGGCCGACATTTCAAGGGTCTTCACCAAGTTCTTCCGGTCCAAAGAGGCTAAGGCGGCCGACAGCGAGGGGTTCGGCGTCAGCTTGTATCTGGCTCAGAGCGTCGCGAGGCGCCACGGCGGTAAGATCCGGGCCGAGTCCGAAGGATCGGGCAAGGGCTCGACCTTCAGCGTCGTCCTGCCGAGAGTGAATTGATCAGGTATATTTTTCCGGTCTCCTCCAGTAATCACTTCCTGCCGCGCCGGCGCTTGTAGAAATTCTTCGATTCGCGGGTGATAGCCAGGATGCCGATCACGCCGATATAAGAGGCGCTGACTTCGGCCGGCAGATGGTATGACGGATTGTAGAAGGTGTCCCCGACGATGAGGGCAAGCACCAGGATCGTCCAGAGGATGGCATAGAGCTCGCCGGGATGCATGGAGCTGTGCATGTGGTGCCAGCGTCGGAATTCCTTCTCGGCGCTGTATATGGCGAGAAGAGCCGTGTAGATAGCGGCGATGGCCAGGAGAACCTCGGCTTTCGAAAGGATATTGTCTTGGTAGAAATCGTAGGCGATGGCCGCGAAGAAGATCGCCGTCCAGAAATTGACCATGTGGCGCCAGAGCTTGAACGAACCGGCCTTTTGAAGATCGAAGTGTTTCATGTTTGAGACCTGTATCACTCGAACCGCAGGGCCTCGATGGGGCTCTTCTTGGAAGCTTGGCTAGCCGGGTAGCCGCCGAAGACCAAGCCGATCACGGTGGAAACCGAGAGCCCGAGGATGACGCCGCTCCACGGGAAGACGAACTGCCAATTGAGAGCCAAGAAGTGCGACAAGGCAAAAGCGGTCAGGAAGGCCAGACCGGCGCCCAAGACGATGCCTATCACTCCGCCGATCACCGTGAGAAGAACGGCTTCCAGGAGGAATTGCGTGAGGATGTCGCGGTCTTTCGCCCCGAGAGCCTTCCTCAAGCCGATCTCTCTGGTGCGCTCGGTCACGGAGACCAGCATGATGTTCATGATGCCGACGCCGCCCACGAATAGGGCGATCGAGGCCACGGCCACAAGGAACCAGGTCAGGGCCGAGGTGATGGTGCCCAGGGTGTTGGCCAGGGTCTGCTGGGTCTCTATGGTGAAATCGTCCTTCGTCGGATCGGTGATGTTATGCGATTCCTCCAGGGTCAGCTTGATGTAGCTTGCGGTCACCGGAACGGCCGCGTCGGAGACGGCTTGGGTGACGATGCGGTTGTAATACTTCTGGCCGGTCACGTACGTCATGGCCGTCGTATAAGGCATGATGACCATGGAGTCGAAATTGAAGAGCGAGCCGCCGCCTGACTTAGGCAACACCGCCACTATGCGGAAATTGCGGCCTTTTATCTTTATGTTCTGATTCAACGGATCCTGATTGTCGAAAAGGTATTTGGCGACGTCGCCGCCTATCACAACCACGCTCAAATACGAGTCCACGTCGCTCTGGTCGAAGAACAGCCCTTCCGAAGGCACAAGGTTGAAAATGTCGGCGATCAAGTTGGTGCCGCCGAAGATAGTGACCTGATAGGTGTTCGGTCCGTATGAAGCCACATCGGCGCCGATCACGACCGGCATGAGCGACTCTAGGCCGGGCACGTTCGCTTTGTTCTCGAGGGCCGTCACGTCCTTCGGTTTCAATGAATCGCTGAACAGGGCGGAGGCGTTCGACGACGGATTAGTCGATACTTGGCCGGGGATAATGGCGATGGTATTCGTGCCGAGGCCCTGGACCTCGCCCAAGATCAGGTTCTGGGCTCCGGCCCCCAAGGACACCACCAGCATGATGGCGGTTATGCCGATCACGATGCCGAGGATGGTCAAGGACGACCGCGAACGGTTGGTGGTGAGTCCGGTCAGCGAGGTCTTGAAGGTGTGGCGCCAGGTCATATGGATTATTTTATGAATTCGTCCTCCGACGTCAGGCGGTCTTTGACCTTGACGTCGCTCTCGATCTCCCCGTCCATGAGCTTCATGATGCGTTCGGCATGGTCGGCCGTGGTAGCCTCGTGGGTGATGAGGACGATGGTCTTGCCGTGCTCCTCGTTCAGGTGCTGGATGATCGACATGACGTTCTTGCCGGCCTTGGAGTCGAGATTGCCCGTCGGCTCGTCGGCGAAGATGATCTCCGGATCGTTGACCAGGGCCCTGGCTATGGCCACGCGCTGTTTCTCTCCGCCGGAGAGCTCCGCCTGCTTGTGATGCATGCGCTGGCCGAGGCCGACGTCTTCGACCGCCTTCCTGGCGCGCTTCTCCCACTCATGCTCCGGCACGCTCGAGTAATAGAGGGGCAGTTTGACGTTTTCCAGGACGGTGGTGCGCGGCAGGAGGTTGAAGGCCTGGAAGACGAAGCCGAGCTTCTCGTTCCGGATCTTGGCCAATTCGTTGCCAGAGTAAGATGATACGTCTTTGCCGTCGAAGTGATAGACGCCGGAAGTCGGCTCGTCGAGGAGACCCAGAAGGTGGAGTAGGGTCGATTTGCCTGATCCTGACGGACCCATGATAGCCAGGAACTCCCCTTTCCTGACGTTGAAAGTCACGCCGTTCAGGGCCACCGTGGCGGTGGCTCCGCCGTCGTGATAGACCTTCTTCAAGTCCTTGACTTCGATGATGTTAGCCATTACTTCACGTACGTCACTACCTTGTCGCCGACAGAGAGGCCGGAAACGATCTCGATAGTGCCGTAAGAGCCCTTGAGGCCTGTCACGACGGGCACGGGAGCGTAAGTCTTGCCGTCGGGACTGACAAGGCGCACGGTCTTCGAGCCACTGGTGTCGGTGACGGCCCGATAAGGGATCTCTAAGACGCCGTCGCGCTCGTGGGTCAGGATCTCGAGATTGGCCGTCATGCCGGAACGGATGCGGCTATCCGGATTCACGAATACCAGAGTGACTTTGTAGGTCGGTACGCCTTCGAGGACGGTCTCGGCCGGATCGATCATGATGACCTTGGCCGGAAAATCCGTGTCTGAGCCGTAAGCGTCGAGAGTGCTCGACGCCAGATCGCCGACGGAGACTTTGGCGATATCGGCTTCAGGCACGTAAGCCTCTACCTTGAAATCATTGTTCTGCACCGCGAAGCCGGACTGGCCTGGCGCCGCGTATTCGCCGACATCCGGGTCGGCCCTGGTGACGACGCCGTCGATCGGCGAGACGAGGGTGTCTTGGTCGAGAAGGGCTTGGGCTTGGGCGACTTTAGCGGCCAGGGCGGCGATCGATTGGGAGGAATTGCCGGCGAGCTTCAGGTCATAATTGGATTGAGCGGTGGAAAGGCCGGTTTGCGCCGCCGTCACGGAGTCGGTGGCGGTATTCAGAACGGAAAGCCCGGAATTCATGGTCGCTACGACGGCATTGATCTGGACTTGAGTCATGCTCGAGTTCCCGGGATTCAGCGCATTAACGACGACCGAAAGGTCGGTCATGAAGCTCTTCACGGTCGAGAGATACCCGCTTGAGCGCGAGATGAGGCTTGCCGGGTCGAGGGCAGCGCTCAAGAGGTCGGCTGACCATTGGTTGAGGATCCCTGTGATGTTCAGGCGCTCTTGGTTCAAGGCGGTCTGGATGGGAACGGTGTCGGTGCGGATATAGAGGGTCGGGTTGGAACTCTGGGGGTTGGAGAAGAAGGCATCGGTGTAATTGAACAGGGCGTTCTGGGCCTTGACGAGGCCGTCATGAGCGGCGTTCAGGGCGTCTTTCTTGGCGTTGTCGAGCGAGGTCTTCTGGACGGCCAGCTCTTCGGGCGTCAGGCCGCGCGACAGGTCGGCCAAACTAGCTTCGGCGCTTGAGAGGGCCGCCCGATCGTTGCCGCTGTCGAGCGAAGCTATAAGGTCTCCCCTCTTCACGGCATCGCCAACCTTGACATAGATCCTGGAGATGACTCCGCCCTTCTCGAAAGCCAAGTCGGCCTTGGCGATCGGCGAGATCGTGCCGGTTACGCTCACCGTTTCTATGACGTTGCCTATTTGGGCCGCGGCCGTCTCGAATATCGGGACAGAACTACCGCTTCGCGCCCAGACGATGAGGATGACTATGATGATGACGGCGAGCCCGGCGATGACCCACTTATTTTTTAAATACTGCCAATAAGATTTTTTCATGCGGTATATTGTAGCATATCGTCCTTGCGCTGTTTAATGAGACTCTCCAGCTTCTTGGCGTTGCCGTGGCTGATCAGGCCGAGGTATGACTGCACAGTCTCCGCCTTTCCTTGTTTTTGCCGGATGCCTCGGAACATGCGCTTTTTCGTCGCCGTCCGTAGCACTCGATGATCCGGGAAAGTGACCCAACCGAGATAATCGACGCCAGACGCAATAGTTTTAATTGAGATTTTTCTCGGGTGAAGTTGAAGTTTCAACTTGCTCGATAAAAACTCTTTGATCGGGGGTAAAAGCCCGATGAGCCATTCCTTATCGCGGGAAATGATAATGAAATCGTCGGCATAGCGGATATAGTATTTCGCCTTTAATTTGTGCTTCACGAACTGGTCGAACTCGTTCATATAGACATTCACGAGAAGCTGTGAGGTCAGGTTGCCGAGAGGCAGGCCGATGCCCTTTTTTACTGATGAAAAGCTTTTGATGACCTTTGATAGAAGGCCAACCGTATTTTTGTCAGGAATACGTTCGTCGAGGATGCCTATTAAAACCTCCTGGTCTATCGACGCGAAGAACTTCCTGATATCGCATTTCAGGACCCAGACGGTCTTCGTATGATTCTGCGAGGCCTTGTAGGCGAATGACCGGAATCTGTCCATGGCCTTGTGCGTTCCCTTGCCCAGACGGCATGAGAATGAATCAGATATGAACCTCCTGTCGAAGAACGGATAAAGTTTCCTGTGCAGTGCATGATGCAACAGCCTGTCTCTCACCTCGGCCTTGTGGATATCGCGGCGCTTGGGATCATAGATCCGGAAAAATTCATAAGGCGAGTGCTCGTAAGTTTTGGACGCCAGATCGTTGTGGAGCGAGATGATATTGCCCATCAAATCCCGCTCGAATTCTTGGACATCCTTGCGTTTTCGTTTCCCTTTTACAAATTCCTTCCAGGCCTCAAGAAGATTTTCGAGAGAAATGATATCATCATAGGCATGAACAAATTGGATCCGTCGCAGACCCGTAAAGCCCCCCCCCCACGCAATTTTGCCGGTTTTGAATAAGATCAAAGATGCTTATCTGCTTTGGCATGGTTATCACCAGGAATTACCGAAAATCCACAGGTATTCGCTAGGATCTCGCATTGACTCGTTATTTATAGAGATCATCGAGGCCGTCGCGGCGGCAAGCTTCTTGTCTCGCGAAGAAAAACACCCTTACGTGCGCCTGGCGATCAGAAAATCGGATGCGCTCAAGATACTTCTGATGGTCCTCTGGGAAACGAAATCGCTCGACGACAAGAAGTATATCGCATTGTCGGTGAAATTGGACGAGGTTGGCAGAAACCTCGGCGGCTGGAGCGGCCAGCTCATGAAACAAAACTCCCCCAACAAATAGTAGGGGGAGAAATGAAGAGAGTTACGGACACCGCCGCCGGATTGTCACTGTTCCAGTCGTTGTCGAGCCTGTTGTAGTTCCAGTTCCACCTGTCGTCGTCCCAGTAGAGGTAACGGACGTTGAGGTCGCCGTCAGCGTTGCGGTATCGTACGAAGTGCCCTCCGTGCCACAACCCCTCGAATGCTCTCGGGGTTGAATCGTATTCGGCATATTTAATGCCCTAGCACCTCGTACCAAGTATTTTCATTTTTTAATGAAGTTCTGCATACACCACCCTACCCAAAACCTTGGTCGTGGATATTCTCGATGTACGGATACTAGTTTCGGTAGCAAGCAACCTTGGTCGCTCACGTATTCACCTACTCCCGCCCCATCTTACCATACAGAAATCAGCCCTGTGCGTTGTCGCACAGGGCTGAGGTTAAAGGTCATAGGTTCCGAAGAACAAATTGACCGAGGTTCAAGAACTAACTTGCGGACACCGCCGCCGGATGGCCACTGAGCCAGAAGGAGTCGAGCCAGAAGAAGAGCCAGAGCCACCTGTCGTCGTCCCAGAAGAGGAAACGGACGAAGAGGCCGCCGCCAGCGCGGCGGTATATCGTGCCCCAGAAGAAGATGTAGCGGGTGTTGCCCTCTTCATCCTTTTTCCACTCCTCAGGGATGAGGTGCGGATTCTTCAGAAGGTAGTCGAGCACGTTGGCGTCCAGGACAGGCATCTTAGCGAGCTCCTTGCGGAGGTCGTTACCAACGATGGAACTGCCCTTCCTCTGCTTCTTCGACAAGTAGAACTCGATCTTCTTGCCGTCGACGTAGAGGTCGGGACCTTTCCGTTCGAGCTTGACGATACCGCCCTTGTGGTGCTCCTCGACCGTCCAGTTGTAGCCGGAGGGGATGACCGCATCGACACCGCAGTCGATGGCGTGTTCAACGGGCTTGATTTCGGCAAGACCTCGTTGGACATCCCTCACGCGGCCGAGGAAATCCCCGACTGTGAGAGCTTTTACTTCTTCCAGCGACTGGAAGCCGTTGCGGTTGAGTGCATGCTCGATTTCTTGAGCCAAACCAACACCGAGGATTAACTTGTCATTCATGACGTGTTTTTCTCCATAATGGACATGTTCGTTTAGAACTAGTCTGGTACTGTTGGGCTCCTCGTGTTGAGGTTTGCCACAGCGCTCAAGGACCTGAAGGGATTCAAGTCCCTAAACGCTGCGGCAAATGCAAGTTAGTCTTTCAAAGACCTTATTACCTTGCTATTATACACCAAATGTGACTTGTATGTCAAGATGTCCAAATCTGCCTTGAAACAAGGCCATTTCCTTCCACATAGAGAGGGTATGACGATCAGCTTCCGCTCCTCATCAGTCGGCCGGGATTGCGGCGCGAGACGATGAAGACATTAGAATACTTCTTGGGAGTGCGGGTCTTCTGGCCCTTGCCCGCGGGCTTGCCCCAGCGGGTCTTCAGGCGGCGCAGGCCGCGGCCTTGGCGCTGTTCGCCGCCGCCGTAAGGATGGTCGACCGGGTTCTGGGCGGTGCCGCGCACCGTGGGACGTATCCCCATCCAGCGCGAGCGGCCGGCCTTGCCGATGACCACCAGGCGATTCTCCTCGTTGGAAACGGCGCCGATCGAAGCCCAGGAATTCTGGTGGACTTTGCGGACCTCGGTCGAAGGCATCTTGATGTGGGTGTAGCCGGCGTCATTGGCGATGACTTGGGCGAAAGAACCGGCCGAGCGGACAAGTTTGGCGCCGGAGCCGGGATTGATTTCGATGTTGTAGACGTATGTGCCGACCGGGATGTTCTTCAAAGGCAGGCGATTGCCTGTCTCGATCGGGGCTTTTTCGGAAACGATGAATGTGTTGCCGACTTTCATGGTCTTCGGCAGGAGGACGTAGCGCTTGGCGCCATCCCTGTAGGCGACCAGGCCGATGTAGCCGGTGCGGAAGGGATCGTACTCGACGGTCTTCACTGTGGCCGGGATGTCTTTCTTGTCATACAGGAAATCGACGAGGCGATAGAGCTTCTTGTGGCCGGCGCCCTTGTGGCGGACGGTGATGCGGCCGAAAGCGTTCCTGCCGACGTCGCGCTTGAAACCTGTTGTGAGCGGCTTGTACGGCTCGGACGCCGTCAAGTATTCCTTGAACGGCAAGGTTGTCATGTGGCGGCGCGATTTGGTTGTGGGTCGGTATGTCTTCATGGAGCTTGATTATACGAAGTCTATCTTCTCGCCTTTCTTGACGGTGACGATCGCTTTTCTCACGCCGGAAACGGTGCCGCGCCGGCCCTTGACGAAGACATTCTTCGACGGCAGGTTGACCATGGCGACTTTGACCGGAGTGACCTTGTACAGGGCGCGCATGGCCTTGGCCACTGAAGATTTGTTCGCATTGGAAGTGACCTGGAAAGTGTAAGCGCCGGATTGGCTCAAGATGCCGGACTTCTCCGTGATGTGCGGACGGATGATGCTCTCGGTCGCGCTTCCGAACGAGCCTTTCGGCAGGGCAGGACCGGCCTTCCCGGCACCCGCGTCCTTTGTCACGACCGCCGAGGAGATCTTTTCGGGTTTCGGGGACGAGAACTGCTTGGCGCCCTTATCTTTGGCATCGCCCTTCTTCACTGTCTTGGCCAATTCGGCCGTGGCCTGAATGTGGCTCTGCTCGTGCTTCTTGTCTTTTCTGAATCCGAATAATGGCATGGTATTGAAATTATTTGTCGGTCTTATCCGTCTTCACAGTAAGGGCCTTCAGCGACTCTTCCGGATCTGTAACGATAAGGTATGTATGATTCAAAACGGACACCGGATTCAGGTTGCGAAACTCCTCGACAGAGACATTGCCAAAATTGCGGAAGCTCTTAGCTACAGCGTCGGTCTTCTGGCCGAGAGCGATCAGGGCGGCGTTCTCCTTCTTCGTGGCGAGCTTCTCATAGCCCTTGATCTTGGCCAATGAATGCAAAATGGTCCGAGCTTCTTTGGCCTTGGGCGCGGCAAGCTTCATGGCGTCGAGGAAGAGCACTTCGCCGTCCTTGAATTTCCGGGACAGGATCGTGTAAAGGGCCTTGACCCGGGCCTTCTTGTTTATCTTGCGGGTGAAATTCTTGTCGTTTCTCGGGCCATGAGCGACGCCGCCGCCGACCCAGATCGGGGAGCGGGTGGAACCGTGGCGGGCCCGGCCGGTGCCCTTCTGCTGCCAGGGCTTCCTGCCGCCGCCGCGGACCTCGCCGCGGGTCTTGGTGTGAGCGACATTGGTGCGGCTGTTGGAATTCATCAGGCGGACGATCTCATGGACGAGATCGGCATTCCAAGGGACGTTGAAGATGCTCTCCGGGAGCTTTATCTTCCCTGCGGCCTTACCTTCTTGATTGTATATCGGTGCGTCCATGGTGATATTGAAATGACGATCAGTTCTTGGCGACGATCTCGACCAACGTGCCCCGGCGGCCGGGAACCGCTCCGGAAACGTAAAGGATGCTCTCTTCCGGATCGACGTGCACGACCTTCAAGTTCGTGACCGTCACCCGGTCCGAACCCATCCTGCCGGCCATCCTGGTACCGACTGGCACGTGAGTGCGCAAGCCGCCGCCGATTGAGCCGGGCTCGCGCTCGGAATGCTTCTGGCCGTGGGAACGCGGACCGCCGTGGAAGCCGTGGCGCTTGACCACGCCCTGGAAGCCTTTGCCTTTGGAGATGGCGGAGACTTGGACGACGTCGCCGGCCTTGAATTGGGAGAGTTCCAGCTTGTCGCCGACTTTGGCCGTCGGTCCGCCGGCTGGCGGATCCGTCCGGAATTCCTTGACCGAAGCGAAACTGCCCAAATCTTTCCACTGGCCCTTCTGGGGCTTAGCGATGCGGCTTGCGTGCCGCGAGCCTTCGCCGACCTGCACGGCTTCATAGCCGTCATTCTCCTTGGTGCGGACTTGAGTGACGACGTTGCCGCGCACGAGGACGGCCGTAGCGGGGATGGCGGCGCCGGAGGCGTCATAGATCTGGGTCATATTCAGCTTTCTTCCGATAATGAATTTCATGATCTTTACGAACGGTAGCGGATGTCCTTCTCGATACGCGGAAAGTTTTCTGCAGAAAACTTTCCTAATCCTCGACGATTCTCTGCTGAGAATCGTCTGCGGACATATCTCGAAAGACATCCGCTACCGTTCTTTCAAAACTACATCATCTTGACGTCGATGTTCACGCCGGACGGAAGGGAGAGATTGGTCAGGGCTTCGATGACCTTCTGGTTCGGGTTGACGATGTCGATCAGGCGCTTGTGCACCCTCATCTCGAACTGCTCGCGGGCGTTCTTGTCTATGAACGACGAGCGGTTGACCGTGTACTTCTTGATCTCGGTCGGGAGGGGCGTCGGGCCGTGGATCACGGCGTCGTAACGGGCAGCCGTGTCCATTATCTGGCGCAAGCTGGCATCGAGGATCTTGTGCTCGTAGGCGCGCACCCGGATCCTAAGGTGCGGCACTTCGCCTGCCGGCTTGGCCTTGCGCGAGCGCACCGGCTTTCCGGCCGACACGGACTTCGCTGCGGCGGATGGCGCGGCGGCTTTCTTCTTGGTTGTTTCTTTCGCTGTCGCCATGTTCTTGATCTTTATCTCGTGACAGACGGTTAGGCGATTACTTTGGTGACCACGCCCGAGCCGACGGTCTTGCCGCCCTCGCGGACGGCAAAGCGTATCTGGGCTTCGAGAGCGACGGGTGCGACGAGCTTCACCTTGAAGCTGGCGGTGTCGCCGGGCATGACCATCTCCACCTTTTCCGGCAGAGTGACCTCGCCGGTCACATCGGTGGTACGGATGTAGAACTGCGGCTTGTAGCCGGTGAAGAACGGGGTGTGGCGTCCGCCCTCTTCCTTCTTCAGGATATAGACTTCAGCCTCGAATTCGGTGTGGGGCTTGACGGAGCCGGGTTTGGCCAGGACCTGGCCGCGGGAGACGTCATCCTTGGCAGTGCCGCGCAGGAGGATACCGGCGTTGTCGCCGCAAATGCCTTCTTTCAGGGACTTATTGAACATCTCGATGCCTGTCACGACTGTCTTCACCGTATCCCTGAAGCCGACTATCTCGACTTCGTCGCTGATCTTGACCTTGCCGCGCTCGATCCTGCCGGTCACGACGGTGCCACGGCCTTCGATCGAGAAGATGTCTTCTATCGGCATGAGGAACGGCTTATCGACGTCGCGGACCGGTTCCGGGATGAAGGTATCGATGGCATCCATGAGCTCGTCGATCTTCCCCGTCCAGACCGGATCGCCTTCGAGGGCCTTCAGGGCCGAACCGCGGATGACCGGGGCGTTCTTGCCGTCGAATTCGTACTTGGTGAGGAGCTCGCGCACCTCTTCCTCGACCAGATCGATCAAGTCCTTCTCCTCCACCATGTCGCACTTGTTGAGGAAGACCAGGACCTTCGGCACGCCGACCTGGCGGGCCAGAAGGATGTGCTCCCTGGTCTGGGGCATGACGCCGTCCTGGGCGGACACGACCAGGATGGCTCCGTCCATCTGGGCGGCGCCGGTGATCATATTCTTGACGAAGTCGGCGTGGCCGGGACAGTCGATGTGGGCGTAGTGGCGCTTCGGCGTCTCGTACTCGACGTGCGAGAGCGAGATGGTGACGGTCTTGGTGGCGTCACGGACGGTGCCGCCTTTGGTGATGTCGGCGTAAGCCTTGAGCTTGGCCATGCCCTTCTTGGCCTGGACGGCCAGGATGGCGGCGGTCAAGGTGGACTTGCCGTGGTCGATGTGACCGATCGTGCCGACGTTCACGTGCGGCTTATTGCGATTGAATTCAGCTGCCATATTATTTACTTAGTGCTTTGGCTTCCAACGTGCGGGCGCGAACGCCGCGCGACGGGCGCCAAAGATAAAGTTGTTAATAGCGATTTATAAAACGCCGGGTAGGCGTGTAAATCAGAGGATAGCAGAGGGGGATGGGGTTGTCAAATATATACAAACTAGACCCCGTCCTCTGATTTCCTGTTTAAGAATTCAGGGACAAAACCATTTTCTTCCAGAGCTCTTACTACATCCCTGAGAAGATAATTGTTACGGAACTGAATTGTATATTTTCTGCTTTTATTGCCCTTGGTCGGCACGAGCATCTCTTTATCCTTTAACCGTTTAATTATGCGCGACCTTTGAACAGGCGAAGCCTCGTTCAATGCAGCTTTTATGTCTAAGGATTTAATCGTCATATCCTTAGTCTTAACAACACAGCTCAAAACAGCATGCTCCTGATTATTTATACTCTTACGTTCAAGAGAATATCGGAGCGCGGGTATGAGAATGGTATCGGTGATATATTCCAAGTTAAGCAATTTATCAATTTTTTCTATCTCTTTACGTAAACCGTTTAGAACATATTCGCACCATTCAAGAACTTTGACTTCATCGCCAGTATCGGCAACCGCAAGCATTTCATAGTATTTCGCTCGATCCATACAAAAAATAGCAGTGGGGTTCAATATACGCCCTGTCTTAACCTGGAATCCTTGTTTGATTAACAGGGCGTATGTGAACATTCGGACAAATCTACCGTTGCCGTTATCAAATGGATGTATCCAAGCCATTCGGTGATGGGCAAGCGCAGTAATAAGCAGATGATACTTGGAACTGACAGAGGCATTAACAAATGTCATAAGTTCTTCAAAATATTCAGGCACCTTAATGCTCTTTGGTGGGACATGCGGCGACCCTGTAATCGATACATCCACTGGTCTCAAGGCGCCAGGATAGTGAGAACCCTCTCCCCCTGGGGGAGGTGTGAGATCTTTTACAATAATCCTGTGTATTTCGGAAATCAGGGCGCGGTCAAAGATAGTTGTCTTCTTTATATTTTTCTCAATAAAATCAATGACATCTTCCAAATTAAAAATCTCTTTCATGCTTTCGTCCGCAGTAGCTCTGGAAGGATTTTCTATTACCTTTTCGACAAATTCCATCAGGGTCGTTCTATTCCCCTCAATGCGAGCAGATCCGAGGCTCTCAAATAATTGAAAAATCTCCTTCAATTGGAAAAATACATGTGGTGGAACTGGGCCTCCAAGCCTTTTAACCCTTAATTTCTCTAGCTCTATGATAGTAGTCGCTAAATCAGAGCTCCATTTTGGATCATAGAGCTTGAGTTCTGTGTGTTTAAATTGTTTAGTATTTTCCTTATCCATAATCATGATTTAACAATTATACCAAAAAACACATATGTGTCAACGTATATTACTAGTGCAAAATTGATTTCAATTAACACAGCCAGTCCTACCATTTAACAATATTTAAATATCGAAAAGGCCCTTATAAATTAAGGGCCTTTTTAGTAATTAACCAATATTTCTTATTTCCTCTTCTCCTTTATCTCCTCGGCCACATTGGCCGGCACGACCTCGTAGTGATCGAATTCGAGCATGGCGCTCCCTTGGCCAGAGGTCATTGAGCGCAACTGGGTGGTGTAGCCGAACATCTCGGAGAGCGGCACTTTGGCGATGATGGAGACGGCCTGGCCCTTCGGGTTCTGGCCTTCAATCATGCCGCGCTTCGAGGCGATACTGCCGTTCACGTCGCCGATGTACTTTTCAGGGCAGACGACTTCAAGCTTCATGATGGGCTCCAGGATGACCGGCTTGGCGCGCTTGGCGGCGTCCTGGAAGGCTTGGGAGGCGGCGATCTTGTAGGCGATCTCCGAGGAGTCGACGTCATGGTACGAGCCGAAGGTCAGTTCGCAGGAGATGTTGACCATCTTGTAGCCGGCCACGATGCCGCGGTCCATGGCTTCGTGGACGCCTTTCTCGACGGCTGGGATGAATTCCTGCGGGATGACGCCACCCTTGATAGAGTTGATGAATTCGAAATCATCGTAGCGCTTGACGTTCTTCGGGACCTTCTCGCCTTCGACGAGTGGTTTCATCGGACGCAAGGTGATGCGGACGTGGCCGTACTGGCCCTTGCCGCCCGTCTGTTTGATGTACTTGTTCTCGGCCTCGGCTGTACCGAGGATGGACTCGTGATAAGCCACCTGCGGCTCGCCGACGTTGGCCTCCACGCCGAATTCGCGCTTCATGCGGTCAACCATGATCTCGAGGTGGAGCTCGCCCATACCGGAGATGATGGTCTCGCCGGTCTCCTGGTTGGAAGTGATCTTGAAGGTCGGGTCTTCATTAGCCAATTTGTGGAGAGCGATGCCCATCTTCTCCTGGTCGGCCTTGGTCTTCGGCTCGATCCGGAGAGAGACGACCGGCTCCATGAATTTGATGACTTCGAGGACGATCGGGTGCTCCTCGTCGCAGAAAGTGTGCGAAGTCAGGGCGTCTTTCAAGCCCACGGCCGCGGCGATCTCGCCGGCGAAGACTTTCTTGACCTCTTCGCGCTTATCGGCCTGCAAACGGACGATGCGGCCCAGGCGCTCTTTCTTGCCGGTCGTCGAATTGTAGAGATAAGTGCCGGCTTCGATGGTGCCGGAATAGACGCGGAAGAAGGTCAGTTGGCCGACGAACGGGTCGTTCTGGAGCTTGAAGGCCAGAGCGGAGAATGGTTCGCTGTCGGAAGCGTGGCGGACGATCTCTTCGCCGGTATTCGGGTCGATGCCCTTGATAGGCGGCATGTCGAGAGGCGACGGCAGGTAGTCCACGACGCCGTCCAAGACCAGTTGCACGCCGATATTCTTCAGAGCGGAACCGGTGAAGACCGGGAACATCTTGTTCTCGATCACGGCCTTCCTGGTGATCTTCTTCAATTCCTCCACGGGAACTTCGTGGCCCTCCAGATATTTGTGCATGGCCGCGTCGTCGTGCTCGACGATCTTCTCGACGAGCTCGGCGCGATATTTCTTGGCCTCTTCCAGAAGATCGGCCGGGATCTCCTTCTCGACGACCTTCTCTCCTTTGTCGCCCTCGAACGTATAGGCCTTCATCTTCAAAAGATCGATGACACCGGAATGGTTCTCTTCGAGACCGATGGGGATCTGGAACCGGACAGCGTTCTTATTCAAGCGTTCCAGAATAGACTTAAATGATTTCTCGAAAGATGCGCCCATCCGGTCCATTTTGTTGATGAAGCAGAGGCGCGGCACTTTGCCGTCGTCGGCATAGCGCCAGTTGGTCTCCGATTGAGGCTCCACGCCGGCCACGCCGTCGAAGACGACGACCGCACCATCAAGGACGCGCAACGAACGTTTGACCTCGACCGTGAAATCGATGTGCCCCGGGGTGTCGATGATATTGAAACGGACCTTTTTCGACAGGTCGGCCGCCGGCATATACGTTGGGTTCCAGAAACAGGTGATGGCCGCGGCCGTGATGGTGATGCCGCGCTCCCTTTCCTGCTCCATCCAGTCGGTCACGGTGTCGCCCTCGTGGACCTCGCCAATCTTGTGGGTCATGCCTGTGTAATACAAGATACGCTCCGACGTGGTCGTCTTGCCGGCGTCGATGTGGGCGATGATGCCGAAGTTCCTTACTCGTTCAAGCGGGTAGTCGCGTTGCATAAAGCTTTGTTACCAGGCGAAGTGGGCGAAGGCCTTGTTGGCTTCGGCCATCTTGTGGACATTCTCGCGCTTCTTGACGGCTTCGCCCTCGTTCTTCGAGGCGGCGATGATCTCGTCGGCCAATTTCTCGGCGATCGGCTTGCCTTTCTTGGAGCGGGCGGCTTCGATGATCCACTTCATGGACAGGGCGCTTCGGCGCTCCGGCCGGACTTCGCGGGGAACCTGGTAGTTGGCACCGCCAACGCGGCGGGAACGGACTTCCATGGCCGGGGCCGTGTTCCGGAGGGCCGTTTCGAAGACTTCGAGCGGATTCTCCACCTTGGCTTTCTCTTTGATGGCGGTCATGCAGTCGCTCATGATGGCCCGGGCGATCGTCTTCTTGCCGGATTCCATGATGTAATTGGTGAACTTGGCCAGCTTCAGGGACTCGTAGGCCATGTCGGGCTTGAGGTCGCGCTTTATGTTGATCTTGCGTCGCATGATATTGGAAAAACGTCCGAACTAAGCGGCTTTGGCGGCCTTCGGCTTCTTATTGCCGTACTGGCTGCGGCCCTTCCTCCTGGCTTCGACGCCGGCGCAGTCGAGGACGCCGCGCACGATGGAATAGCGCAGGCCGACATCCTTGACGCGGCCGCCGCGGAGGAGGACTACGGCGTGTTCCTGGAGGTTATGCCCCATGCCCGGCACGTAGGCCGTGACTTCCATGCCGTTGGTGAGGCGCACGCGGGCGATCTTGCGGATGGCGGAGTTGGGCTTCTTCGGGGTCTTGGTGGTGACCTTGACACAGACGCCGCGCTTGAACGGGGCCGGGAAGAAGATCGGCCGGTTCTTGATGGAATTGAAAGTACGAGTCAGGGCCACGGACTTCGACTTCCGCTTGAAGCGCTTCCTGTGAGTCTTCGTCAACTGGTTGATGGTCGGCATGATGAGATGCTTTTGCGTGGATCCGCTTGGATTTTCACCATTTTCGGCTAGAGAGCCTGAATGATTACTCACGCGGGTCCGATAATCGTGTTTTTATGCCCTCGGGGGCAGTGGCGATACATTAGCATGCCGGCAGACCCGACGCAATGCCGGCCATTCCGAACAAAAAAGACCGCCAGGTGTTGTAGGCACCTAGCGGCTTCGACGCGAATGAATGAGCGGTTGGTCGCGTCAGACTGTGGGGGCGACGGCAGGATCGAGCCAATCATGCGCGAGCGCTTTGAATGGTCCGATGCTGCCCCGTTTCACCTGCAAGAGCTTTCCGGGCGACGGGCGGTCTTCCAGCCTGGACACGACGATGTTTAGATCGTCATTGAGGGCTTGGATGGCCGCGAGATCGGCCCGAATGCTCGCGCCAACGGCTGGCGCCCGAGGAGCTATGGCGAGCTCCGCAGGAACCAGCTCGGTAACTTCACGCACAGGCGGGGATACCGCCGGTACGACGAGCAGGAGCACGACAGAGAGCATACAAGGAACAAGTATAATCGAGAGACGGAGAAAAAGTAAACCGGGTTATCCACCAAGCGATCGGTCTCTGCCAGGCTACCCTTCTAATTTCTCCAGAACGTTCGACTCGTCCACGTCCGTCCGTCCGTATTTTTCAGCCTGCTCCTTCATCCTTTGGATCAGGAACTCTGGTCTATGCCATTCGACCAAGCTGTTCGTCTCAATATCCGTGCCCGTGCGCTTGGAAGCGTCCTCGGAGACGACCTTGCACAAGAAATACAAAGTGGTCTTCTCCACTTCGACGCCCTTATCCTTGAAATGGCTTTGGATCGAGCCGATGTAATCTTCCGTCTCGGCCGTGGCACCGAATTCTTCCGCGAGACCGCGATCTAGGGCGTGCTCGAGCGGCTCGCCCGGTTCGAGCGTCTTGCGCATCAGGAGATAGAAGTCATCCAGACCTTGTTCCTTCCAATAGCCCTTCAGGTCTTTGGTCTTGAAATGATGGCAGCAGACCTCGCCCTTGTCGTTCATGAGGACCGCGCCGACGGACACATGGCGTGGATGCCGGCTATTCCCTTGAAAATATGTCGGGGCCATACACATATATTGTACCACTTCAGAAATTAATGCCAGTGAACAAACGGAACACCCACGGGATGACCGGCGACAGGATCTGCCAGAGGAAGAAGACTACGATGAGGACGAAGACCGGCGCGTAGGATTCGAGGACGTAGCGGACGCGGCCGTACTGGGTCGGCAGAGCGGCGAAGAGGAGTTTCGAGCCGTCGAGGGGCGGCAACGGGATCAGGTTGAAAACGGCCAGCACTATGTTGATGACGACGATATAAGAGATAATGGTGATGAACGGCGCTATGGCCACGGCGGAAGCGGCATCCGTGATGCCGTACGATATGAAACGCAGGATGGTGCCGAAGACGAGGGCGATCGCCAGATTCGATGCCGGCCCGGCGATGGCTATCAAGGGCTCGCCGATGCGCCTGTTCTTCAGGTTGTAAGGGTTGTACGGTACCGGCTTGGCCCAGCCGAAAGTGAAGCCCATGAGCGAGGTCACGAGCGGCACGATGATAGAGCCGATGGGGTCGATGTGCTTCAGGGGGTTCAGCGAGAGCCGGCCCGATAGCCTCGCCGTCGGGTCGCCCAGAGCTTCGGCCATGTAACCGTGCGACACCTCATGGAGGATGACCGAGAATATGAGGATGACGATCGAGAGGATGATGAAAAGCATGAAGAGTTTCGGCGGCTTGAATCCGCTCGGACTCCATGATACCATACGGGCTCATCGTTTTATGGCCAAATCCTGCGACATCACCAAGCGAGGCTCCGTCTCCGGCGGCCGGTATTCCAACCGGACGCGCGCCACGCAGTTCAATCCCTGCGGCACCATAAGGCGCTACCCGAATCTCCAGAAGAAGACCGTCTACGTCCCCGAATTGAAGAAATCGGTGCGCATCACCGTCTCCGCCCGCGGCCTCCGCACTATCGAGAAGAAGGGCGCTTTCCGGGCCCTGCGCGACGCCGGGATAATCTAAGGCTTGCCGTCGTTTTCGAGCTTGAAGGCCGCGTTACCGCGGTTTTTTGTTTTACCTGGCGCTGGTTCTTATTGATTACTGACGCCTACATGCATTCCGTCTGACACGATCTTCACCGTGCCGGTCTTGCGGACATTGAACCGGCGGTCATCCGTGATCCCGGCCAATGGGTCGCCAGCGGCTTTTTTCTTCGCAGCGGCCGGCGGCTTCTTCGGCGACTTCATAATCTGCTGTGAGTACAGCAGAAAATCCGGTGCCATTGAATCCACTAATTCGGCCGAGACGTTCGATGCCGTAGCGCTCTGTGAGATAACCACGGCATCGGCCGGTTTTTGATTCTCTGTGGCGACGAACTTCTGGATCTTGACGCCGGCCCCGCCGAGAAGAGCAACGGAGGTCGAGCCATACTCTATTCTCATGACGATCTCGGGAACGCTGGCCTTAGAATAATTGAATCGGTCGGCAGGAACGGGAAACAGAGTGTCGGCCGTTACGCCGTCATTTGAATCAATACCGGTTCGATCAAGAACTAGTCTGTCTCCGGACAAGACTTTCTGAACGGGAATATGATGTAAGTCGATCGTCTCGATGAATGTCCGGTAGATCGGGTCGCTCGAGCTGGCCAGACCGAGGCTTTCCAAGGTTACGTCCGGAATAATGGCCTTATCGACAGAATAGCGATTCAAGGCCTCGATGAGCCCAGTCACATTTTTACCATCGGCGGCCGTGGCGACGACGGAATCTATCCGTCTGGAATAAAAAGGCAGGATCTTCGTCAGGCGGCGGATGACTTCCGCGTTCGAGCCGCCATCGATCAATATCCTCTTGTCGTTTGGAGTCCTGATGAAAACAGCTGGGGCTCCGGGCAGGTCGAAGACGAAAAGCTCGAGGACCGCCGGCCGGCGCGATTCGTGCCAGGCATAAAGACCGGTGCCGCTTAGGGCCGCGGCCCCGGCAGCAAAAATGAGCAGTGGTTTCGACGCACCTTTTATCATAGCGCGGACAGTATAGACAGAGCCGGTTCAAAAAACCCTCAAAAAAGGTTAAAATGCCGGTGAAGAAAGATTAAAATCCTAATGAACTTTCTTTCAAAATCACCATGAAAACATTCACTGCCAGGACCTTCGAGATACCGGTCTTGAAAGGCATATCCACCAAGACCGTCGAAGAGCACCTGAAGCTCTACCAGGGCTACGTCAAGAACGCCAACTCGGTCCTCGAGAAGATCGAGGAATTGAAAGCGGATGCCGACAAGAATACCTATCTTCTCGGCGAACTTAACCGCCGCTTCAGCTTCGAATACAACGGCATGCGCAATCATGAGGTCTATTTCGCCTCTCTCGAAGGCAGCGCCGCGGCCCCCTCGGACTCGGGCCCGCTCAAGAAGAAGATCGCCGAGACCTGGGGCTCGTTCGAGGCCTGGCTTGCCGGCTTCAAGGCCTTGGCTATGACTCGCGGCATTGGCTGGGCGGTCCTATGGTACGACCGCAAGGACGACCGACTCCTCGCTTCCTGGGTAGATGAACAGCACCTGGGCCAACTGAATGACTGCGCCATGATCCTCGGTCTCGACATGTGGGAGCACTCGTACGTTGCCGATTACCAGCCTTCCGGCAAGAAGAATTACGTCGAAGACTTTTTCGCCAACCTAAATTGGGAAGTCGTCGAGAAGAACTTCAAGGAAGCCCGATAAGAAAAAATCTACCGGGGTCAGGATATCGGATTTTTGCTTTCGATCTGATATGATTCCGGCATGCACGGAAACGACACCGACAAGCAGGTCTTCTTCTATGAGCACGAATTCTACGTCCTCTCCAACTTCTCTTCTTTCGCCATCGAATGGAAGGGCAAGCTGTGGCCGACATCGGAACACGCCTATCAGGCAGAATGTTTCGACGACGAGGGCTTGAAAGAGAAGATAAGGAACGCCCGTTCCGCCCACAATGCGATGAAGCTTGCGGAGGCTAATGAAAAGAGATATCGAAGCGGTTGGGATGACATCAAACTGGACGTCATGAGAGAGATTCTGCGCGCTAAGGTCGCCCAGCACCCGTATATCAGGAAGAAGCTTTTGGAGACCGGCGATAGAGAGCTTATCGAAGACTCGTGGCGCGACTCATATTGGGGTTGGGGGCCAGCTAAGGACGGCGAGAATCATCTCGGCAAGCTTTGGATGGAAGTCAGGGCGGAGTTGAAGGAAAAATCTGGGGTATAAGCTTTTTGATCTGTCGGTGTTTTATCAGAAAAAACCCGCGAACGACATCGCGGGTCTTGATACCGACGTAAATGAGGCTAGTTTCCGGAGTGCGGGCCTGAATCTTGTTCAAGAGCCTTGAATTCGATCTCTTCCTGCGTGATCTCGATCCAGAGCTGACGGGCCGCCGGGATCTTGCCGCAGACATCGTCCGGGCACGCCTTAAGCGGTGCGCCGGACATGATATTGGCAATGGTTTCTCCGTCGAGATTCCGAACCATCTCGCTGAGACGGGCGCGTTTCTCGCCCAGCGTTTCGCCGCCGATGACTGTGGAAGCTTGCATGATAGTTGCCCTCCTGTCTTTTGAATGTTGAGAACGTGGTTACCGCCCAAGATACTAGTCCCGAGATATTGCCATGTCAATACGACCGCGCTTGATTCTTCCCCGCCAAAAGAAGGCGCCGACGAACGCGGCGTAAAAAGCCGCCACCCACCAGATCGAGAATGGAGGAAAGTGGGCTGCGGCGAACGGCAACCGAGCGGAATGCTCAACGGTGAAAAGCTCGTATGAGAGGAGGGTGTGGGCACCCCAGCCGACAACTACGGAGACGGCGTATGAGACGAAGCCGGCGACGCCGGTCAGAAAGACGAGGAGCATCGTCGCCGGGATGAACGGCAGGATCAGGATGTTGACCGCCACGCCGATGATCGAGATCTGCCCCATCATATATAGAATGTAGGGCGAGACGAAGATCTGGGTGGCTAGACACGAAGCGACCGTGCCACGCATGCCGAACTTCTCGGGGATGAACCGGAGGTGCTCTTCGATGGGCGAGGCCAGAAGGACGAGGCCGACGGTGGCCAGAAAAGACAGCTGGAACGACGGGTCGTGCATCAATATGAGCGGATTGGCTATGAGCATGATGAGAGCGGCGAAAGCCAGAGCGCGATGGACGCTGTAATCCCGGCGGATGAGGTCGGCTATCAAGGCGATACCGGCCATGAAGCAAGAGCGGACGACCGTGGCCCCGCCGCCCACAAGGATGCCGAAGAGGGCGATGCCTATGCCGCCCACGACTATGCCCCAGACTCTGGGCAAGAACGAGAGGGTGCGCCGGAGGGCCACCGCCACGATGGTGGTGTTGAAACCCGACAGGACGACAATGTGGATCAGGCCGACCGTCCGGAAGTCGTTGAGAAGGCTTGCGCCGAGCGCGCTCTTCTCCCCCACTACCAAGCCGGCGGCCAGGGCGGCATGCGGCTCGCCGAGGACTCGCTCTAGATTGGCCACGAATCCGCGCTTCAGGGAGAAAAGACTGGAATTTGTGCCGTCGGCCAATGATCCAAGCGACCCGAGAATCGATCTTTGCTTAAAATCTTCGATCGTGCTCGTGCTCAACGAGACAACGGCGCTTTTCATCTCGTAATAGACGCCGTCTTTGGCCAGGTATCCCTTGTAATCGAAGGTGCGGCCGCTGTCGCCTGAAAAATTGAACGGTTTTGACAGTTTCCCTGTGAATATGACACGGTCACCATAGGAAAAACGTGGATACGGTTTGGTTTTCACTCTGACCAAGATGTCGGCGGCGCACAGGATGGCTCTGCTCGAGCTCGCGGTCGGGACGACGAAGACCTTCTCGGCAGATATGATAAATACTTGCCCTGTTTCTTTGCGTTCCGGGTCTTCGGTTACCGTGCCGACGCCGCGATCGACGTGCTTGAGGCAGTCGTAAGCGTCTGGTGGACGCGACGAGAGCGACGCAGCCACGCGGAAGATCGCCGCGGCGACGAATATGCCCCAGAAGATGAAAACGCGCCCTTTCACGGGCGCATCTTACAGTCCGAAGGTTAAATTTCCGTTCAAAAAAGCCTCAAATCCTGGTGAATTTTTATTCAAAATCCGATGAAGAGGCTCTCTCCATCAAAACGTCCCGAATTCCTCGATTATCCTGCTTTCATCCGCGGCGTCAGTCGATTTTTTGTACTTGGCGCCGGCTACACTCTTCACTCTTTTCTCGCACTCTTCCCAGGTGTGATGGACTTCGATGACGCCGTCGACCATACTGACATAGGAATATGCCTTGGCGCGGGAATGCGACGCTTCCGATCTCTTCGCAGTTAACTTTGATTTGTCGCCCGAGACATCCAGGATGTCTGGCAAGTCGTATCCGGCGAGCGGGCCTCTATAAAGCTTCACCTTCATGCCGTCGGCGAAGGCTGTGGCTATATGATCGCACCTCTCGTTTCCCAGAACGCCGACGTGTCCGCCGACGCGTCGCCAATCTATCTCGCGGGCCTCGGCCAAGCCGTCCAGTTCCTCCCATAGATCCCGGTTGAGGACGTCTTTCTTTGCCTTCGTCTTCCATTTGCCTTTCTTCCAGACCTTTATCCATTTGGTTATGCCGTTCATGACGTAAGAAGAGTCTGTATGGAGCGCGACCTTCGAGCCTTTCGGCGTCTTTTTGAGCGCCTTGATGGCCGCCGTCAATTCCATGACGTTATTGGTGGTCTCTTTCGCGCCTCCGCCAAGCTCGACAACCTTGTTTCCGTCAGCCACCAAGACCGCCCCCCAGCCGCCGGGTCCGGGGTTGCCTCTCGAGGCGCCGTCGGTGAATATGACGATGATGGAAGGCTTGGCCATATTCAAGATTTTATCACGTCGACGACGCGCAGTCGCAGCTCGGGCGTATTCCGGAACATGGATTTCTCCAATGAAGCCACCAGATCAAGCGTTTTTCCGGCCTGAAGGGCAGGAGCCCAATCGTTCGTGACACCGAAGAACGATATCGCGGAGATCTTTCCGCCGTTCTCTTTATCGAAGACCAGCTCTATGTGCTCGCTTCCCTTCCCGAAGCGGCGCACTGACGTCGGCGACACCTTTTTGAATAGAAAAACTGGCTTCGGATTGCCGATGCCGAATGGAGCGAGCCTCGAGATATCGTCATACAGGCGCGAATCGATGTCTTCCAGGGACAGCTCGGCGTCAATCATGTCATCCTCGCCGCCGGCCGGCCCATTTGCTTCTCCAGAATCGGAACTCAGTCGTTTTGCGCCCTCATTCAGGCGCTGTTCAAGATAATGGACGGCCTCGTCATTCACGGTGAATCCCCCGGAATGCCTGTGGCCGCCGAATTCCGTCAGGACGCCCGGCGCGACCGCTCTCATTAGCTCGACGACGTGAGTCTTCCCTTCCGATCTGCATGAGCCCTTGAAACGCGAGTCGCCGTCGCGGCCCCAGAGGAAGACCGGCCGATGGAATTCTTCGACGCACGAGTTCGCCGCAAGGCCGAGGAGCGAGGGGCGCCAAGCCGGATTGCCGAGGACGATGACCGAGGGCATGTCGGTGCCGTGGCGGCTCCGGACAGTCTTTTTGACTTCCTTGACGAGCGAGGCCACCACGCCCTTGCGTTCGTCGTTCACGCGGTCCAAGCGCTCCGCCCGTAGGGCCGCGTCAGCGTCGTTATCGGCGATCAGGAGATCATATGCGTCCATCGGCACGCCCATTCGGGAGGCGGCGTTTATCCTGGGCGTGATCATGAAAGTGATATCGTCTTCGGTCACATATCCCTGCGGCATCCTCAATCTCGAGAACAATTGCTTCAAGCCTTTCCGCTGGCTTTTGCGCATGACCGCCAAGCCGTAATGGGCGAACACCCGGTTCTCCCCGGTGAGCGGCACCATGTCGGAGAGCGTGGCCAAGCCGACGAGATCCAGAAGCCATTTTTCCATGCCTTTCTTCAGACCGAAGCGGTCCTTGGCCAGGATCGCCTGGATCAGCTTGAAAGCCACGCCTGTGCCGCAGAGATCCTTGTCGGGGTAGGCGCAATCGGCCTGCTTGTGATCGACGATGGCGAAAGCCGGCGGCAATCCTTGCGGCGGTTCGTGGTGATCAGTGATGATCACGTCTATTCCAAGCTTATTGGCGCGCTCGACAGCCACAGTATCAGAAATACCGCAATCGACAGTGATGACGAGCTTGGCGCCCTGCTCCGATAATGAAGCGACGGCTTCCTCATTCAAACCGAAACCTTCGTGGTGGCGGTGCGGGATGTAGATGATGAAATCCTTGAAGCCGATCCTGTTGAAGAAATCGTAGAACATGGCCGCGCCCGGGATGCCGTCGGCGTCATAATCAGCGTATATGGCGATTTTTTCGTTGTTCTTGACCGCTTTGATGATCCTGTCGGCAGCCTTGTCGGCGTCTTTCAAGAGCGACGGATCATAGGTATCGCGTTCGTAGTCTGGGTTCAAAAATCTATCGGCGGAGGTCTTGTCGGCAAGGCCGCGATGAAATAAAAGATGTGCGAGTAGGTCTGAATGCCCGGTTAAGGCATCCTTTTCGTGGGCGGTGAGCGTTCGGCGCTTGGCGTATGCGGGCATTGTGTCGATTATATCACGCTCATCCTAGGACTATCTGACGGACTGACACAGTATTTGACCGACAGCCAGGTACATGGTAAGTTCTCTCCCGGTCTAAAAGTACAAACGGCTGGCGTTCCGCCGGCCAAGAAAGGAATCTCTGAAAACAACGAATGGAGCGAAGGTCCATCCTCTGGACCTTAAAGAGGACGATCGGATAACCGTGGTCAAGAAGACGGTCGCCAAGGAATGTTCTGTGGATCTTGTCTGTTTCTTCCAAGAGAAGCGGGGCAAGGAAAGCATAAGCTGGGCGCGTCAGCTCGCCATGTATCTTTGTCTGGAGTTCAAGCTCGGTTCGCAGGAGGAGGTCGCCGAGAGATTCGGGCGAAATCGCACGAACCTCGTCTATGTCCAGAAGATCATCGCCACACAGCTCGAGATGTTCGACTTGAAGTCCAGGCTGCGGAACGAACAGCTATTCAAATGCCGCAGGCTGATCCAGGAACATCCGGTCTTCGAGTACGCGAGGTTGTCTCCGCCTCAGCTGATTTCCCAGCCCGTTTCCGCCTGAGAAGTGGAACGGGCTTTTTATTTTTGTAGTACAATAAGGACGTCATGATGCCAGACTGCGTCTTTTGCAAGATGGTCAAGAGGGAAATCCCGGCTTATATCGTCTACGAGGACGAGGATTTCATGGCATTCCTCGACATCCATCCACAATCGCCCGGGCATGTTCAGGTCGTTCCCAAGAAGCATTATCGTTGGGTCTGGAACGTGCCGAACCTGGGCCAGTACTTCGAGGTGGTCGGCAAGATCGCCCGGGCGCAACAAAAGGCCTTCAGTAACGACCAGGTCCTATGCCGGATCGTCGGTGAGGAAGCAGAACATGCTCATATCTGGATCTATCCCAGCTACAAGGCTAAGGGAGACAAGATGGATTTCGAGTGGAATGCGAAGAAGATCATAGAGAAGCTACGATAGCGCTTCTATCCCCGGCAGAGTGCCTGTAGCCAGGAAGTCGAGCATGGCTCCGCCGCCGGTCGAGATGAAGGTGAACTTGTCCGCCACGCCGAGAGTATCGATGGCCGCCAAGGTGTCGCCGCCGCCGACTATGGTTGTGGCGCCTCGAGCCGTGGTATCGCCGATCATTTTGGCCAACTCGAGAGTCGGCCCTTTGTAGCCGTCCTCGTATACGCCGAGCGGGCCGTTCCAGAGGATGAATCTGGCGGCATTTATTTTCTCTTGAAGCGCGGCGACTGTCTTCTCTCCCGCGTCGACTATCTTGTCGTCCGCCGACAGGGCATTGGAGGCCCTGGTCTCGCGTTTCTCCGTGACGACATCGACCGGCAGGAGTAGTTTGGAGCTGCCCAGGAACTTTTTGAAATCGAAACCTGTTTTCGAAAGAGCGGATAGGCCTGTCTCATAGCCCTTGGCTTTGAAGAAATCGTTGGCCAGGGCCCCGCCCACGAAAATAGTATCGGCGGTATCGAAAAATCTCTCGATGACGGGTAATTTCGTCTCGAATTTAGCCCCGCCCAAGATGAAGAGGAACGGATGGGCGGGATCGAAGGCTCGCGACAGGTTCGCTACTTCTTTCTCCAGCTGAAGGCCGGCGTAGCTCGGCAGGAATCTGGGGACGCCGACGATTGAGGCGTGCTTCCGGTGACAGACCGAGAAGGCGTCGTCGACGTATATGTCGGCGAGCGAGGCGAGATCTCTGGCGAACTTCTCGCTGTTGGCCTTCTCGCCCTCGAACTGGCGGAGATTCTCCAAGAGCATGCAGTCGCTCCCCGCCGAGCCGCTCTCGATGAGATCGCGGGCGGTCCTGATACTGCTCACGAACAGGGCGTGTAGACCGAGCTCGGCGAGGCGCCGGACGACCGGTTCGAGCGAAGGAGTCCCGCCGTCGATCGATTCCATATGGCTTGCGAGCACGATCTTCGCCCCCTTGGCCCGCAGGAAATCGACGGTCGGCATGGCAGCTTTGATGCGGGTGTCGTCTGAGACGACGCCGTCTCGCAACGGCACATTGAAATCGACGCGCAGAAAGACCTTCACGCCTTCAAAATTCCCTATGTCGCGGAGGGTTTTCATGTCATCCGACCGCATCTACCGCCTTCAGAAGCTCGATGAACCCTGGCATATTGACGCTCTCGCGGCCGACCAGGAGGCCATCCACCTTGCCGATCCTCACGATGTCCTGGGCATTCCTAAAATTCACCGCCCCGCCGTAAAGAACCCTGACCCGGAGGCCGGCCTCATGCCCGAAGATGTCGGCGAAGGCTTTCTTGACGAAGATGGACATCTCGCAGATCTCGGAGGGCGCCATGGCTTCCTTGGCTCCCACGGCCCAGATTGGCTCGTAGGCCAGGATGATCCTCCTCACCTTGTCTGCGCGGATGCCGGCGAAGGTGTTCTTGATCTCCCCCTTGAGGAAATCGAAGTGGGCCCCGCCTTCTTCGCGCGCCTTCTCGCCGACGCAGACGACGGCGGTCATGCCGGCCTCGACGACGCGGGCGATCTTCTTCGAGACGACGGCATCCGTGTCGCCCCTCTCGCGCTCTTCGGAATGGCCGACGATCGCACATACAGCGCCGAGGGAGCGGAGCATGTCGGCCCCGACTTCCCCGGTGTGGGCGCCGGCCTCGAATATGGAAACGGACTGGGCGCCGACCTGAAGCGGGTTCGGCTGTTTCCTGGAAACGCAGGCTTGGATGAACGGGAACGGCGGGCAGGCGATGACGTCCGTATGCTCGAGCTTGGCCGCAGCCCGGCGCGTCCGGAGAGCGATCCTCCTTGCCAGATCGAGGCCGGCCGGATTCATCTTCCAGTTGCCGATGACTATCTTGCGGGATGACATGGGAAGAATTGTATCACAGAGGGCCGGGGCCTCATTGCAGCTCTCTCCAGGAGACCATCTGATATTGCGTGGACGCAAGAGGGAACGACGGCGGCGGGCTGTAGAGCAGGTTGGCGTCGTAGTTGATGTTCCTTATGTCGTAGCCAGTGCCGTCGGTGTAGGCGAAGCCGTAGCGGATGGCCGTGGCGATCATGCCGTTCAGGGTGAGCGAGGAGCGGTCGTGATAATCGATGCCGTTCAGCTTGCAGTGGGAATTGTAGTAGAAACGCCCGACGCGGCCTTTTTCGGAGAGCAGAGCGGCGTCGATGGTTAGATTGTCGGCGCTCGCCAGACCGACGTTTATATTCCCTTGAGCGATGAGACCGATGATGCTCGAGCCATCGAGGCTCGAATAGAGCAGATTGTCGTTGATGGTTATATTCGTATACGTGCTCGGATCGGTATCGCCGATGTTGGCGGCGGCAGCGACGGTCACCCTGGTGTTGGTCACCTGGCCGTCGATCCAGAGATGATCCTCGACGAAGATGACGCCGGAGGCTGGGATGGCGTAAGTGCCGACGAGCGAGCCGAGCGTGCTTATGCTCCATGTTCCCCATTGGGTCTGGCCGTTGTCGTTCGTGCAGTTGTTGGGAGCGGCGTACAGAGCGGTCACTTTATACATGTCGTAGGTATTATTGTTGTTCATGTGCATGTAATACCCCTGGGCATTCGACGGCGACCAGCACGCCGGGGCGTTGCAGACGCCGCCGGGAGCGGCGATCGAGAGGAGGTTCGACAAGTTCACTGTCAAGCTGGCGAACGGGAAGCCGGGAGTAGGATACTGGCGCCCGGCCGTGAAGACGTCGGGGCGGTTATTGGCCGGCGTGGGCGGCCGCGGATCATCCGTGCCGGAGGTGGTGTACACACCCCATTCGGTCAGGCCGACGTCCGGGTCGGTATAAGTCGCCAAGGCGCTCGAGACTACGTTGTAAGCCAGACCGTCGAAATGGATGCCTGAATTGGAGCTGATCGGGCCGTATACCGTGGTGCCGGCGCCGAAGCGCATGACGTCCTGGGCGATAGCGGCATATTGGGCGAGAGACGGCTCCGCCAGAGTAGCCTGGATGACGCGGACGACTTTCGGATCAGCGGTGGTCGTGGCTGTCGAAGTGATGACTACCTTGGTCGAGCCGAGAGGCGGCGCGGTGATAGAAAGGGCGTATGAGCCCACGAGGTCGCCGTCTTTGTCGTAGAAATTATGATAGTAGGGCCCAGGTGTAGTCGTACTGTCCGTGTAATCGGTCGGGAACTGCGCTAGATGCCAACGATAATAATCGACACCGGCCTCGGCGATCTGGAAGGCCTGCTCGCGCGTCGCCACGTTGCGGATGCTCCGGAGCATCGCGGCCCCCCAGCTAGCGAGGCCGACGATGACGGTCGTGGCCACGGCGGCGAAGACGATCACGGAGAGGAGTATGTCGCCCTTTCTGTTCTTCATAGATTGGTCTTGAGGTTACGGAGATTGGCTACCGTGCTGTAAGTGCGGGCTGCCGGAGCCAGGTTGGTGCTGACGTCCAGGATCAGGGTGATGCCTACAAGCCGCACCGAAGGAATATCGACCGGCAGCGTAAGGGGCGAGCTGGTGCCGGTATAATTCTGGTCGAAATATTGGAAGACCAGCGTCGAGGTCCCGTTCCTGACGTTGGTCATGAGAGTGGTGGTGGTCTGGCTCGCTATATTATAGACGACTGGGGAGCCGGACGGCTGGATGACGGCGCGATAAAGGTTGGTACCGAAGAGAGAGTACGTAAGCTTCTCGGTCTGGCCGTCGTCGTCCGGATCGGAGAAGAAAGAGATCGTATTGGTGGCGGCTGAGGCTATGGTGTAGGCGCCGTTTCCACCTGGCGCGGCGGCCCGCAATTCGGTGAGCATGGTCTTCAGGATGGTCTCGGCATCTTGAGCCGTCTGGAGCGACCCGGACACCGTCCGCTGGTTTGAGAAGATGCTGATCTGGAGAGCCCAGACGGCCGCCATGACCGCCGTGAAGATTGCCACGGCGACGAGCGTTTCGGCGAGGGTGAAACCGTTTTCCTTGAAAGAGCGCTTCATCATGGAGGGATTGTATCTCATCTAAGGTGAGAGCTCTATGGTCTGGCTCTGCCAGCCCGAACCGACGGATATCTGGCCGTTATAAGAGGTGTAGCCTGATTTCGAGACCGTCAAGGTATATGAACCGGCGGACAGGCCTTGGAAGAGCACCTGGCCCGGCGGGATGCAGCCGGAAGTATAAGTGAACGACGCGTCGGTGACGCTCGGCGTCACCGTGGCCGTGGCAGTGGAGAGGTACATCATATAGCGGGCGAACTCGTTGCCGTTGTTCACGGCGTTTATCTGCGTTCCCGGCGAGGTGTAATAGGTGCCAGGCATGCCGTCCGGGCCGAGGTAAGTCCAGGGGCCGTTCGGACTCGTGCTTGGAGAGGTGGCGAACTGGAATTCGACGGAGTTTGGGCCGGAGAGGAGCGGCTGGCTCACGGGTTTCCACGAGAGCGCGTAGAAATTGCTGGTCGTGCCGGTGTCGAAAGTGGACGATTCGAGGCGGCCGCTCGGTCCGTATGATCCGAACGACTGCTTCAAGACAACGCTGCCGGCGCTCGTGGCAACGTCGACGTTGCCGTCGTCTCCCCAATACCGGTTCGCCGAGGAGTACGTCGCCTGTCCAGAGCCGCCAGACCAATCGGTCTGGTCGAAGTATCCCTGGCCAGTCACGAGCGTCTGATCATACCCTCCGCCGTTCGACAGTTCGACGGTGGCCATGGAGATGGGCAGCTTCGCCACGTTATCTTCAACGGCCACCAGCAGGCCGTTCGGACCCGATGGCACGGCCACGATCTGCACGCTCGACGTGGCGCCGGCGTGGAGTGTGACCGGGGAGAACGGCGTGATGCCGGAAGCGTCGCTCGAGGGGTCCGTCGGCGTCACGGTATAAGTATCCCATTCCATAGGAGACAGGCTGCGCGAACCGCCGGAGTCGGTCACGAGGCTCTGTGAGTATTTCGGCACGCCCTGGCCTATGAGCTTGCCGCCGACCAAGTTGAAATGGAAGTTGCCGACGGGCGCGCAGGTCGGGCCGACGCTCTTCAGATTCAGAGCACTCAGCTTGTCGATGGACAGGCTCACCTGCGTGGCTTGGCCCTGAATGACCGTGGCATCGGGATTGGTCGGGTTCGGATTGCCGCCGCCTCCGACCGGATAAGTCCGGTCCGTCGAATAGCCCTGCTTCGTGGCGGTGATGCGGTAAACGTTAGCGCCGGGCGGCACGCCGATCACTTCCAAGACTCCGTCTCTGTTGGTCGTATCGGTGTCAGTCACCGAAGAAGTGGCCGTGCTTTGGATGACCACGGTGGCCCCTTCGATGGGCACGCCGCCGGAATCGAAGACTTGGACTACAAGGGCGCCGCCCGTCGCGGCCGACTGCAGATTGGCCGGCGACACCTGCCCGGAGAGGGAGATCGGCGCGAAGTTGTCGCAGGAAGCGCAGGCGATATCGACCTCCACCAGCTTGCCAGAGGCCTGGAGGGAGCTCGTCGCCAGGTCGACGTTGCGGACGACGAGCGTGACGGTGAAAGTGAAGCCGCCGCGGGAGACGGTCTGAATCTGCGACAGGACCCCGAGCGGGATGCCGTTGGTCAGGCCGACGGCGACGTACGGCATATTGCGGACGGTCTCGAACTGTTCGTCGGCCAGCTCCACGGCCAAGATGTGGGCCTGGTTCGCATTGGCGAGCTTCAAGAGGCTCGCGTAAGTGCCGTAGACCGCGGCAGCCACGATGAGGAACAGGCTCGTGCCGACGAGCACCTCGACTAACGTGAATCCGAAGCGATCGATTCTAATGGATGACATTGACCAGCGAATACATCGGCGAGATCATGGCGATCGCGAAGAAGCCGACGGCCGCGCCGATAAGGACGATCAAGATCGGTTCGATGACTGTGGACATGTCCTTGGTCTTCTCCCCGACGTCATCCTCATAATAGCGCGCCACGTTGAAGAGCATCGAGCCGATCTGGCCGGTCTCTTCGCCAACCGACATCATCTCCGCGAAGAACACCGGATAGAGGTCTTCGTGGGCCTCGAATATCTTGGACATGAGCTCGCCTTTCTTTATGGCGTCTTCGGCGCCGCGCAAGACGGCGCGGAAATGGACGTTTTGGACGACGGCCGCGGTGATATCGACGGATTCGACCACGTCCACACCGGCTGTGAGAAGGGCCGAAAGGGTCCGGGCAGTGTGAGCAGTATTCACTTCTTGGACTAACGGGCCGACTATGGGCAGCTTGAGCATGAGTTTGTGCATGACCTTCTTGCCGGAAGCCTTGCGCGACCACCACCACATGGTGCCGACGACTACAGCGATCGCGAGGAGAACTGGAAGGCCCTGCTTTTGTATGATATTGCTCGTGATGAGGACAAACTGGGTGGTCGGCGGCAAGGGCACGTTGAGATCGGCGAAAGTGCTCATCAGGGTCGGCACCACGAAGATCATCATCAGGATGGCTATCAGAATCATCACAGAAAGGATGACGGCCGGGTATATCATGGCTCCCTTGACTCGCCGTTTCAGGGTGTAGGTGCTATCCATCTGATCGGCCACGGCCTTGAGCGATCCCGAGAGCGAGCCTGACTGCTCGCCGGCATGTACCATAGAGACAAAGATCGGCGGGAAGACCCTCGGGTGCTTGGCGAGGCTGTCGGCGAAGGTCACGCCGCGGTTTATGTTGGCCATGATGTCGACCAGGATCTCCTTCAGAGCCTTCTTCTTGGACTGGCGTTCGATGACCGAGAGGGCGCGAGACAGAGCCAGGCCGGCTTCGAGCATCAGTCCGAGGTTCCGGGCGAGATTTATCTTGTCTATGGCCTTCACCCGGCTGAACATGCCGCCCGACAAGAGACCGGAAGCGAGCACTCTTCCCCATGGCGACTTCTCTTCGACCGAGACAATCTCGTCGCCGGATTCGCGGATCATCCGATAGAGCTCGAAGCGGTTAGCCGCGTCGCGCTCCCCTTTGTAGATCTCCCCGGTCGGCTTTTTGGCTTTGAAGGTGAAGTGAGGCATATGGATGTCATTCCGATATCACCCGGAGGACTTCTTCGATGGTAGTCAGCCCTTGGACGCACTTGAAGATGCCGTCTTCGAGCATGGTCAGCATGCC
This sequence comes from Minisyncoccia bacterium, assembly GCA_049997795.1. Lineage (GTDB taxonomy): Bacteria > Patescibacteriota > Minisyncoccia > Phycocordibacterales > PALSA-1337 > C7867-002. The sequence goes on from JBEKVT010000001.1 coordinate 170,814, forward strand.
TTCCTTCTTGGCCTGGGCCTCGATCTCGCCGGTGGCGGCGTCTTTCATGACCAGCTCTTTCACGGCCGGGCCCATCTTCAGGACCTCGTGGATGCCGATCCTGCCTTTGAAGCCGTCGTCGTCCCCGGACGGCACAGCTTTGTAGAATTGGATGCCATCCCAGGCGGCGTCCGGCTTGACGATCTTCTCCTCCTTGAGAGCGTCAAGGACGCGTCCGAGGTCGACCAGCTTCTCCAGTTGGGCGAACTCGTCCTTGGACAGGAAATAAGCGACTTTGGAATCGGTCAGGCGCCTGACCAGGCGCTGGCCTATCACTATGTCCAGAGTGGAGACCAAGAGGAACGACTCGACCTGCATGTCAAGGAGCCGTGGGATAGCGCCGGCGGCGGAATTGGTGTGCAGAGTAGAAAGGACCAGGTGGCCGGTCAGGGCGGCGTTCACCGCCAGGGCGGCGGTCTCGTTGTCGCGGATCTCGCCGACCATGATGATGTCCGGGTCCTGGCGGACCAGGGTGCGGATGCCTTGGGCGAAGGAGAAGCCGATTTCCGGCCTGACGTTGGTCTGGTTGATCCTTGCCATCTGATACTCGATCGGGTCCTCGATGGTGGAGATATTAACGTCCGGCGTGTTCAGGATGTCAAGCATGGTATAGAGGGTAGTGGTCTTGCCGGAGCCGGTCGGGCCGGTAGTGAGGATCATGCCTGTCGAGAGATTCAGGGCCCGGTGGATGCGCTCCAGGGCCTCGCCGTGGAAACATAGGTATTCGAGGGTGAAGCCGGAGATATTCTCTCTGAGGAGGCGCATGACGATCTTCTCGCCGTAGTAGGTCGGCAGGATGGAGACACGGAACGAGACTTTCTCGCCGGTCATGTCCACCTTGAAGCGGCCATCTTGGGGCAGGCGCTTCTCGTCGAGCTTCAGGTTGGACAGCACCTTGATGCGGGCCGAGATCGACGGGCCAGCCACCTTAGGGAGGGCCATGGCGTCGTGGAGGAGGCCGTCGACGCGATACCGCACGAGGACCTGCTCTTCCATCGGCTCGATGTGGATGTCGGAAGCGTTTTGGATGATGGCGTGCTTTATCAGGGTGTCGACGATGCGGACCACCGGCAGATCTTCGGCGATCTTCTTCAGGTCTTTTTCGGAGACGGCCTCGCCCTTCTCGTCGGAGACCATCTTCAGGGTCTCGGTCTCCTTCTGGATGATGTCGCCAAATTCCGCCTTGAGGCTCTTCTGATACTGGATGAGGACGTCTTTTATCGAGTCTGCGTCGGTGAGACGGGGCTGGATGCTTAAATTGACCTTCTTCTTGATGAAATCGATGGCCGAAAGGTCGTCCACGTCCAGCATGGCCACCTCAAGGGACGTCTCGTTCCTTTTGAAAGCCACGATGTTGTGGCTCCTCGCTATCGGCTCCGGGATGAGGGAGAGGGTGTCAAAAGGGATCTTCGTGCCCTTCAGGTCCACGAAAGGGATGCCGAGCATGTAGGCTTGCATGCGGCGCAGGTTGTCCGGGGTGATCTTGCCGGCCGAGACAAGGACGCCGCCGAGGCGCTTGTTCTCCTTATTCGCCTCTTCTTTCGCCTTCTCGAGGTCCTCCCTCGCCACGAGCCCAGAATCAAGTATGAATTTGTAGAGCCGAGTGTCTTCGACGAGCATGTCGGGATAATTGTATCAGATAAGAAAAAACCCCGCTCGGTGGCCGGACTGAGCGGGGTTCGGGGGAAGGGAGCGAGAGATCAGGTCTCGACCGGCGGCGACCTTTTGACAAGCCGGATCCTGGCGAAGAGGCGAGTGCCCCTGGGCCAGATCTGGTCGGAGTCGAGAGGATAGACGTCCACGTCGCAGCCGAGATGGTAATAATGGATGTTGAGGACGAAGATGCCGTCGGCCTCGTCTTCGATGAGGAAGAGGTTGGCCTTATCGTGCTCCAAGACGAGGCCGGTCTCTTCGCTCTTCCTGTTCCTGTTCGTCTTGGTCCGTCTGGCCAGATCGGCTACCTGTTCGGGATGGAACGTGCGGCCCCAGGCCGATACATTCCTCCTCTGTTCCCTGTCGACAGGACCCGGCCCGACCATGAGCGACGCCCTGAGCATCTGCTCGGAAGTCATCTTGCCTTCGTCGCCGAGCTCGAAATAACGGACGAGGCCTCTCCCGACGGCCGGGGTGCGTCTTGTAAGCAGGCTGTCGAGCCTGGGGCTGCGGTAGCAGATGACCCTGCCGTCGGCCTTGAGACAGTCTGCTATCAGCATCTCGGGCATGGCGGGGACCGAGATCATCAATAAGTCCGTCGTCCTCAAGAGAACGTCGGGAATCTGTCCTGTTGCGCTTTCCATGGCTTTGATCTTTCCGTGTGTTCGATTGTTCAAGGTTCCAAGTTAAAAAGCTTATTGGAGTATGTGTGCGCTTCGGCAATCTGTCAATAATCATTGCCTGCTTAATAAAAACCGTGCGATTGGCGTCGCACGGTTGGGGAGAGGCGGTGGAGTATCTCGTGTTATCCGACTGCGGCAGTCTGCTGTTCCTTGTGGTCCTTCCCGCCGGTCGACCACTCCCCGCCGGAAATGTCTGCGACTGAATGGATATGGATGCGGACGTAGAAGCTCATGGCGTCCCAGGCCAATTCCACATACATCGGTTTGTCCGCGGGAACGTCCGCGATCAGGAGCTGTCTTACGTTCCGATGGACTTCCGTCCAGAAGCTGTATTCGTCGTGGAGGACCGCCCGCTGCTTGGCGACAGCGGAGTTGATCTTGGGAGCAACTAATCCTGACGCCCAGAAATTCCGGTCGCCGTCCCAGGCGATCCTCTCGACATTGATGACATTCTCTTCTCCTTTGTAAGCAACCGAGTAGTCGCCGGGAAGATGCATGAACACCCGTTCGATGTCGCAGATCCGTTCGGCGGCCCTTGCCGCGAGCGGCCACAGGATCAATGCCGGGACCAGAAAAAACAGAGCCTTTGTCTTCATGTTCCTATTCCTCTAGAGATGTGCTTGCTCGGACCTCGCCATGAAAATGGCTATAAACGAGCAGATATTTGGTTTTTGCTGGTTACAATATAGATCACAAAGTAATTTTTGTCAATAGGATTTGGTTCTGATGGCTCTTGCATCTTGCCTTTTACAATGCCTGTGCTATGCTTCCCCCGTCAGTACGTTCGCCCTTCCGGCGGACTTATTTGTTAAGGGGGCCCGTACAGCCCAAAGGCCAGAAAACTTAATAACAGCAGAATAACAACTAAATAATATGTTCGATCTCAAAACCATAAATTCGGTGGTCCAACAGCTCGAGGAAGAGCGCGGCATCCCGCGCGAGAAGACCTTGGAGGCCATCGCCATGGCTTTCGCCACCGCTTACAAGAAGGAGTACGGCAAGAAAGGCCAGATCGTCCGCGCCTCGTTCGACGAGAATACCGGCGCAGTCGAATTCTGGCAGGTCAAGATCGTGGTCGACCGCGATCAGGTCATTATGGAGGGTGAAGAGGAAATGGCGCACGAGGAATTGAAGGCGGCCGACGTCGAAGACATCAAGATCCGCTTCAACCCGGAACAGCACATGCTCATAGAGGACGCCAGGAGGATCAAGAAAGACGCGGCGGTCGGCGACGAGCTCGTCTTTCCGCTTGAGATGAAGGCCGATTTCGGCCGCATCGCCGCCCAGACCGCCAAGCAGATCATCATCCAGAAGATCCGCGAGGCCGAGAAGGTCTCGGTCATGAGCGAATACGGCGAGAAAGAAGGCGAGGTGGTGGCCGGCACGGTGGAGCGCGTTGAGCGCGGCGTGGTCTACATCGACATGGGCCGGGCTGTCGGCATCATTCCCTACGAGGAACAGATCCCGACCGAGCGCTGGAAGACCGGCGACCGCATCAGGGCCTACCTCTACGCCGTGGAGGAGACGCCGCGCGGCATTGTCCTCAAGCTGTCTCGCTCCCATCCGAAATTCCTGGCTAAGCTCTTCGAGACCGAGGCGCCGGAGATCGCTCAGGGCACCGTGGAAATCAAGGCTATCGCCCGCGAAGCCGGCTCGCGCTCGAAGGTCGCCGCCGTCTCGCATGACCCGCACATTGATCCGATCGGCTCTTTGGTCGGCCAGAGGGGCGTCCGCGTCTCGACCGTGACCAGCGAATTGTCAGGCGAGAAGATAGACATCGTCGAATGGAACGAGGACCCGGCTCTCTTCATCGAAGAGGCCCTGTCCCCCGCCGAAGTCGTCTCGCTTGAGCTCATCGACGAAGAGCATCGCGCCATCGTCACTGTGACAGAGGATGAGCAGTCGCTCGCCATAGGCAAGGGCGGCCAGAACGTCCGCCTGGCCGCCAAGCTGACCGGCTGGAAGATAGACATAAGATCGATCGGCGGAGACGTTCTCGATGAGGAGGAACCGGGGGAGGCCGAGGGCGTGGCCGATGTCGTGGCCAAGATAGAGGAAGAGAAGCTGGAAGAAAAAGTCGAGAAGAAGACTGAGGAAACCGAAAAAACCGAGACCGAACCGAAGGCTGAAGAAAAAAAGGCGGAGACGAAGGTGAAAAAGGCGAAGATTGGAAAATAAAGACCGGCGATTAAGACAAAACGACGGACATGCTATAATCTCTCCTGCCGCAAATCCGTCCGCGGCGTCTTACTTCGGTAAACATCTTCCAATGAAAAACTCATATATCTTGGGCGCGGCACTTGCTTCAATGCTCGTCCTCGGCCTGCCGGCCTTGGTCGGAGCGCAGGGGCCGATCGGCGCCGGAGTCACCACTACTAATAACGCGGTCATTCCCATCCCGCCGCCAGACCTTAGCCCCGGCAGCGTGCTTCCCGTCCCGCCCACCTCGATCAAAGACAGGCTGGAGAGTGGCTACGACGCGCGCATGCAGAATCTCCGCAATAACGAGGATTACCGGAACGCCGTCATGGGCACCACTTCCGGCCCTTGGGCCAGCACGACCGCCAAGCTCCGGAATGAGATCTACAAGGTGCCTTCCCTTCCCGGAGAAACAACGGGGCCGGGAGCAGCGATGCGGTTGGCCTCGACCAGCCCGTGGCGCGGGTACGCCGAGGAGACTACCACCGAGCCGCGCCCTTATTTGATGCCGCCTCTCATGAGGAGATTCGCCTCCTCGACTCCTTTCGCTTCGACCACCATAACGGAACAGGTCGATGCCAAACGCGGCCGGGTAGAGAAGATGCGCGCCGACCTGTTCGCCTGGGCCCAGGATCATCTCATAGGCGAGCTCACGCAGGCCTTGGATAATCTGAAGCAGATCGAGAGCCGCATCGCTTCGAGGATCCAGACGGAAACCCAGAACGGCCGCGACATGTCGAGCTCCACACGGCTTTTTTCGGTCGCCGACGGCAAGATAAACGAGGCCGATTCGGCCATCAAGGCTCTGGCCGTCTATATGCCGTCCGCTTCTTCCACGGAAGATATATCCGCTTCGACCACTATAGACCTAGGGCAACCAAGGACGCTGGGCACCGCGGCTATCAAGGCCGTGAATGACGCCAAGCAGGCCTTGAACGATGTCGTCGCGGCCATCATCGGAGCCCCCGGCCCGAGACCGGGCGAAAACAATCGCCGGAACGCCTCGACGACTATCCAATGATCCGAAGATAAATTATAATAATCAACCAAAAGAGCCATGGACCAAAACCAACAACAAGCACCACCGATCGGTGGTGCCACGAACGAGAGACAGCCCGCCCCGAGCGGCAACGGCGAGAAGAGGGTCGGCCCGATCATCGCCACGCTCATCATCGTCTTGGTCCTCATCATCGTCGCCCTGTATCTCTTCGCCTCAAGGATCAATCAGCCGGCTGTCCCGGAAGATAATTCCACGGCCGCCGGGAACGACAACTCCGGGGCCGTCGCGGCCGACCAATCGGTCCAGCCGGTCGTCGGTACTTCCACCGATCTAGATTCCCTGCAGAACGACCTCAATAAGTCTACGACGGGCCTGGACAACCAGAACTTTTGAGCTGGGCTCTCTCATCATATGGAACAAAAGACATACGGCGCGGCTTCGGTCGCGAAGCTTGACGGCTCTTGTGTTGAGATAACAGGCTCGATCCCGGCGGAAACCTGGGAGAGATTCCGGCCAGCGGCTCTCAAGAAGCTGAATGAGTCCACTGCCATCGACGGCTTCCGCATGGGCAACGCGCCCGAGAGCGTCCTCGTATCGAAAGTCGGCGAGACAGCGGTGCTCGAGGAGATGGCCGGGCTGGCCTTAAATGATGCTTATAAGGACATCCTGAAGGACCAGAAAATCGACGCCGTCGGAAGGACGGCCATCCAGCTCACCAAGCTGGCCAAGGGCAATCCGCTGGAATTCAAGGCGACCACGGCTGTGGTGCCAGAAGTCAGGCTGCCTGATTACAAGAAGCTCTCCGCCAAGGCGATCGTAAAATCAGACGCAGACGATGAAAAAGTCACTGACAAGGATATCGATGACGCCGTTTTGCGCATCCGCAAGATGCACGCCTCGCACGAAGGCCATGACCACGGGAAGATGACGCCGGAAGAGCACGAGAAGGCGATAATGGACAACCTGCCGGAGCTCACAGACGAGTTCGTGAGGAAGATGGGCGCCGGGAGCGACGTGCCCGACTTCAGGGCAAGGCTTGGAGCCATGCTCGCCGAAGACAAGCGCGGCGCAGCGCGAGACAAACGCCGCCTTAGGATCTCCGACGCCATCGCCGACGCAACGAAGGTGGAACTCCCTGATATCATGGTGGAGAGCGAGCTCCGGCGCATCGAGGCCCAATTCAGGGCCGACATAGAGCGCATGGACGTTAAGCTCGACGATTACCTCGAGCATGCCAAGAAGTCCATGGAGGACGTCCGCAAGGAATGGCGGCCGCACGCCGAAAAGAAAGTGAAGCTGCAGCTCATCTTGAACGCGATCGCCAAGGCCGAGAACATCAAGGCAGAGCCGGCCGAGATCGAGGCCGAGGTCAAGCGCATCATGGAGAACTACAAAGATGCCGACCGCGAGCGCACGGCCGTCTACGCCGAAACCGTGCTAACTAACGAGAAGGTGTTCGAGTTCCTCGAGAAGGGGGCATGAAACCGGGGGCAGTTGATGAAATCGGCCGGGCCGCGGATATCAGCCACAAAAGGGTAGGAACGAGGGCGGTAATCGCCCGCAGGCTATGTAGGCCTGGACAATGAACAAAAACAGTATTCTTGTGAAACGAGCCGGCCCCGCCTCAGGCCGTCTTATTTCTTATTCGCCAGGACCTGGTCTATGATGCCGTATTTCTTGGCTTCCTCGGCGTCCATGAAGAAGTCCCGGTCGACGTCTTTCTCGATCTTGGCGGGAGTCTGGCCCGTATTCTTCGCCAGGATCTTATTCAGGACGGCGCGCGTCTTCAGGATATGCTTGGCGCTTATCTCGATATCCGAGGCCTGGCCCTCCGCGCCGCCGAGCGGCTGATGGATCATCACTTCCGAGGTCGGCAGGGCGAAGCGCTTGCCTTTGGTGCCGGCGGAGAGAATGAGGGCCGCGCCGGAAGCCGCCACGCCGACGCAGACCGTGGAGATGTCGTTCTTCACGTGCTGCATAGTGTCGACGATGGCCAGGGTAGCCGTCACGGACCCGCCCGGCGAGTTGATGTAGAGGGATATCTCCTTCTTCGGGTCCTCATGCTGCAAGAACAGGAGCTGGGCGATCACGATATTGGCGACATTGTCGTCTATCGGCCCGCCCAGAAAGACGATGTTCTCTTTCAGGAGCCGTGAGTAGATATCATAGACGCGCTCGCCGAAGCTTGACTTTTCGATGACGGTGGGGATGAGCATGGCTTTTACGGATTACCCGACGAATATATCGCGGAGTTGCGCAAAAGTAAAGGGTGTTATATCATATCGATGTTATCAAATATTAATCCCGACTACGCATTCCTGATCTCGTGACACCCAATTTATGAGCCTTACTTCCCTATCCGAACACGATCATATATTGATTTCACCATAGTTCTCGAAGAGCGGGTCGCATCCGCACATGTCGTTAAAATTAGTAGCCCTTCTACTCTCCGCGGCGGGGGTGGCAGGCATCGCGATCGGATACTATCTCCGGTACCTCATCACCCTGGGCAAGAAAGGCTCCATGGAGATAGAGGTCAAGGAGATGCTCCTCGCGGCCAAGGAAGAGGCCAAGAGGATAACCGCCGAAGCCGAAGCAAAATCCGTCCAGGTCCTTAGCGCGGCCAACGTCGAGATCAAGGAAAAGGAGGCCAAGGCCCGTCAGACCGAGGAACGCCTCATCAAGAAAGAGGACATTCTCGACAAGCGCCAGACTGACCTCGACAAGGAAGTCGAACTCATCAAAAAGCGTGCCGAGGAGATCAAGGTCATCCGCGAAAAGGCCGACAAACTGGAGCTTGACCGCCTGGCCGCCCTGGAAAAAGCAGCCAATCTCTCGGCGGAGGACGCCAAGAATGAGATCGTCAAGGCCCTCGAGAAGCAGAACGAGGAAGATTTCCTCGTTCGCCTGAATAAGCTGGAGAACCAAGGGGAGGAGATGCTCGACCAAAAAGCCAAGGATATCCTGGCGGTCTCCATCCAGCGCCTGGCTTCGTCCGTCGCCTCGGATTTCATGTCGTCTACCGTCGAGATCCCGAATGACGACATCAAAGGCAAGATCATCGGCAAGGAAGGCCGGAACATCAAGGCCTTCGAGCGCGCCACGGGCGTCGAAGTCCTGGTAGACGACACTCCCGGCGCCATCACCATATCGTCGTTCGACCCGGTGCGCCGACACGTAGCCTCGATTGCCCTGCGCGAGCTCATCAAGGACGGCCGCATCCAGCCGGCCAGGATCGAGCAGGTCGTCGAGAAGGCCCGGCAGGACGCCAACAAGACCATCAAGGAGAAAGGCGAGCAGGCCGCCTACGAATGCGGTGTCTTGGGCCTTGACCCCCGCATCCTGCTCATCCTCGGCCGCCTCCACTTCCGCACCAGTTACGGCCAGAATGTCCTCATGCACTCGATAGAGATGGCCCACATCGCCGGCATGATAGCCGAGGAGCTCGGCGCCAACGTCCAGGTGGCCAAGGCCGGAGCCCTCCTCCATGATATCGGTAAGGCCCTCGACCATGAAGTGGCCGGCACTCACGTCGAGATCGGCCGCCGCATCCTCCAGAAGTTCGGAGCCCCGGAAGACGTCATCAAGGCCATGCAGGCTCACCACGAAGAGTATCCGTATGAGACCGTCGAGTCGCGCATCGTCCAGACGGCCGACGCCATCTCCGGCGCCAGGCCGGGCGCCCGCCGCGACAACGTCGAGAATTACCTGAAGCGCCTGGGCGACCTCGAAGCCACGGCCGCTTCGTTCCCCGGCATCGAGAAGGCCTACGCCCTCCAAGCCGGCCGTGAGATCCGCGTCTTCGTCAAGCCAGAAGAGGTTGGCGATATGGAAGCAAGAGACTTGGCCCGCGACATCGCCTTGAAGATCGAAAAAGACCTGAAATATCCGGGGGAAATTAAGGTTATCGTCATCCGCGAGCTCCGTTCCATCGAGTTCGCGAGGTAATTAGAAAATCAAAAATCAGGCGTTTCCAGTAAAAACGGGCTCATTTCAGGGCCTGTTTTTGCTTGACTTTCTCAAATAAGATGTGCTATAATTAATTTGTATAGTTAGAGCACATTTCCAGCCACATCAACCTCGAAAGAAAGGAAATCTGTGAACACAAAGTTGTTTCGCATCACTGGAAGCGACGTGTTCGCCGCTTTCCAGGTCTTCATGGCCTATTACTTTACGGTGCCGCAAGTCCGGCGGATGTTCGTCAGCGTCCAAGGCGTGACCATCAATTGGCTCCTGTGTGCAGCGATCTTCATCGGTCTTTGCTTGTACACGTCGGTCGGTTTATACCGCAAGGACGCTAGCCGTTCGACTCTGCAAGCTTTGGTCATCTACGCCAATTGGGCCGTCCTGCTCATCCCTTTGGTGACCATCGCCTTCCTGAAATGTGCCTGGACCAGGCAAGACTCGCTGATCTTCTCTCTCATCATGATCTCGGCTGTGGCTGTGGTCATCTGGGGAAAGTTCAATGGGCATGATCTGGGTCATCCCATCATCCGTGGTATGCTCGTAGGCTTGTTCCGGGTGGTTCCCCACCTATTCATGGCTTACTGCATCTTCAGTGTCAGGAGCGGACACGGCATAGCGGTAAAGACGGTCATGGCGGCTAATATCACCGCTCTGGCCAGGATCGGCACCTTATACCTCTCGGGACGCAAGTCCCATTGGGAAAAAGGTGTACGAGCCCTGCTCTTGGCGGAGTCCGCCAATGAAGTGAGCTGGATGGTTACTACTTTGATGTGGTACATCTACCTCTGATTTGAACAAAACTGCCCCCTCGCACCTAGTTGTGCGGGGGGCTTATCATTTACATCATTTCGAGATATGACCAGTGTATGCCTCCACAGTAAGATTCTGGATTATGCCGGTCATTTTTTCAGGATATTCAATGCACTGCTTTATCGCCTTGGCAACAATGTGTGGGTTTTTCAGCTTATGATTTTGAATGCCTTCCTTGGTACGTTCAAATAATTTACCTTTGCCCATACGAAATATATTCTCATGTATACGCGTCGCCGTCATGCCCGGACGGAATATGATAAATCTCACAGACGAGTTATCCGGTAATTTTGAGCATTGAGTGAAATACTCTTCAAACTCTTTTTTTGTCTGCGCATATAACTCAACGACTGGATCACGGTCGTCCTCCTTAAAAATGTCAGTTGAAATAAACACGACTGTCCCATTCGATTTCCTCAGTAGCGGCAATGTTTTCTGTAAAATATCCATATTGGCTTGAATGTTGACCTCGCGCACATAGCTTTCTGTATATTCTTTTTGATCGATATCACGTACGCCCGTTACCGCTGCGTTGAGGATAAGAGCATCAAGCGAGCTGTGAGAATCAATAATTTGGGCAATGAATCCTGTACGACTTCCTGGATTGCCAAGATCAACAGTCATGGCGTTGGCGCATTCAAGTGTTGAGCTAAGCATTTTGTTCTTGACATCATCACGTGAACATGTAATTACATGCCAAACACAGTGGGTGGAAAACAGCGTCACTAATTCACGCCCAATCCCTGACGAACCACCGGTAATTAGGATATTTTTCATTGTGTTACACACATTATACTTCACCTTATTACCACCCACATCCTGTTTTTCATACAAAAACACGACTTTCTAAAGGAAAGGAGCGAAAAATGAACAGGCTTGCTCAAAATCTATAAAAATGTCGCAATTCACAGCCCTGTTGACATGGCATTGCCTAAAATACGGCTTAATATATAATAGTCCCATAGTTCGTAGCTCGGTTGCGTCGGCGCCGAGACCATTTATAAGCATTAAAAGAACACACAGATGAACAAAGCAAGCATTGTGGACGCGGTTCATGGCGTTCTCGGCGGCACCAAGGTCCAGGCCGAGCAAGCGGTCGAGACTATGATCAACACGGTCATCGACGCTCTTAAGAAGGGCGAGGAGGTTTCCATCGCCGGTCTCGGCATCTTCTCGGTCAAGCAGCGCGCTGCTCGCGAGGCCAGGAATCCGAGGACGGGCGAGGCCATCAAGGTCCCGGCCATGAAAGTCCCGAAGTTTCGCGCCGCAAAGGCCCTGAAGGACGCGGTGAAATAACTACACCTTCCTTTCTGAAGCCCAAAAGCCGCCATGATGGCGGCTTTTGTCTTGCTTGGCCACTTTGTGATAATGTAACCGAATGACTGAATGCCACACTCTCATAATCTCCGACATCCACCTCGGCTCGAGGGTCTGCCGGGCCGAAAGGGTCTTAGAGGTCCTGCGAGAGGTCAAGTTCAAGGATCTGATCATAAACGGAGATCTGTTCGATTCCGACACGACGTATAAATTCAACGGCAAGCACTGGGAGGTGGTCTCGGCCATTGCTGACATCGCCGACAGGCATTACGTGGTCCTGGTCGGCGGCAATCACGGCCGGGAGCTGGATACCTTAGCGAGGAGGATCGGCCTGAGGGTCATAGACAATCACGCCTTCACGGTCGGAAAGAGGAATTTCCTTTGCCTGCACGGCGATGAGTTCGATATCTTCATAAAATACCTGCCGATGACGAGTAAGCTGTTCGCGTGGCTCTATATCTTCATCCAGAGGTTCGGCGGCAAGAAGCAGCGAGTCTCTATATTCATAAAGAGGCTGAGCAAGATAATCCTGGGACTGGATCGCAGCCAAAAAAGACTGGCTCTGCGCAAGGGCGCCAAACAACATGCCAATGTCGTCATCTGCTCCCATACGCATATTCCGCACGTCGATACCAGGAACGACATCCTCTTCGTCAATTCCGGCTCGTTCTGCGACAACCCTTGCAACTACGTGACGATCGACAAGAGCGGGCTGGTAGAGCTCCGAGAGGTCTAAATAGAAGTGCGGGCAGGGAGAATCGAACTCCCGACTACTGCTTGGAAGGCAGTCATTTTGCCATTAAACCATGCCCGCGCCTAAGCTTATATTAACACAAGCCTGCTTCTCTCCCTGGATGTTGCTTGCGTGTCGGAGCGCCGGGATTCGAACCCGGAATCACCTGTACCCAAAACAGGTATGTTAGCCGTTACACCACGCTCCGCCTATGGCTCGCTCATCCTATCACAGGACAATGTCTTTAATCCATTTCACCCTTGCCCGGCGCGCAGTCATGTCCATGAAGACACAGAGGACGTGGAAATGGAATTCAACGTCCGGCCCCCATCCCCGGTCCGATATATAGGTCTCGACCATCTTTCTTATATGCCTCACCTTCAGCCCGTGCACATTATCCTCCGGCCTGTGGGCATCAAAGGATCGTTCCGCATGCGCCGCGGTCACGCTCTTGACTTCAAAGAAGTGCAGGAGGCTGTCCTTTAATGCCACGACATCCAGCTCACCCCATTTCTTCCAATAATTTCGAGCGATAATCTCAAATCCCCTATTCTTAAGGAAAAGGCAGGCGACATCTTCTCCAATATTCCCCTTTGCTCTTTTGTGCATGGCTTGTTAAATGATTAAACATTAAATGACAGCTTTATTTACACGTGAAAATGTTTCTGGTGAAAAGATTTATGCTTGTTTTCTTATAAATCCATTATTATTAAAGACGTGGATAGGCCATCATTCCTGTCTTTTATTAACAAAATCCACAGGATTATCAACACTTTTCACGTGCAACGAACGGATTTGGGCCGTATTTAAAGGAACAACCACATTATAAATCAAAAAGACGCCGAATTTTTGTCCGAAACAGATAAAACGGGCCAAAAAGATGATCCTTCTTTAACTTTCTAACCTTGTGCGGGTAGGGAGAATCGGACTCCCACCTCGTCCTTGGCAAGGACGCGTCCTACCACTAAACGATACCCGCAAAGTCACGAGATTATAGCGCAGATTCCATATTTACAAAAGGCACCCATCGGGTCCGATCCTGACAAGCGCCCTCGGAGGGATTCGAACCCCCAACGACAGTTCCGAAGACTGTTGTGATATCCGTTTCACCACGAGGGCGTGCGTCCATAGTAGCGCACATAGGAAAAAAGCGGAAACTGTAGTAGAATCTTCCCATGAAAACGGCTCAAAATAGCCCTATTCCCAAGGAAGTCACTGACGTCGCCAGAACGCTGGAGAGGGCGGGGTTTCAGGCCTATCTGGTAGGCGGTTGCGTGCGGGATCTCCTGCTCGGCCGCACGCCAAAAGACTGGGATTTTGCGACCAACGCCGCGCCGGAGAAAATCCAATCTCTGTTCCCGAAAACCGTCTACGAGAACGCTTACGGGACCGTGATGGTGATAAACGAATCGGCCGAGGATGAAAGATTGAGGGCTATCGAGGTGACGCCGTATCGCCTGGAGTCCGGATACGCGGACCGCCGCCACCCCGACTCGGTAAGGTTCAGCGATAGGATAGATGATGATCTTAAAAGACGCGATTTCACCATAAACGCCCTGGCTGCCAGGCTTTCCGATAATGCCATAAAGGACGTGGTTGATCTGTTCGGAGGGTTTGGGGATGTAAAGGACAAAATCATCAGGACGGTGGGGGAGGCGGCTGATAGATTCAATGAGGACGCCTTACGCATGATGAGGGCGGTACGCTTGGCCGTGGAACTCGGATTCAAGATCAGCGACAGCATATTTAAGGCTATGCAGAGCCATAATTCACTGATAAAAGAAGTGTCGGCCGAGAGAGTCCGGGATGAATTCACCAGGATAATCATGTCAAAAGGTCCAAAGAAGGGATTGGAATTGCTTCACGATTCCGGGATCTTAAAATATATCGTTCCGGAGCTAGAAAGAGGGCTCGGCGTCAAACAAAACCAAGCCCATGCCTATGACGTCTGGGAACATCTTTTAAGGAGCCTCCAACATGCCGCCGACAAGGAATGGGGGCTCGAAGTACGCCTGGCCGCCCTTTTTCATGATATCTCGAAGCCGGAAACCAAGGGTTTTTCGCCGGAGACGAAACAACCGACCTTTTACGGCCATGAATTGAAAGGTTCACGTGAAACGAGAAAAATCCTTGAAAGGCTAAGATTTTCACGGGCAACGGTCGAAAGGGTCGTTAAATTGGTCCGTTGGCACATGTTCTTTGCCGACACTGAGACGATAACGCTGTCGGCAGTCCGCCGGATGATAGTCAATGTCGGCAAGGAGAACATCTGGGACCTGATGAATTTGCGGGTCTGCGACCGCATAGGGACCGGCAGACCTAAGGAAAATCCATACCGGCTAAGGAAATATAAGGCGATGATCGAGGAAGCGCTTCATGACCCGATTTCCGTCGGCATGCTTAAAATAGACGGGAATAGGGTGATGGAGGTTTGCGCCATACCAGCCGGACCAAAAATCGGGAACATACTCCATGCGCTTTTTAACGAAGTCCTGGATGATCCCTCGTCGAATAGGGCTGACCATCTCGAGAAAAGGGCTCTCGAATTAGCGCGTCTTCCCGAGAAAGAGCTTGTCAAACTTGGCACGGAAGGAAAGGAACGGAAGGAAAGCGAGGAAGAGAAAAATATAGGGGAAATAAGGAAGAAACACCATGTCCTTTAATTATCCACAGGCATGTCCTTTACAATGTCCTTTATAGGACATAGGATATCTTCAGGTATAGCTTGCTCCCGGAGTTTAATCTAATTTAAATAGAGCGAGCAGCATGGCTCTTTGAACAACAATTGAAGAAGCTTGGGTAGGCCTCTTCATCTCTAGAAGTCATGCGAAACTCAGTCATCGCGTCCTTCCGTTGCTTGGGAATGAATGGCGACGTATTTTCTCTCATCAAATTTTAAATGCCTCCTCTCATCAGGAAGGCGACAATCTCGGAGAATGCACATCGTCACCCATAATGGGTCTTGAACGGATCTTGGAACGGTTCGGATGTGAAAGCTCTTTCATTCGCAGAACTTCATAGCCGCATCTTTGCGCATCCATCTCTCGTGGGCGCACTCAAAAGGTGCGGTTTTCTTTTATACGAATCTATCCGGATCGTTGATTTTTGGCCCAAAATAGCTCAAAAAATCGTAGTTTTTTAACTTAATAGGCCGCTGTTGAGCCGTAAAAATCACCTCATGACAAGCTCTATCGGGCAATGGTCAGAACCCATGATTTGGTCAAGGATCCTGGTTTTATCAACCCTTGGAAGCAGGCCCAGACTTACGAAAAAGTAGTCGATCCGCCAGCCGATATTGCGGTCTCTGGCGAACGTCTTCATGTCCCAGTATGTGTATTTGTCTTCGGCGGCAGGGTAAAAATGCCGGAAAACATCGACGTAGCCGGCGGCGAGCACGCCGTCTATCCAGGCCCGTTCGACCGGCAGGAAGCCGGTGTTCTCCTCATTCTCTTTCGGCCTTGCCAAATCGATCTCTGTGTGGGCCGTATTCACGTCCCCGCAGAATATGACTTCATGTCCTTTTGCTCGCAGCCCATTGATGTACTTCAGAAATTCATCGTAATATCGGAGTTTGAAATCAAGCCGGTCTGGACCGCCGCCGCCATTCGGAAAATATATGTTCACGAGGACAAAATCTTTGAAAAACGAGGTCAAGGCGCGTCCTTCCTGGTCGTATTTCTCTATACCCAGGCCGTACTCGACTTTTTCCGGTTCGGTCTTCGAATACATGGCCACGCCGCTGTAACCTTTCTTATGTTTGGAGTGGTCGAAGTATGAAAAATAGCCGGGAGGGTTGCGGACGCCTTCCTCAAGCTGGTCCGCCTCGGCTTTGACTTCCTGGATACAATAAATATCGGGCGACTGGTTAAGGAACCAGTCAAAACCGCCCTTTTTGACGTTCGCCCGCAGACCGTTCACGTTCCAGGAGATGATCCTCATGTTGTTGATTATATCAATTAATCACTTCCTCTTATCATGGAATTGCTTATGGATCCTGCCGAGCTCGCGGTCGGTCATGTGCGTGTAGATCTGGGTGGTACTGATGTTGGCGTGGCCCAAAAGGAGCTGAACGGAACGCAGGTCTGCGCCATTCTGCAGGAGATCGGTGGCGAACGAGTGGCGGATGACGTGCGGAGTGACTTTCTTCGAGATGCCGGCCTTCACGGCCCAGTGCTTGACGAGCCGCTCCACCGATCGTTTATCCAGAGCTAAGTCGCCGTTTCTGGCTTTTTCACGATTGAATCTGATGAATAAGGCGTCATCGACATCCGTCCGTTTGTCGAGATAGCGCTTAACGGCCTGCCTCGCCTCATCGGACAGGAAAACGACCCTGACCTTGTCGCCCTTGCCGCGGATTGGGAAGCTGTCTGCTCCGAAGTCGATGTCTCGGGTGAGGGAACACAGCTCCGAGGCGCGCAGGCCGGTGGAGAAGAGGAGCTCCAGGATGGCGCGGTCCCGCAGGGACTTCGCGTCCGTCCCGTCCGGGGCGTCGAGGAGCCGGCGCAGTTCTTCGTGAGATATGAGATCCAAATGGCGCTCCCCGGTCTTGGCCAGTTCTATATGCTCCGGCGAAAGAGCCCTGATGTCTCGCTTGGCGAGGAACTTGAGAAAGGCGCGCAGAGCGATCAGATGATAATTCTGGGTCCTTTTCTTCAAGGTCTCTCCTTTGTCGGCCTTATTCCGTCCCGTCAGCTGGCGGTTGAGCCAGAGGCGATAGTCCCGCACTACGGGATCGGTGATATCCTCGGCGCTCTTCACCCCGGTGCGGTCTATGAATCTGGTCAGATAATGATCGTAATTGATTATGGTCCTCAGCGACCGGCCCTTTTCGACTTCGATGTATTCCAGGAACTGCTGCTTGAGATCTTTGATATTGTACGACATAGACACATTGTATCATGGCCCTAATAAACGGAATATTCACGGTCAGTTGCACAAAAACGCTATTCGTGCTATTGTTATAAATCATGTTAACCGCGAGACAGAAGAGCAACATCATCAAGAGCTCGGGCATCCATGAGAAAGACACCGGCTCGGCGGAAGTCCAGATTGCCCTACTTTCGAGGCGCATAGACGAGCTGACCGACCACCTGAAGAGGCATAAGAAGGACAATCACTCGCGTCGCGGCCTTCTCGGCATGGTCGCCGATCGCCAGACGCATCTCGGCTATCTCCGCAAGAATTATCCGCGTCGATATTCAAGCATTATCAAAAAATTGGAGCTCAATAAGTGATTTTGAGGGGAGTGCAGTCATAGGGCTGGCGCGCTTTTAATAGAACATAAAATTTTCACATGGCAGTCATCAAACATAAGGAACAGCGCGTCGGAATTTTCATCGACGCGCAGAATCTCTACCACAGCGGCAAGAATCTCTATCATTCGAAGGTGAATTTCGGCAAGATCGTCGAGGACGCGCTCGACGGCAGGAAGCTCGTCCGGGCCTTGGCCTACGTGATCAAGACGGAATCCGGCGAAGAGAGCGCCTTTTTCGACGCCCTGGTCAAGATGGGCATCGAGACAAAGATCAAGGACCTGCAAATCTTCAGTTCCGGCGCCAAAAAGGCCGATTGGGACGTGGGTATGGCGATAGACGCCGTGAAAATGGCGCCCAAGCTGGACGCCGTGATCCTAGTGACCGGCGACGGCGACTTCGTGCCGCTCGTCGAATATCTCCAGACCAATGAAGGTTGCCAAGTCGAGGTCGTTTCCTTCGGCAAATCCACCTCGGCCAAGTTGATCGAGGCCACCGACCACTTCATGGACCTCGACCAGTCGCCGAACAAGTATCTCTTGAGGACAGGGAGAAGGTAAGATCGGATATCCGGGGACAGAAGGGGGGTCCGGGGCCAGCCCAGGCTTTTATGCGAGAACGCTGGTAATTTTGGCTTCCTTCTGCTACAGTTTCCTCGCTGTTAACCCAGCACCTTATAAATTAACTCGCCCCCGGATAGGCAGGTTTGAAGGAAACTTCAAGTCTGAAATCCTGGGGCGAAAAGCCGAAGAACGCCTTTGAATAAGGGCGCTTCGGACAAACCCTCATGAAGAAAAAAGAATATTCGATCGAAGTCGGCGGCAAGACCTTGACCGCTGAATTCAACGATTTGGCGGACCAGGCCGACGGCGCCGTCATGCTGCGCTACGGCAACACCGTCGTCCTGGCCACGGCCGTCATGGGAGAGGTTCGCGAGAGCGATTATTTCCCGCTGACCGTCGATTACGAGGAGCGCTTCTACGCGACAGGCAAGATTCTGGGTTCGAGATTCGTACGGCGGGAGGGCCGGCCTTCGACGGAAGCGATCCTCTCCGGCCGCGTCGTCGACAGGACCATTCGCCCCCTCTTCGACCAGAAGATGAGGAACGAGGTCCAGGTCGTGGTCACCACGATCTCCATCGATCAAGACGACCCGGACGTGGTCTCGGTCATCGCCGCTTCCTTGGCGCTCGGGACTTCCGACATCCCCTGGAATGGCCCCGTTTCAGCCGTCAGGATCGGCAAGAATCACCAGTGGCTGGTCAATCCGGACTTCAAGACCCGCGAGGATGTCGGGGTCGTGTTGGAATTGGTGGCTTGCGGCAAGGACGGGATGATAAATATGATCGAGGTCGGCTCCAAAGAAGTCTCGGAGGATGTCGTCAATGAAGGCCTGGCCAAGGCCTCGATCGAGATAGAAAAGATCCAGAAGTGGCAAGAAAAGATAGTGAAGGAGATCGGTAAGAAGAAGACGGAGGTGAAACTGCCCCGGCCGACCCCCGGCACCGAGGAATTATTCAAGAAAGAGATAGCGCCGAAGCTCGCCAAGCACGTTTTCAGCGACGAACCTGGCCATGAGAAGATCAATGAGATCAACGACGGGTGGACGGCTCTCTTCGCCGAGAAACTGCCGGAAGGGGACGTCGCCATGGCGCAAGAAGTATTCGACGAGGCCGTCAATCAACTGATCCACGACGGGGCGATCGATGAAGACAAGCGTGCCGACGGCCGGAAAATGGATGATATCCGCCCGATCTTCGTAAGAGCCGGCGGCGTCTCGCCGATCCTGCATGGCTCGGGCATCTTCTATCGCGGCGGCACGCACATCCTGTCGGCTCTGACCTTGGGGTCGCCTGGCGATGCCCTGGTCATCGAGGGCGTAACGGTAGAAGAGAACAAGCGTTTCATGCATCACTACAACTTCCCGCCGTTCTCGACCGGCGAGACCGGCAGGATCGGCGGCACCAACCGCCGGATGATCGGCCATGGCGCGCTCGCGGAAAAGGCCCTCTTGCCGGTCATCCCCGACAAAGATAAATTCCCCTACACTATCCGTCTGGTCTCCGAGGCTTTCGCCTCGAACGGCTCTACTTCCATGGGATCGGTCTGCGGCTCGACTCTGGCCCTAATGGACGGCGGCGTGCCGATCAAGGCGCCCGTGGCAGGTATTGCTTCGGGCCTCATGATGAGGAATGAGAAAGAATATAAGATCCTGACCGATATCCAAGGGCCGGAAGACCATCATGGGGACATGGACTTCAAGGTCGCCGGCACTCGAGAAGGCGTCACGGCCGTGCAGATGGACGTCAAGGTTGGCGGCATCCCGCTCAAGATCCTGGGAGAGGCTTTCGCCAAGGCCAAGGCCGCCCGCTTGCGCATCTTAGACTTCATGGAGAAGGAGATCCCGAAGCCGCGCGCCAAGATCTCGCCGAACGCCCCGGAGATCCTCGTCATGAAGGTGAAGCCCGACCAGATCGGGCTCATCATCGGCTCCGGCGGCAAGACCATCAACGAGATAAGGGACGTCACACACGTAGAAGATATCACCATCGAGGACGACGGCTCCGTCTTCATCACGGGGAAGAATGGCACGGCCGAGAAGGCCCGGGAAATCATATACAATATGACTCGAGAATACATGCCCGGCGAGCGCTTCGACGGGGAAGTGACGCGGCTCATGGATTTCGGCTTCTTCGTCAAGATCGGGCCGAATGCCGAGGGGCTCGTCCACGTCTCGGAGATGGCTCCGTTCCGGGTCGAGCGCGTCGAGACCTACGTCAAGGAGGGCGACAAGGTGCCGGTCGTGGTGAAAGAGATAGACGAGAAGGGCCGCATCAATCTGTCCATAAAACAAGCCAAGGCGGACTTCTTCTCCAAGAAGGAGGAGACGCCGAGGCCTCCGGGCGCCGGCCGGCCTCCGAGGAGAGAATTCAGGAAGCGGTATTGATGGTTTCCCGCTATAATAGCCATTATGGAAGAAGACGACGCTTTACAGACGCCAAAAAACGAACCGGGTATGGAGGAGGGTGTTTCCCCGGGAGAGAGCGCGGATGAAGACGGCGCCATCGACCCCGGAACCGGGGCCGGGCAGGTCTTCGACATCTCGCCTGATCTGAACATCTCTCTGCTCAAGGACGAGCCGGAAGCGGCGGCGGCGAAACAGGTCCCGCGGGACCAACCGACAGTGGCCGTTCCCTCCGCTCCGAAGATGGCCGTTCCTGCTTCTTCCGAAAACATCGCCCCTCCCTATGTCCGCCCCGTTCCTCCCGAGATCGACAGCCCTTCGGTCGCCAAGCCTATCATTCCCCCGGTCGGAGGTCCCGCGGTTCCTTCAGCCGTCCGGCCCGTTTTTCCTTCTCAGCCGCCGGCGAGCCGTCCTGCCGTCCCGCCCGCCGCTCCTTCCGCTGTCCGTCCGGCCTTTCCTTCACAACAGCCGCCCGCCGGTCCGGACACCCCCTTGGCTGCCGCCCTCTCCGGGGTGATCAGCAGCTTCGCCCCGGCAAAGCCGGTGCCACCGGTGACGCCGGCCATGCTCAAAAATCCCTCGAAGCTGAAGCCTTTGCGCACATACGAGAGCGACGTGGCCGAGATCATGTCTCACAAGGGCACTTCAGCCGCTTCCATCGCCATAGCCGAGAGAAAAAAGATGGGGATGGAAGGACAGGGGGGTGCGCCCGGCCCCGACGAAAAGAAAAAAGGGCGCTCTCGCTCCATATTAAAGCTTGTCCTCATTCTGGCGAGTCTCGCTCTCCTTGGCGGGGGAGCGGTCGTCGGCTACTATCTCTACAGCCAAAGCCCCCTCTCGATGCCGGCACCAGTCATGACCGAACCGAAGGAGTCGGTGTCTCTTGTGCCTTCCGATTCGCAGACGATCGTCAACATCGACAATCTCACGGCCTCGGCCATCTTGTCGCGCATCAAGGCTGAGGCATCGAAGCCGCAGAAGGCCGGCACCGTCAAAGAGATATCGGTGACCCGGACCGAAGGCGGCGTCCCGGCCCCGGTCTCAGCATCGGAAATGGCCGGAGCCGTGAACATGCCAGTACCCGACATCATCCTCCGCACCCTGGAACCGATGTGGATGCTCGGCGTCTATGCCGGAGGGAGCGGCGCGAACAGCGCTTTCGTGGTGGTGACGACCAACCTCTTCCAGAATGCCTTCGCCGGGATGCTCGGCTGGGAAGGCACCATGACGAACGACCTCGCGCCGTATATCGGCACCAGCACGCCGAACGGGCAATTCAAGGACGAGATCGTCAAGAACAAGGATGTGCGCGCCTTCGTCGCCGCGGACGGCTCGACCTTGTTCCTGTATTCATTCGTGGACAACTCGACCCTGGTCTTCTCCGGCAGCAACGCGGCCCTGGCCGAAGCGATCAGCCGGCTTGAAAATCGGGCCTTCGTGCGCTAGCATATACGGCGCCATGAATAAGAAAGACACTGAACGGTTCAGGGCGATCCTCTTCGCCGAGAAAGCGCAGCTCGAAGAGGAGCTCGCCGGCGTCGGCAAGCGCGACCGCCAGAATCCAGACGGATGGGACGCCACGAGCGGCGGCATGGACATCGATTCGGCCGATGAGAACGAGGTGGCGGACAAGCTCGAGGAGCTGGAAGACAACAGCGGCATCATCACCAAGCTCGAAAGCCAGCTGAACGAGGTCACGGCCGCCCTTGGCCGCATCGAAAAGGGCACGTACGGGACATGCGAGGTCTGCGGGAAGCCGATCGAGATGGAGCGGCTGGAAGCCAACCCGTCCGCCAGAGCGTCCATAAAACACGGCCATTAGAAAACCGGGGAAGACCCGGTTTTTTCGCGGAAATTTGAATGTTTCTTCATGAAAAATTGAACTTTTCTTGAAGATAATTTTAATCGCTGGGCGCTAGGATGCGCAGATGAGCATCGCCAAATGCTACAGCGCCCATCTGGTCGGCCTCTCCGCCGAGATCATAGCCGTCGAGGTGGATATCTCGAACGGCCTGAATGCTCTCGCCATCGTCGGTCTCGGCGACCGGGCCGTCACGGAGGCCGGCGACCGGGTCTCGGCGGCCATCAAGAATTCCGGCTATGTCTCGCCGAGACAGAAGAACCAGAAGGTCATCGTCTCTTTGGCGCCGGCCGATGTGCGCAAGGAAGGTCCGGCTTTCGATCTGTCCATCGCTCTTTCGTATCTCCTAGCGGCCGGCGACATAGAATTCGACCCGGAAAAAATCCTCTTCCTCGGCGAGCTTTCGCTCGAGGGGCGGGTCAGGAAAGTGGCCGGCGTGCTGCCGATCCTGTGTCAGGCTCCAGGGCGCGGTTTCACAAGGGCTTTCGTGCCGAGCGAGAACGCTGAGGAAGCTTCGCTCGCCGGAGGCATAACCGCCTATGCCGTATCGTCTCTTTGCGAGGCCGTCTCGTTCCTCTCCGGCGACAAGGAACTGAAACCTGTCAAATCGTCCGATATCTTCCGGCGCCGGGACCGCGGCGCGCCGGAGAATCTCGACATGAGGTCGATTCGCGGCAATGAAACCGCCAAACGCGGCCTCATGATAGCCGCTGCCGGCGCCCATAACGTTCTCCTGTACGGACCGCCCGGCACCGGCAAGACTATGCTGGCACGGAGCTTCCCGTCGATCCTGCCGCCATTATCGCGCGAAGAAGCGATCGAGGTCACGGGCATCCATTCGGCGGCGAGGGCTCTAGCCGGCGCCCTCATTCTCGATCCGCCGTTCCGGTCGCCGCACCATACGGCGTCTTATCCTGCCGTAGTCGGCGGCGGTTCATTCCCCAAGCCCGGCGAGATAACCTTGGCTCACCGGGGAGTGCTTTTCCTGGACGAATTGCCGGAATTCGACAGGAGCGTCCTCGAGGCCCTGCGCCAGCCTTTGGAAGAGAGGACGATCACCATCTCCAGGGCTCGCGGCTCCGTCGCCTTTCCGGCGCAATGCATCCTCATCGCCTCCATGAACCCGTGCCCCTGCGGCAAGCCCCGGGACAATGGCTGCACCTGCAGCGCGAAAGACCTCCGGTCTTACCGGCGGCGCGTCTCGGGGCCGATCATGGATCGCCTGGACATCTGGGTGAACGTGAACAAGGTCGACTACGACAAGCTGGCCGCCAGGACGGCGGACGCCGAGCCGTCGACGGCCATCCGTGCCAAGGTCGTGGCGGCGCGAGCCATTCAGGAGGAACGATTCAGACGGCACGGCATCGACAAAAGATGCAACGGGGAGATGGACGCGACTGACATCGAGCGGCTCGTCGTCATGGAAGAGGACGTCCGCCGGACCATGGCGGAGGCGGCCAAAAAGCTGTCGTTATCGGGACGGGCCTTCCATCACGTCATCAAGGTCGCCCGCACCATAGCGGACTTGTCGGATGAAGAAGCGCTGAAAGGGCCTCACATCCTTGAGGCCCTGCAGTACAGACAAAAGATCGCGGAATGAGCGCCTTAACGGCACATCGCCGGAATGAGCGCCTTAACGGCACATCGCCGGATCGACGAACGGGTTGAAGGCCCCGCGGATCTCGAAATGGACATGGGGGCCGGTGGTCATGCCGGTCATGCCGATCCAGCCGATCGTCTCTCCTTGAGCCACTTCCTGGCCGACGCTGACAGCGGTCCTCGACATGTGCGCGTACAGCGTCTCGACCCCGTTCGGGTGCGAGATCATCATGAAGTTGCCGTAACCGCCGTTCCACAGCCCGTTGGATTTGTTGACAATGACGATGCCTGACGCCGAAGCTTGAATGGGGGTGCCGTAGGCGATGGCTAGGTCGACGGCATTGTGGCCGTGCAAGCCCTGGCTCAAACGCGCGCCCGGCACCGGACAGACGAAATAGCCAGGATAAGACGGCCAGTTCCAGACGGCGTCGAGGAGCGGCTCGAAAGAAGGCACTCCAGATTTCTGGCGCGACAGCGACAAGAAATACACAGCCTCGCTCGCCGACGGCTTGCCATGAGGGATGATGAGCTGCTCTCCGGCAGCGATGGTGGACGAGGCCGTCGAAAGGCCGTTGTAAGCCGTGATGTCATCTAGGCTGATATTGTATTTTTTAGAGATCTTCTGGAGTGAATCGTTCGACTGGACCGTGTAGAGCACGCCGGAAACTGGCAGGATGATCAGGCTCTGCCCGGGTCTGATGGTGTTCCCGGAGAGGTGGTTAGCCTGTCTTATGGTGTCGACCGAGATGTCGAACATGTCCGCGATCCCCGAGAGAGTGTCGTCCTCTTGCACCACATACGTGCTGATCTGGGTATTCGGCGGCTCGATGTTGGATGCGCTGTCGTAGACGGCCAAATCGGCAGACAGAGCCAGGCCGTCGCCGGAAACGGGCATCGTCGACGATGCCCACAGGTCTGCTAGAGAGTAGGGGTTCGCCGGCCCATGGAGGACATCTATGGTAGCCGACGTCAGATAATCCGAGCCGATACGGGAAGAGCCCGTGCTCGCCGAGACCGGAGCTCCGGAGAATGACGAGAACAAGGACGAAAGAAGGCCGGCATGAACGGTCTTCGAGAAAATGAGAGCGGCAGACAAGCAGATGACGGCAAGAATCGCAACCGGGGCGAGGCGCTTAAAAGAAAAAGGATATTGATTTTTGCCTGACGGATTTGATTGCATAGTGGACGTGCCAGCTCCGACGTACAACCGCAGATATCGCGCCGTCATTCCGAAATCCAAACCCCATGAAATAATGGCTCCGCAGAGCCAATCTCTCGCATTCATCGGGTGGATGTGCCTTTTCAGGATAGCAGGGTTGGCCTGAGTGTCAATCGCCGCTGTGCATAAGATGTTAATGGTAAGATAGCTCTTATGACGACGCTGAACGAGGCGCAGAAGCGGGCCGTCCAGACGACGGCCGGACCCGTTCTTATCGTGGCCGGCGCCGGTTCCGGCAAGACGCGCGTCATCGCCCATCGGATCCTTAACCTCATCAAAAAAGGCGTCCCTCCGAGTTCGATCTTGGCTATAACTTTCACCAACAAGGCGGCGAAGGAGATGCGCGGGAGGGTCCAGGCCCTTATCGAGAGCGACAAGACGCTGAATCTTCCGGTCTCGATCGCCGAACAGCCGTTCGTCGGGACTTTCCACGCCCTCGGCGCCCGGATCATCAGAGAGAACGCACGGACCATCGGTCTCGACCGTCATTTCACCATCTATGACCGCGCCGATTCGAGAAGGGCAGTGAGGAATGCGATGCTCCAAGCGGGTATCGATCCGAAGAGATACGAGCCGGGGGCACTATTGGACATCATCTCCAGGGCCAAAGGCGACGGGCGCGGCGCAGCCGGATTCAAGGAGACGGCCGAAGGCTTCGTCGAGGAGACTGCCGCGGACATCTGGGAGAGATATGACGCCGTCCTGGCGGCGGAGAAGGCGCTGGATTTCGACGACTTGCTCTTGAAGGCGAGGGACCTCTTAGATCGTCCTGAGGTCAAGGCCCGTTATAACTCGACTTGGAGATATATACATGTCGACGAATATCAGGACACGAATCGGGTGCAATATGAGATCGTCCGCCGTCTCGCCGGCCCTGGCCGCGACGTCTGCGTGGTCGGCGACCCGGATCAGAATATATACAGCTGGCGCGGGGCGACGATCGAGAACGTCATGCGCTTCGAAGAGGATTACCCTGACGCGGCCCTGATCGCCCTGGAGAAGAACTACCGCTCCACCAAGACCATCCTGGCGGCAGCCAATGGAGTCATTGAGAAAAACCTGAGGCGCAAGAAGAAGACCCTGCATACCGACAACCCGGTCGGCGAGAAGATCGCTCTGCTTCGGTCTTATACGGAGAATGACGAGGCCCGGGCCATCGCCGATTCAGCGTCGGATCTCATCGGGTCGGGCGTGCCGCCGAAGGAGATAGCCGTCCTATATCGCACGAATTTCCAATCGCGCGTCATCGAGGAGGCCTTCATCAGGAAAGGCCTCCCATATCAGCTCGTCGGCGTGAGGTTCTTCGAACGCAAAGAGGTTAAAGACGTCCTGTCTTACATACGAGCCGCCCTGAACAGGGAAAGCAGGGGCGATATCGCCCGCATCCTGAACGTGCCGCCGCGCGGCATCGGAAGAGCCACGGCGGCGAAGGTCGTCTCCGGCGCGGAAGGCTCTCTCTCGGAAGCGACGAGAAAAAGGGTCGCCGATTTCTGGCATCTTTTGGACGACATCCGCGCGGAAATCGTAGAGAAAAAGCCGTCCGAGACCGTGAGGTTCGTCATCCGGGAAACCGGCATAGAGAAGGCCTTGCTCGAAGACGAGCATGACGAGGAGAAGCTGCTCAATATCCAGGAATTGGTCTCTGTGGCATCTCAGTACGACTCGCTGAGGCCGGGGGATGGCATTGAGGCACTCCTGGAGAACTCCGCGCTCGCCACGGACCAGGACGAATTGGAAGAAAGTGTGGACGCGGTCAGGCTGATGACCGTCCATGCCTCGAAGGGCTTGGAATTCGACCATGTCTTCATCGCCGGCCTGGAACAGGACCTGTTCCCGTTCAAGCACATAGACGGAAAAGAGACGGGTCAGGATGAAACGGAAGAGGAAAGGCGGCTGTTCTACGTGGCCCTGACTAGGGCGCGTAAAAAGGCTCATCTGAGCTACGCCATGATCCGGAAGACATACGGAGCGGAAAGGATCAATACGCCTTCGGAGTTCATCGACGACATAGAAAAGGTATTGATCGAGGAGCATGCCCCGGAGAGGCCGACGGGGATGAGGGCCGTCTTCATAGATTTCTAGCTTGATGTATGATGGCCGTGATGGATGTCAGACCGAAAAAGTCGCTCGGCCAGCATTTCCTGAATTCGCCGGCCGCGATCGCGAAGATAGTCGAAGCTGCCAGAATAGTGCCGGGTGAAACCGTCTTAGAGATAGGCCCGGGTACCGGAGTTTTGACGGATGCCTTGCTTAAGGCCGGGGCACGAGTCGTCGCTGTGGAAAAAGATGTTCGCTCTTTCGAATTCCTGAAAGAAAGATTCTCAAAAAATATTGCTGACGGGGCATTGGCCCTGCATCAGACAGACATTTTAAAAACGGATCGCACCGGCCTCGGATTGAAAGATGCCTCGTACGCTGTGGTGGCCAATATCCCTTACTACATAACCGGCGCCATCCTCGAATCGTTCCTGGAATACGAGCCGCGGCCCGATAGGATGGTCTTGTTGGTCCAAAAAGAGGTGGCCGAACGTATCGTCGCTAAGAATAAAAAAGAGGGTGTCCTTTCTATATCGGTGAAGGCCTTCGGTACGCCTCGGATCATTTCAAAAGTCCAGCGCGGGGCTTTCACGCCACCGCCAAAGGTAGATTCGGCCATATTAGCCATCGCTGGCGTATCCGACCAGAATTTCAAGCAAAATGGCCTTGAAATAAGGCGTTTTTTTGAGGTCATCAAGGCCGGGTTCGCTCATAAAAGGAAGCTTGTAAGGCGTAATCTGGAGGGCACCGCGAGCACACCAAAAATTAGCCGCGCTTGGAAAAAATTAAGCCTGGATGAAAAACTCCGGGCTGAGGATATGACGCTTGAAGATTGGCTAGGTATCGCTAAAGAGACGCAGAACCCACCTTGGGGGTAATCACTCCCTCAACCGGGGCGGGGTAACAGTAAGGTGCGACTCCCATGTAACACAGCGGAGTTGATGGAGAATACGTGCCAAGAAGCCACGGGGTTGCCGGTATGTTATACGAGAGAAACGCCTGGGAAAACGGCACATATGCTAGAGAAGCTACATATGACGGAGGTAGCGGTGATATTGTAGTCCACCATGTGGCGCTGCACGTGCAAGGAAGAGCATAGACGAGGCTGCCGCCAAACGGCACGCCCGTGAATGCCGATGCTTGTTCAGGAGTGAATATCTTACCAAGCACTGCGGTTATGTTCGTCAGTATTACAGCAAACAAAGAATCGGGCTGGTCAGACGAGATAGCTTTTTTCCCCACCAGTCCTATGAACTCATGCTTTAAATCAGTCGTTGTGGCGATCTCCTTCATGACTTGGTCCTTGATGATGGCAACGGTTTGCGGGGACATGCCCTGTTTTGCCGAGACCTTGTCTATTGTAGCCAAAAATTTGTCTAGATTGACCAAGTTAGGATTGCCTACGGCTACCGAGTCTGTTGGGAGGAAAGCCGAGGACGTGGTTGATACGACGGCCCCAACCGATGAGCCTGGCGCAGTTTCTAAACCTGAAAGTACGGCCGCGGTGGAGGGCCCAACGATCCCCGTTCCGGCGCTGAGGCTGTTCGGCATTAAGATTTCTTGTTGATATTTATCCTGGAAACGCGTGACTGCGTCTTTTGTAAGTTGTCCAAAGTAGCCTGTTTCTTGGCCGGGAGAGCCTGGGCCGGCATTCGCTATCCTGGTCGTGAGATCGTTGTTCAAAACTTCCTGCAATTGGCGGACGTCTTCACCAGATACGCCGATCCTGAGCGTCCTTGTGAAAGACAGTTCTGCCGCCATGGCTCTCTGGACGTGCGCGGCATCCAAAAGCACGCACAGGACGACTGCCGCGATGATTGTGTGTGAGATTTTCATCATTGGCGTGATTATATCATGTTCTGTTAACAACCTTGCGCCCAAAATACGGCCGTATTTGCTATAATCTACCCGGCACTATGGCCGCTTACCCGCGCAAACAGACTGTGGTGATTTTTATCCTATGTGCCCTTGCTGTCGGTGGCATAGCTTTCTACGTCTACGGAGGATTCACGGTCACCGGGACCAGCTCGGGGCGTCAGTCTGGGGTTGCAACTGCCGCGGTTCAGAATCTGTCGACCTCTAATGTCGATTGGCAAAAACAGTTTTTGGGCGCGGCTGCAAACACAAGCGCCTTCAAGGCAACGGGGACCATGGTCGCATCCAAAAACGACGCGGGCCTGACCGCCGTCGATGACCTGGGGAGAAATTTTTTCACCAAGTATGCCGAGTTGCGCCAGTCTGGCTTGACGACCGATCCACAGACTGTGAACGATGCTATGGGACAGGTCGCCTCGCAGGCCGTTAGTGAGTTGTCCGGGCCAAAGGTCTACTCGTTGAAAGACATCGTGATTGGCGGGAACAGCAGAACTGTCACAAGCGCCTATGGCAACGCTGTGGTGTTGGTCTTCAGAGACTATATGCCCAAACAAAATGAGGCAGTGGTGGCCCAACAGGCCTTCGACGATAACGATATGAGCGAGTTAGCACAAATCAATCCGATCATTTCAAGCTACAAGGATGCGATATCGCTGCTCATTAAGATACCGACGCCACAACCGCTCGCTCAATACCACGTCAATCTGATAAATGGCTTGAGTATCGCTCTTTACAATGCCGAATCGTTCCGCCACGTAGACACCGACCCAGTGCGCGGCCTGGCGGCAGTCGGTCTGGAGATGGTGTGGCTGAAGGATGTCTCTCTGGCGATCGCGGATATCCAAAATTACTTCATCGGTGCCGGCATCCCTTTCGGAGTATGATCATAAGATAAGATGACCACTTCACTTCAAAGACACAGCAATAAGACAAAAGGCATTCTTGTGCTGATACTCGCCGTGGTCTTTCTATTCTATGGAGCGAGAGAGAACCAGGTCAGCGCCCAAGTGAAAGAGAATCCAGCCACCGTTCCTATCGGCACCGGCTGGGATCCGAATTCAATCATGGCCGACATGAAAAACTTCATCCTGGACAAGCTTGCTTCCACGGTCGCCAAACAGATTCTTCAACAAATGACCGTCGCCACCATCAATTGGATCAATTCCGGTTTCAACGGCAGCCCGGCCTTCCTGACCAATCCGGAAGGATTCTTCCTGGATACCGCCGACCAGATCACGGGAGCGATGATAGCCGAGAGCGGGCCGCTCCAAAAGCTCTGTTCGCCGTGGAACGTAGACATCAGGCTGTCGCTGGCCCTCCTGCAGACCCAGCCCTTGTCTCAACGTTACATATGCACTCTGAGCACTGTCATCAACAATGCCAGCAACGCGACGATAGGCGGCCACAGCATCCAAGGCTTCGTGAGGGGAGATTTCTCTCAGGGCGGCTGGCCGGCCTTCATATCCATGACAACCGAGCCGCAGAATAATCCTTACGGGATCTATCTCCAGGCCCATAGCGACATCTTGAGCGCCGTCGGAGCGAAACAGTCGTTCATCAACCAAGATCTGTTACAAGGTCACGGGTTCTTGTCATGGAAGAGCTGTAAGAACGTGCAGGTCTCGGCTCTGGACGCCAATCAAGCTATTTTTGGCAGCGCGTCCGTGCTCGGCAGTTCCGGCAACACCAGCGACAACAACGGGTCGGTATTGCAGACCGTCCAACAGTGCGAGACCGAGACTCCAGGTTCCGTCATAGAGAACTCCCTTGCCGAGCACCTCGGCACCGGCGTAAGGGAGCTCGAGCTGGCCAACGACATAAATTCCGTCGTCAACGCCCTGGTCTCGCAGCTAGTCAGCCAGATGCTGACCAAAGGCCTGCGCTCTCTGAGTGCTGGCGGTTCCGGCCTAAGCGGCAACGGCTTGAGCAGCCTGAATTCATACACTTCCCAGTTACAAGCTGACGCCACGGCGCAAAAAAGCGTGCCGAATGTGGCGTCGACTGGGTTCGGCTCGTCGTCTTCGGCCGAGTCGACATATGACCAGGCGATTGGCCTCATCACCGATAGCAAGGACCGCTACGAGACCGCTCGGTCGTGTTTCACCAACAAGCCAGATTACGCGGCCGCTCCCAGCGCATATAGCGCGGTCCTTGCCATAGACAACACCGTAGAGACCAGCATCGATCCCCTTCTCACGAACCTCGCGGCCAAACGAGCAAGCGTCGCCAGCGCCCCAGAGAGCCCGGCCACCCTGAGCGTCTCCGCTACGACCGACATCGGCCAGCTGGTCGAATCCCAAACGCAGATCGTCAACGACGCAGTCTCGCAAGGCCAAGCGAGCTCCGACCAGGCGGCGGCAGCGGCGACGGATCTGGAAAATGCCCAGACCCAAGCCCAGGCGTTCAACCAGGACGCTGCCAGATACCAGTCTGAATGCGATTCCATGCAATAAAGCCGATGAAAAAGCACTTGCCGCGCATAATCTGTATCTTCTCTCTCTCCACCTTGATCGTCGGGGTGTTCGGCCACGTGGCGCAGGCACAGTCCATCATCAGCAGCGTGCTCGGCTACGGCAACTTCGCCGCCCTTTTTGCCGAAGTCGTCGCCACGTTCATGAACTGGCTGATCACGGGCATGAGCGTCCTATTGGCCCTGGCCGGCTATCTCCTCAATTTCTCCATAAACCTCACTCTGAACATCAAGAGCTTCGTGGACAGCTCCCCCGCCATATACAACACCTGGCGGGCCATCAGGGACATCAGTGACATGTTCATCATCTTCGTCCTTCTGTACGCCGCCATCAGGCTCATCTTGGGCTTCGACGCCAAGTTCGGCTCGCTCATCAAGAACATCGTCGTCGCCGGCGTGCTCATAAATTTCAGCTTCTTCTTCGCCGGCCTGGGCATCGACGCCTCGAACATCATATCCGTACAGCTCTACAACGCCATCGCGCCGGCCAACAGCCTGAACGCCGGCACAGTGAGCTCGAACATGTTCCAAGGCAGCTTCACGACCGGTCTTGACGGCGGGCTGTCGGACGTCTTCATGAGCTCGCTGAAGATCCCGGCCCTGTATAACGAGAGCCTCACGGACCAGTCGGCCGCGAGCAAGACGGTGAGCGGGAATACCATCGGGGCGGGCACGGTTTCGGCGCCGCTCAAGATATTCCTCATGGGGGTAGTGGCGCTCGTGATAGAGCTGACCGCTACCCTGAGCTTCGCCGTGGCGGCCCTCGCCTTCGTCATCAGGTTCGTGATACTCCTATTGCTCCTGGCTTTCTCGCCGATATGGTTCGCCTCTCATGTGGTGCCAATGACGGCGGAATACGCCAAGAAATGGGTCAGTGCCTACAAGGGCATGCTCATCTTCATGCCGGCTTATCTCCTGCTCATGTATCTAGCCCTGAACGTCCTCACCACCAGCCCGCTTTTCGGCACCCTGAACAGCGCGGGGGCGCTGGGGAACGGGAAGTGGTACAGCGACTTCCTCGTCCTCGGCGTCAACGCCGCCATCGTCATCATCCTACTGAACGCGCCTCTGGTCGCCGCCGCCTCGATCGCCGGCACCTCGATCCCGCTCCTCGACAAGGCCGCCAAGAGCATCGGAGCTAGAGCGATATGGGGCAGGGTCGGGGGGTTTGCCGGGACGCACACCGCGGGCGCCTGGGCCGGCAGACTGGACAAGGGCCTCGCCGGTACGTGGGCCGGGAATACCCTGCTTGGAAGGGATATAAGGGATGTGACTACCGGCCCTCTGGCCAAGAGCAGGATGGGCGGAGTCCGTTCTTATGAGGAGAGGGTCACCGCCAGGAAAGAGGTGACTAAGAAGGCCAAGGAAATAGAGCACGGCGAAAGATTGGACAGCCTTCTAGACGAGGTCAAGGCCGGCAAGCCGATGAAGATCGACCCTGTCACTGGCAAACCCATGATAATGTCGATCATCGGGCAGATGAATGAGAAAGAGAAGCTGGCATTCATCGGGAAGAATGTCAAGGACGAGGCGGCTCTCAAGGAGATAATCAAACATGTCAAATCGTCAGACTTCGAGGCCGTCAAAAAATCAGACGATCTCCTGGATGAAGAGAAGATAAAGATCGCTAACATGCGCAAGGACGCCTTGAACGACGCCCTCAGTAAACACCAGGCTGAAGCAATAAAGAACATGCTGGATAATATGGACGGCAAGGAGCTGCTGAAGCTTGGCGGCGGCACCTTGATACTCGATGAGGTGATCGGCAACTTGAAACCGAGCCAACTCAAGAATATGGCTGACGAGGGGCTGGATGACACGACAAAGCGCGTCATTGGGGGCGCGATAGATACGTGGCTCACTGCTCACGGAACTCCTCATCGCGCCAGAGGATATGTGAACAAGAATAGAGCCGAATGGACATGAATATGAACCCACAAGAAGTACCAGAGACAATCAAGAGGTTGGCCGATGACCCGAAGATATATGACGCGATAGAAAAAATCGGGGACAAATTCGACCTGCACATCGATCAGATCGGGGACCTGGATGCGGAGGTGCGCAGGGTCATACTCGGCATAAGCAAGCCGACTGAGTTCATAAAAAACATCGCTAAGCTGCTGGAGATCGACCAAGACAAGGGGGGGCGGATAGCTGAAGAGATAAACAAAGACGTAATTCAATCTATAAGATCCGAGCTGCAGTCACAGACATCGGATAACAGAGCCGCCGATAACCTATCTCCCATCGAGCGCGCTGGCGGTTTCGAGATAGAGCGGGAACCGGCGAAAAACGCCTCAGACGAGAAGGCCCGGGCCATGACGGAGACCCAGAAGATAAACATGCTCTCGGACATCGAGAGTCCGACGCCCATCAGGAAGGCGGTCCCGCAGGGCGAAGAGACCTTGAAGACGCTGCAGGGCGAAGAGATCAGAAGGGAGCCTTTGGTAGATAGGCTTCTCAAGAATCCTTTGTCCCTTCCGGAGGAAAAGGTCGAGGGGGTCCCGGAAAGGGCACCGGCAGCGAGACCAGCGCCGAAGGCGGAGCCGCCGCGCAACCTGCCGACGAACGATCTTTATAGGGAGCCCGTCTGACGGCCGCTTTTTGGGCATTGGCTGCCTCTGCGGTATAATAGAAGGCCAAGATGCGCTTCCAAGTCCCTCAATTCATCGAGGTCGAAGACAGGATCTTCGGGCCGCTCACTCTGAAACAATTCATATATCTGGCCGGGGGCGGCGGGCTTTCTTTCCTCGTATACGTCCTCGTCGGGAACATCGCCATAGCCATCCTTCCTATCCTCGTCATCATGGGGGGCGTATCGGCCTTGGCGTTCTATAAGGTCAACAACAAGCCCCTGATCGGCGTCCTGGAGTCGGCTTTCAAATACTGGCTCGGGGGCAAATTGTACATCTGGAAGAAAGAGGCCCGGCAGCCGCCGACCACGGCCGAAGCCGCAGCCAAGGACGTCAAGAGCTTCGCCTCGGTCATGGTGCCGAAGATCTCCGACAGCAAGCTGAAGGACTTGTCATGGAGCCTGGATATCAAAGAGAGCATATATTCGAGCAAGGATCAAAAGTGATGGCCAAGACCCAAGACACAACCCAGGATTTCGTGCCGATCCAGGAGATCCGCGACGGCGTGGTCATCCTGAAAGACGGCGGCATGCGCGCCATCATCCTGGCGACTTCCCTCAATTTCGCCCTGAAATCGGGTGATGAGCAGAGCGCCATCCTGCTCCAGTTCCAGAATTTCCTGAACTCGCTGGACTTCTCCATCCAGATCTTCGTCCAGTCGAAGAAGCTCGACATCCGCCCCTACATCGCCCTCCTCGAAGACCGATACAAAGAGCAGGTGACTGAGCTCATGAAGATCCAGGTCCGCGAGTACATCGAGTTCATCAAGACCTTCGTGGAATCCACCAATATCATGTCTAAGAGCTTCTTCGTGGTCATACCGTATGACCCGCCGATACTATCGAACAAGAAGAACCCTCTTTCAGGCGTCTTTGGCGGCAAGAAGAAGGGCGGAGCGGGAGCCGCGGCCTCGCTCGACCAGCAATTCCAGGAATATCGGGGCCAGCTCGAGCAGCGCGTGGCGGTGGTCGAACAGGGCCTGGTGCGATGCGGCATCAGGGCGGCCGAGCTCGGCACCGAAGAGGTGGTGGAGCTATTCTATAAGATCTTCAATCCCGGCGAGACCGAGAAGCCTATACAGATAACATGAGCATATTCTCGAAATTATTCGGCAAAAAGGCGCCTTCGCCCATCGTCTCGGTCCTCCCCGAAGAGATATATCAGGCTGGGGTCTTGGAATTGAAGGACGTCATCGCCCCGTCGGCCCTGAAGGTGAGCCCCAAGGACGTCAACCTGGGCGAGAAGGTCGGCCGGACGCTCTTCGTCATCTCATATCCGCGCTTCCTGGACGAGAGCTGGTTCGCGCCGATTATAAATCTCGACAAGGTCTTCAACGTCTCCATATTCATCCATCCCGTCGACACCGCCAAGATCCTTCGCCACTTCCAGAAGAAGGTCGCTGAGGTCCAGAGCCAGATATCGAGAAGGGAAGAGAAGGGCTTGGTCAGGGACCCGGCCCTCGACACCGCCTATCAGGACCTGGAGACCCTTCGCGACCAGCTGATGCAGGCCCAGGAGCACCTTTTCGACGTCGGCGTCTACATAACCATCTTCGCCGACTCCGAGAACGAGCTAGACAAGCTGGAGTCGGAGATCAAATCAATCCTCGAAGCCAAGCTGGTCTATCTGAAACCGGCCTTGTTCCAGCAGGAGCAGGGCTTCAAGAGCGTCATCCCGATCGGCGATGACCAGCTGGCGGTCCATTCAAAATTGAATTCCTCGCCCCTCTCGAGCGTCTTCCCGTTCGTGTCCTTCGATCTGACTTCCAACAAGGGCATCCTTTACGGCATCAACCGCCACAACTCCTCGCTGGTCCTCTTCGATCGTTACTCCCTGGAGAACTATAATTCGGTGACCTTTGCCGTGGCCGGCGCCGGTAAATCCTACTGCACAAAGCTCGAGATCCTCCGCACTCTTATGTTCGACGGCGATGTCCTGGTCATCGACCCTGAGAAGGAATATGAGTACATGTCGGAGGCCACCGGCGGCAAGTATTTCAACATCTCCCTCAATTCCGAGCATCATATTAACCCGTTCGACCTGCCGGCCGTGGCCGAGGACGAATCCGCCGCAGACGTCTTGCGCTCGAACATCATCAACCTGGTCGGCCTCTTCCGCATCATGTTGGGCGGCCTTTCCCAGGAAGAAGACGCCATCATCGACCGGGCCATCACCGAGACTTACGCCCTGAAAGACATCACCGCCGAATCAAATTTCCAGAGCGTGGAGCCGCCGCTCCTGTCCGACTTCGAGATGGTCCTCGCGGGGATGGAGGGCGCGGACTCGCTGGTCCAGCGCCTGACCAAGTACACCAAAGGCACGTGGTCCGGCTTCATCAACCGCCCGTCCAACATCGACATCAACAACAAATTCATCGTCTTCTCGCTCCGCGACATGGAAGACGAGCTCAAGCCGGTGGCTATGTACATCGTCACCCATTACATCTGGAACGCCGTCCGAAGGGTCAGGAAGAAGAGGCTTCTGGTCATAGATGAGGCTTGGTGGATGATGAAATCAGAAGACACGGCCTCGTTCCTGTTCAGCCTGGCCAAGCGGGGCCGCAAATACTATCTGGGCTTGGCCACCATCACCCAAGACGTGGATGACTTCTTGAGGTCCCCGTACGGCCTGCCGATCCTCACGAACTCGTCCATCCAGATACTCTTGAAGCAATCGCCGACGATCATCGACCATATCCAGAAGACATTCAATCTGACCGATGAAGAGAAGTACCTGCTCCTCGAATCCGACGTCGGCGAGGGCATCTTCTTCGTCGGCCTGAAGCATGTGGCCATCCAGATCCGCGCCTCGTACACCGAAGACCAAATCATAACCACCAATCCGGCCCAGGTCATGCAGATCGAGCAGGCCAAGAGGGACCTCGAGCAGGCCGGGGGCTGACGACGATGGCCTCGCGCATAGGAAAAGGGGAATGGATCGCCTTGTATGCCGCAACCGGCGCGATCGATCTCATCCAGTTCCTGATCGATTTCACCGGCGTCGGCGCCGGGGTGAACGAGGCCGCCGATCCGTTCATTGGCGTCGCTCTCGGCGGCTACTTCCAGCTGCGCGGAGTCTCGATGATCAAAAATATCAGCCGCCTCATGTCGCTTCTCGGCGTCGTCGGGTTGGAGGAAGTGACTTTCGGGGTCGCACCGGCCTGGGTCGTGGACACGTGGTACATCCACAAGACCGTGCGCCAAGAGAAAGTGGAACAAGAGGAGCAAGAACAGGGCGAGGCCGTAACTTTGAACGTGGCCGATCGGCCCTTGAATCAAGATGGTCGGCGTGAGCCATCAGCAGACGGCTCCAAGCCGAGCCGCAACCAAGGTCTCCAACCGCTCAATGTGGACGGTGTAAGGTCACCAAGACCGTCATTGAGTTCGACAATAGGCTCGGCCGAGTTCAAATCACGGACGGAGAAAGAGATTCAGGATAAAACATATATTCAGGCCAAGTTGAGGGGCTATACTGAGGAACAAGCGACTGAACAGGCGACAAACGCAACAAAACCTGATTATAAACAGGTCTGGAAGGCACACGGCGACAGTTAACCGTGCATAACCCGATATCACAGGAGTCTGATTATCTGATAAAATACAGCCAATGAATCGGTCCGTTCTTCTCTTCAAAACCGTTTTGTTGGTCATGGCTATCTCAGCCGTGGCGGCTTCGGCGGCCTTCGCCCAGGGCATCCCGACGACCATAGGTGGCCTGGAGCTCACAGCCTCGTCCGACAGCCCGGCCCCGGGCCAGTCAGTGACCATCACGGCCGCGAGCTACAGCGTCGATATCAACGCCGCGAATCTGGTTTGGACGGCTGGCGGTAAGACGATAGCCAAGGGAGTCGGTGTAACAAGCGTCACGGTCCAGGCCCCGGCCTTGGGCAAGCGGCTCAAGGTGAACGTGTCGGCGGTCGCCTCGGACGGGACCTCCTTTAATAGTTCCGTAGTCATAGGCTCCGGCGCAGTGGACCTCATAATCGAGCCTGACGGTTATGCGCCTCCCTTTTTCAAAGGAAAGCTGCCTGTGGTATACCAGAATGCCGTTAAGGTCACCGCCGTGCCCCATCTCGCCAATTCTTCGGGGGTCGAGTACGACCCCAAGACCTTGGTGTACAAGTGGCAACAGGGTGATTCGGTATTGCAAGACCAGTCTGGATACGGCAGGCAATCGGTCGTTATACAGGGCGGCATCATCCCGCGGGCCTATACTCTGACGGCCACAGTGACGACCCGCGACGGCAGTACGCAAGGGATGGGACTAACCACGGTATCTTTCGGACCTCCATCCCTAATTTTCTACAGGAACGATCCATTGTACGGGCCTCTTTTCAACAACGCCATAGGGAACAGTATATATCTGGGAACCCAGCGCGAGGCTGGCGTCCTCGCAGTACCTTACGGCTTCGGCCTGCCGGCGTCTGGCCTCGGCGATTTGTCGCTCGCTTGGTTCATCAACGGCAAGGAGCATCCGGAGTTGGCGTCGGGCGATTCCGTCACCCTGCGCGCGCCGGACAATTCGGCTGGGTCGTCGAACATCGAGCTGGACGTCGACAATAAGATCGACATCCTCCAACAGGCCAGTGCCATATTCCAGGCGGTGTTCAACGCCGCGGCGAGCACTACCTCGCAGTCGCCGGTGACTTTTTAATCAAATTCCGTGGACAATTCTCATCTCAAATCAATCGTCAAGGGGGGCCTTATGGCCGCGGCTCTTTTGGCGCTAGCGTTAATGACCCCGCTGGCGGCCTCAGCACAAACGGCATCGTCTGGTGTGACGTCATTTTCAGCAGAACCATTAACTTTACCGACAACTCCTTCTCCACAGACAGCGCCATCCTCACTAACAACATTACCACCAGCAACGTTATCTTTACCCGCAACACCTTCTTCTGTGACGCCGTTTTCGGCAGCACCATTAACCTTGCCAACCTTATTGCCCACGGCGCCTTCACAAAACAACCCAGTAAACAACCCGGCGGCGCCGACGTATACCCCCCTCGAGCCGTTGCCGTGCATCCCCACAGGGAGCAGCACCTCTTGCACGAGTGGCGGAGTAACTTACACCAGGGGAAGTTCGATGAGCAGCGTCGATTTTCAGGGCTATATCCAATACATGTTCAACCTGGCCATCGCCGTGGCGGCGGCCGCGGCTGTATTCATGATCGTCTTCGGCGGCTTCCAGTATATGACCACCGACTCGTGGCAAGGGAAGAGCGCCGGGTTGGATAAGGCCAGGAACGCCGTCTATGGCCTTCTTTTGGTGCTCGCCTCATACCTCATCCTGCGGACCATTGATCCGCGCCTGGTGGCCATCCCGAGCACTTTGGTGGCGCCGCTCAACATCAATTATGGGGGCCTGACCACGTCCGAGAGCCTTCTTTCCACGATAGCAAGCGACGCCAATCAATACTTATCTCAAGACAAGC
This sequence comes from Minisyncoccia bacterium, assembly GCA_049997795.1. GTDB lineage: Bacteria > Patescibacteriota > Minisyncoccia > Phycocordibacterales > PALSA-1337 > C7867-002. Next base: position 210,556 of record JBEKVT010000001.1, read on the forward strand.
AGTTCATGGGCGACGCCGCGGCGACGCAAAGCAAGATAACCGACCTGGAATCTCAGAAGACAGCTCTGGAAAACAAGATATGTTCGGCTCCAGGAAACTCTTGTCCTGGAGGCCCGGACGTCGCCAACCAGATGTGCAGTGACGCGATCTCCAACAAAGACGACCCTATCTATAATGATTGCGTGGCCCTGGCAAAGCTCAACGATCAGGAAGGCGGGCTCAAAGGAACGCTGTGGACTGAGACTGCGCAACATCTCATGGCCGGCAATCTGAGCGCGTGCTTCTCGACCGGCGGCGCCCAGTCGGACCCATCCGCCCAAGCGGACGCCTGTCATAAAATGATCAATGATTGGGCTAATACCTACAGCGGTCTGTCGACCGGGGCGGGACAATCGGCTCAAATGATAAGCGACTACGCCGCCTACGCGAACGCCATCATCGATATCCAAAAAACTATCCTGGCCTATAACCCCGGCGCGGCCTCGACAATCAACACACTTGAGAACATCCAGAGTATAGCGTCCCTCGGCGCATCGAAGGCCTTAGGGACGAACACCATCGTCAGTTGGCTGTTACCTAACAGCTTGACTACCTCCGGGACCGTCAAGGGCATACAATCCATAGCGGACAAGACGACCATTCAGGACCCGTCCTTGAGAGCCCAATTCGTCAGCCAAGTGCAGGCGTATGAGGCGCAGCTCAACGGCGGCAGAAAATGAAAAAAACAAACCTCATCATATTGATAGCCGTGATCGTCTTCGTCCTCGTCGCAGCCGGAGGGACGTACTGGTTCTTCTTCATGCAAGCCCCGGCTCCGACTACGACCGGAACCGGCGGGACGGGCCAGTCCGGCTTCCAGCCCTTCGGCAGGACGACACCGTTCGGGGGCGGCTCGAATACAAATGCGACCGGCACGAGTACCGGTAACCAGAATTACAATGGTTGGGTACCGGGGGCTCCGTTCAAGCTTCCGATCTTGCGCTTGCTTTCCGACACGCCGATCGGCGGCTACGGCGCTTCGACCACTGCCTCGACTACCGTGGTGCGCTGGGTCGATCGGGGGAGAGGAAATGTGTATGAAGCGACGTATGATTCGCCGCTCATCACGACCATCTCCAACACCGTCGTGCCAAGGATATACGAGAGTATGTGGAACAAGAACTTAACGGCCTTCATAGGCTCGCTCCTCCCGGACGGCGATCGGGCGCCAACGAACGTATATGCCCAGATCGTCGCCCATTCGACTTCGACCGGGGCCATGACGAGCACTGGAAGCGCATCTGGGAACGCCTCCGTCACGCCATTCGAACTGCGGGGCAAAAATCTGCCGACCGGCCTCATCGGCTACGCCGTCTCGCCAGACAAGAGCAAGCTATTCATGCTCATAAACCAGAATGGTAACGGCGTTGGGTATGTCTCGACCTTCGATGGTCAGAAGACGGCCGCGATCTTCACGTCCCCGCTCACTGAGGTCAATGTCGACTGGCCGACGGATAACGCAATCGCCATAACCACCAAAGGATCGTCCGTCTATGACGGTTTCCTCTACCTGGTCAATCCGAAGACTGGTGTATGGAAAAGAGCCGTCGGGCCGCTCCCGGGACTCAGCGCTTCGGTGAGCCACGATGGTAAATATGCTCTTGTCTCGTCGGCGGACGGCAACAACGGAATCTCGACGAGCATATACTCTCTGGCCTCCGGCACTTCCGCAAACGCCGCAATCCATACCTTGGCTGACAAGTGCGCGTGGGGTAATTTCTACAAAGACACGGTGTACTGCGCGGTGCCGTCGCAGGCTGTCACCGGAGCTTATCCGGAAGACTGGTACGCCGGCACGCTTTCGACCATCGACAAGATATGGCAGCTTGACGCCTTGACGGGAGGGGTCCGCCTGGTCTCCTCGATCACGGGCCAATCTGACCGTGTCGTCGATGCCTTCAACCTCGGCCTGGACGCCAAGGACGGCTACCTCTTCTTCATGAACAAGGATGACTTGTCTTTCTGGTCGCTGGACCTCGTGCGATCGCAATAGCGGGGCACAGGGCTCGTCTCCCCGGGACAACCAGGGTCCGTTCTACATCTTGAGGTGCCTCTTTCGTATGTACAATTCCTGGAAGAGCGTCATGAGAGAGCTGGTCATCCAGTAGACGGCCATAACGGATGATGCTTCGGGAAAGCGGGCGGGAATGATCCAGTATATCGAAACGAAAGCCAGGACTGGCACGAGATATTTCATCTGCGTGTTCATTGAATCAGCCAGTCTGGCCGGCGAGCTCTGTCCTGGCGGGGCTTTGGGCGCCTGCTTGGCTTGTTTGGAGGCCAGCGAGAACTGGAGCTGGAGGAATTGGATGATGCCCGTGGCGACCGCCAGGATGAGGCTCGGCTTGGTCAAATCTATGAACCCGAGAAAATTGGTCTTCAGAATGGGCGCGAAAACTAGAGGGTATAGGAGGTTGGTTTGGACCGTCGGGATGATCTTATAGAAGACCGAGATGAGCGCGAGCAGGATGGGCAGTTGGATGATAAGGAGCAGGAAGCCGGAAAAGGGCTTGACGCCCTTCTCCTTGTAGAGCTCCATGATCTTCAAGGCCTGGACCTGGCGGTCGCTCGCATACTGGTTCCTCAGCCTGTTCGCCTCCGGCTCGATGCTCTTCATGCGCACCTGGGTGAGCAGGGCCGACTTCGAGAGAGGGAAGAGGATGACTTTGACGATCGCCGTGAAGATTATCACTGCTATGCCCACGTCAATCCACGGCAAGAGGTCCATGATGACGATCAAGCAGTTGTAGAGCGGCCGGAAGATGAACTCGTTATACATGTCGTGTAATGTTAGCGCAAAACCCCGGCCTTCACAAAAAGATCTCGGAGGTCGCATGTCATCTCCGTCATTGTGGCGGTCGTGGCCTTCCTCGTGGCGAACACAATGGCGCGGAGGCCCGTTTTACCGACCATCCGGAGCAGGGGCCTGGCCGCGGCATACATCCGGCGTCTCATGGCGTTCCTGGTCACGGCCGTCTTGGCGATCCTCTTCGGCGCCACGACGGATGCGCGGAAACTCTTTCCGTCGCCGGCGTCAAACGATCTCAATAAGAAAAGGGGGGAATGAAAAATCCTCCCTTTTTCCATCGTTTCATCGAATTGTCCCTTGGAAAGCCTATTAGATCGGCGGAACATCCTGTTCATTATACCGCTATGCGGCGGCGCCCCTTGGCTCGGCGACGGGCCAGGGTCCTTTTGCCGCCGGGGGTTCTCATTCTCGTTCTGAACCCGTGAGACCTGGCGCGCTTGCGTTTTCTCGGTTTGTAGGTGAACGACATGTGGGAAGAGCATAGCAGACTATCCACAAATTATCAACATGTTTTTCAGACATCCACAAGTTTGCAGATTTGTAAACAAGTATATACTTACCCCCGACGTACCCCCATGAACGACTTCTCAAAGATGTGGCAGACGGCTCTCATCGAGATAGAATCGGCCGTGTCCCAGGCCAATTTTTCCACGTGGTTCAAGGAGACGGTCATACTGAGGGAGGAGGGCGGGACCATATATCTCGGCGTGCCAAACTCGTTCACCCAGGAATGGCTCCAGAAGAAATTCCACAACTCCATCCTTCGCATCCTCCGGCAGATGAACGACCGGGTGCGAGCCCTGGAATACGTCATCGTCAAGGACGAGGCCCGGCCGGCCGGGCCGAGGAAGTCCTCGTCTCCGGCGCCGACCATGCCGATGCCGCTCCAGGACTTCTATATCAATAAAGAAGACAACCTCAATCCCAGATACACCTTCGATACTTTCGTGGTCGGGCCTTTTAACGAGCTGCCATACGCCGCCTCCCAAACAGTCATCAAGAATCCCGGGCAGACATACAATCCGCTGTTCATCTACGGGGAGACCGGGAGAGGCAAAACCCATCTGATCCAGGCGGTCGGCAACCAGATCAAGGCGCTGTACCCCAACAAAAAAGTCTTCTATCTCACCTCCGAACGGTTCGGCAGCGAGCTCCTGGCGGCCCTCCAGGAGGGGAAGGCCCAGCAATTCAAGGATAAGTACCGTAAATACGAGGTCCTGATCATGGACGACGTGCAATTCTTCTCCGGCAAGGAGAAATTCCAGGAGGAGTTCTTCCATCTGTTCAATCTGTTCAAGGACAGCGGCCGGCAGCTGGTCTTCTCGTCGGACAAGCATCCGAACACTCTCCCCGGTATGGAGGACCGCTTGCGCGGCCGATTCAACGCCGGTATGGTCCTCGACATCCCCGAGCCGGATCACGAGTCGAGGATGTGCATCGTCAAGGCCAAGTGCGGCGCCTATAACGTCACCTTGTCGAATGAGGCAGTCGAGTATGTGGCCTCGACCATCAAAGACAACATCCGTGAGATAGAAGGGGTGGTCAATATCATCGCTTGCCAGAGCCAATTCAAGAACCGGGAGCTGAATCTGAACGAGATAAGGAGCATCCTGAAGAACAACACCAAACCAAGGAAGCTCCTGTCCGTGAAGGACTTAGTCAAGACCGTCTCAGAATTCTACAATATCGGGGAAGAAACCATATACAACAAGACCAGACGGAAAGAGGTGGTGAGGCCGAGGCAGGTCGTCATGTACCTCCTGCGGGAGGACTTCAGCGTCTCCTTTCCGTCGATCGGCGAGAAGTTGGGAGGCAGGGACCACACCACCGTCATTCATTCCTATAACAAGATGAAGGAGGAAATAAAGGTCGATCCGCTCCTGTCGCAGGAGATAAGTCAGCTGCGGTCGATGATCTGATTTGTGGAAATGGTGTTGAATGATTGTTATCGGGCTGTGTCACAGGCCAGGGACAAGAAGGGACTAAAAGAGACAGTCACGATCGGGTATGGCGACTTATCAATTCACAATCAACAGGACACCGGGCTAGACCATCCGAAACGAGCAGCCAGAGTATGAGCTTTTTGGGATACCAACCTCTCCCCACCCCTAATAACAATAATAAGATCTTTTTATAAGATATATAAAACATCCATGAAGTGCGAAGTCCAGGTGGAAAAACTCAAACGCGCGATATCTCTGACCGAGAAAGTCGCAGGTCGCCGCACCACATTACCTGTATTGTCTTGCGTTTTTGTCGACATAAAGAAGGAACGCGCCGTTTTCAAGGCCACTAATCTCGATCTCGGCGTCAGCGTGGAGATCCCGGTGAAATCCGATTGGGAGGGAGTATTCGCCGTTCCGGCCCGCACAATTTCTTCGTTCCTGGCTCAGATAGGAGACAAAGAGCAGCTGGCCCGCCTCGAGCCCATCTCGAAAAACCTCGATATAACCCTGTCCAAATCGAGAGGTGTCTTGAAGACGCTCCCACCCGAAGACTTCCCGGAGATTCCGACGGTCGCTGAAGGGAAGACGATATCTTTCCCGTCCGAGGCCTTGGTCAAAGGATTCAGATCCGTGTGGTACAGCGCCTCGGCCTCCAACGTGAAGCCGGAGCTCTCGAGCATATATGTGCACCATGACGCCGGATTCGTGGTGTTCGTCGCCACAGACTCCTTCCGTCTGGCCGAGAAGAAGGTCCGTCTGCAGAAGACGGCCGGGTTCGATGACATCCTCATCCCCTTCAAGAATAGCAGTGAGATAACCAGGATCTTGGAGGCAATGGGACCGACCGTCACCATGCGGTCGAACAAGAACCTGGTGTCCTTCGAGTCGGGCGACGTCCGAGTGACCTCTCGTGTCATCGACGGAGTCTTCCCGGATTACCGGCAAATCGTACCAAAAGGCTATACCACCGAGGCGATCGTCCTGAAGCAGGATCTCATGAACGCCCTGAAGGTCTCCACTGTGTTCTCTGATGCCTTCAACCAGATCCGCCTCACCGCCGACCCAAAGAAGAAGACCTTCAGCATCGAGACCAAGAACGCCGATGTCGGCGAGAACCGCTCCGAGATAGACGCCGCTCTCTCCGGAGAGCCGATCGAGGTCAACTTCAACTGTAAATATGTCTCCGACAGCCTCCAATCTATCGAAGCGGACAGCGTCTCTCTCCAGTGGAACGGCCGCAACAAGCCCATGGTCGTGAGGCCGGTTTCCGGGGACCAGACCTTCATGTACCTAGTCATGCCCATGAACAGGTGAGCGGCGCCGCGCCATGAAGAGCATCTCCGAGTTCTTCGAGAACATAAGGACGAGACAAGCTCGGACGGCGCGCCTCTGCACGGTCGTGCAGGGGGCGGTAGAGGAGCACGCGCACATCCCCGTCCAGTTAGAGGCGATAAGCTTCTCTGGCCGGACGGCGGTCATCAGGGGATTGGACCAGACCGCCAAGTCCGTCGTTTTCGTAAAAAAGACCGCCATTCTGGCGGAGATAGGCGCAAAACTCGGTGACCGATCGGTCGTCGACATCCGTTTGGCGGCCTGATCTAATTCTGAACGGGGCTGAAGTCCGGGACCGCGAAGGTCGTCGTCGCCTGGGCCCTGTCGTAGACGTCATCGTACAGCGTGACTGAGATTATGTTGTTTGCCGATATATTCCCGACGTCCGAGGGAACGAAGGAGAAAGACAGCGGGTTATCGCTGGCCGTCATCGCATATTTGCCGTTCAGATACACCTCCGTCTTCAGCGGAGGATATTTGCCATTCTCGAGAAGCTGGACGTTAAGAAGGCCGTCTTTCGAGACGACGTCGCCCTGGACGGGGGAGACGATGCTCACCTTGGGGAAATTACCAGGCACGTGGACGTCGTCGGTGGCCGTCGGAACGAGCGGACTGACGGCATTCTGGAAATCAGGATGGGCGGCCTGCCACGTTTTGAACCACTGGGCCACCGCATATTCCCAATACTGGAACTGTGAGTCCTGTGAAGGCGCGGAAGGGGCCGGCCCTTGCGGGTCGTCCTTGTTCACCCAATTGAGGATCGAGTGGACGTCATGAAATACCACCTCTTGCCTGGTCTCCGGCGGCGTGTACTGGGTAGCGACCTTCCCGGAGATCGTGTCCTTCCAATAAGATACGCCGCCCTGCCAGACGCCGCGCAGGACCGGCTTGCCGTCGGAAAGCGGGGGCGGGGGCGGCCCGAAGGCTTCGGGCGGGAAATCTTTGGCCACCTGCGCCATGAAAGCGCCCCATAATGGCGAGATGATCAGGCCGGCCACGTTCGGTTTCATCGCCGTATTGTCGTCGTTGCCGGCCCAGGCGCCCACGACCAGGCTCGGCGTATAGCCCAAAGTCCAGACGTCGTGGTAATCGTTCGTTGTCCCGGTCTTGATGGCCACTGGCCGGCCGATGGAGTCCCCGATCGGCTTCAGGCTGTTCATACGCACGCTCTCATCGGACAGGATGTCCGTCACTTGCCTGGCGATATCGGCCGGAATGACTTGGATCGGGTTGACGACGGCCCTCTCGAGCGTATTCCCTGAGGCGTCGTCGACTTCCAGGACAGAGCGGTACTGATTCCTGACACCATCGTTGGCGAAGACCCCGTAGGCGCTCGCCATGTCTATCAGGCTGATGTCGCATCCGCCGAGGACCAGGCTCAGGCCGCATTGGCTCGGATCGGTGACGGTGACCCCCATCTTTTCGGCGGTGTCAAGAGCGTTCGGTATGCCGGCCAAGTACAGGGCCTCGACGGCCGGCAGGTTCCTCGACTGGGCCAGGGCCTGTCGGATGGTGAGCGGGCCCTCGAAATTGTTGTCATATTCCCCGGGCGAATAACAGACCTTCTTCGGATCGTCCGAGGGATTCTTCGGGGTGCCGTCGGGGTTGCAAAAGGTGGAGAATTCAGTCTTGATGTCCCACAGGACCGTCTCCGGAGTATATCCCTTCTCGAAGTCAGTGGCGTAGATGAACGGCTTGAAAGTCGAACCCGGCTGGCGCTTGGCCAGAGTCACGTTGTAGTTGCCGTCTATAGAGGCGTCGAAATAATCCTTCGAACCGACCATTGTGAGGATGTCGCCAGTCTTCGGATCAATAGCGATCATGGCCGTATTGCTGGCGTTGAAATTCTCCGCCAGGGTCGGAGCGAACTTGGTTATGACGTTCTCCGCCTTCTGCTGCATGTCGTAATCCAAGGTGGTGATGACCTTCAGGCCGCCGTTATCGACCTCGTCCTCGCCGTACTTTCCCACCAGGTAGTCTATGACGAACATCACGAAGTGAGGCGCCCTGATGCCGGCGCTGTTCTTCGACAGGAACTCGACCTTCTCCGCCGAGGCCGACTTGTACTCGGCGTCGGTGATCATGCCGAGCTCCTTCATGCGCCCGAGGACCGTTTTTTGCCTCTTGTCGAGGTCGTCTCGGTGCGTGCCGTAAGGGGAATAATAAGTGGGAGCCTGGGGTATGGCCGCCAGATAGGCGGACTCGGCCAGAGAATCGTCTTTGGCCGAATGCCCGAAGAATTCCTGGCTGGCCTCCTCGACGCCGTAGACGGTGCCGCCGTAAGAGATCTCGTTCAGATATGTCTCCATGATCTGCTCCTTGCTCATGACCCGCGCCAATTTGACCGCCAGGACCAACTCCTTCACCTTGCGGACGATCGTCTTGTCCTGGGTCAGAAGGCTGTTCTTGACGACCTGCTGGGTGATTGTCGAAGCTCCCTGGTCGAAGCCGCCGGAGACCACGTCCGCTATGAAGGCGCGCACGATCGATGTCGGCTCGATGCCGATATTGCTGTAGAAGCTCGAATCCTCGATGGCGACCGTCGCTTCCGGTATGTACGGGGACACGTCCCCCAAGGAGACGACGGTCCTTTTGGCGTTCGTGCCGGTGTCATACAGAAGGACGGTGCCGGTGCGATCGTATATCTTCGTCGACTCTATGATCTTGCGGTTCTCGAAAGACTTCACGTCCGGGAGAGGAAGGGAAGCTACCCATAAGACGAGAAGGCCGGCGCAGACGAGAAGGGCCGAGGCCGCCACGGCAAGGACAGCCAAGATCCGATGATGGGACCATCGGCGCGCGCGGGCTTGGCGCGTCATTCTTCCCATTTGTCTCCGAAGGGGTTCAGTTCCTCGTCGTCCAGCACGGGCTCGTCGCTGCCGTCGTCGCCCTCGTTCCATTCTTCCGGGCCGAGGCCGTCCTCCTTCGCCTTCTCGCCGTGGACGGAGAGGTCTTCATCCTCGACCTCGAGCTCTCTTTTGTTGTCTCTAGCCATGGAGATGATGCCTATTTTGTATCAAATGGGCCTGCTTTTGCAATGACCCGCGGCTGTGGATAATCCGGAGCCGCGAACAGCCAAATGGGCGACGGCGACTGCCACAGCGTCATATTCATCGTCAACGGTCTTTTTATCCGGCATGTCGATCAAGAGGCGCACCATCTTCGTCATCCTAGCCTTGTCGGCCCGGCCATCTCCCGCAACTGCCGTCTTTATCTCCGTGGGCCCGTACTCGCTCGTCGGAATGCCCCTTTTGGCCGCCTCGTATATGATGATGCCCCTCGCTTCGGCCACGCGCATGGCTGTCTTCCTGTTGTTGGTGACGAACAAGGTCTCGAGCGCCATGGCATCCGGCTTGAATCCCTCCAGGATGCGCCCGATCTCGCCGCCGATCGACCTGAATCTCGAGGAGATGTCTTCTTCCGGCGAGGTCCTGAAGCAGCCGGAATACAGCAACACATCCTTTCCTTTGGCCGGCCTCTCTATGATCGCGAGGCCGAGGCGGTCGTAGCCGGGATCGACGCCGACGATCCTCATGGGCTTACTCCGCATTGGTGAAGACTTCTTGCACCTCCTCGCTCCCCTCGAGGTCAGCGACGATCGCCGAGAGCTTATCGATGTCGGCGTCATCGAGCGGCATGACGGAGGTCGGCGTCCAGGCGAGGCCGTGCCTTTGGAAGGCCCAGGAGGCGCTGCCCGGCGCGGCCAGGGCGAGCCCGTGCTTTGAGAGGATGAATTTTATGTCCTGGGCGGCCTTGTTCCGGTTGTCGGTCAACGCCTCGATCAATATCGCCACCCCGCCCGGGCCGTAGGCCTCATAGATGTGCGATTCCATGGCGGCCGAGTTGTCGGCAATGGCCTTCTTGATGGCCCGGTCGATGGTGTCGTTCGGCATATTCTCCTTCCGGGCCTTGTCAATGGCGGCCGAGAGGCCCGGCGAAGCCTGGTTGCCCCCGGACTTTTTCGCCTCGACGGAGATGAGCCGAACGAGCTTGCCGAAATGGGCGCTCTTCTCGGCGTCATTCTTCGCCTTTAGGTGCTTTATCTTCGAGAATTTGTTGTGTCCGGACATGATGTGTCAGATCAATCTGCCGCGAGGCCTGGTCCCGAGATGTTTTGCGGCCTTTTCCGTGGCGATCCGGCCCCTCGGGGTGCGCTCGAGCATGCCGAGCTGTATGAGATACGGCTCGTACACTTCCTCGACGGTGGATTGCTCCTCGGACAAGGCGGCGGCGATGGTATTCAAGCCGACCGGGCCGCCGTTGAACTTCTCGATGATCGTCCTCAAGATGCCGCGATCGGCGGAGGTCAGGCCGATCTCGTCGACTCCGAGCATAGCCAAGGCCCTCTCGACGACCTCCTTGGTGAGAGGGGTCTTGCCTATCTGAGCGTAGTCGCGGCAACGCTTCAGGTGATAGTTCGCGGTCCGAGGCGTGAAACGGGAGCGCCTGGCGATCTCACCCACGGCCCCCTCGTCGATGTCGACGCCGAGCTTCTTCGCCGAACGGCGGACGATCTCTGCTATCTCCGCGTCGGAATAGAACTCCAGCTTGAAGACCCCGCCGGAAAAACGGGATCGCAGGGGAGACGAGATCATGGCGATCCTGGTGGTGGCGGCGATCAAAGTGAAAGGCGGCAAGTCCAACTGGATCGTCCTTGCCGACGGCCCCTTGCCTATGATAATGTCGAGCGTTCCGGATTCCATTGCGGGGTATAAGACTTCCTCAATGGCCTTATTGAGGCGATGGGCCTCGTCTATGAAGAGGATGTCGCCGGCGGAAAGGTTCGTGATTATGGAAGCCAGATCCCCCACCTTGAGTATGGCCGGCCCCGAAGTCACCTTTATCTCCGCGCCGGTCTCCTTGGCGACCAGATAGGCGAGGGTGGTCTTGCCAAGGCCGGGAGGCCCGTAAAAAAGGATGTGTTCAGGCGGGTGGGAACGCTCTTTGGCGGCGGAAAGCAGTATGTGGAGATTGTCTTTGACCGACTTCTGGCCGATGTAATCATCCCAGCGCGTCGGCCGCAGAGTCTGATCCAGGAAGACCTCTTCCTTATCGTCCTTCCCAGCGGTCTTTGATGTTCTTGACATATATATATCTTTATGCTAGGATATTGAGGATCCTGATTGAAATTACGCCGGTTCGAGCTCGGAAACCTCTAAGCAATGGCCTTCCAAGGTTTGGGCATGGTGCTAAGGACATGTTGGTTGTCACCCTTCGGGGTGGCGTACTGAAATTATCCTCGGGACTCTGCCTCGCTTCCGGCATCACGCCGAAAGATATTGCTTAGAGATTCTCGCGCTTGAATCTCATATAAAAAGTATTTCTTCCGCTATCCTACTCTCAACCGTATTTAAAAAGCAATTGACAAGGCTGGGGATAGCGGGTTTTGTTGCAGATCAATCGGTGATGGAGATGACCCGCTCCAATTCCTCGAGCGAGGTCATGCCTGAAAGGACCTTCAGGACGCCGTCCTGCTTCATGGTCAAGAGACCTTGTCCTCTGGCGGCGAGCCATATCTCCCGGTCGCTTTGGCTCGCCTGCACGGCCTTTTCTATCCGCTCGTCCATGAGAATTGCCTCATATATGCCTACCCGGCCCTTGTAGCCGGTCTTGTTGCACTTGTCGCAGCCGGCAGCCGACCACATCTTCGAACGGCCGGCCGGGACGAGAGCCTTGTCCTCGATGCTGGCGATCGTCGCTTCTATGTCCGACTTCGCTTGGCCGTCGACCGCCCCCTCCTTCCTGCAATACGGGCAGAGGCGGCGTACGAGCCGCTGGGCCATCGAGACCCTGAGAGCCGACGGGATGGTGGTCGGATTGGCGCCCAGGTCTATGAGGCGCGGGAACGTCCCGGCGGCATCGTTAGTATGCAGGGTTGAGAAGACGAGATGGCCGGTCAAGGCTGAATTGATGGCGATCCCGGCCGTCTCGCCGTCGCGGATCTCACCGATCATTATGATGTCCGGGTCCTGGCGCACGGCGGCCCGGAGGCCTTCCAGGAAGTTATAGCCCTTCTCGTTGACTTGGGTCTGGACGATGCCGGGCAGATGGTATTCGATCGGGTCTTCGATGGTGATGATCTTGACTTCCGGAGTGTGGACTTTCTTCAGGAAGGCGTACAAAGTCGTGGTCTTGCCCGAGCCGGTCGGCCCGGTGGTCAAGATCATGCCGTTCGGCCGGTTCATCTCAGCCGTAAGGATGCCGAGGAGCTTCGGATGGATGCCGAGCTCCTCCAGGGGCACGCTGATCGCCTTCGGATTGAGGAGCCGCATGACCACCGACTCGTTGTAAGCACCGGGAAGGACAGAAGCGCGGACCTCGACGTCGCCTATAGCCAGGCGGATCGAGAAGCGCCCGTCCTGGGAGTCTTTCTTGACGTTCAGCTTCATGCCGGAGATCAGTTTGATGCGCGACAGGAGCAGGTTGTACGTATCGTTGTCGAAGCGGATAACATCTTGGAGAACCCCGTCCAGACGATACCTGAGCCGTACGTATGCTTCCTCTGGCTCGAAATGTACGTCGGAGGCGTCTATGGCTAGAGCCCCAGCGATGGCGGTCTCCAGGATGCGGGAGACCCGGTAGACTTTCTTGGCGGAGATGGTGTTCTCCAGGATGGAGACGATGGTCGGCAGGCTCTTCGCTTGATCGATGATGGCGGCGATCTCGGCGCTGGATATCTCGAGCGAGCCAGCCCGGCTCTCATAGGCGAACGACAAGTCTTTGTAAGATCTCCAAGCCTTCTCCAGGCTCTGGGTGGAAGCGATGGCGAGCTCCGGCTGGTATCCTTTGGCGGCGATGCCGTTTATCACTTCGCGGGCCTTCGGATCTTCCGGATTCCGGGCGGCAACTTTGACTTTCTTGTCGATCAAGGCATAAGCGGCCACCTTCGCGGCCCTGGCCGTCTGCTCGTCTATGAGGCGCAGAGCGTCGGTGTTGATGCCGGTTCCGAGCAGGTTGACGTATTCCAGACCGTACTTGCCGGAAAGGAGCTGGACCAGGTCTTCCTCCTCCTTGCGCATAAGGTCGTTATATCTTTGTTTCTGCTTGTCCTCGTCGAATTTGATGGCCATATTCCCGCTAATTATAGCAGGAACGAGGCCGGCCTCCGCCGCCCCGGGGGTATTGACTTTTTCATATATTGTGTGGTAGAATTGCGTCGCAACTCTGACAGAATAAGCTGTGAGTTGTAGGAGGCTCTTTCCCAATGAAAACAATGATTCGTTCGTTCGCAAGCTTGTTCGCAGCGCCCTTGGTGCTGCTGTTCGCAGGTTGTAACCACACGACATCGCATTCGTCAGTGGAACAATTCCCCGACGGGCACTATAGCGATATCGTCGATTATAAATCGACGTCAGTATCTCCGTTTGTGTTCGTGTGCGCCGGGGATCTGCCGGTGGCTCAGCCGATCTCCCAGCGAGTCGTCGTGGGGCCGCCCGCCATGCGTGGTACCGCCTACCCGTCCCCCGGCCCCGGCAGTTTCTCGCCGGCGCCCCGGGCGCAGGGCACGGGCGGCAACGGCCACTGGTTCTTCATGCCTGACGGCACCTACGTTTTTGTCCCGTCCGCTCAGGCCGAGAAGGAACAGATAGGCCAGACGGAACGAAACCTCGGCATCAAGCCACACAATCTGTAGCCGTTCCGGCCCGATCATCCCATTGGCCACCTTCCCCCGAAGGTGGCCATCTTTTTTATACGCGGTATCATTCAGCCATGAAATCTTTCGAGTCGCGCTCGGTCGAAGAGACCGGAAAGATCGCCGCCGGCTGGCTTTCGGACATCACGAATAGATACATCGATCTTGATGAAGCCTTGATCGTCGGCTTATCCGGGCATCTCGGCGCGGGCAAGACGGCATTCGTAAAACTGGTGGCGAAAGAGCTTGGCGTCTCGGAAGGAGTGACGAGCCCGACCTTCGTCATCATGAAAATCTATGAGACGAAAAACGAACGCTGGCCCAGATTGGTCCACATAGACGCTTACCGCCTGGAAAAAAGGCGAGAGCTGGAAGCGATAAGATTTGAAGATGTGGTAGCAGACAAGAATAACCTAGTGATGATCGAATGGCCAGAGAACGTCGGCCTTAAGGAATTCGGCAGGTCGGCCCGCATGAGATTCGAGGCAAAGGACGGCGCTTATTCCATCACGATAAAGTGATCCGTCGAGAGTGTTTTGGTCCTTCGATAGGGTACAATAAGGGCATGAAGCGCCTCGTTTTATTGGATGCCCACGCCATCCTGCACCGGGCCTACCACGCCCTGCCGGATTTCTCGACGGCGAAGGGCGAGCCGACCGGCGCTCTATACGGCCTGTCTTCGATGCTCTTGAAGACGATCGGCGATCTCGAACCGGATTACATCGTCGCCTGCTACGACGTTAAAGGCCCGACCCACCGGCACGAAGCTTTCAAGGAGTACAAGGCCCAAAGGAAAAAGGCAGAGGAGGATCTTATCGAGCAGATCAAGCGGTCACGCGACGTCTTCTCGGCCTTCGGCATCCCGATATACGACAAGCAAGGATTCGAGGCGGACGATATCCTCGGGACGATCGCGGAGCAGCTGAAGAAGCGTGCCGACATCGAGACTATCATCGCTTCCGGCGACATGGACACTCTCCAGCTGGTCAAAGACGGCCAGGTCAAGGTCTACACCCTGAAGAAGGGCATAAGCGACACCGTCATGTACGACGAGAAGGCCGTGAAGGCGCGGTATGGCTTCGGACCGGCCCTGATCCCAGACTACAAAGGCCTTTCCGGCGATCCATCGGACAACATCCCAGGCGTCAAGGGCGTCGGCGACAAGACCGCCACCGCTCTTATCACCGCGTTCGGCCAGATCGAGAACATATACCGCGAATTGGAAGCCGGCCACGAGGACAAGTTCGCCAAGGCCGGCGTGAGCCCCCGGCTCGTGAAGTTGCTCAAAGAAAACAAAGAGGAAGCGGAATTCAGCAAGATGCTCGCTACCATCCGCCGAGACGTCCCCATCGAGTTCAGGCTGCCCGAAAAGACCCTCAAGGACGGGTTAGATATCTCCAAGGTGAATGCCTTATGGAACGAGCTTGAATTCAGGACTCTGCCGCAGAGATTGAAGCAGTTGGTCGAGGACAGGTCGCAGCAAGGGAGTCGTTCCGAGGAACTCCGTGACAAGAAGGGGTCCGCACCTAAAGGAACGGGCGCAAAGACTGCTCCCGCTGGGAATGTTCCTCGGAACGACTCCCTTGCTGCTCCTAATCAATCGATGTTCGACGAACAATCTGTCGGTTCAGACGACATTGAAAAGACCGCCCTGGCCCTATGGCTGGTGAATTCGAACGTGACCGACCCGAAGAGAGAAGACATCCTGAATTTCGCCAACACGGAGGATCTCGAAGAGGCGGAGAAGGCCGTCTTCGCCGAGCTCGACAGGAGAAAGGCCCGCAAGGTCTATGAGGAGATCGAGCTGCCGCTCCTGCCCATCATCCGTAAGATGGAGAGGCGCGGCATAAAGATCGACCGCGAGGTCCTGAAGAGGCTCTCGAAGGAGTATCACGCCAAGGCGGACGGGGTAAAGAGCCTAATCTGGAAGGAGGCCGGCGCGGAATTCAACATCAATTCGCCGAAACAGCTCGGGGATGTCCTTTTCGACAGGCTCGGCTTGGCCGCGAAAGGCATGAAGAAGACGGCCGGCGGCGCTCGCTCGACGCGCGAATCGGAGCTGGAGAAATTGCGCGGCTTGCACCCCGTCATCCCGCTCATCTTCGAATACCGCGAATTGGAGAAACTGCTCTCGACCTACATCGACGCCATTCCGCCGCTTCTCGACGGCGACGACCGTTTACATACGCGCTTCATCCAAACCGGCACGACCACCGGCCGGATGGCCTCCGAAAATCCTAATCTGCAGAATATCCCCATCCATTCGGAGCTCGGCAAGGCCATCCGCGACGCCTTCGTGGCCGAGAGGGGGTTCGTCCTTGCGGGCCTGGATTATTCCCAGATGGAACTGCGCATCGCGGCCTTCATGTCCGGCGACCAGAAGCTCATAGACATATTCAAAAGAGGCGAAGACGTCCACAGAGCCGTGGCCAGCTACGTTTTCAAGGTGCCGAAGGATAAGGTAGACGCCGAAATGCGCCGCCGGGCCAAGGTCATCGACTTCGGCATCATATACGGCATGGGCGTGCTCGCCCTGCGGCAGAATCTCGGCACGACCAGGGAGGAAGCGCAGAGGTTCTACAGTAATTATTTCGCCGAATTCTCGACCCTGGCTGAATATCTCGACATCGTGAAGAGAGAAGCGGCCAAGAAGGGCTACACCGAGACATTCTTCGGCCGGCGACGGTATTTCGAAGGCATCGACTCCAGGGTGCCGTACGTCAGGGCCCAGGCCGAGCGCATGGCCATCAACGCGCCGATCCAAGGCACGGAAGCCGACGTCATTAAACTGGCTATGGTCCGCGTCGATGAATACTTAAGGCACGAAGGCCTGGATAAAGACGCCTTCCCGCTGCTTCAGGTCCACGATGAATTGATATACGAGATCAAAGAAGACAAGGCCACGGCAGTCTCGGCGGAGATAAAGAAGATCATGGAATCCGTCATCGACCCGGAAGATACCAAGGGCGTCGTATTGAAAGCCGAGGCCCACATCGGCAAGAATTGGGGAGAGCTGAAGTAGTATACTTATCCCATGCTCTACGTCTTCCATGGTCCTGATACGCGGGCGGCGGCGAAGAAAGCGCACACGCTCATAGATTCGTTGCGTGCCAAAAGGCCCGACGCGGCATTCGAGAAGGTCGACGCCGATTCCTGGAGCCCCGCGATCGTCGAGGGCCATCTCGGCGGGCAGGGATTATTCTCGAGCAAATACATCGTATTCCTTGACAGGGTCACGGAGAACCAGGAAGCGAAGGAGAAGATCGCCGATTTCATCAGGGCGATGGAAGAATCGCCGAACATCTTCATCGTGCTGGAAGGGAAGCTGGGCGCCGAGCTGAAGAGAGCATTTCAGAAAGGCGCCGAGAGGGTCGTCGAATGCGAGCCGAAAGCCAAGAGCGCGCCGTTCAAGAAAGATGAATTCAATGTCTTCGCCCTGGCCAATGCCGTGGGCCGGCGCGAGCCGCTCAAGGCCTGGATCATGTATCGGCGGGCCGTGGAAGCGGGGGTCGCCGCGGAGAACATCCTCGGCGTCCTGTTCTGGAAAGCCAAATCAATGCCGTCACCGGCGCTCGCCCGGGACATCCTTCTCTTGTATCACGAGGGCCATCGCGGCGCCCGCGATCTCGAGCTCGGCTTGGAGAGGATGCTTTTAGCGATCCGATAGCGACAAACCGATGCCAGGCTTGCAATTATTCGGGCCGGTCATCCTCCGCCTCGTCCTCGGGGCCGTCTTCTTCGACTTCGGCAGGACGAAGGTCGCCAGGCTAAGAAGCCCGAAGAGCGCCATGTTCGAGGCCGCCGGCATGAAGCCGGGCGGCGCTTATGTCTGGACCATAGGATTGACGGAGATGGTCGTCGGTCTGACGCTCATCGCCGGGCTCTTCACCAGGACCGCCGCGCTTATTTCCGCCATCATCATGTCTGTCGCCCTCATTCTGAGGAAGAAGAGCCCCGCGTCATTCGAAAGCAGCGCGAGCTTCCTTTTCTTGTGCCTCGTGATCGGCCTGTCGCTCTTCATGACGGGGCCAGGATGCTGGGCGCTCGATCTCCTGTTGTGAAGAGGGTTCGTCCGACCGGCGCGCCCGGCTTAAATTGCGGAAAAACAGCGGTGTGATAACCTGTGAAGCGCGCATGCGCCCATAGCTCAGCCCGGTAGAGCACCTGCCTTTTAAGCAGAGGGTCGCTGGTTCGAATCCAGCTGGGCGCACCGGTTTTAGAGCGGCAGGTCGAAGGCGAACAAGCCGGGGCCGGTGAAGAGGAGCGACACGGCCATAGCGAGGAGCAGGATATAATAGTTGATGCCGTCTGAGAGCAGTTTTTTCTCTCTCGCCTTGATCCCTAGCTTGATGACGAGGATGACGGCGTTCAGAAGCGCCGCGAGCTGGGTCCACAAGCCGATGACCAAGAAGATAGCGATGAAGATCTCCACGCCGCCATACATCTTGCTGTTGCTCCCGGAGCTCTGGCCCCTCCCTTTGATCTTCTCGTAACCGAAGTAGGCGAGCGTGACGCCGAGGACGACGCGGATTATGAGCGGGGAGACCTGGCCAAACGAGAGCAGGGACGGGAACAATGATAGCGGATGCATGTTAGTGACGATAGGTTATGTGATAATGTACCAATTATAGATGATTATCCTTCTGCTCGACAATGTAAGAAGCGTCTATAACACCGGCTCCATCTTCCGCACGGCCGAAACGCTGGGGATCTCCAAGATCTATTGCGCCGGCACGACGCCCGCGCCAGTCGACCGATTCGGCCGCAAGAGGAAGGATTTCGCTAAAGTAGCCCTGGGCGCGGAAGAGTCGATAGAATGGGAGCGCGTCGGACGGGCAGAGCCGGTTGTCGAGGCCCTTAAGAGCAGGGGATTCGGAGTCATCGCGCTCGAGCAGGCGGAAGGCTCCGTCGATTACAAAGAAGTCAGGCCCCGGAAGAGATCTTTGATCATCCTCGGCAACGAAGTCGACGGCGTCTCCGAGCCATTATTGGAACTGTCCGATGTCATCGCCGAGATCCCGATGAGAGGGAGGAAAGAGTCGTTGAACGTGTCGGTAGCGGCTGGGATATTCCTCTACCGCCTATTTGACGAGTAATCTCTGGTGCTTGTCGCAGAAATGGGCGCTGCGGCCGCCGACGACCTTCCTGACAATAGTGCCCTTGCATCCCGGTTTGCTGCATTTTTCGCCAGTCTTTTGGTAAGCGTGGTGGTGCTCCTGGAACTTGCCGGGTTTGCCGTCGATGTTCCGGTAATCGGACATAGAGTCGCCGCCGAAATCGATGCCCCTCTCGAGGACCGTTCTGATGGCCGAGTGCAGCTTTTTAAGAAGAGAATCAGGGATGTTCCTCACTCGTTCCTCCGGATTCAAGCCGGCCCGCCACAGAGCCTCGTCGCTGTAGATGTTGCCGATGCCGGCTATCACGCCCTGGTCCATCAGGGCCTGTTTGATCCTGCCGGTTGGCTTGCGCGCCAGTCTTTCCTTGAATGTCTTGAAATCGAAGCTTTTTTCCAGAGGATCGGGGCCGATTGATTCTAAGTGAATGGTCCTGTCGAGGTCTTTCTCTCGGATGAGAGTGACTTTCGCGAATTTCCTCATATCCGACAGGACGACGTGCTTTTTATCCG
The DNA here is from genome assembly GCA_049997795.1 of Minisyncoccia bacterium. GTDB lineage: Bacteria > Patescibacteriota > Minisyncoccia > Phycocordibacterales > PALSA-1337 > C7867-002. Next base: position 229,941 of record JBEKVT010000001.1, read on the forward strand.
AAAGGACCATGACGAAATGGATGAACCGGTTGAACGGGTCAGAAAGAGAAGACGGTTCGCCCGGGGCCGGCATCCACGAGCCCTCCTTGCCGTTCTTCTTGAGGATGTAGCGGCCGTACATAAGGTGCCCGGTCATCTTCATGTGGACCAAGATCACCGATCTCTCCCGGCCCTTCTCGATACGGATCAAGACATTCTTGGCCTTGCGGTCTACGCCGACGATCCTAGCGCCAGAGACCTTCCGCCTGAAATATCTGAAGTAAGGCGGGTCCTTTATGGAATCTTTGCCTTTGTGAAAACGGCTGCCGTAATCGGTCCATACGCCGACAATCTTCAGGCCGCGAACGCGCCTATTCAACCCGCTTGCTGTGGTTTGGACTTCCGGTAGTTCCGGCATGCGGTCATGATACACGAATGCTACAATAACCGCACATGCGCTATCTTCTGACGTCATTCGTCCTCCTGGTGCTTCTCGGCGGCCCCTGGTTCATGTCGAATTATCCGAGTCAGGCCATGGCGATCACCTCGGCCGTCGAAAGGTCCGGCAACGAGCTGGCCGCCGTCATCCTTTACCACAATCCGGTCACGATAGCCGGCCTGAAGTCGAGCTACGACGCGGCGGGAGCGCCGGAAGGCCCTAAGGTGCGCATCCTCATCGTGCCCGGCCACGAGCCGAACTACGGCGGCGCCAAGTTCGGGGACCTCAAGGAACGCGACTTGAACGTGGAGCTTGCCCAGGATCTCATGGGTTTCCTCCTTCAGAACGGCCGGTACGAGGTCTTCACCACTCGGGACAAGAGTTCCTGGACGCCCATCTTCGCTTCCTATTTCAAGAACGATTGGGACGCCATCGTCGCTTGGGAACAGGCCCATAAGCAGGAATTCGCCGACATGGTCCGTCTTGGAGAGATGAAGCAAGTCGCGCCGGTCGCCTTCCACAACGACGCGCCGGATACCGTGGCCCTGCGTCTGTACGGCATCGACAAGTGGGTCGGCGACAGCGGCGTAAGCGTCGTCATCCACGTCCATTTCAACGATTTTCCCCGCCCCGACCAATCTTCGCCAGGCAAGTACTCTGGGTTCGCCATATACGTGCCGGAGGGCCAGTACTACAATAGCTCGACCACCAAGGCCGTGGCCAACGCCATTGCCGGCCGTCTCAGCGAGTACAATCCCGTATCCGATCTGCCCACTGAACAATCCGGCGTGGTGGAAGATCAGGACCTGATAGCCGTCGGTTCGTTCGACTCGGTCGACGCCGCCAGCATGCTCATCGAATACGCCTACCTGTATGAGCCGCAGATCCTCAATCCGGCGGTGCGCCCGGTCTTCCTGAAAGAGCTGGCGTATGAAACGTATCTCGGCCTGCAGGATTTCTTCGGATCGTCGACCACCACCAATCTCGGCGGACTGGTTTACGATACCCTGGTCCTGCCGCATACCTGGAACAAGCCGATCACTGGCAAGAATGATCTTCAGAGCGACGTCTTCGCTCTGCAGACGGCCCTCATCAAAGACGGCGATTATCCGCCGGCGGGCAAGTCCATGAATGACTGTCCCAGAACGGGCAGGGTCGGCGCTTGCACCACTGCGGCCATTGCGACCTTCCAGGAGAAATACGACATTTCATCAGACCAGAGAGGGGTGGCGGGGCAGGGAACGATCGACGAGCTGAATCACTTATACTCGGTTAGAGCTATGTGAGCGGAAAGCAAGAGAACAGCCCTCTGAAGAACACTCCCAGCGGGAGTTCGTCTTTGGGTCCTTTTTTGGCCTTGAATCTTTGATAAGTGGAGTTCTTCAGAGGGCTGTTCTCTTGCTTTCAGACTCTAAGCGTTTCTTTATCTCCTCTCGGGCGACCCTGGCGTCGCTCCACGGTGTCTTCGAGCCGCGCGGCCCCATGATATAAGGATCGGTGCCCTTGCCGGTGATGAGGACCACGTCGTTGGCCCTCGCCCTTTCGACGGCCTCTCTTATAGCCTCGCGCCGGTCCATGATGACGAGCGGCTTCTTCGAAACGATGCCGATTGCCACGTCTTTTATGATCTCGGCCGGGTCTTCGTCGTAAGGATCCTCGTCGGTCAGGATGACTTCGTCGCAATAGATATCGGCCAACCTCCCCATCTCCCGGCGCTTCCAGGAATCCCGGCCGCCGCCGGTACCGCCGAGGACGGCGATAAGGCGCTTGCTGCCCCGGCCGGCTGCGCTTGGGTCAGGCCTGAAGACCTTGTATAGCTTTTCAAGCGAATCGGAGGTATGGGCGTAGTCGACGATCACTTCGAAGTCCTGGCCGGCTCTTACTCTCTCCACGCGCCCCGGCACGCCGTGGAAGGCCTCGACAGCCGACAGGATATTTTCCGTGGAGACGCCTTCGTTGCTCGCGCCGGCCACGGCCGCCGTGATGTTGTATAGATTGAAGAGCCCTGAGAGGTGCGACCGGACGGTCCGGCCCTTCATGGTGAAATCCAGGCCGTCCGGCCTTATCCTGTACGGCTCGAAGTCGCGGACGCTGTAAGTTATCTTGCGGTCGGCTTGGCAAGCCAGGAACCGATCGCTTTCCTTGTCGTCGGCATTCCCGATGATGGTCGTCTTCTTGCGCGACCGCCGCATGTCGCGGGCGATCGAGAGCTTCGATTGGACGTAATCCTCGTAAGAGCCGTGGGCCTTGATGTGCTCGGGCGACAGGTTGGTGAAGATGAGGGTGTCGATCTCGATCCATCGATGCCGGTGGAAGAGGGCCCCCTGCGAGGTCATCTCGATTGTGATGTATTGGCAGCCTTCGTCGACCGCCTTGCGGATGAGTTTTTGCATGGCGAACCGGCCCGGCATGCTCATCTTGTAGAGATTCCTCCATGATTTGTCGCCGACCTTGAATCTGATGGTGTCCGAAAGCGCTGTCTTGAAACCGGCCTCTTCCAATATGGCATTCAGGATCTCTACGGTCGAGCTCTTGCCTTTCGTGCCGGTCACGGCGATGACCTTGATCTTCCTGGAAGGGAAGCGATACCGGAGGGCGGCGAGGTAAGCTAGCGCCCAATGATAGGGGCGCTGGAAGATGCCGAAAAGCCTCCTCGGGATGAGCCGACGGATAGTGCCGAGAGACTTATCGAGCGTGTCGCGATTGTTGTCGGTCATCCGAGCTTCTTCAAGGCCGCCTTGACCTTGGCGCCGGTATCGGAGATGCTCTTTTCTATCTTCTTCAAGGCATCGCGCGACTCGTCAGCGTCGTAACCGAGGGCCTTCAGAGCCTCGATGGCGTCGAGGTCGCTAGACATCTCTGCGGAAATAGCCGAGCCGCCTCCTTCCATGGCCGCTCCGCCGAGCCTGTCTTTCAATTCGAGCACGATCTTTTCCGCGGTCTTCTTGCCGACGCCGGAGACCTTGACCAGATGCGCGGTCGCTCCGGTGCGGATGGCTCCGATGAGAGCGTCGCTCGACACGAGCGATAATATATTCATGGCCGATCTCGGGCCGATGCCGGAGACTGTTATGAGGAGTTCGAAGAAATCCCTTTCTTTCTTGCTCGGGAAGCCGTAGAGGTCCATGGCGTCTTCGCGGACGGCAAGATGCGTCCAGAGCCCGGCTTCGGCCCCCGGTTTCAATCCACGGAGCGCGTCGCCTGTCATGAAGACCTTGTATCCCACGCCGCCGACGCCGACGACGGCATAGTTGCCGCTCAGTTCTTCTACTTTGCCGCGAAGCGTCGAGATCATGCGCCAATCATAGCATTTCTTTACTTTCAGGGCATGATATGATAGTTTCTCTCCATTCGCCCGAGCCACGGATCATGCCGATCACCTCTTCAGCCAAGAAAGCCATGCGCGCCGCAAGGCACAAGCGCGTCTTCAACCTCCGCCGCAAGAGCGCTGTCGAGAGCGAGCTGAAGCGCTTCCGCAAGGCGATTGCCGGAAATGACAGGAAAGGCGCCGAGAAGCTCATGCCCGGCCTCTTCCGGACTCTCGACAAATCAGCCAAGACCGGCTATCTCAAGCCGAACGCCGCCGCCCGCCTCAAATCCCGCGCCGCCGCAGCCCTAAAAAAGATCTCCTAGGCGTGCTAATCTATCCTCGTCCGCCCTCGTCGTTCAACGGATAGGACACAAGATTGCGGATCTTGTAATCGAGGTTCGATTCCTCGCGGGGGCACCATACAAAAAGCGCCGAGAAGAGTCGGGCGCTTTTGCGATGCAGGGAAAGACGCCGGGCGGCCGTCAGAACCCGAGCCACTCGAGGAAGCGCTTCAGGAAGGGCTCGTTATGCTCGGTCTCGGCGATGTATTTCAGCAGGACCTCCCGGACTTCCTCTGGGTCGACGTCGCTTATGTAGGCGACGATGAGCGGCATGAAGAGCTTGCGCGATTTGAGCAGGACCTTCGGCGGGAATTCGTCGTGAGGGATCCAAAAAGAATCGAGCGAGAGGAAGGGATAGAGCTTCTCGTCGAAGACGATGCCCCTATCATTGACCTCATAGTAGACGTTCTGCGGCGGCTTGGAGGCGTGGAGGACCAGGGCCACGGCGGCCACGACGATGAAGATGCCCGTCAGGACCTCGCCGAACATGAAAGACACGGCGGCCAGAGCCAGAGTGACGATGCCGACGGCCCAATACCAGTCGGGCCTCTTCTTCGTGTAGAGATGCGCCGGAGCGCTCCAGGAGATCAAGGCTTCGGTGGCCATGCCGGAATTATAGCACTTCCATCGGGGCGGCCGTGTGAACAGTGCGGACGGGGTGAGATTCGAACTCACGGTCCCCTTGCGGGGACGACGGTTTTCAAGACCGTTGCCTTAGACCGCTCAGCCACCCGTCCGTTCCCGGCTATCATAGGCCAAAAAACGTGGCTCGGCAAAGATTTCGTGCTATCTTATCTCCATGCGGTCTATCGGCATAGATTACGGCTCAAGGCGCGTGGGCGTGGCGGTCTCCGACGAATCCGGCAGATTCGCCCTGCCGGTCGCGGTCCTCGTCAACTCGCCGGAGCTTGCCGCGGAGATAAGGAAGATCGCGGCGGAGGGCGAGACCAAGGAAGTCGTGCTCGGCGAATCCAGGAAATACGACATGAGCCCGAACCCTGTCCTGCCGGACATCATGGCCTTCAAGAGCCGCCTGGAGAGCGCAGGCCTTTCGGTCCATCTGGAACCGGAATTCATGACCACGGCCCAGGCCGAGCGCACCCAGGGCAGGCACGACAAGACGGACGCTTCGGCGGCGGCCCTTATCCTACAGAGCTTCCTGGACCGGCGACACGGCGGCGAAAAGCCATGATCACTCACGCCGACTTCAAAAAAGTGGAGATCCGCGCCGGTAAGATCCTCTCGGCCGAGAAGATGCCGGACACCGATAAGCTGCTCAGGCTCATGGTCGATCTTGCGGAAGTCAAAGAGGTCGTCGATGCCGCGGGCGCGAAGTCCACAGTGCCAGCGCCGCGGCAGATCATCTCCGGCATCGCGGCGTATTTCCCCGATCCGGCCGTCCTGGTGGGGAAGGTCTGCATGTTCGTGACGAACTTGGAGCCGCGGACGATCCGCGGCTTCGAATCGAACGGCATGCTGTTCGCAGTTTCCGACGGCGCCGGGCATTTTTCGCTCCTTGAACCGGACGCTTCCATCCTGCCGGGCACGCTCGCCGTCTGAACCGGAGCCATGAACGCCCTGTCATTCATCGATCCCAAATACATCATCTCCGCCTTTGGCCTTTTGGGCGTCGTCGCCGCAGTCTTCATGGAGACCGGCTGCTTCTTCGGCTTCTTCTTCCCCGGCGACTCGCTCTTATTCACTGCCGGGCTCCTGGCCTCTCAGCATTACCTGCCTGTTGCTTGGCTCGCCTTCGGCGTATTCCTGGCCGCGGTCGCGGGCGACAGCACGGGCTACGCCTTCGGTAAGAAAGTCGGGCCGGCTCTGTTCGCCAAAGACGACTCGATCTTCTTCAATAAGAGACATATTGTCCGGGCGCAGCATTTTTACGAGAAGTACGGCGTGAAGACGATCGTCCTGGCCAGATTCGTGCCGGTCGTGCGGACCTTCGCGCCCATCGTGGCTGGCGTAGGAGAGATGAGATACGGAAGATTCTTCGCCTGGAACGTCGTCGGCGGCCTCGCCTGGACGCTCCTCCTTGTTGGCCTGGGCTACGGTTTCGGTTCGGTCATCCCGGATCCAGATCGTTATGTCCTGCCGGCGGTGGCGATCATCATCATCTTGTCGGTCATGCCGGCGCTGCGGCAGATCGCGAAAGGGGGCCGGTGAGACGGCCTCGGGCAGCGGGAGACATCGCCGCCGCCTATGCTACAATTTACCCATGCTCGCTTCATTCGCGCTCTTCAAGCTCTTCCCGCCGCCGGCCTTCATGCTCATGCCGCACGCGGGGCTCGACGTGTCGGACGACGCTATCCGGGTCTTGTCGTACTCCGGCTTCGGCCGCGGTCGGCGGCTCTCGATCCACGGCGCCGTCGACTTGCCCCAAGGTCTCATCGAAGGCGGCGACGTGAAGGATGAGAAGGAATTCGTCTCCCGCCTCGGCGAGTTCGGCCGCGCTCACGGCCTGTCGTACGTCAAAGCGTCGATCCCCGAGGAGAAAGCTTATCTCTTTCAGACGGACGTGCCGGCCGCGGAGCGGAAGGTCATGGAACAGAACATCGAATTCAGGCTGGAAGAGAACGTGCCCCTCTCCGCGTCGGATGCCGTCTTCTGTTTCGATCCCGTGTCTTATGCCGGGACCGGCAGCCTCCGGGTGAGCGTCACCGCCGTGCCCTTGGCGTACGTCGAACATTACACGTCGCTCCTCCGGAGCGCCGGGCTTGTGCCGGTCGCCTTCGAGACGGCCCCCCGGTCGATTGCCCGGGCGGTTGTCCCCGCCGGATCCGACGACACCAGGCTCGTTGTCCATGCCATGAGCCGTAAGACCGGCATATACATCTTGTCCGGCCGGATCACGAGCTTCGCCTCCACCGTGGCTCGAGATGCGGAACCGTCCGACGGCTCCCCGGCCGATGCCCCCGTCCTGCTCGAAAAAGAGATAGACCGGGTGCTCTCGTACTGGTCTTCTCACGGCACCGGCAAGGCCGTGAAGGAGGCCCTTCTGGTCGGCCGGAACGCCGCTGCCCTGGAAGACGCCTGCCGCCGGGGGAGCGGCGAAACCCCCCTTACGGTCCGCCTCGCCGACGTGTGGCGCAATTCCCTAGACGTCGACCGGCGCTTGCCGCCGATATCGCGGGCGGATTCCCTGGAATACGCGGTAGCCGCCGGCCTGGCTCTTGACGCTTCTTCCCCCGCCTAGACACGTCCATGATGCATACACTCATACCTTTCCAAGAACGCATCCTGCTCCATCGCGAATATCGCGCGCGGGTGGCGATCGTATGCTTGTGCGCTCTCTCAGTGTCCGTTGCGGTCGGTGCCGTGGCTCTTTTCCCGGCATACATCAAGGCGCAGTCGGCCCTCAACACGGTCTCGAGCGTCGTGGCCTCGATGATGAAAGAGAATACCGAGAGCGGCCTCGCTCCCGCCGAAAAAGAGCTCTCCGCCGACAAGGCCCTTCTCGCCCTTCTGACTGCGGGAACCGGAGCCCCGAGGCTCTCGGACGTCATCCAGGCTGTCTCCAGTCTCCGTTCCGACGTGGTCATCGACTCGATCGGCCTTAGCCGCTCGCAAGCGGGGATCGTGGTCACTCTCTCAGGGATGGCACCGACGAGAGACGGCCTCATCATGTTCAAGAGCCGCCTTGAGCCGTTGCTCGCCAAAGGTACAACGATCAACGAGCCGATAAGCGACGAGTTGAAGATCAATAACGTGCCCTTTTCCCTGCAATTCGTCGAATCATTGCCATGAAACACCCTTCGCGCCTCCACACTTCTCTGTTCCTCGTGCCCATCGCCGTCTTCCTCATGTCGGCCGGCCTTTATGTCTATCTGTATGTCGAAACAAGGATGCTCGCCGACGAGACCATGACGTCGCGCGCCGCCGTCGACGCCGAAGAGGCGGATTTGGTGCAGACCAAGGACCTACTCGACCTGTATCAGATGACCGCTTCGTCCCGGACCAAGCTGGCGGAGTTCTTCGTGCCGGCCCAAAAGGCCATCATCTTCATCAAGACTGTCGAGTCGATCAGCTCTTCGTCCGGCGCGACGGTCTCGATCGCCTCGATCTCGGCCGACTCTCTCGAGACCGCCGAACCGGGCACTGTGGGGAAGATCACCGCCCATGTGGAGGCCGGGGGCTCGTGGACGGACGTCATGCGGACTCTCGCCATGTTCGAAGCTTTACCTTACGAGAGCTCGGTCGACCATGTCTCTTTGAACACTTCCATCATCCAGGGCGAGCGCCCCCCAGCCTCCCGCCGCTGGCAGATGTCTCTCGACGTCTCTGCTTCCATGCTGGCCACGGGGACTGACACGCCGCCGGCCGTCATTAATCCATGAAAACCGCCGCACCGAACGACAACACCAAAGACAAGAAAGCCCATGGCCCTGCGGCTCCACGGGAGAGCCTAGCGCATAAGATAAGCAGAGACCCCTTTCTCGACTGGCTGTTCATATTGACAGCGACCTTGCTCATAGCTCTTAGCCTTGTGGTCGAAGGCTTATACGTGTATCTTGACACCGAAGCCAGGCTTTCTTCGACCAGGCCGCTCTCCACCAGGACGGCCAGAACGGCGATAGACACAAATGCGCTTCAACAGGTGCTCGACAGATTCGACGACCGGGCCGCCGAGCGGGCCGCTCTCGTCAAGGGATACAGTGCCCCGAAGGATCCGTCCCTCCCGTAGTTCAATGGATAGAACATCGGACTTCTAAGCCGATTATGCAGGTTCGATTCCTGCCGGGAGGACTGAATTCCGCAAGCGATAGGCCATATTTATGGGGATTATTCCTGTATAACCTGTGAATTGTCCGATGCCAGGCCATTGTCGGCGTGGTATAATGCCCTTGAGGTCATTATTAACAATTAACAGCTAAAAATAATCGTATGGCAAAGACAACTTCCTGGATATTCGGCGCCATTCTCGTCATCGCCGGTGTCTGGGGCTTCTTCGCACAGCCGGCGGTCGGGTTCATCGCCGCCGACACGCTGAGCAGCATAATCCACCTGATCGTCGGCGTCGTCCTTCTCGTCGTGGCCACCAAACCGGCCGCTGTGATGACGCTGAAGACCGCGGGCATCATCTACGTAGTGCTCGCGCTCCTCGGCTTCCTGTCGTGGAATTTCATGGCCGCGGACGGCGTCACCAACTGGTTCTACCTGGTCGTCGGCATCGTGGTGGCGGCTCTCGGCTTCTCGGCCAAGAAGGGCTCGGCTCCCGCTGCCCCCGCTCCCACCCCGCAGATGTAACTTCGAGTTTTTCCGATCGAAAAGCCCGTCCCGGAAGACGGGCCTTTTCGTGCCGGTGCGCGATGAGGGATTCGAACCCCCGGCCTTCGCTGTGTAAAAGCGCTGCTCTACCGACTGAGCTAATCGCGCATGCCTTTTTCTTTAACTTTTACACAGAGTAGCGTATATTCATAGCATGAGCAACACATTCCCTTATGAGATAGACGTGCTATACGAAGACGCGGACTGCGCGGTCCTGGATAAGCCGGCAGGCCTCATGGTGCACCCGGATGGCCGGAGCGCCGGGCCGTTCCTAACTGATTGGATCGCCGAAAGATACCCTAGGATCTTGGATGTGGGAGAGCCCATGAAGTCTCCAGATGGCAAGACTCTGATGAGACCCGGCATCGTCCACCGCCTCGACCGGGATACATCCGGAGCGATCGTCATCGCCAAGACGCCGGAGGCCCACGCCTTCCTGAAAGAGCAGTTCCGGAGCCGCTCGGTCCTGAAGAAGTACCTAGCTTTCGTCTGGGGCGAGATGAAGGAAGAATTCGGGACCATAGACCGCCCGATGGGGAGGAGCGGCAGCGATTTCCGCAAATGGTCGGCCCAGCGCGGCGCCCGCGGCGGGATCCGGGAAGCCGAGACATACTGGACGCGGCTGTGGACCGGCGAGGCCGAGGACGACGCAGGCAGGGCCGAGAGATTCACCTTGGTCCAAGCCGAGCCCAAGACCGGCCGGACCCACCAGATCAGAGCGCATCTCCAAGCCATCCAGCACCCGGTCGTCGGCGATGCCCTTTACGCGCCCAAGAAGCCGCCGGCCCTCGGCTTCAAGCGCGCGGCCCTCCACGCCCGGTCGATCGAGTTCGAGAGCCGGGAAGGAAAACGGATAAAGGCGACGGCGCCTCTGCCGGACGATTTTAAGGAAGCGTTCAGGGTCCTCGGCATAAAAAATCTTGAATCTTAGCCGAGCCTGTGATAAGGTATCCCATCTATGGCCGGAAAAGTCGTCTCTCCCGCGAATGTCGAACACAGAAGCAAGCTGGACATCCGGCCCGGCGATACAGTGCGCGTCTGGCAGAAGATTGAGGAAGACAAAGGCAAATTCCGTCTCCAAGCCTTCGAGGGCCTGGTCCTCTCGAGGAAGCACGGCCGCGAAGCGGGAGCCACCTTCACGGTGCGCAAGGTCGTGGACGGCGTCGGCGTGGAGCGCACCTTCCCTTTGTATTCGCCGATGATCGACGAGATCGAGATGGTCCGCCGCTCGAAAGTGCGCCGGGCCAAGCTCTACTTCATCCGCGAGAAGGCCACCAAAGAGATCCGCCGCCAGATGCGCCGGACCATGGAAGCCAAGTACGAGGAGGAGATTGTGCCGGCCGCCCCGGCGCCTGAAGCGGCTGTTGCCGAGGCTGAAGCTCCGGCTTCCGCCCCCGAAGCCAAGAAATAATTTTTCTGCTATGATGGGCTGGTTCCCGTTGAAAACGCGCGGGTGGCGAAACTAGCAGACGCACTACCTTGAGGTGGTAGCGCCCGTTAAGGGCGTGCAGGTGCAATTCCTGTCCCGCGCACAATGAGCCGCGCTCCCATAGTTTAACGGATAGAACACGAGCCTCCGGAGCTCGTGGTCCAGGTTCGATTCCTGGTGGGAGCACAAATAACTTCGGCTTGCCGAGAAGGGTTATAGTACAATAAAGCACATGACCAAGAACCCATTTACTAATGCGCTCATCGCTATCGCCTACATAGCTGTAATAGCCTCGTTCCTGTATTACGGCCAGCTCTTCTTGGGACCGGTCCGCGGCATCATAGTGCCAGTGGTCATGCTCTCCATCTTCGTGCTATCGGCCGCCTTCATGGGTTTGGTCTTCTTCTATCAGCCGGTGCAGATGTACTTGGACGGCGACAAGAAAGGCTCACTATCCCTCTTCACGAAGACCATGATGATCTTCGCTGGCGTTACGATACTGCTTGTTATCATTCTCTTCCTCTTGGCGCCAAGGCTATAAAGCGCCATTTTTTCCTGGCCCAAGCCGGGCCGGCATGAGCCACGCCGATCCGGGGGGTTCTTTTGATTGAACTGGGGGCAATGTGACGCGCGCGGCTCTCGATCCATAATCCGGAGGTTCGACCCAACCTTTTTCCATTCAAGGCCCTGGTGATATCAAGTCTTTTCGTCAATCGCGCCGGGCCGTTTATCCCTTCAAGGCCTCGGATAAGCACAGCCGCCGGATAGTCTTTCTTTCCAGTGACGATGTTCAACATCCAGTGCATGCCGTAAGTAAAATAGACGTAGATATGGCCAGCCGAGCGGAACATAATCTCATTGCGCTTCGTCTTGCCGCGCGAGGCATGCGAAGCCTTGTCGTTCCATCCGTCGTAAGCTTCGGTCTCGGTGATCATCGATCGGATCGTTCTGCCACGGAGTCTTCTTACAAGATAACAACCAATCAGATCACAAGCGACCCCGGACGTCGGCCGATCGAAGAAAGATTGCGGAAGCGGTCTCATGACATATACTTATAACATGCTTTACACCCGCAAAGGAGATACTGGCACCACTAAGAGCTTCAAGTCTGGCCCCGGCGAGCGCAAGTCCAAAAGCTCGTGCCAGACCGAAGCCCTCGGTGCCCTGGACGAATTGAATTCGTTTCTGGGACTGGTAAAAGTGAAATGCGCCGGTGTTTCATGGGCCGTGAATGAAAAACAGCCTGCGGAGATCGTCGCTTGGACGCAGAATTGTCTGTTTTCGATTCAAGCAGAAGTGGCGAGTGCCGACAAACGAGTGGGGCAGGGGAAGGTGGCAGAAATGGAGAAGTGGATCGATGCCATGGAGGAGGAATTGCCGCCGATCAAGACCTTCTTCATCTCCGGCGGCACGGAACTGGCGGCTCTTTTTGACGTCTCGCGCACTCTGGCGCGCAAAGCGGAGCGGCGCGTGGTCGCCGGCGTGGAAGCCGGCGAGTTCAGGGCTGACGCAGCCACTCTAGCTTTTTTGAATCGCCTCTCCTCGCTTCTCTACGCCCTAGCTCGACTAACTAACCACAAATCTGGTATAACTGAACAGCCGCCGACATACGATTGATCACTGAAGCGGCGAAACGGTGCCTATGGTGTAATGGTCAGCACTGAAGCCTGTGAAGCTTCCGGAGAGGGTTCGAATCCCTCTAGGCACCCAACTGTTTGACAGTTATTGCTTATAGTGTTATTGTCTTCTGCAGAGGTTATTGAAAACTCTTGCTGTGGCGAAGAGCCAGGCATAAACAAAAACGTACACAGAAAGGGACTGACTATGTCTACCAACATACTCGGTAATCCAGAAACGCTCCGCAGATTCTGGCGCGGACCGTTTACTGACCTGATGATCAAGCTCACAGGGGAAAATGGTCCAGAATATCAGGCCGAACTCAACAAGTTTCTCCGCAAACAGCCTTGTTGGGAAGGAGTCACACATGTCATTGATTGCAGCGCGGAACCGTTCATACCCGACGAACAGACCCTGATCGAGCACAATGGCGGAGAAGCATTTGTATGGGATCCGGCAAGGATCGAGTTGTTCCACCCAACCTGTAAGCCGGTTAAGAGAGAGGAAAAGCATCCAGAGCTCGGACAGGTCGAAGAGGAACTTCGCGGCAAACCGGTTTGTAATGCCAACGTCATGGATTATTTACTGAGGTATCCTCGCCTGGTCCCGGATGAGTGGAAGGGATACAGGGTCTTCTTCTTCGGAACGAAGTACCGTTTCGGTCAATGGAGGAATGTTCGCTACCTCAGCTGGCACGGCGTGAATTGGGAGTGGGGGATGATCTGTCAGATTAACACTTGGTACGAGAATGAAGTCGCGGCCGTATTCCGAGCCTGACCAGTATTGTTTTTCAAGGACCTGCCTGATTTTTATCGGGCGGGCCTTTTTGTATCCATCCACGGCCTTTTATTTACCACAAGCTCCAAGCCCTCGTACGAGATAACCTTAATGATAAATAAGTGAGCTTGACATATTTAATACACATGTTATGATTGCTTTAGTCAAGCTCTATTTACAGAGTGCGGGTCCGCTCCGGATTACGAGGTACAGCCGGAATCAGCCAGCCCGCCGCTGGACGCCACACCCAGTACGGTTCCTCAGACTCTACTCTTACAGGACGAGGCCCAGATTACCGAGCCGCGTCGTGCGAGATAGAACGTAAGCATACCGTTCCGCTTTGGCAGCCGCCTTCGCTTCTAACTTCGTCTCCCGGTCTATTAAAGATCGGTCGCGAACTAGTCGTGGGGCGGTTTTCTTTTCACTCCCTAATTCCAGACCTCCATACAAGAGAGCCAAATCCAGATATAAAAAGACCGCCGGCTTGCGCTAGCGGTCGGTAACTCGGAAAAGTCGGTCAATTGCGGCCGGGTCCCAAAATGTCCTCTCGGAGGTGGTGATCTTCCGGGGTCCAAGCCGGATTTGCGATGACGAGGACTTCCGCTGGACGTCCTATGCCACAGGCCGAGTGGACCATGCTGGGCCCGACAGTCTCGAAGCCGGTTCGAGGTGTAAGGACCCTTCCGTGTCTGCCCGACGCGCTGTCGTCGAAGAATCTGATCGACCCTCGGATGACACGGTACGTCTCGTATGTGGCGTTGTGGTGGTGAGGCTTCGATGCGCCAATGATGGCCACCGCCACACTCCATTTGCCGGCGGGGTCCTTGTCGATTTCGCAGATGACTTCTGTGGGGTCCTTCTCGGGAAGACAGACGATCTTCTTGCCCGGGAACCTCTCGGCAAGCTCCCGGATCATGTGTCTCGGTATTTTCATTGCATGTGCCTTTCGTTCCCAAAGATATCAGCGAGAGGACAAAAATACAAGACCACGGGCAGGTACCAAAAGACAGAAAATCAATTGCCGCCCTCGGCAGATTAAAAAAGTCCTAAGCTCCCGTACAAGAGGACCCAAGATTAAAAAACCGCATCGCTGCGGGACTCTTCTAGCCAGAGATCCTTGCGGGGGACTACTTGAGCACGCTGTTCAGCGAGACTATGTCGCTCACGAACACTTTTTCGAAGCAGCCGGCTTCCGCCGAGTTGCTGCCGACGCTGCTTATGATGACGGCCCGGATGAGGTCATCCTTGACCTTCACATAGCCGTCCGTCCTCGAGTTGGCTCCGTCGGAGAACAATGGCTCGATGTTGAAACCCTGTACCTTGAGATCCAGGCCCCAATTGCGGCTGTCCTTGAGCTCGGACAGATAATACCCGAAGAGCGTCGGCCTGTAGAAATTGACCTTGCAGGTCTGGGTCGTCCATTCCTGGCCGGGCAGGTCAACCTCTTTTGAAGTGAACGAGTTGATGTTGTAGACGTACAGGGCGTCCTTTTTCACTGTGGAGGCCGTCGTCCATTGGAGTTCCGGCCTGTACAGAGGCGGAGTCTCGAGCGACTGGTCCACCAGGCTCGGCGAGACATCGATGGTCTGACCGACTTGCACGGATGACAAGCTCAATGTGTTCTGTTTCGCTTGCCAAGCCACATCTTCGTACTGCATGCCGATGTAGAAGGCCCATACGGTGGCCAGGACGAACACAAGCAACGTCAGCGCCTTAGAATACCAAGTGACCTTGTTCCACACGACCGTCATGCCGTAAATTGTATCACAGCCGTGCCGCGATAGAACTAGCAGCTGTGCATAACCGAGTTTTTTCGAATCGCTCTCGGCCCGTTCCACGCCAAAAATGAAGAAAACCCCATATTGAGGTACAATTCTCTTGTGGAAACGCCACCTCCAGAAAATAAGAGATTCTCCATGGTCAAAAGAGCCGAGAGCTTCGCCCACGCCGGCAGGGGGGTAAAGATATTCATGAAGACAACCCATAACGCCTGGCTGCATGCCGGGATCTTCGCGGCGGCCGTTCTCGCCGGCGTATTCTTCAAGATCTCCCCAACCGAATGGCTCGCGGTCGTGCTTGCGAGCGGCCTAGTCTTCGTCTCCGAGGCCTTCAATTCCGCCATCGAAGTCGACATCGATTTGACGTCGCCAGAGTATCATCCCCAGGCTCGCGACACCAAAGACATCGCTGCCGGAGCGGTGCTCATCTCGGCCGTCACGGCCGCGATCGTCGGCCTCCTCGTCTTCGGGCCGCACATCATAGGCAGTATCCCCCCGGGCCCTTAAAATGTCTGACTCCGACTACAATTACATCCTGCCGAAAGGCTTCATCGCCAACGCCCCCGCCGATCCGCGCGATGCCTCGCGGCTGTTCGTCTATAGCATCAAGACTAACGAGATCGTCCTCGATACCTTCGCCAACCTGGCCCGTTATGTCCCTGCGGGCTCGGTCCTCGTCATCAACGACACGAAGGTCGTGCCGGCGCGCCTAGAGCTCTCCAATCTATCCGGCCGCAGCCTGCGCGTCCTCATCTTGTTCAACGAGTGGGACGGCGGTCCGATGGTTAAGGGCCTTCCCGACAAGGACGTCGCCACGGGCGAGCCCTTGTTCTGGAACGAGCGGCCGTGCCTCGAGGCGGCCTCTCACGTGAGGCAGGAATTCACCTTCAGATTGCTCATGCCGGCCGCCGAGTTCGAGAGGCTGTGCGAGAAGCATGGTCAGACGCCTCTGCCGCCCTACATCCACACCGCTCTTCCCGAGAAAGAGCTGCGGGAGAAGTATCAAACCACTTTCGCCGCCAACCCGAGCTCGGTGGCGGCGCCCACGGCCTCGCTCCACTTCACCCCCGGCGTCTTCCGGTCGCTCGACGACAAGGACGTGAAGCGCGCTGCGGTGACGCTCCATGTCGGCCGGGGCACTTTCTCGCCGGTCTCGTCGGAGATGGCGTCGACTGGCAAGCTCTATCCGGAGCCGATCCAGATCGGCGAAGAATCAGCCAGGATGGTCGCCGAGGCCAAAAGGGCCGGCAGGACCGTCGTGGCGGCCGGCACCACCTCGGTCCGGCTCCTCGAGTCGGTCCCTGAGGCTATCCTAGAAGGAAAGGGGTATCACGGCGAGACCACCCTTTTCATCCGGCCGCCATACCGATTCGTGGTCGTTGATGCCCTGCTCACCAACTTCCACCTGCCCGGCACCTCGCTCCTCATGCTCCTCGACGCCTTTCTCCGCTTCAAGGGGGCCAAGAAGTCTTGGCGCGACCTGTACGACCGGGCCATCGAAGAGAAATTCCGGTTCTATTCGTTCGGCGATGCCATGTTGATTATATGAAGGCGGCTCTATATAATCAGACCTCATGAACATTAGACGCACCCTCTTCTGGTCAGGCTTTGTCGTCGTACTCGTCCTCATCGTCTGGGGTCTCATCGCCTCCATGGGGAGGCAGGCGTCTACTCCCGTCTTTGGCACCCCGGCGCCGGTCTCGTCTGCCGACCATGTCCGCGGCCCCTCCGGCGCCCCCGTCACTGTCATCGAATACAGCGATTTCCAATGCCCGGCCTGCGAGGCCTACTACCTTCTGATGGAACAGCTTTTATCCGGCGCCTCGACCACCATGCGTCTGGTCTACCGTCATTTTCCCCTGCCTCAACATCCGAACGCCGCTCTGGCGGCCCAGGCTTCCGAGGCCGCCGGCATGCAGGGCAAGTTCTGGGAAATGTACGGCCTCTTATTCCAGGATCACGCCGAATGGACGGATGTCCCTGATCCGCACCAGGCTTTCGACGGCTATGCCTTGAGGCTCGGCTTGAATGTCGGCAAGTTCAAATCGGACATGGATAGCGCAGCCGCGAAGGGGATCGTAGACGGCCAGCTTGCCGAAGGCCAGTCTATCGGCATAGATTACACTCCGACGTTCTTCGTGAACGGCAAGGTCATAAATAATCCCCAAAGCTATGAGCAGTTTAAGGCGATCATTGACGCGGCCGCTCGCTAGGGAAGCGGCGACTCGGGCAGTCGTCTTCTTTATGATCATGGCCCTCGTCGGCTTCGCCGACTCCACCTTCCTCGCAGTGGAGCATTATCGCGGCGTCATCCCGCCGTGCTCGGCCAACGAGGGCTGCGAAAAGGTCCTCTCCAGCCAATACTCGGCGGTCTTCGGCGTCCCGACGGCGCTTTTCGGCTCGCTCTATTATCTAGCCGTCTCACTCGGCTCCTTCATATATCTGGAGTCCAGACACGGCAGAGGTTCGGTCGCGGCGCACCACGCGGCCATCCTCAAATGGACCATGCTCGCGACCGTTCTCGGCTTTGTCATGTCGCTTTGGTTCGTCTATCTGCAATTATTCATCCTGCGCTCGATCTGCATCTATTGCATGGGCTCGGCTGCCACCTCCACGGTCCTTTTCATCGCCGCCGCGACGATGCTCAAAAAGTATTCGGCCGCCGATCGGCCTCCCACGGTCTAATCCGATGAAAGATCTGAAGATCTCGATCACCGCCCGGAGCCGCGATTACGAGTTACTGGACTCCGGCGAAGGCGAGAAGCTCGAACGCCTCGGGGGATTCACCCTGTCCCGGCCAGACCCGCAAGCTCTTTGGGCCAAGCGGCTGCCGGACGGCGAATGGAACAAGGCCGATGCCTATTTCACCCGCGCGAGCGACAAGGCCGAGTGGTCTTTCAGGAAAAAGTTACCGGAACAATGGCCGGTCGAGCTCGACGACCTGAAATTCTGGATAAGGCCGACAGCCTTCAAGCACACCGGCCTGTTCCCGGAGCAGGCGGTGAATTGGGATTGGTTGCGCGGATTGGTAGAAAGGGAAAAGGATATCGAGGTCCTGAATCTTTTCGGTTACACCGGCGGCGCCACGCTAGCTTGTGCCCAAGCCGGTGCCAAGGTCGTGCATATAGACGGCTCCAAGACCGCTATGGCCTGGGCCCGCGACAACGCCGAACTATCAGGACTTAAAGACAAGCCGGTGCGCTGGATCGTCGAGGACGCTCGCGTCTTCGCCCTGCGGGAGATCCGCCGCGGCCGCGCTTATGACGGCATCATTATGGACCCGCCGGCCTTCGGCCACGGGCCGGGCAATGAATTGTGGAAGATCGAAGAGCATTTCCTGCCCCTAGTCGAGAATTGCAAGAAGCTCTTGAAGCCCAAGCCGCTCTTCTTCCTCATAAACGGCTATTCTGCGGGCTATTCTGCCATCGCCTACAAGAACAATCTGCTCCCGCTCAAAGAGAGGTTCGGCGGCGAGATAGAGCTCGGCGAGCTGGCCATTGAGGAATCGAAAAGCCAGCGGCTGCTACCTTGCGGCATATTTGCTAGGTGGTCGGCGAGACAAAACTGAACCACTGGTCGAAATGTGCTATGGTATAGCCATGAGCACTCTCATCCTCGACGGCCGGGCCGTGCGTGAGGCCCGCACTCCGGAATTGATCGAACGGGTCAAGCAACTTTCACGCCAACCAACCCTGGCCATCATCCAAGTCGGCGACCTGCCAGATTCGACCGCCTTCATCAAGGCTAAAAGCGCCTTTGCCGTGAAGATTGGCGCCAAAGTCAAACACATCCATCTGCCGGAAAGCATTTTCCGGCACGAATTAGTCGATGAGGTCCGTGAATGCAACGCTGACGCGGATATTCAAGGGATCATCGTTCAATTGCCCCTGCCGATCGCCATCGATCAGGATGCTGTTATAGAGGCTGTCGATTCAAAAAAAGACGCCGACGGCCTTACGTCATTCAATGTGAAGCGCTGGCTCGAAGGCAGGGAAGACGCCGTCATCCCCGCCACGACGCGCGGGGTGAAAGAGCTTCTTGAATATTACAAGCTCGGCCTTTTCGGCAAGCACGTCGTCGTGGTCGGCCGTTCGATGCTCGTCGGCAAGCCGCTCGCCGCCTTCTGTCTGAATGAGAACGCCAGCGTGACAGTTTGCCACTCGAAGACGGTCGATCTCCCCGAGGAGACCAGGAAAGCCGACGTACTCATCGTGGCCGCGGGGAAGTCGAAGCTCATAACGGCCGATCATGTGAGAGAAGGCACGGTCGTCATCGATGTCGGCATCAACACGGTCAAGGGAGAAAAGCTTGAAGATGAGATCTCCGGACGGAAGCTCGTCGGCGACGTCGATTTCGAAGCGGTGAAAGACATCGCTTCGGCCATCACGCCCGTACCTGGCGGCGTCGGCCCGATGACTGTCTTGGCCCTCTTCGAGAATCTCGCCGATTTGTGCCTTGAGCCGAAAGACGATATCATTTAGCCCTTAACCGAAAGCATTAATCATCAATAAATCATCATGAACATCCCTGAAAGGTTCTGGAAGGCTGCCACGGGCGCTCTCGGCCTCCTCGCGATCTTCCTCATAGTCGTCTCCATAAAGGAGCTCAAGGCCATCGGCTATGTCGGCGTCAATCCGCAGGGACCGAACACTATTACGGTGAGCGGCACAGGCGACGCCATGGCCGCGCCCGATGTGGCCACGTTCTCCTTCACGGTGACAGAGACGAAAACGACCGTCGCCGACGCCCAGAAAGCCGCCACCGACAAGGTCAATTCCGCTCTGAAGGCCGTGCGCGACGCCGGAGTGGCCGACAAGGACATCCAGACGGAGTCCTATTACATCAACCCTCACTATGAATATCAGGGCGAAAGCTGCGTCTATCAATCAGATTCCGGAAGCGGCACCGTTTCGGGCGGGGGGACGATGGTCCCGTCGCTGCCGTCCGTGCCCGTCTGCCGTCCCGGCAAGAACGTTTTGACCGGCTATGACGTCAGCCAGTCCATCCAGGTCAAGGTGCGCGACCTCGGCAAGGCCGGCGCCATCTTCACCACCATCGGCTCGCTCGGCGTGGAGAGCGTGAACGGCCTGGCCTTCTCTATAGATGATCCGGATTCCGTACAAGCCCAAGCCCGCACAAAGGCCATCGCCGACGCGCAGTCGAAGGCCAAGGAATTGGCCAAAGAGCTCGGCGTCAGCCTCGGCCGCATCACGAGCTTCTCGGACGACAATTATTATCCGCGGCCTGTGATGTACGCAATGGGCGCCGCCGTCGGCAATGAATCCTCTAAAAGCGCTACCCCGCCGGAGATCCCGGCTGGCGAACAGAAGACGACTGACACGGTTTCCATCACTTACGAGATAGAGTAGGCGCCCTTTCTGCGGCGTTTGACTTCGATAATCGAGAGGTATATCATGAACGGGCAATCCCGGAGCAGGGGTTTTTTAATACAAAAGCATGAAGATCGGCGAATATATCAAGGCTACTCGAGCCGAAATGGCCCACGTCAACTGGCCGACCCGGACGCAGACCATCCGCTTCACCGTGGCCGTTATCGCGGTCTCCATCTGTACGGCCGTCCTCCTTGGCATCTCCGATTTCGTCTTCTCGCGCCTCCTTACCCTTCTCTTCAAATAACATGGCCAAACAACAGATGACAGGGGAACGCAACTGGTATGCCATCCACACTTACGCCGGCTATGAGAACGCCGTGGCTAGGAACCTGAAGCAACGCATCGAGTCGCTCGGCATGGAGGACAAGATTTTTGCCGTGGTCGTGCCGACCGAGAAGAAGATCAAAGTGAAGAGCGGCAAGAGGGCGGAAGAAGAAGAGAAGATCTACCCCGGCTATGTCCTGGTGGATATGATCGTCACGGACGACAGCTGGTACGTGGTCAGGAACACGCCTCGGGTGACCGGCTTCGTCGGCTCCGGCGTCTATCCTGTGCCTCTCGACAAGGCCGAGGTCGAATCGCTCTTCGCCCGCATGCAGAAAGGCGAAGCCGAGCACGCCATCGACCTCGCTATAGGCGACCTGGTCAAGGTGGCCGACGGGCCCTTCAAGGATTTCGAAGGCAAGGTCAGCGAGGTGGACACCCAGCGCGGTAAGATCAAGGTCCTGGTGTCGATGTTCGGCCGGGAAACGCCGGTCGAGCTCGATTTCTTGCAAGTCAAGAAAGTTTAAGGTAGGTTTCATCCATCGCCATGGCCAAGAAAGTCATCAAAACGGTCAAAGTCATCGCCCCGGCCGGCAAAGCCACCCCGGCGCCGCCCTTGGGTCCCACCCTGGGCCAGGCCGGCGTCAACATCGGCGATTTCACCAAAAAGTTCAACGAAGCCACCAAGGGGATGGGCGGCGACATGATCCCGGCGGTCATCTCCATATACGAAGACCGCACCTACAGCTTTGTTTTGAAGACTCCGCCGACCTCGAGCCTGATCCTGAAAGCCCTCGGCAAGGAGAAGGGCTCCGGCAAGCCGAACACGTCGAAGGTCGGCAGTCTCACCAAGACCCAACTGAAGGAGATCGCCCTGAAGAAGATGCCGGACCTGAACGCTTCGGATATCGAGACGGCCATGAAGGTAGTGGCCGGCACGGCCAGACAGATGGGCGTGGAGGTCAAGTGATGCCCGGACGCCGTCTGGGCCGAAAATGAGGACAAAAAAGCGCCGGCGATGAGCTGGCGCTTCGTGTCATAGACGAAAGATCCTCAGTGGGCTTTCTCGGCGACATGGTTCAGGTCGACGAAGCCCTTGAAATAATCCCGCAGATTCAGCGTCCACACGACCTTGTCGAACCCGGGTAGCTCCGCGGCGATCGCGTCGAGCTCGACGATCTGGTTCCTGGCGACCTCGACCAAGATCCGGATTATGTCGTGCTCGACATAGCACTCGTAGGCGTAGTACATGTAATCGAGCCTCTGGACTCCGTCGAAGAACAAGGCTTCATTGCGCCGGTGTTCGGCGAGGTCGGTCATGACGAGCCTGGCTTCCTCGGGAAAGCAGGCCGGGTTCCTCAGGCAGAATTGTAGGAGGAAGCTGCGCTCCAGCTCCCTCCATACCGCCACGCCGAGCGGTCCGCACAATCTCCTGAAGACCAGATATTCCTTCAGGTCGTCCTCGTCCGTCTTGATGTCGGCCGGCAGATCGATGATTCTGATGCCTTCCGGTTCGTCGTGATGGCTTACGCAGCGAGAGAGCAGGAGCTCGTCCAGCCGGCAGTATGGTCGCATCCCGATCATCATATAGTCGAAGAGGAAACAGACCGAGCACCGATGCTCATGTCCGTTCTGGTGCCGCATCCGATCCCCGAATGGCTTCATATACCTGCCAAAACGGATTATCCGTTCTTGGCCGTGTTGTAGCTTCCGCCAGACGTAGAAAGGGTGGCCCAACACGCCGGACGCGCCGATCCTGCAGTGACAGTTGTTGCCGTTACTGGTGCCGTTCATAGAGCTGTTCCTTCGGTTTAAGGTTGGATTTTCGTTGAACTGTCGTCCGTTGACGAAGACTAGCCCATAGCCCCGGGATTTTCAACTGCGTATGTCAACAGCAGAGACCCGCCATCCGTGCGCGTGAGCTCTGCCAGCTTTAGCTTATAGTCCAGGCCTTCCTTGAAAAGCCCGATGCCGTCGCCGAAGACGACCGGCTCGATGGTGAGATAGAGCCTGTCGACCAGGCCGGACTTCATGAACATGGTGTATATGGCAGAACCGCCGCAGATGGCGACCTCTTTGAACCCGCGCGATTCCAATTCCCGCAGAAGCTCGGCTGGCGGCTTAGCTGTGATCTCAACGCCGGCTGGTAAATCAGCGATCGGACCGGGCGAGTAAACGACATTCAAACGGTCCTTGAGCGGTTTCCCGCCGAAGGTCTGCCAGGTATTCAAACCCATCACACAGATTCCCGCGCGCTTCGAGACCTCAACGAAACGCTTCTTATCCTCCTTACTGGTCCATGTCGTCGAAGGCACGGACGGATCTTTGGCGATGTATCCGTCGGCCGACATGGCGGCGATGATGAAGCACTTCATGGTATTTTTCTGGGACGCGCTTACTGGACCTTGTATTTCTCCTTCAATTGCTTGATGTCGCCCCTGATGATGAGATCGACTTCCTCTTTCTCCTCCATGAGCACCCCTTCGATTATGTCTTTCTGGTGATATTTGCTCTTGCGCGGCAGGACTTCGTTCTTCAGCTCCTCGAAAGTGACCTGGCACAGGCGCTCGCCAGGATAGAGCCGGACCGCCTGCGATCTGGTGTTGTTGCGGATAGGGAGGACCAGCTGGCCGTCGTAGCCGGCGTCGATAAGGCCCGTGAGATCGAGCGACAGGCCCTTGCGGTTGGTCGAAGAGCGCGGATATAAGACGCCCATCAGGTTATTCGGCATCCTGATCGATTCCAAGGTCGAGACCAGGATGAATTCTCCCGGCAAAAGGTCGAAATATTGGCCCTGTTCGAGCTCCACCACGTCGAAATACTCGTTATTGCGCTTGTCGAAATGGGTGATGTCCAGCGGTTCCCGGCCCCGCGGCGTCATGTGCCACATCTTGGGGATGAGGAAGGTGTAGCCGAGACGCAGGTCGACCGAATGTTCCTGGAGCTGGAACAGGTCGATGCCGGGCTTGAAGACCAAGGCGCCCGACCTCACTAGCTCGACGATCTGTTGTTTAGTAATGATGGCCACGGTCTGGTCTCGATGCCGATGGTTAAAGGATAAGCTTAAGCCCCTTGATGGGGTCCATAGGATTATACTGCCTCGAAAGGTTTTCCACTATCTCCTCCAAGAGTTTCGGGTCCTTATTCTCGGCACGGTCGAACGCGCCCGGCGGCAATTCGAGCCTGATCGTTGGGTGGTCGTTCTTCCGGCCCATGAGCTCCCGGGCGCCGTCGTAATGTGTGTCGTATATGTGGGCGTTCGAAATGGAATGCGAGTAGATCCCCGGTTTGACGCCGAGCTTCTGGGCCAGGAAGCATTGGAGCAGGGCGAAGCCGGCCACGTCGGCCCGACAGCCCAACATGATGTCGTTCGATCGGACGATGTTATGGAGATGCAAACGGCCGCCGACGATGTTGACCGTGAATGTGTACGGGCACGGCACGTTCTTCTTCTTGATCGCCGATAATCCGTCGCTTCCCGGATCCCAGGTGACAACTACGGCTTGGCGCGAGCTCGGCTCGTTCTTCAAAAGCTCTATGAGGAGCCCCAGCTGGTCGCGGCCGAAATGCTTGCGCCAGCGGTAACCGTAGGCCACCGTCACGACGTCGCCCGGATTGGTGAATTCATCCCAGATATGGGTGTATTCCCGGAGGAAATCCTCTGGTTTCCGCGCCCCGGAGACGAACCACATCTGTTCGGCCACGAACATCTTGATGGGAGTCTTGATGAGAGTGAGCAGGGGAAAGCCGTCCTTCTCGAGATCGAGCTGGAAATGGACGCCGACCAGGGCCCTCGTCTCATGGCCGGTGCGTTCGGAGAATTCGACGATGCCGTTCTCCATGATGTCCTTCACCATATCGCGGTAGATCTCGTCGAACTTGGTCATGGCCGGCTAATTATATATAATTGCGGAGATATTCAAAGTGAACAACCGTTACCCATACATCCCGGAAGGAAGGACGATCAAGTACGTGCCTGAGAGCGATCCATTCATGCGCGAAGCTAAACGGACGCGCGACACGGATTCGACCGACCTCATCCATTCGACCGGCGCCGTCGTGGTTCTGAACGGCGAGCCCATCGGTCGGGCGGCCAATCAGTCTGCCCTTAAGAACAGGAAGCTTCTTGAGCTGCATAAAAAAGGCCTTTGCGTCAGGCGCTTGCTCGGGATCCCGTCCGGACGGAAGTACTGGCTCTGTCCAGG
Organism: Minisyncoccia bacterium; assembly: GCA_049997795.1. Taxonomy (GTDB): domain Bacteria; phylum Patescibacteriota; class Minisyncoccia; order Phycocordibacterales; family PALSA-1337; genus C7867-002. The sequence goes on from JBEKVT010000001.1 coordinate 254,744, forward strand.
GTGTTCTTCGTGCAGGCATCACGCGGAATCCAGAGCCGTCAAAGATGCCGCATCACACCATCCTTCGATTGCCGGTGCTGATCTTTACCTCTATGGCCATTGGTGGTGCTGTAAGCCGTGTTGGGATGCTATGATCGAGGCAGGGATCAGGGACGTATACCTAGTCGAGGGAGCAGACGAATTATTCAAGAGATAAGCATACAAGAACATGAAACCGAAATTCATCGCCATCGAAGGAGGAGAAGGCTCCGGCAAGTCGACGCTCGTCGCCGCCCTGAAGGAAGAGCTCGGCGATTCCGTCTTCTTTACCCGTGAGCCCGGCGGCTCGCCTTATGCCGAGGTGATACGGGAGACCACCCTGAAGAATCCGCTCGCCAAGACGGCTCCAGCCGATACTACCCTCTGTCTCATGTTCGCTGCCCGGTTCGACAACGCCGTGAATGCCATCGAGCCGGCCTTGAAGAAAGGCCTGTCTGTCATCGCCGATCGTTTCGACGGCTCGTCTTATGCCTACAACGTTTCGGCCCAATCTGATTACGCCCTCGAGCCGCTCTTCTGGGACCTGAGGAGGCGACTTTCCATCATCCCGGACCTCTATGTTTGGATAGACGTCGATCCGAAAGAAGGGATGCGGCGAACCCGTTCCCGCAACGATTCGTCGGTCGCCAGAGGGAAGTACGACCACTTCGATGACCGGGAGATCGCATTCCACGAGAAGGTCAGGGCGGGATATGCGAAGCTAATGGCCAAGGTCCCGCATGCCGTGATCGACGCCAACCGGCCGCTTGAAGAGGTTAAGCGCGACTTCATCGCCGAGGTCAAGAGACAGCTGGGAATGAGCTGATCTCGAGAGCAGATCCTTTGTCCGCCCGCATCCTCATGGGAGCAGGCGGACTTTTTTACCGGTATGCTACAATTTATAACCGTGAAAGACGTCCAAATCCGAAAACTGATCGAAGCCGAGAAGAAAAGGCAGAAAAAGGTCGTCAACCTGATCGCCTCGGAGAACTACGTCTCGAAGGACGTGCTCGAGGCCTTGGGTTCGGAGCTTACGAATAAGTATGCCGAAGGCTACCCCGGTCGGCGCTATTACGGCGGCAATGAGATCGTCGACAAGATCGAACGCCTCTGCGCCGAGCGCGCCCTCAAGCTCTTCGGGCTCGACCGGAACGAGTGGCACGTGAACGTCCAACCGCTCTCCGGCTCGCCGGCCAACCTGGCCGTCTACGTGGCCCTTGTGCCTCAGGGCGGTAAGATCATGGGCATGTCGCTCGACCACGGCGGCCACCTGACGCACGGCCACAAGGTCTCGTTCACCGGCAAATCATGGACGCAGGTCCCTTACGGCATCGACCCGATCACGGAGACCGTGAATTACGACCAGCTCCTCGAGAAAGCCATGAACGAGAAGCCGGACATCCTGGTGGCCGGCTACACGGCTTACCCACGGGCGATTGACTGGGCCAGGCTGCGCAACGTGGCTGATGCCGCGAACGCCATCTTCATGGTGGACATGTCCCATGTCGCGGGCTTGGTGGCCGGCGGCGCATACCCGTCGCCCTTTCCGCACGCCGACATCGTCACCACTACCACGCACAAGACTCTGCGCGGTCCGCGCGCGGCCATGATCTTCGCCAAGAAAGACGCCCGCGAGCTCGACAAGAAGATAGACAAGGCCGTCTTCCCAGGCCTCCAAGGAGGGCCTCACATGAATCAAATTGCCGCGGTAGCCGTGGCCTTGAAGGAGGCGTCCACTTCGTCGTTCCGGAGATACGCGGCCCAAGTGGTGAAGAACGCCAGAGCCTTGGCCGACGAGCTCAAGGGCCGCGGCTGGCGGCTCATATCCGGCGGCACCGATTCGCATCTCATATTGATGGACACCTGGATGAGCGACCTCGTCAACGAGAAAGGCGCTGGCGGCGTCCCCGGCAAGGAGGGGAGCGAGCGCCTAGAGAAGGAAGGCATCGTCGTCAATAAGAATGCCATACCGTTCGACAGCCGGCCGCCGGCCGATCCGTCCGGCATCAGGCTCGGCACGGCGGCGGAGACGACCCGCGGCAGGAAAGAGAAGGATTTCAGGAAGATAGCCGACAGGATTGACAAGATCTTGAAGAAGCGCAATAAGCGGTCCTGACTGGTTACTGGTTTCTCCATAAAAAAGATGGGCGCAGTACGCACGAGTACGTACTGCGCCGGCCGCCCCATCCTGCGGGAAACCGCAGAGGGGCAGGGAGGAGGAGGGTTCAGAGGGATACTGCCCTGAAAAGAGCCGAGAGTTTAATCTCACAGTTCGCGCTTGGGTTGATGTCTGGCTGACAAGCGCGGGACGGCTGTCTGCTATCCCTTTTACCCGCCGGAATCAATACTAGCTTATCTTATGGAATAAGTCAAGAAAATCCTGTATCGCTATCGCGCCGCGGCTCTGTTACAATGTTTTTCATGAAAGAACGATTGACCGAGAAGCTCAAGGCCGTCGCAGCGTCCGTCGGCATCAAGGAAGCCCTCGTAAGCCTCGAATACCCGACCGACCCGGCTCACGGCGATTTTTCCACGAATGTCGCTTTGGTCGGCGCCGACAAACTTAAGACCAGCCCGCGCGTTCTGGCGGAAAAGATCGTCGCTGAATTAAAAAAGGACGCACCCGATTTCATCGGTTCAATTGAGATCGCCGGTCCGGGCTTCGTCAACTTCAAGATCAAGGACAAAGCGCTCGCGGAAGCGGTTGTCGGGATCGCGGCCAACAAGGACGACCTCAAGGGGCCGAAGGCCGATCCCGCGAAAAAGGTGATGGTGGAGTACACTGACCCGAATCCGTTCAAGGTCTTCCATATCGGCCATCTCATGTCGAACGCCATCGGCGAATCACTGTCCCGGCTCATCGAACATTCCGGCGCGAAGGTCATCCGAGCGTGCTACCAAGGCGACGTCGGCCTGCATGTGGCCAAGACTATCTGGGGGATAAAATTCTTTCACCCAAACAATATAAAAGATTTCAACAGTCTGAAAAATAAAGGCTCTCTTAATGACAGGATGCTCCTTTTAGGAAACGCTTATATAAAAGGCAGCGGGGCTTATGATGCTGCTGATTTATCAGGCTCGGTATCCGGCGGATCAGCAAAGTCAGATTTACAAAAAGAAATAGATTTAATCAACAAGAAGATTTTTGAAAAATCTGATTCAGAAATCAACGAAATCTACGAGACTGGCCGGAAATGGAGCTTGGAATATTTCGATTCCGTCTACGCGCGCCTCGGCACTAAGTTCGACAAGCTATTCTTTGAGAGCGAGGTCGGCAAGGCGGGCGTAAAGGCGGTGAACGAATTCCTCGGCAAGGGAGTCTTCGAGAAAAGCGAAGGCGCGATCGTCTTCAGGGGCGAGAATCATGGATTGCACACCAGAGTCTTCATCACTTCGCATGGATTGCCGACCTACGAAGCCAAGGAGCTTGGTTTGAATGAGGAGAAGTTCAGGCTCTGTCCTGACTTGACTGAGTCGGTCATCGTCACCGGGAACGAGCAGGACGATTATTTCAGGGTGCTGCTCAAGGTATTGTCGTTGACTGCGCCGGAAATCGCGAAGAAGACCAGGCACCTGAGCCACGGCCTGATGCGTTTTGCTTCAGGCAAGATGTCGTCGCGCAAAGGGAACATCATATCCGCCGAGTCGTTGATCGACGACATCAAAACCATGGTTTCTAAAAAAATGATCGGCCGGGAATTCTCCGCTGCGGAAGCCGATAAAGTCGCCGATCAAGTGGCGATCGCCGCCATCAAATACACCATCCTGCGCCAGTCGATCGGCGGCGATGTCATCTTCGATTCGGCCAAGTCGATCTCTTTCGAGGGCGACTCCGGGCCTTACCTCCAATATTCAGCTGTTCGCGCGCAGTCTGTCTTGAATAAGGCCGGGAAAGCCGCCGCCCCTCCCGCCCGGAAGCTTCCAGACAAAGTCGGACTGCTAGAAAGATTGATCGCCCGCTTCCCGGACGTCGCTCTGCGCGCCCGGACCGAATACGCGCCGCAGCAGGTCGCCAGCTATCTGATCGAGCTGGCCGGGGCTTTCAACGGCTTTTACGCGCGCCAGGAGATCATCAACGAAAAAGACCCGCTCTCGTCTTATTATCTGGCGTTGACGCGGGCGTTCCTCACGACCATGACCGAGGGCCTAGGGCTCCTCGGCATCAAAGTCCCGGACAAGATGTAGCCTAGTGAGGCAGAGCGCTCATGAAAGCGCCGATGTAGTACGGCCAGATGATTAGAGCCAGGACCCCGTTCCAGAAGGAGAGCTGCAGGAAGCCGATGGTGAAGAGCCAGCCGATCATCCATATGCCTCCCAAGAAGCTATGTTGTTCTACTTTTACGATGCTCACGCGATAAGTATATAATCAATGAGCGAAAAATGATAGAATACCTTTGCATATCTGGAAAATATGGCCGATTCACCTGATAGTCTGAAGAAATCCTCTCACGCCGAAAGGGAAGAGCGCATCCTGAAGTTCTGGAAAGACAAGGATATCTTCAAGAAGAGCCTCGATAAAGAAGCGCCGAAAGGCGAGTTCGTTTTCTACGAGGGTCCGCCGACGGCCAACGGCCGCCCGGGCATCCATCACCTCGAGGCCCGCGCCTTCAAAGACGTTATCCCGCGCTTCCGGACCATGCGCGGCTATCATGTGCGCAGAAAGGGCGGCTGGGACACTCACGGCCTGCCCGTCGAGCTGCAGGTTGAGAAGGATCTTGGTTTGAAGTCCAAGAAGGAGATCGAGAGCTACGGCATCGAGAAGTTCAACGACAAGTGCAAGGAGAGCGTCTGGACCTACGTGCGCGAGTGGGAGGATTTCACCAACCGCATGGGGTACTGGGTTGACCTCAAGGACCCATATATTACCTACAAGCCGGAGTACATGGAATCGCTCTGGAACATAGTGAAGACCGTCGACAAGAAAGGCCTGCTCTACAAGGACTACAAAGTCGTGCCCTGGTGCCCACGATGTGGTACGGCACTGTCGTCTCATGAGTTAGCCCAAGGGTATGCGGATGTGAAGGATCTGGCGGTGACGGTGAAGTTCAAATTGAAAGCCGGCCAAAAGATCGGCGATTTTACGACCGACGATAAGACTTACATCCTAGCTTGGACGACAACGCCATGGACCTTGCCGGGAAACGTCGGATTGGCGGTCGGTAAAAATATTATCTACAACAGGATTGAATTAAATGGCGAACAGTTAATTGCTTCACATGACGCGATAGTTAGGTTGGATATGTTTAAAACCAATCCGAGTTATAAGGTAATTGAAAAAGGAATATCAGGATTTAAATTGGTTGGTTTGGAATACGAACCCCTCTACCCGTTCTTAAAAGACAGTATCTCCGGTGCCGAGAAGGAAAAGCTACCGAACGCTTACAAGGTCTATCTGGCCGACTTCGTCACGACAGAAGACGGCACGGGCGTCGTGCACACGGCAGTCATGTACGGCCAGGACGACTTCGAACTAGGCGTGAAGGTCGGTCTGCCGAAATATCATCTGGTGAACGAAGACGGGACATTCAAGAAGGAAGCCGGCTTCCTGGCGGGGAAGTTCGTGAAAGACGAAGCGACCGACGTCGAGATCATCAAGGACCTGGCACACCGCGGCCTCCTGTTCCACAAAGAGAAGCACGAGCACAGCTATCCTTTCTGCTGGCGATGCCAGACGCCGCTCATCTACTTCGCCCGCGATTCTTGGTATATCGGGATGTCGAGGCTGCGCGACAAGCTGGTCAAGGAGAACGAGAGCATCCATTGGGAGCCGGAACACATCAAGGAGGGCCGCTTCGGCGAATGGCTCCGCGAGGTCAAGGACTGGGCCTTTTCCCGCGAGCGCTATTGGGGCACACCTCTCCCCGTATGGGTCTGCGACAGGTGCGGCGCGAAGAAGGTGGCCGGCTCCGTCGCCGACGTCTCGAGGAAGCCCCGCAACACCTACTATGTCATGCGCCATGGCGAGGCCGGGAATAACGCCAAGGCAGTCCTGAATTATTCTGAGAGGGACCTGCATCCCCTGACGGAGAAAGGCCGTGGGCAGGTGAGGAAGTCGGCAGAGGGGCTGAAGGGCGCCGGAATAGACGCGATATATTGCTCGCCGTTCATCCGCGCCAGGGAGACGGCGCAGCTCGCGGCCGAGGCCATAGGACTGAAGAAGGAAGATGTCAAGATCGAAGAACGCCTGCGCGAATTCAACATGGGGGATCTCGACGGGGAGCCGATCTCCAGGCTGACGACGGAATTCCCCGACGAAGTCAGGTTCGACAGGTGGCCGGAGGGAGGGGAGAGCTACGCCGACATCAAAAAGCGCATGGGGAGCTTCCTCTATGAGATGGAAGAGAAACATCAGGGCAAGACCATCCTCATCGTCTCTCACGAGACGCCGCTCTTCCTCTTAATATCCGCGGCCGAAGGCCTGGATCGCAAGCAGACTCTCGCCATGAAGCCGCAGCACCGCTTCATCAGTAACGCCGAAGTGCGCAAGCTCGAATTCACGCTCCTGCCGCACGACGCCGAATATGAGCTGGATCTCCACCGCCCTTATATAGACGAGGTAAGGCTTCCTTGTGCCTGCGGCGGAGAGATGAGGCGCGTCAAGGAAGTCATGGACGTCTGGTTCGATTCCGGGGCGATGCCTTTTGCTCAAGATCACTACCCATTCGAAGGCAAGAGAGGCGGACTTCTCGGCCGGTTCGGCGGTCAAAAGCTCGCCTACCCGGCTGATTTCATCTCCGAGGCCATCGATCAGACGCGCGGCTGGTTCTACACCTTGCATGCGGTGGGTGTCCTTATGGGCCGCGGCAAGGCCTTCAAGAACGTCATCTGCCTCGGTCTCATCCTCGACGCCGAAGGCAAGAAGATGTCCAAGTCCGTAGGCAACGTCATAGATCCAGCGGTCATGATGGACAGATACGGCGCGGATGCCCTGCGCTTCTGGATGTATTCGATCAATCAGCCGGGTGAATCCAAGAACTTCGAAGAGAAGACCGTGGACGAGGTCGTCAAGAAGGTCTTCAACCTGATCTCCAATACGACGGTCTTCTACAAGATGTACGCAAAAGCCGACGTTGAACCGTCTTCGGACTCTGAAAACGTCCTTGATCGCTGGATCGTCGCGCGGCTGAATCAGTTAGTCGCTGATACCACGAAAAATCTGGATGATTACATTCTGTTGGAACCGGCGCGCGCCATCAGGGATTTCGCCGCAGACCTCTCGCAGTGGTATCTGCGCCGCTCGCGCGGACGATTCAAGGGAGAGGGAAGCGACAAACAAGCCGCACTGGCCACGACCAAATACGTCCTACTCACCCTGGCTAAGGTAATGGCACCGTTCACGCCGTTCTTCGCGGAGGAGCTTTACCGGGATGTCGGCGGCGAGAAAGAGAGCGTGCATCTCGAGGATTGGCCGGAGGCAGGTTTAATCGACAAAAATGTTTTGATTGGAATGAGTTTTGTCCGTTCATTCGCATCGATGGCCTTAATGCAACGCATGGAAAATAAAATCCCAGTGCGTCAACCGCTGTTAAAAATAAAACATAAAGGTAAAATCCCTGATTTTTGGAATAAGGAATTGGAACAAATCTTGATGGACGAGGTGAATGTCAAAGCGGTTGTCTTCGACGGTAAGATGAGCCAAGACGATCCTCCGGTTAAATTAGACACGACCATCACCCCGGAGCTCAAGGAAGAAGGTGGCCTGCGAGAGCTCCTGCGCAGGATCCAGGACTTGAGGAAAGAAAAAGGATTGTCGGTCAATGACCCGGCGATCTTGACGGCCACCGGTGATTTGAAGGACCTCATTTCCAAGCACGAAAGAGAGATAAAGGCCGCCACTCACTTGACGGAGATAAGATTCGGCGATTCGTTCGAGCTCAAGACGTAATGTACGCGATCCACACCACTCCCGGCCTCGTCATCGATTCGCGCCCGTACGGCGAGGCCGGCAAGAGGCTCTCCATCTTCACCCGAGACTTCGGGCTCGTCTTGGCTACCGCCCAAGGCATCAGGCTCCAGAGGTCCAAATTGCGCTACCACGCCCAGGATTATTCTTTCGGCGAGTTCTCGCTCGTAAGAGGCAGGGAATCTTGGCGGCTGGTGAACGCGGGCGGGTCCTCGCTTGCGCTCCCGAGGCGCGCCGACCGGGAATTGATCGCCCGGGTCGCCTCCCTCCTCCGGCGGCTGCTTCCGGGCGAAGAGGCCAATCCCGAGCTGTTCGGGCGCCTGGAAGCGTGCGCCGCCTTCCTTGCCGGCGGCCCCCTGGCGGACGGGGAAAAGCTGAAGACCTTGGAGTCCATCACCGTTTTCGGCATCCTCCGCGCTCTCGGCTACATCGGCGAGGACAAGGCGCTGGCTCGATACGCCGGCCCGCTTGACCTTACGCCGGAGCTCGTCGACCTCGCTGTCCCGAAACGGGGAGCCATGAACCGCCATATCAACAAAGCCCTGAAAGAGAGCCACTTATGATGAGCGAAAGCGCCGCGTAAGGTATAATTGAGCGATGCCGTCAGAGGAACGCAGCCGCATCGAAGATCTGAAGAGGTCCCTCTATTCAAGGACCGCCCCTGACGTGCGCACCCGGCGCAAACTGCGCTTCTCCGACCAGGTCTCCGGCATGAAGACGCACTGGGACGAGAAAGAAGAACCGGAGGAAGACGCCGTTCCCGCAAGCGATCGCGAGCGCCGCTCGATGTCTTTTTTCACTAAATTGCTCATAGGCTCGCTCATCTTCTGCGTTTTGGCGGTCGGGGCCGGGGCTTACATCTTCTTTTACGGCGCCAATCTCATCTCGGCGAATAACATAGACGTCGCCATAAGCGGCCCAGTGTCCGTTCCGGGCGGATCTCCGGTCACCCTGACGATCACGGTCACTAACCGAAACAGCGTGCCCCTGAAAACGGCCGACCTGGCTGTGTCATTCCCGGCCGGTGCCACCGATCCGAACGATACCACGAAGCCGCTTACGACCTATAGGGAGCTCCTCGGCGACCTTGCGCCCGGCGCCTCGGTCTCGGAGACCGTCCAGGCAGTCCTCTTCGGCGAGGAGAACCTGGAGAAAGAGATAACCGCCACCGTCACTTACAACATCAATGGTTCGTCGTCCATCTTCACCAAAGAACAAAGCTACGGCGTTCTCATCAACTCTTCGCCGGTCATCCTCTCCGTCTCGTCGTTCGACGAAGTGACTTCCGGGGAGCCGTTCGATATGACCGTGGACGTCAAATCGAATTCTGAGAATATCCTGAAGAACATCATCCTCCAGGCCACATATCCGTTCGGCTATGTCTTCGGTTCTTCTTCCGTGAAGCCGACGTCCTCGGGCAATGCCGCCTGGACTCTCGGCGACATCCCCCCCGGCGCTGACCGCAAGATCGTGATCCACGGGACGCTCACTGGCGAGAATAGCGACCTTCGGGCCTTCCACTTCACGGTCGGAGCGGGAAGCCAGGACAGCCCGGACGCGATCAGCATGTCGTACATGGACGCGGAGAAGGACGTGACCATCAAGAAGCCGTTCATCTCGCTTTCCATCTCGGTTGACAACGATTCGTCCACGGCCGACCACGTCGGGCAGTTCGGCAAGCCGGCGACCGTGGTCATCAACTGGACGAACAACGTCCCGGAGGCCCTGTCGAACGTGGAGATCGACGCGCACCTCTCCGGTTCGGCTTACGACAAAACGAGCGTCTCTTCGCCTGGCGGGTATTTCCGTTCAGCCACCGACGATATCATCTGGAATCAGCAGACCGAGCCGGATTTGGCTTCGGTCGCCGCCGGGGGAAGCGGCAGCGCCACCTTCGTGGTCACGCCTTCGGACAACGGCACCACAGAGAATCCGGCCGTCAATCCGGTAATCACGATCGCCGGCAGCGCGACCGCCGACCGGACGGCCGAATCGAACGTGCCGGAAAGCACGGCCCAAGTGGCGCGGACGATCAGGATCTCGTCCAGCATCTCGCTCTCCGGCCACGTCACCCGCTCTGGCGGAGCCTTCACGAATACCGGCCCTATCCCGCCCAAGGCCGAGCAGAAGACCACCTATACCATCGTCTGGACGGTCGACAACTCCTCGAATGCCGTGAGCAACGCCTCTGTGACGGCCACTTTGCCTCCGTATGTCTCTTGGCTTGGACAATCGAGCCCGCCAGCCGAGAACGTGACGTATGACGGGAACAGCGGGACCGTCACCTGGGACATCGGCAACATAAACGCCAATACCGCCGGCACCACGGGAAGGAGGGAAGTCCAATTCCAAGTCTCTCTCTTGCCTTCCGTGGATCAGATCGGCCAGGTGCCCATCCTGGTCAATCGGGCGCTCCTTTCGGCCACCGATAACTGGACCGGCGCCGCCCTCTCGAGCACTCAGGATTATCTCACCACCAGCTTCAGCACAGACTCATCCTTCCGTTACGGCAACGAGACCGTGATAAACGGCCAATGATTGTGTCGGAACGCTTTTTTTGCTATGAATACACCCATGTCTAAGACTGAACAGAAGAGTGAAGACGTGATGGATGCTTTAGTGGCGCTCTGCAAGAGGCGTGGTTTCATCTTCCAAGGTTCGGAGATCTACGGCGGCCTGGCAGGGACCTGGGATTACGGCCCGTACGGCCTCACCTTGAAGGAGAACATCAAGAAGCTCTGGTGGCAGCGCTTCGTCCTCGATCGCGAAGATATGTACGGCATGGACGCCGCTATCCTCATGAATCAGAGGACCTGGGAAGCCAGCGGCCATGTCTCCGGATTTTCCGATCCGCTGGTCGAGTGCGCCGAATGCAAGCACCAATTCCGTGCGGATCAATTGGATGATCCTCACAAATGCCCTGATTGCGGTGGCAAGGTAGGCAAGGCCAGGCAGTTCAATATGATGTTCAAGACGCATGTCGGAGCCGGCGAAGACACCGCGTCGGTCTCCTACCTCCGTCCCGAGACCGCCCAGGGCATGTTCGTCAATTTCAAGAACATCATCGACAGCTTCCATCCGAAGCTGCCGTTCGGCCTGGCCCAGATCGGCAAGGCTTTCCGGAACGAGATCGCCCCGCGCGATTTCCTCTTCCGTATCCGCGAATTCGAGCAGATGGAAGTCGAATACTTCATCCGGCCGGAGGAATGGGAGAAGCAGTTCGACCACTGGGAGAAGATCCGTATGGGCTGGTGCCTTGAGATAGGCCTGCCCAGGGAGAAGATCCATATCCGCGAGCACAAGAAAGAAGAACTCTCCCACTATTCGAAGCGCACGACCGACATCGAGTTCGACTATCCGTTCGGCCGGAAAGAACTGTACGGCCTGGCCTACCGCACCGATTTCGACCTGAAACGGCATTCCGAGTGGAGCAAGGTCGATCTGTCGTATTACGACGAGGAGAAGAAGGAGCGCTTCATACCGCATGTCATCGAGCCGTCGGTCGGCGTCGACAGGTCCGTTCTGGCCGTCCTTTCCTCGGCCTACACGGAAGACGAGATGGGCGGCGAGAAGCGGGTCTTCCTGAAGCTCGTGCCGGCCGTCGCTCCGGTTAAGGTTGCTGTCTTTCCACTCCTCAAAAACAAGCCGAAGCTCGTCAAGAAGGCCCGCGAGATTTACGCGACGCTCAAAAATGAATTCGGCGCCGTCGAGTTCGACGACAACGGCAATATCGGCAAGCGCTACCGCCGCCAGGACGAGATCGGCACGCCGTTCTGCGTCACGGTCGATTTCGAGACCATCGAGAAAGACGCCGGCGTCACCGTTCGAGACCGGGATACTGGAAAACAAGAGAGGATGGCGATCGCCAACCTTGCCAAACATTTGAAATCGAAGATATAGAGCGGCCGACTGATCTGATTTTAAATAAAAAGCGCAGCTCCTCCGTAGGGGCTGCGCTGCTAACGATCCCCCTCTTCAGGAGGCGGTTCTTCGTCAGAGACGATCGAAGAAGCTTCTGTGAATGGATCGCGAGGCGATTCGTGGCCGCTGCTTGTTTTTACCAGCTCCACGAGGGAGTCGGCGCTTTTACGCAGGCCATCCAGAGAATCGAACGTATCTTTGTTGTCTTCTTGGCATCGGAAGCAGGGATTCCGTCCCTTGTAGTCTGGACGGCATTTCGCGATCTCTTTGCCGTAGATCTTCAGTCTGTCGCAATATTCACAAACACCGGAGTCGCGAAAGAAATACCTGAAGATCCTTTTATAGGCGATTAGCCCCATGACTAGCATCAAGCACCAAGTTACCGGTCTTCTCCAATCAACTGCCAAGGCCAATGGTATCCAGAAGCCGAAGATTATCAGCGCATTGTACGCCAACTTGCGGGCCTTTCTGGGATGCTTGAAGCGGTTTCCTATGCGTACAGCCAATCTGGCCAACAGATCCCATCTGTTTGGTTCATTTTTCATTTTATTAAAGAGCTGAGGGTTTAAAATCGATTGGATTATATCATGCGCAGATTCTCTGCTATAATTTTCACATGCACATAAAGAAGCTCAAGCATTGTTGCATGGTGATAGACGTAAATAAACGGCGCATCGTGACCGACCCAGGATTCTACTCTATCGAAGAACACGACAAGATCCAACATGCGGACATCGTGCTTATCACCCACGAGCACGCGGACCATTTCCATGTCGAGTCGTTGAAGGCCATGATCAAAAGGATACCGGGCCTGTCGGTGATCGCGAACGACGCCGTCGGTGAGATTCTGGCCAAGGACGGCATCGAGCATCGCGTCATGAAGCATGGCGAGGCCATCGATCTGAAAGACGTACACATCGAAGCATACGGCAAGCACCACGCGCTGTTCCATAAGTCGATTCCGCCGGTATCGAATATCGGGTTCTTTATCGAGAACAAATTATTCTACCCTGGAGACGCTTTTACTGACCCGAAGAAGCCCGTCGATGTCCTAGCCCTGCCGGTAGCCGGCCCGTGGATGAAGATCTCGGAGGCTATCGATTACGCTCTGAAGTTAAAGCCGCGCCTGGCCTTCCCGGTGCACGATGCCATGCGCATACCGTCCCAGCATCTCCTTGCCGCTTCCCCCGTCAACGCCAATCTGTTACATTTGAAGCCATGAAATTCAACAAGACTGTCTTGCCGAACAGCCTGCGCATCGTCACTGTTCCTATGCCCGACAATCCGGCCGTAGCGGTCCTCGTCATGGTGGAGGCCGGTTCAAAATATGAGACAAAGCGGACGAGCGGCATCTCGCATTTCTTGGAGCATATGACGTTTAAGGGCACGCCCAAGAGGCCGAAAGCCATAGAGATATCGCGGGAGCTCGACTCGATCGGCGCGCATTACAACGCTCTTACCTCGCACGAATTCACCGGCTATTGGGCCAAGGCCGGGGCCAAGCACCTCGACAAAGTCCTCGACGTTGTGTCTGACATGTACCTCCACCCGCTTTTCGACGCCAAAGAGATCGAGAAGGAGAAGGGGGTGATCATCGAGGAGCTGCGGATGTACAAGGACTTGCCGCAAAGGCATGTCCACGACGTCCTTTCAGGACTCCTTTACGGCGATCAGCCGGCCGGCCGGAACATAATCGGCACCGAAAAAACCATAAAATCGTTCGGCCGCGACGATTTCTTGGAGTATCGAGCCGCCCATTACGTCGGCTCCGCCACGACTGTCATAGTCGCCGGCTCTTTCGACGAGAAGAAAATCGTCGGGCAGATCGAGAAAGCCTTTGCCGGCATCCCTCGGACGGTGAAGAAAGAGAAGCCGGGAGTAAAAGAATCCCAAAAGAAGCCCGCCATCAAAACAGTCTTCAAGGAGACCGATCAGACGCATCTGGCCATCGCCGTCCGGACATTCTCGCTCTTCGACCCCCGCATCCCGGCCATGGATGTGCTCTCGACCATCCTCGGCGGCGGCATGAGCTCGCGCCTGTTCTCCAAGATGCGCGACGAGCTCGGCATCTGCTACTACATCGGGGCATCGCACGATCCCTATACCGACCACGGCGACCTGGCCATCTCTGCCGGCGTCGACAATTCCCGCGTCGAGGAGGCCGTCAAAGGCATCCTTAGCGAGTGCTCGCGCCTGAAGACGGAACTGGTCCCCGCCGCGGAACTGAAGAAGGCCAAAGATTCCATCGCCGGCCGCACCCTGCTCGACCTCGAGACATCAGACGCCCGGGCCGAATTCTTCGGCCTCGAAGAGACTCTGAAGCATAAACTGGAATCGCCGGAGGAGCAGATCGCCAAGATAAACGCCGTGACCGCGGCCGACGTGAGGAAGCTCGCCCGCGAGATCTTCGTGGACAAGGGCCTGAATCTAGCGCTCGTCGGCAGGACGAAGGGACAAGCCCTTTTGCCTATCCTGAAGTTCGCCTGAGGAGCGTGTTATAATGTCTTTGCATGCCCGAACCCTCTCACAATCCGTCTTCATACATCACGACAGGCGCCATCCTACGGTTCTTCTTCATAGGCATCCTCCTTTTCGTCCTCTACTACATCTCCGACATCCTGCTCCTGGTGGTGGCCGCCATCATCTTCGCCTCCGCCATAGAGCCCGTGATCCGGCGGCTTGGGCGGTATCGGGTCCACCGTGTCATCGCCGTCATACTCATCTATCTCACGATCGCCGTCGCTCTGACGGTCCTCTTGATCTTCTTCATGCCGGCCGTAGTCAACGACATGATATCTTTCCTGGCCAACATGCCGCAGACGATCTCCCTCCAGTATCTGTGGGGCCCGGTCCAGTCCGCAGGCGTCCATATCGGCTCGACCACTCTGGCCCCCGGCACGATCTCCCTCTCCGACCTCATGGACGGCCTGCGGTCGTTCATCGTGGGGAGCCCAGCGGGCTTTTTCCAGACCGCCGGCTTCCTCTTCGGCGGCGTCCTCGGCTTCATCCTGATCGTCATCCTGTCGTTCTATCTGGCGGTGCAGGAAGAGGGGGTGTCCGATTTCCTGCGGATCGTCTCGCCGGTCAAGCACCATGACTACATCATCGACCTGTGGAAGCGGTCGCAGAGGAAGATCGGCTACTGGCTGCAGGGCCAGCTCCTCCTCGGAGTGGTGGTCGGCGTCCTGGTCTACCTGATCCTCATGATCGTCGGTATACCGCACGCCCTGGTCCTCGCGCTCCTCGCGGCCATCTTCGAGATCATCCCGGTCTTCGGGCCGATCATCTCTTCCGTGCCGGCCATCCTGCTCGCCTTCGCCTATGGCGGCATCGGCACCGGTCTCCTCCTGGTCGGCCTTTACATCATCATCTACCAGTTCGAGAGCCAGCTGTTCTACCCGCTGGTGGTCAAGAAGATCGTGGGAATCTCCCCGATCGTGGTCATCCTGGCTCTGGTGATCGGCGCCAAGCTCGCCGGCGTCCTCGGAGCCCTGATCGCCGTGCCCTTGTCGGCGGCCCTCATGGAATACGTCCATGACATCGAGAAGTATAAGAAGCAGGAAGTGGCGGAGCGGATGACGGTAGGGAAGCCATGAAGAAAAAGCCTTTCTACATCACCACCACTCTGCCGTACGTGAACGCGGAGCCGCATATCGGCCATGCGATGGAATTCATCCGCGCCGATATCATCGCCAGATCTAAGAAGCTCGCCGGTTTCGACGTGTTTTTCAATACCGGCGCCGATGAGCACGGCATAAAGATCTATCAAAAAGCCAAGCAAGCCGGAATGGAGCCGCAAGCTCTTGTCGATCAGAACACGGCCAAGTTCAAAGAGATACTCCCGCTCCTCGGCATCATGTCGGAAGCAAATTTTGTCCGCACCACCGATCCGCACCACATAAGAGCGGCGCAAGAATTCTGGCGGATAGTGGACAAGAACGGTTTTATCTACAAAAAGGATTATTCGGTCAAGTACTGCGTCGGCTGCGAGCAAGAAAAGACCGAATCGGAGCTCGTGAACGGCCGTTGTTCCCTCCATCCATTGCAGGAGCTTGAGATCATCCAAGAGAAGAATTATTTCTTCAAGTTCAGTGCTTTTCAGACCAAGTTGCTAGAATTATACGCATCTCGTTCCGATTTCGTTGTGCCGGACTTCCGGTTCAACGAGATAAAGGCCTTCGTCAGGCGCGGCCTGGAAGACTTCAGCATCTCACGATTGAAATCGAAGATGCCCTGGGGCATAGGAGTGCCCGGTGACCCGGAACAGGTCATGTATGTCTGGTTCGATGCCCTGGTGAATTATATTTCCGCCGTCGGCTGGCCCGATGATGAGATTCAAGGCAAGAAAGAAGCCGGGTCATTCAATAAATGGTGGGTTGAGACCGGCGGAGTGGTGCAATATTGCGGCAAGGATAATCTGCGCTATCAGAGCGCCATGTGGCAAGCCATGCTCCTGGCCGCCGGTTTGCCGCCGTCCAAGACCATCGTAATCAATGGCTGGATCACGGGCAAAGGCGGCGTCAAGATGTCGAAATCGCTCGGGAACGCCGTCGACCCGCTAGAGATCGTCAAAGGATACGGCACCGACGCCCTGCGCTATTACGTCTCTCGCGAATTGAGCCCGTTCGAAGACAGCCCCTTTACCATGGAAAAATTCAAGGAGGCTTACAACGCCGGCCTGGCTAACGGTCTGGGGAATCTCGTATCCAGAGTGATGAAGATGGCGGCCGACAATTCCGTCTCCTATGAAGACTATGATGGCGTTGGGGAAGATACTAATATCGGAAAGAACTTCTATTCTTTCAGCCATGCTAGAAATTACGACAGCTTCAACATCAAGGAAGAAACTGATGATGTATGGAAAACAATTGCCGCATTGGATGTGTTCATACAACGCGAACAACCGTTCAAGAAAATTAAATCAGATCCTGTGAGCGGCAAGAAGGACATAGCATATTTGCTTAGCCATCTTTTACGCATTGCAGTGAGACTTGAACCAATAATGCCTCAAACATCTTTGGCTATTCAAGACCTCGTCAAGAGGCGCCAGATGCCCACAGCTCCGCTTTTTGCTAGAAAATGACAGTCTCCGAGTTTAGGAAGTTTCTTCACGGAGATTTGAACAAAAATTCACTGGAATTTGAGCCTTTTTTGAAGCGGATTTTAACCGCTTCGTGATACTTTAACGGGGCCTCTCCAAGCGCTCTTGCGCCGGGAGACGGCCCGTGTTAGTCTCGGTAGGCACTATCAATAATCGCAGTAAGTCCCCGGCCGCCACGGCGTGTCTGGCGAACGGGGTTCCCGAGGACATCCGAGGGATCACTGACTGCATCATCCATGGATGAGCCAAATCGAGACGACCAAGCGTGCGTGTATGAGATAGGGTATCTCCTCGCCGGCGTGCCGGAGGAGCGAGTTCCCGCCGAGGCCGACAGCCTCCGCGGCGCCATAACCGCTGCCGGAGCCTCTGTCCTTGCCGAAGAGGCGCCGCACCACGAGCGCCTGGCGTACACCATCCGCAAGAAGACGGTAGCCGGCTCGTACGAGAAATACGACGCCGCCTATTTCGGCTGGATAAAGTTCGAGGCGGGATCGGACAAGGTCGAAGGCCTGAAGAAGACCATCGAGGCCATCCCCGCGGTCCTTCGCATGCTCCTCATCTCCACGGTGCGCGAGAATACGTACCTCGGCAAGCGCGCCTCCGCCATCGCCGCCTCCTTCGTCAGAAGGCCGTTCTCGACCGGGCTAGGCGACGCTCATGCCGCTCCAGCGGCGAGGAAAGAGACCGTCCCGACCGCTCCGGCCACTCCCGCCTCTATCGAAGAGATGGACAAATCCATCGAAGAGATGGTCAAAGAAGTCTAATCCTAGTACACTAGTATCATGTATCTCAACAAAACATTCATCATCGGCAACCTGACCCGCGATCCTGAGCTCAAGGCTCTGCCTTCCGGATCTAAAGTCGCCAGTTTCGGCCTGGCCACCAACCGCGTCTATAAGGACAAGGAAGGCAATCGCCAGGAATCCGCCGAGTTCCATAACATCGTGGCTTTCGGCCGCCTGGGCGAGCTCTGCGCCCAGTACCTGAAGAAGGGCGCCCAAGCCTTCGTCGAAGGCCGGCTCCAGACCCGTTCATGGGATGCCCCGGACGGCTCCAAGAAATATCGCACCGAAGTTATCGCCGAAAACGTCCAATTCGGTTCCAGGTCCGGCGGAGGCAAGGGAAGCTCGGCTGAGCCCTCTTCGCCGAAAAGCGAGGCCCCGGCCAAAGACGAGCCGGCCGGCGCCGAAACGATTGAATATCCGCAGGAAGAGATAAATCCGGACGACATCCCATTCTAACCGTCATGAAAAGACAGTGTTATTTCAGCCAGCATAATATCAAGCACATCGATTACAAGGACACGGAGATCCTGCGCCGGTTCCTCAATCCGCACGGCCGGCTCATAAGCCGCAAGCGTTCGGGCATATCAGCCAAATACCAGCGCCAGCTGGCCACGGCTGTGAAGCGCGCCCGCTTCATGGGGCTTCTGCCGTACGTAGCCAAGTAATCGGACAATCTTATGCCTATAAAGAAGACAAAGACCGCCGCGAAGCACGAAGAGACGGCGGCTTCGGCTCCCACGCATCCCGCACCCGTCCACATCTCAGCGCTCGAGGCCCGCAAAGCAAAATCCGCGAACGACATCAGGAGCGCCCTTGACGCCATCCGAGTCAAATTCGGCGAGGAAGCCATCATGCGCCTGGGCGACAGGCCGAAAGTGAGCGTCGGGGCCATCTCTACAGGCTCGATCGGCCTCGATGCCGCTCTGGGGATAGGCGGCCTGCCACGCGGCCGGGTTATCGAGATCTTCGGCCCGGAATCCTCCGGCAAGACTACCCTGGCTCTCCATGTCGTGGCCGAAGCCCAGAAAAAGGGCGGCACCTGCGCCTACATCGACGCCGAGCACGCCTTGGACCCCGATTACGCCAAGCGCCTCGGGGTGAAAGTCGAAGACCTGCTCATCTCCCAGCCTGATACCGGCGAACAAGCTCTGGAGATCGTCGACAGTCTCGTCCGGACCGGCAACATGGACGTGGTCGTCATCGATTCCGTGGCGGCTCTGACGCCCAAGGCCGAGATCGAAGGCGACATGGGCGCTGTCCACGTCGGCATCCAGGCCCGGCTCATGTCCCAGGCCTTGCGCAAGCTGACCGCCATCGTCGCCAAGTCCAAGACTACCGTCATCTTCATCAATCAGATCCGCATGCAGATTGGCGTGATGTTCGGCAACCCGGAGACCACGCCCGGCGGCAAGGCTCTGAAATTCTATTCCTCCGTGCGTCTCGACATCCGCCGCATCGCCCAGATCAAGAAAGGCGAGGAAGTCATGGGCGGCCGGGTGCGCGTCAAGGTCGTGAAGAATAAAGTGGCGGCGCCCTTCCGACAGACCGAGTTCGACCTGATGTACAACGAAGGCATATCCCAAGAAGGAGAGATCATCGCCTTGGGCGAGAAGTACGGCCTCATCGAGCATTCCGGCGCCTCGTACAAATACGGCGGCGAGTCCCTCGGCCGCGGCTATGACGCTACCCGCCAGTTCCTGAAAGAGAACGCGAAAGTGAAGGACGAGATCCTCGCGAAGATCAAGGCGAAGCTCGACGAGCAGTAAAAACTGCTCGAGATGACACATCAGCGCAAAACCCCGCTCCGACGGGGTTTTGCTTTTTGAGAGAAACCGTGTAGAATGGCTCAATTATTCGATTTTCAATCATTTTTATAACCTCATGTCTCTCCTCGAATACAACGAAGTCACCGAAAAGAAGTTCATCGTCATGGGCGGCATGCCCTACGAAGTGCTGTCTTCGCACGTCTTCCGCAAACAGCAGAGGAAGCCGGTGAACGCCGCCAAGCTGAAGAACCTCTTGACCGGCAAGGTCACCGAGTACTCTTTCCATCAGTCAGAGAAAGTCGAGGAGGCGGAGATCGAGACGCGCGAGGTCAAATACCTGTACAACAACCGCGGCGAATGGTGGTTCTCCGAGACGAGTGACCCGTCGAAGCGCTTCAAGGTCTCTCTGGAGGCTGTAGGGCCCCAGGGCAGATTCCTGAAGCCGGATACGATCGTCGAACAACTGCTCTTCAAAGGCCAGCCGATGAGCTTCAAATTCCCGGTCATTGTCGAGCTTAAGGTCACGGAAGCTCCGCCGAACGTAAGAGGCGACACGGCGACAGGCGGCCAGAAAATAGTCACCTTGGAGACCGGCGCAACCATCAACGTGCCTCTGTTCGTCAATGCCGGGGATGTCATAAAGATCAACACCGAGAACGGCGAGTACCGGGAACGCGCCGGCAAATAGGCCGGGGCCCTATCGCCCGGTCGTGGTGGACGCCGTCGGGAGCGGCGTCGTCCCGAATATCTCGAGTCTGGCTTCCGTGCCGCGGCCGAACTGGTCGGCGGCGCGGAGAGTCAAGGTGTTCACGCCGGGGAAGACGATGAGAGTCTCCTTGAAACTACCCTGCTCGTTCACGGAAATGGGGGAACCGTTCAGGGTGAGCGAAACGACGCGCTCAGCCTGGCCGACCACGTCGATCGTCGGACCGGCGACGGCGGAGCCGTCGACCGGTTCGAAGACGTCTATGCGCGGCCCTTGCGCGTACGGCAGCGACCGCCAGGATATGTATCCGATGATGACGGCGCAGATAAGGACGGCGCCCGATACCCGGATGGTGCGGAGCAATCTTGTGCGCGTCAAAGGCATCTTGGCGTGGCGGTCATCCGTCTTTCTCGTCCCCGGCGCCTTCCTTCTCGATCCCAGCGCCCGCGCCGATGACCTCGCGAGGCTTCGAGCCGTTAGCCGGGCCTATCACCCCGCGCTCTTCGAGCATGTCCATCAATTTAGCGGCCCGGGAATATCCGACCCCGAGCTTCCTTTGGATGTATGAAGTCGAGGCCTTGCCGGCGGTGAGGACCGCTTCGCGAGCCGGTTCGTACATCTCGTCTTCTTCGTCGAACGAATCGCCGTCGAGCGCCCCGGAGAGGCCGTTCATGGAGTCGAAAGCGGCGCCAGAGCCCGCTTCCGGCATCGTCAGGCTGATCTCGCCCATGACCTCGTCTTTGTACTGATCGGCCAGATATTTGACCACCCGCTTGACTTCCGATTCGGAGATGAAGGCCGACTGCAATCTGACGGGCTTCGACATCTCGGCTCCGAGATAGAGCATATCGCCGGCACCGAGGAGCTTCTCCGCGCCGCTCTGGTCCAGGATGGTCCTCGAATCTATCTGCGAGGCCACCTGGAGAGCCACGCGCGACGGGATGTTGACCTTGATGAGGCCGGTGATGATGTTGACCGACGGCCTCTGGGTGGAGATGACGAGATGGATGCCGACGGCCCGGCTCATCTGAGCCAAGCGGACCACGGCCGACTCGAGCTCGCGCGGGTAGGTCTGCATGATATCGGCCAGCTCGTCTATGACTATGACGATATAAGGCAGGGTCTCGGGCAATCCGCCGGAAGCGCCGCTGCGGCCCTTTTTGAGCTTGGCCAGAGCTGGCGACAAGACATTCTTATGGTACGACTCGACGTCCCTGGCCGCGCTCTTCTCCAGGACGTCGTAGCGGCGGCTCATCTCTTTGGCGGCCCACTTCAGAGCCAATATGGCCTTTTTCGGATCGGTGATGACCGGCGTCAAGAGATGCGGCGTCCTGTTGTACAAAGTAAGTTCGACGCGCTTCGGGTCGATCATGATGAATTTCAGGTTCTCCGGCGAGTTGCGGTAGAGGAGGGAAGCGATGAAGGCGTGGATGGTCACGGACTTGCCCGAGCCGGTGGCGCCGGCGATCAGGATGTGCGGGGCCTTGCCGAGGTTGGCGAAGTGGGCCCGGCCGGCTATGTCCTTGCCTAGAGAGACCAGCAAGGGCTTCTCGGATTCCTGATAGTCGGCCGAAGCCAAGAGAGTGGCCAGGCCCACTGTCGTCTTGGCCGTGTTCGGTACTTCGATGCCGACCAGCGATTTCCCGGGAATCGGCGCCTCGATCCTGATCGGATGAGCGGCCAGAGCCAAGGAAAGATTGTTGTTCAGGGCGACGATGCGGGAGAGCTTCACGCCCTCGGCCGGTTTCAGGGCGTACCGCGTCACCGAAGGGCCGATGGAGACCTCGTCCATCTCCACAGTGATGCCGAAGTTCTGCAGAGTGCGCTTGATGATGTTGGCGTTCCCTTTGATGTCGCCCGTCTCGGGTTTGCCTCGGTCTCTCTCGAGGAGCGAGAGGGGAGGAGGCGTGAAGGGCGCGAGATGCGGGACGATGACCGATGAAGCGAAGTTCTCTTCCTCGTCGTCTGTGAAGTCTAGCTTCTTTTGCTTGGCTTTCTTTTTCGCTTCCCCTCCCAGTTTCTTCCCGTCCAATTCGGCCGCCGCCACCGCTTCTTCCACCGTCGCCTCTTCGTCCTCGTCCATTTCCATGGCCGGCTCCTTATCCTTTTCGCGCTTATCTTTCTTCCTGAAGGTCAGGCCCTCCCAAGCGATGCGCCATTCGAACATGACCACCAGAGACGTGATGAACAGCGCCAAGAGGACGAGAGCCGTAGCCCAGACATCCATGACCTTGACTAGCGGAGCGCCGATCCATCTGCCGATGACGCCGCCCAGATGATTGGGGACGTTCGTGGGTATGAGATATATGAGCCCGAGACCAGACAGGAAGAAGACGAAGGCCCCAATGGCCTTTGTCTTGTCGAAGCGCCTTTCCACCCCGCGCAAGAAAGCGATGCCTAGGACGGCGAAGACGATGGGTATCAGGAAATATCCTATGCCGAAGGCCCTGTTCAGGAAGTCGAAGCCGTATCCGCCGATCAGTCCTGCCAGATCGCTCCCATCGCTATGATGGAAAGAGGCCAAGAGGGAGATCAGGGCTACCAGGAAGGAGAATATCGACAGGATCGCCTGGATAGTCTCGTCGCGCAGATTGTCCCAAAAGTGGAATTTCTTGCCGAGATCGCCCGTTTTCTTTTTTGCCATGGGAATAATGATACCACAAACCATGGAACCGCCGAAATGAGCCCCTTGCATTATTTCTGGCGGCTCTTATATAATGGCGATGTCCGATATGCCCACTTGCGTCTTTTAATAAAAGACGTAGGATTGAACCTTAAGGACACCGATGGAAAACAAAGACAACAACAATCTTCCGGCGTTCAATGACCCTATAAACTGGAAAACCCTTGGTTTTTTCTCGGCCGAGGACTACCTCCTGTATATCTTCAAAAAGACGGAGAAGATCACAGCGGGCCTTTATCTGGTTTCCGGCCTTCTAAAGGACGACGAACCGCTGAAATGGGAGCTGCGTAACCGAGGCATGGACCTGATATCGTCCTCTTTCACTGTTTCGAGCTCGATGCCAGGCGACAAGAACGTCGTCATCCAGTCGCTTTTCACGGCGGCTCTCGAAACCATCTCGCTTCTCAATGTGGCCAGGATCTCCAACCTTATTTCCGACATGAATCACGCTCTTCTGGTGAAAGAGATCGACAATATCGTCAGTCTGCTGAGCGACCGCCTGGTCCAGAACGCCGAGAACGCCGGTTACGTCCTTTCCGAAGCCTTCTTTAAGACACCGAGCCTGTTCGCTTCCGGGTTAAGGACTGAGGTCGGCAGCCGCAGCCAAAATGATAAAGGACAAAAAGGGCCAGAGCGCGAATCCAGACGCGGCAGTGACGGGTTTAAAGGACACGAGGATATGCTGGAAAAAAAGAATCAAAGACAGGAAAACATTGTAGGCCTTCTTAAAGGACAGTCGAATCTGACCATCAAGGATTTTTCCCGGGTGATTAAAGATTGCAGCGAAAAGACCATCCAGCGCGAATTGCTGGAATTGGTAGCCAGGGGCGTCATAAAAAAAGAAGGAGAACGCCGTTGGAGCCGTTACTCTCTGAAATAGGGCCAAATAAGGCGAAATATGGCAAGATGCGCCATTCCTGCGCCGTTTTTCGTATTTTTCATTGGATCCTTTGACTTTTGTGGCTTAACGGCTTATAGAGTTATCCACATTGAGCCGTTTTGCGCCGATACCCCATTAGGCGTTATAATGCTTTGCAACGAGCGCCAAATCAGTCGTTTGGTTCGGCGTTCGTCCCAAGGCGTAAAAGCTTGGGGTGAGCGGACTTTGACAACTTAAGAAGTCTGTCACAAGTTCGTTTTGTGTCAGCCACTAAATTCCCGGCCTGGATGTCGATAGTACGGGCGGGGAAATGTGGAATTGTGCGCGTGCGGTCGACCCGTTTTGTTACGGAACGCACGCTCATTATCAGTTTACCAGACGACGTTTCTCCGAATATAAACTTAAAAGTAATCTCGGGAAAGCGTTGTTAATTATCAAAATCATAGCTATGAAAAGAATTATCTTCGCAACCGGCGTCGCCGTCCTGGCGCTTGCTTTGGTTGCCGGAGCTCAGGGCCAGGTCTTCAACGTCAACTTGACGGTTGGTTCGACCGGCTCTGACGTTGTGGCCTTACAGACGGCTCTCATGTCTGCCGGCTACAACATCCCGTGGATCGCTTCCGGCGCTGCCGCCAAGGGCTACTTCGGTTCGCAGACAAAGGCCGCAGTCATGCAGTATCAGGCTGCTCACGGCGTGCCGAACACGGGCTTCGTCGGCCCTCTGACCCGTGCCGCTCTTAACGGCGGCGCAATGACCGTTGGAGGCACCACCTGCCCGGCCGGCTACACCTGCACCCTGACGGGCTCGCCCGTCACCGGAGGCTCGTCCGCTGGTGGCATCACCACCCCCGGCGTCCCCGGCATCATGACATCTACGGCTGGCCCGCTCTCTAGCGCCGTCTTGAACGTCGGCGCTCAGCAGGTCCCGGTCATCACTGTCCGCGTCCAGGCTCAGTACTCTGACTTGGATGTCCAGTCCTTGACTCTCGACCTAGGCAACAACACGTCCGCCTTCAACAAGCTCTTCAACACGGTCTACGTGACCGACGGAACGAACGTTCTGTCTTCACAGGCCCTGAACGGCTCGACGGTCGTCCAGAGCGGCAGCGAGTACATCCTCGGCCTTGCCGGCTTCCACTTCTTCGTCCCGAGGGGCACGTATAAGGATCTGGTCATCAAGGGTTCTCTGAACACCTCGATCGACACCGCCTATCTTGCCGGAGGCGCGCACTTCCCGGATGGCGTCCATGCTGCTCTCAACAGCATCAACGGAATCGCAGTCACCGGATGGGGCATCGGCGTCGTCGCCAACGGCGTCCGCGCCGTGGACGGCGCAGGTTTGAACCTGTACGGTCCGACCACTGGCTTCAACCAGGTCTTGACCATCAACGCAAGCTTGGTTGACAACGCTCAGGCCAACGTCTCGCTTGACGCAGCCTCTCCGCTTGTCGCCTCCGTTCCTGTGAGCGACACAACCAACGGCAATTACCTCGGCCTTCCGGTCTTGATCTTCGACGTCAACGCCCAGAACGACACCCTCCACCTCCATGAAGTGAAGGTGCAGATCGGCACTGTCGGCGCCGTCGGTTCAGTTGGAGCTGCCTACCTCTATAACGGCAGCACCATGATCACTTCGGCCTCGGTCTCCGGAGGCATCGCCGACTTCAACAACATCGTCGACGGTACCAGCGGCGCGACCATCCCGGTCAACACCACCGTGCCGTTCACCGTCAAGGTTGACGTCACTGGCGTGACTGGTGCCGGCGTTGCTCTGTCCGTCGTCGCCTCGACGACCGGCAGCGTCGGTGCGGCTCCCCTGTCGATCTACAACTCGATCGACAGCACTGCGGCCATTAGCGGTTCTGCCGTCGGCAACACCCAGACGGTGGCTGCGGCCGGTCCTCTGTTCCAGCTCTCAGGCACTCCGACTATCGTCAAGTCTGTCTTGAGCAGCGACCAGAACGGTAATGCCACCGATTCGTACACCGCGACCTTCAATGTCCAGGTCACGTCGATCGGCCAGAACATCAACTTCGCTCTGCCGGCCTCGACGACAGGCGCGATGTTCCTGGTTGCGAATGCCGCCAACAACGCCTATGCGACTACCTCGCTTAGCGTATACAAGAACGGCTCGATGGATTGGGCTGGTATCGGTGGAAACACCAACGGCTTGGGTAACTACTGGACCAATGGTGCTAGCGTAGTCGCCAACTACTCTCAGCCGACGAATACCACGATCTCGAGCAACGGACTGTACTTCACCCTCGCACAGAACCAGACTGTGACCATTCCGGTCACCCTCACCTGGCTCGTGAAGAACCCGGGTGCAAACACCTACGCTGCTCAGCTTCAGGGTATCAACTGGCTGACGAACGCGCTTGCTCCGAACAGCTCTATCTTCATGGCCAATCAAACGGCCTGGAGGAGCCCTGCGATCTAACCTCTCTTTGGTTTAGCGCCAAATCGAGTTAAATCACACAAAAACCGCCTTCCGTCAGATGACGGAGGCGGTTTTGTGTTGCAAGTCTTTTAAATTTATCCGCCCGGACCAGTCTCGCACCACCAGAGCTCTTCCAGGTGTATAATTATGGCATACTACTAGCAGCTATAAATAATCATGAAAATCAACAATAAATGCTTTATTAACGTTATAGCTGTGGCTGTTCTGTCCATGGCCCCCATCATCCTGTCGGCCGGTGCCGCTTCCGCCGCTCTGACTCCGATGATGCAACAATTGACGGCGCCTTCAGCAGGTTCAAGTGTCGTCACGGTCACGGTCTATGGCGCCGATCCGAACGCATCCGTCTTGCTGTATTATCCCTCCTCCTCTTCGCTCGCCTCGACGAACATAGGCACGACCAACGCCAGCGGCTATCTGTTGACTACAGTCAATTCCACGACCTACGGCATCGCCGCCGGTTCCTCGGTCTATGTCATAGTAGACGGAGCACAGTCTCAAGCCCAGGCCTGGCCAAGCTACAATTCTTCCGGAGGCTTGCCGCTGAACCAGACGAACGTCACTCTGCAGGCGGGGCAATCAATAGCGGTCTCGGCGTCGGTCTCCGCAACCCTATCCATCTCCAATAACAGCAACTCGTCTGTGGCCGGCGCTTACATAAACGGCAATCAGATAATCGTCACGGCCGGTAATCCCGGCACGACGAACATCACGGTCTGTGCCGCGAACATCGGCTGCTCGACCATATATGTCACCGTCCAATCTTCCTCGTCTTCCGCTCCCGCTTCCATATCGCTCAGCCAGTCCAATGTGACCATCACCGCCGGGAATAGCCAGGCGGTCACCTTGTCCGGTTCCGGCTCGTATTACGTCTCCAGCAATTCCAATCCGTCCGTCGCCTCGTTCAGCCTCTCCGGTTCGACCTTGACCGTGAGCGGCACGAATGCCGGCACCACCGCTCTTTCCGTATGTTCTTCCGGCGGCAACAGCGCTAGTTGTGGCACATTGAACGTCACCGTCGTCGCCTCGGGCACGACCAACTCCTCGACGAATTCGGCCGCGCCGACCTTCTCGCCATCTAACGTGACCTTGACTGTAGGCGGCAGGCAGTCAGTGACTGTCTACGGCACCGGCACGTATTACATCTTGGCCAATTCCAGTCCAAGCACGGTCACAGCCAACGTGAACGGCACCAACATAGACCTGACTGGACTCGCCGTCGGCGGAGCCAACGTCACGGTCTGCCAGATGACCGGCGAATGCAGCAATCTATACGCTTATGTCGCGGCGGGGAGCGGGACCACAGCCGCATCTTCGGTCCAGTCCCTTGGAACGCCAGCCCTGACCTCGTTCAGCGTCTCCTCGAACGGCATTAACGGCTTCATGGGCGCCGGCTCTGTCCTGACCTTCACCATGATCGCCAATCAGTCCATCAACACGCCGTCGGTCAAGATCGCCGGCTCGCCGCTCTCGGTCTCCGGCGGCGGCAACGGCCCCTATACCGCGTCTTATACCGTGACTGGGAACGAGGGTCAGCCGATGTCGGTGGTCATGGCATTCACTAACTCGGTCGGCACCGGCGGCCAAGCTTATGTCTCGCTCGGCGCTCTCTCCCCGAGCATCTCCACAACCCCGACGTCGGGGAGCCAGTCTTCGGGCAACGCGGCGGCCTTCACCCAATATCTCATCGTCGGTTCGAGCGGCTCGGAAGTATCGGCTCTTCAGCGGCGCCTGGCCCAAGATGGCCTCTTCTCCGGCTCGGTCACGGGCTACTTCGGCGCCGCGACCAAGGCCGCCGTCAAGGCGTATCAGACCAAGAACGATCTCACTCCGCTCGGCGTAGTCGGCCCGTCGACGAGGGCCCTCTTAAATCAGGGCATATAGAATGGCGGTCGGCCGGCTTCCAGGTCTCATCAGCCGGCAGAATGCAGGCAAGTGACGGTTCGGCTATAATAAATGCATGGTCAATCCGTTCGATCGAAGCTTCCTGAAATTCCTCATAGGCTTCGCCTGCATCCTTCTCTTGAGCTTCGCTCTGCTCTACTTCGTCGGCGCTTACCTTCATTGAGCTTTTAATGTTTCTTCACTGAAAATTGAACCTTTTTTGAAGGTTCTTTGAACCTGCTGTTGCTATGCTTCGCGCATTACGAAGAGTAATGCGCTTTTTGGCGCTTCCATTTTCATGGGCAAGATAAGGAAAGTGCTTTTGATCATCAGTCTGGGCATCATCGAATTATTCGCGGTCGTCAGCCTGTCTCCGGTCGCCGCGAGAGCCGAGACCAGGGTCGGCGGCGTCATCTCGACCGATACCGTCTGGTCTGCCGATAAGAGCCCGTATCTTTTGACAGCTGACCTCACCGTCCCTGACGGCGTCGCCTTGACGATAGGCCATGGTGTGTCCGTCGGCTTGGCCCCCGGAGCAGATGCCGGTGACATCGATTCCGACCCGGCGCTCTACGTTTCCGGAGGCCGCCTGTTGATCGAGGGCACCGGCAAAGATCGGGTTTCGATCTCAGACATCGGAGGCGTGATCGTCGCCGGCGGTTCCACTGATAACGGATCAGCCGACATAGCCGACGCCGATCTTTCCGGCGGTACGGGGATCTCTTTCAGGGATTCGCGCGGTTCCTTGGCTACCACCACTATCTCCGGCGCATTCCAAGGGATCTATATGAAAGACAGCATCGTCTCCGTCTGGGGCAGCCGGATCAAAGGCAATGAGACGGGCATATTCGTCCAGCCGCACCGGGTCTTTCTGGTCGTGAATGATCAAGATTCGAGACGGAGGACAGAGCTTAGTGACCGCTTCGGCACGGGCGGCATAGGCAACGCTCTGGCGGACGCCCCGGATCTATATGCTTCGTCGTCTCTCACTATCCGCGGGACGAGCTTCGGCGGCAACGCCAGCCGTTCCATATATAACGGCGCCGACTTCACCGTCGACGCGGTCGGCAACTGGTGGGGAAGCCCGACCGGTCCCACCGCGGCCGGCGCCGATTCTGTCCGTGGTCCGGTAAGCTACTCACCGTGGCTGACGGCCGAACCGCCGCTAGACACCGGCCCGGATGATGCGCCATGTTGCTCGAGCATCCTTTTCATCCCAGGGCTCGAGAGCACTAGATTATATAGACCGGAATCGCGTCCGTTCGGTCTCGGCACGGCCGTTAACCGCTTATGGGAACCGAACGATAATGCCGACGTGACCAAGCTCTATCTCAACCGGTATGGCTCTTCGACCGACGCCTCTATATATTCTGGCGGTCCGATCGACAAGGCTCTCGGTCTCTTCGGGATATATGGAAGATTCATGGGCTTTCTTGATGATCTTGTCCGAAAAGGCACCGTAAACGAATGGCAAGCCTTCGGCTATGACTGGCGCAAGCCGGTGTCAGAAGTGGTCGCAGGAAAAGAAAAGAAGGCCACGACGACCGAGTCGCTCGTCGAGACCGTCGCCAAGCTTGCCTCGCGCTCGAAGACAGGCAAGGTGAGCATCGTCGCCCATTCGAACGGCGGCCTGGTGGCGGAATATCTGGTGAAGACCCTGGCCGATCTCGGCAAGGCCGGCCTCATAGATTCGGTCATATCCGTCGGCGTGCCGTATCTCGGCACGCCCGCCGCCATCCCGGCCCTGCTTCACGGCGACGGTGAGTCTGTTGGATACGGCCTCATCATGGCCCAGGCGAACGCCCGCGGCTTGGGCGCCAACATGCCGAGCGCTTATTCGCTCCTGCCCTCGCGTGAGTTCTTCTCGAAAGTCTTCAGCCCGACGATTGTATTCGCCTCGACCACTGTTCCCGACCTGAACGACGGTTCGTATCCGCAATCTATCGGTTCATTCGAAGCCCAGTCGGCCTTTATCTCCGGTACGGCCAATTCCCGCAAGGCCCCTGCAGCCTCGAATACAGCTACGCCTATTAAAGGCAATCAGTTACTCATGGCCACGGCCGACGCGCTCCATGGTCTGCTCGACCCGTTCGCGTGGCCCACTTCGATCGCCCGCTGGGCGATAGTGGGATGGAACGACAAGAACACGCCCGTGGGGATCGGATATTCGAACAAGGGTTACAGAGTCATCAGAGATCCTTATGGTGACGGGACGGTCATGGCGCAAAGCGCCGAGTTCAATAGCGGCCGAGTCATACCGGTCGATCTTGCCGCGGCCTCGCACCTGGATGGTAAAAATATCAATCATTCGAACATCTTGGAGGCATCCAACACGGAGACCGCCATAGGCTCGATGATCAGCAATCCCTCCAGGAGCGGCGATCGGATTTACAATGACAACCCGGCCGAGCACAATACGAAAGTCCTTAACGAGCTGTCAAAGATCCCAGGCGTCAGCGTGAATGACATGGATTGGAACCATCTGGCCGCCGAATATGAAGCCTCCAGGAAAGAATTACGGGTGAGCACCCATTCGCCGGTCAAGTTGAACGTTTACGACAGCCACGGCAATCATACCGGCGAAGTACCTTTGCCGCCGGAAGTGGCGTCGCAGGTCGAGGAAGGCCTTTATACCATGAAAGAAGAGAAGATACCTGGCAGCAGTTACGACGTGCTCGGTTGTGGTAGCGATAACGATTGCAATACTTCGATCGCAGTCCCGGATGACGGCGAGAAGTACACGGTGACGCTCGACGGCGTCGGCACGGGCTCTTTCACCCTCGATATAGAGCGCGTGAGAGCCACCACGACCGTCGAAACGGTTGAGTGGAACGGCGTACCGGTAACACAGCTGTCTGCGGCGACCACGACTATCGTAAGCTACGCCGGATTCAACGCCCCTAAGGCCGGTCTGGCTTCCTCGACCGCTCCGCTTTCGCTCGACATAGACGGCGACGGGACTATCGACGCTACCTCAAGCCCCGGCCCTTCATTTGACCAGGACAAGGCTCTGGATCTCCTGAAAAAATCCTGCGATGCCGCGGGACACGGCTCGCAGCGTTGTAAAGATATCTCCAGCCGCATCGATCGCATACGAGAATCGATGAAGTCTCTAAGATTCCTCTCGGCGCATGCCTCAGATTGGCGCTTGCCGCTTGCCGGTTCCGGGCACCTTAGATTCAAAATGCTCACTCCATCCGACCGAAACCACCTCTTAGACAGCCTCGACGACTTCCTGAAGCGATTCGAGCATTGATCCGGCCGACCTCTTGCAAAACGGTTGCGCTCCAGAGCCGCCCATGCTAATCTAGCCGTCAAGGCCAAAGACAGAAGGCGACCGCTTAGAGCGGGTTAAGACCTTCCGAGGTATATCATCTCCTTTGTTTGGCCTCACAAAGGTCGAACCTGCCCCCTGCACGCAAGGGGCAGGATATAAGATTCATAACCGATCATCATATGGCTCGCACAAAAGAACAGAAGAAGGCCGTGGTGGAGAAGCTCCAGACGATCATGGACGGAGCGAAGTCCTTGGTCTTCGTCAACATCCACGGCCTCAAGGTCGCCGACGCCACGGCCATGCGCCGCAAGCTGAAGGCGGACCAGACCGGCTTCTTCGTGGCCAAGAAGACCCTGACCGGGAAGGCCCTCGAGGCCAAGAAGTACAAAGGCACCGAGCCGGTGCTTCCCGGCGAATTCGCCATGGCCTACGGCGCCGATCTGGTCGCCCCGGCCCGCGGCGTGTACGAATTCCAGAACAAGTTGAAAGACAGGATCTCCATCGTGGGAGGCGTCTTCGAAGGGAAGTACATGTCGAAAGACGAGATGACGGCGATCGCCGCCATCCCGCCACTCTCGGTCCTTCGCGGCATGTTCGTCAATGTTATTAATTCGCCCATCCAAGGCCTTGTTTCGGCCTTGGACGAGATTAGCAAGCAAAAGACTGCTTAATTAAAAATCATGGAAACCAACAACACCCCCAATAATAATGTCCTCCTAGAGATCCCGGCGAAGTTCAAATCCATCGTCGAGACCATCGAGAAGATGTCCGTCATCGACCTTTCCGAGCTCGTCAAGCTCCTGGAGAAGAAGTTCGGCGTCTCGGCTAAGGCCGCGGTCCAGGCGGCTGCCCCGGTCGCCGCTCCGGCCGGCGAAGAGAAGAGCATCATGGCCGTCCACCTTACCTCGGCCGGCGCTCAGAAGATCGCCGTCATCAAGGCCGTCAAGGAAGCCCTCATCCTCGGCTTGAAAGAAGCCAAAGACCTCGTCGACAGCGCCCCGGCCCTCTTGAAAGACGGCATGAAGAAAGAGGATGCCGAGAACCTGAAGAAACAGATCGAAGCCGCCGGCGGCAAGGTCGAGTTCAAATAAGCCCCGGACTGGTCCCGAATCGGGTATAATGTCATATACCATGGACGCTCTCGACGCCATCTTCGGCAACCGCGCCAAGGTTAAGATTCTGCGCCTTTTCCTATTCAATCCGGAGACGGCCTTCTTTCTGCGCGAGGTGTCGCGCCGGACGCGGGTCTCGCCGAACACGGTGAGAAAGGAGCTCTCTAACCTCACGGAGGCCGGCATCCTGAAGAAACGGCCGATCGTGAAGAACGTCGAGACCTTCCGCGGCAAGAAAGCGGTCGTCAAAAAAGCCCGCGGGGAAGGATACGTCCTGTACGGGAAGTTCGCTTACCTCGAGCCCTTGAAGAATCTCCTGGTCATCTCCAGCGTTTCCGCCGACGAGTCGCTCGTCAGGCGTTTCGCCGGGGTCGGCCGCCTCAAATTCGTCCTGGCCGCCGGCATCTTCATCCAGAATTGGGATTCGCGGGTCGACATTCTCATCGTCGGCGACGGCCTCTCCCTCCGCAAGATCGAGACCGCGATCAGGGGGATCGAAGCCGACATAGGCAAGGAGATAACCTATTCCGCTTTCGAGACGCAGGATTTCGAATATCGCTTGGGCATCCATGACCGCCTGGTCAGGGATATCCTCGACTACCCGCACGTGACTCTCCTGGACCGGCTCGGGGTCGAACCGCGGTAATCCAGGCCGGACCAGCGCCTCCATTCGGTATCCACAGGCCTTTCCGAGGCCTGTTTCGGCGTTAAGTGGTATAATCAAACGACCATTACAAGGCGTAATTATCAGTTAAAAGCCATAAATATATGATGTTCATCCAAACCTGGGGCGATGTCTTCACTCAATCGCTTCAGAGCGTCTGGTACGGCGTGGCCAACTTCGTGCCGAGCCTTATCGTCGCCCTTATCATCTTCGCCATCGGCTGGGTCCTGGCTTCTCTCGTCGAGAAGCTCGTAGAGGGGATATTCAAGGTCCTGAAAGTCGACGCCGGACTCCGGTCCGCCGGCATGGAAGACGTGGTCAAGCGCGCCGGCCATAACCTCAACTCCGGTATGTTCGTCGGCGCCCTCTGTAGGTGGTTTGTCATCGTGGTCTTCCTGATGGCCTCGTTCGACGTCCTCGGCCTCCAGCAGGTCAATCAATTCCTCCGCGAGGTCGTCTTCTATCTGCCGCAGGTCATCGTGGCCGTCCTCATCCTGATGATCGCCGCGGTAGTGGCCAACGCCATGCAGAAGCTCGTGGTGGCGAGCGCCAAAGCCGGTCATCTGCACGTAGCCGAGCTCGGCGGGCGCGTCACCAAGTGGTCCATCTGGATCTTCGCTCTCTTGACGGCCCTCTACACCTTGGGCGTGGCCCCGAGCATCATCCAGACCGTTTTGACGGCCGTCTTTGCCGGCGGCGCCCTGGCCTTCGGTTTGGCCTTCGGTTTGGGCGGCAAGGAAGAAGCGCAGAAGATCATCGACAGCACTTCCCGCGCCCTGCTCCGCAGGGATTAGCCTTTATCCATTATGGACGCGAAGCGGCCCCGGCTGGGGCCGCTTTTGTTCTCCAACGCTCTATCCCCACTATTCACAAACCGCCTGCCGGCTCCCGGGTATTGACTTAAAAACGGCCGTAAGTATACTTATAGGCACATCGGAATGATTACAAACATTAATCGCCAACATACGCGGCCGTAGCCACACCCCTTTTAACTAGAGGCGTGATGCGGAGCCGCCCAATGAAGCGGTTTTTCGTTTTTACGGGACGACTGAAGCTTGAAAATCTCATACCTCAAACAAGTATGTAAGGTCCGTCGGGCTCGGGTCGAGCCGGGCGGACAAAGCAATGTAGGTAATTAACACAAGCGGTTTTTAGAGTTCCCGACGGGAATTCTAAGGGCGTATGGTGGATGCCTTGGCTTCATGGAGGCGATGAAGGACGCGGCGTGGCGGCGATATGCTTCGGGGAGGTGCCGAGCAACCTTTGATCCGAAGATTTCCGAATGGGGAAACCCCGTGATGTGAACCATCATGACCTATGTAGTTACTCTATATAGGAGCGTACCCTGGGAAGTAAAACATTTCAGTACCAGGAGGAATAAAAACAAACTATGCATTCCGTCAGTAGCGGCGAGCGAACGCGGAGGAGACTAAACTCAACCTAAATCGTACGGAGCCAGCCGAAAGGCTCGTGCCGTGCGATTTAGGTTGGGAGTTGCAAGGCGGAGACGTGCCGTTTATCGGCAGAGAAGTTACAAAATCTTTCGTTAGTCGAATCATCTGGAAAGATGAGCCCCAGCAGGTGACAGCCCTGTAGATGAAAATAAAAGATCTTCTTTGTTTCCGTTCTTAAGTACCCCGGGACACGAGAAGCTCGGGGGAATCCGCCGGAACTAACCGGCAAGTCTAAATACTCCAGAAGACCGATAGTGAACTAGTACCGTGAGGGAAAGGTGAAAAGCAGCCCGGAAGGGCGGTGAAATAGACCTGAAACCATATGCCTACAAGGAGTCGGAGCGGGCAGGACTTCGCGTCCGGAAAGTCGGAAGCGGGGCCCTGTCCGTCACGGCGTGCCTATTGAAGAATGAGCCAACGAGTTCAAGCAAGCAGCTCTGCTAAGGGCGAGAGCCCGGAGCAACAGGGAAACCGAGTCTGAATAGGGCGTTCGTTGTTTGCTTGAGACCCGAAGCCGGATGAGCTTGCCACGCGCAGGGTGAACCTTTCCGAAAGGAAAGGGGAAGCCCGAACCGGTGAGCCGTGCAAAACTCTCGGATGACGTGTGGTAAGGAGTGATAAGCTAATCGAATTCGGTAATAGCTGGTTCTCTCCGAAAGAACTTTTGGGTTCGCGTCGCGTTTACCCTTGCGGGGTAGAGCACTGGAAGATCTCGACAGGCCGAAAGGCCGCGAGACCTATCAAACTCCGAATACGCAAGGTCACTGCGCGGCAGTTAGACTGTGGGGGCTAAGCTCCATTGGTCAAAAGGGAAACAGCCCATGATCTCAATTTAAGGTCCCTAAATCGACGTTAAGTGCGCTTAAGGTGGTGATATCTCTCCGACAATGAGGATGTAGGCTTAGAAGCAGCCATCATTCAAAAAAAGCGTAACAGCTTACTCATCGAGAGGTGTCGCGCCGCAGATAATCGGGGCTCAAACGTCGTACCGAAACTGAGGGCTTGTGAACTTCATTGAGGAAAATTTTGTTCTTTTAGCCGGTTCCCGCGTAACTAGTCGGCATGGGCGTGCCCGCTGTCTCCCAAGTCAGCAACGCTGATCGCTGAATAACGGGAACCGGTGTCGATTTCGCGTCGGAAGGCGGCTCGAATGCGTCGAGCGCTCGAAAGCGGTGGATTAACCTAATCCCAGGTAAGGAGCCTGGACTAGCTCACTATATCTCTGTGAACCACTGCTTTAAAGCATCGTTCGTTTTCGAGTCTGCCTTCCGACCGGATTTGGTGTCGGGGTGTGGCGTAGCCCGGTAGCGCGCTCGCTTTGTGGGGCAACAACGTATACCGTGTGTTAAGCACGGCGTGCTAGTGATGATGAGCCATAGATAGTAATCCCCATCTTGCGAGAAGTCGTCGGTTCAAATCCGACCACCCCGACCAAACTTTTTCTGGCATTTTTCAGGTAAAAATGCCTCCTCAATGAAGTTCGCAAGCGGTAGGAGAGTATTCGCATCGCCTTGAAGGTGAAGGGGTGACCCGCACTGGAGCGTTGCGAAGTAAGAATGTTGGCACAAGTAACCGCAATGCGGGCGAGAATCCCGCACGCCGAAAGACCAAGGTTTCCTTGGCAATGTATATCAGCCAAGGGTTAGTCGGTCCTAAGGGGATGGCGAACGCCGCACCCGATGGACACACGGTTAATATTCCGTGACTTTCGCGAAGATCGATGGAGCGACGAGGGGCAGTATGCTGCGCGTATTATCGGATTTAACGTTCATGCTGTAAGGATGGGTCCCGGCAAATCCGGATCCTGCTTTCGATGGCGAACCCGAGCGGAGTGAAAATGCCGCAAGGCAAATACAGCAAAGCGCCCCTTCAAGAAAAACTTCTAAGATCATCTTCGCGAGAACCGTACCGCAAACCGACACAGGTGGTCAGGTCGAGTAGACCAAGGCGAACGAGTGAGAGGTCTCCAAGGAACTCGGCAAAAAAGCAGCCGTAACTTCGGAATAAGGCTTGCCCTTCGTTCAATCGAGGGGCCGCAGCTAAAGTATCTCTGGCAACTGTTTAACAAAAACACAGCTCCCTGCGAACTCGAAAGAGGATGTATAGGGGGTGACACTTGACCAATGCGAGAAGGTCAAATAACGACGGTGCGATCACATCAAGCTGATTGTTATAAGCCCTCGTGAATGTCGGCCGTAACTATAACGGTCCTAAGGTAGCGCAATTCCTTGTCGGGTAAGTTCCGACGCGTTGAATAGTGCAATGACTGGAGAACTGTCTCGGAGACTCGCTCGGTGAAAATACAATACCGGTGAAGATGCCGGTTACCTGCAGTTAGACGAAAAGACCCTAGAAGCTTTACTGTAACTTGATATTGACCATACGTGCTCCATGCGTAGCGTAGATGGGAGGATTTGAGGCGTTCCTTTCGGGGGGCGCTGATCCGTCGATGAAACACCATTCTTGGATTATGTATGTTCTAACCTCGGCGGCATAAACGCCGGGAGACAGTATCTGGTGGACAGTTTTAGTGGGGCGCTATCCTCCTAAAAAGTAACGGAGGAGCCTATTAAGTTCAGCTAGGCGCGAATGGAAACCGTGCCGATAGTGTATGGGCACAAGCTGGATTGACTGCGAGACGTACGTGTCGAGCAGATGCGAAAGCAGAGCCAAGTGAACCGACCGTGGGCGTTAGACGCCGCGGAAGATTATCGGACAAAAGCTACTCTAGGGATAACAGGCTAGTTCCGCCTAAGAGTTCATATCGACGGCGGAGTTCGGCACCTCGATGTCGGCTCACCACATCCTGGGGGCGGAGAAGCTCCCAAAGGTTTGGCTGTTCGCCAATTAAAGTGGTACGCGAGCTGGGTTCAGACCGTCGTGAGACAGGTTGGTCTCCTATCTACTGCAGGCGTTGATGCTTGAGGGGAATTGACTCTAGTACGAGAGGACCGAGTTGAACGGACCGCTGGTCTACCTGCTGTCGTGCCAACGGCACCGCAGGGCAGCTATGTCCGGATCGGATAATCGCTGAAAGCATATAAGCGAGAAGCCGGCCCCAAGATGAGGCATCGTCAAGACCCGTGAGAGATGATCACGTTGATAGGCGTTAGGTGTACGCGCCGCAAGGCGTTGAGCCGGGACGTACTAATCCGTCGATCTCGTCGGGAACCCTGAAAATCGCTGTGATAATCACCACATTGCTATGATCAAACTTGTTTGGACTGGAACGGTATGTGTTGCTTTCATTGAAAATGATCTTCACCGGACTTCGTGGTGACGCAATACATGTCTTGCCCAGCGGGTCATTTTCAATTCAAACAACACATACCGTTCCAGTCCAGAGGCATGAGCATATCGCATTGAATCTTGCGTTCTGGTGGTTCAGCGCTGTGGCACCACCCGTTCTCATTCCGAACACGGCAGTGAAACGCAGTTGCGGCGATGATAGTCCCATTGGGGCGAAAGTAGCTTGCCGCCAGAACAGAGGATTCAATGATATAATGTCTGCCGATGGCCTCATGGTCTCGGCAAAGAAGGCTAAAATACGCGGCGACCATCATTGCCGTGCTTGTCGTCGCCGCGGGCGTGCCGGCCTTTTTCTTTTTCTACAAAGCGCCGTCTTGCTCCGACGGCATTAAGAACGGCGACGAGCAGGGCGTGGACTGCGGCGGCTCCTGCGAGAAGCTCTGTCCCGTCGCCTTTTTGGCCCCGTCCGTTTCCTGGGCTAGATTCAAGGAGGTCGCCCCCGGCCTTTACAACATGGCCGCTTACGTCATCAATCCCAACAGGAACGCCGAAGCCACGGGCACGCCATATCAAATGTCTCTCTTGAACGATCAGGGCATACCGCTCGCCGAGATCGACGACGTCATGACCATCCCCCCCGGCCGGGACACCCTCGTCTTCCAGGGAGCCGTGAGCGCCGGCAAACAGACGCCAGCCAGGACCTTTTTCCAGTTCACCGCGCCGCCCCGATGGTTCGTCCG
The DNA here is from genome assembly GCA_049997795.1 of Minisyncoccia bacterium. GTDB lineage: Bacteria > Patescibacteriota > Minisyncoccia > Phycocordibacterales > PALSA-1337 > C7867-002. Next base: position 293,345 of record JBEKVT010000001.1, read on the forward strand.
CTCCGACCCGCTCTCGTCTCTTTCAGTCTCCGACAAGAACTACAACGAAACCGCGTCCAGCTCGTCGCTCTTCGTCGCCATCTCTAACAGCAGCGTGAACCCGGTGAAAGACGTCATAATCTATGCCGTGCTCCTCGACAAGGACGGCAATGTCCTGGACTTCTCGAAGACCGCCGTCGACTTGATCCCGCCCTCCGGCACGGCCCACGCCCCGTTCACTTGGCCGATAAGCCACGGCGGAGCCGTCGTTTCCATCGAAGTCCTGCTTATGGCAAAATAAGGGGCGCATGGACAAATCGAGCCCGAACATCGATTGGTGGCTCGTTGGAGCGATCGTTCCGATCCTCGCGGCTGGTCTGGCGACGATGTATTCGTTCACCGGCGACAATTCCTTCGCCGTACATCAGCTCGTCTGGATATCCCTTTCTCTCGCGGCCTTCTTCGCCATGAGCCGGGTCGACGTGCGTTTCCTCCGGACCACCACGGCTTCCGTAGCCCTCTTCGCCGTCTCGGCGCTCCTTCTCGGCTCCCTCTTCGTCTTGGGCAGAGTGTCCCACGGCGCCGAAAGCTGGCTCTCGTTCGGCGCTTTTTCCTTCCAGCCGTCCGATCTCGCCAAGATCTCCCTCATCGTCGTCCTGGCGAAATATTTTTCCAGGCGTCACATCGAGATAGCCAACATAAGGCATATCCTCGTCTCCGGCGCTTATGCCCTCGCCCTGTTCATCCTCGTCATTCTCCACCCGGACCTCGGCTCGGCCGTGACGATCGCCCTGGTCTGGCTCGGCATGGTCATGGTTTCCGGCATTTCGAAGAAGCATCTCTTCGCTCTTCTCGGCGTCGGCCTTCTCGCCGCGGCCCTGCTCTGGAATTTCGGCTTCAAGAGCTACCAAAAGGACCGCATCCTCAACTTCATCGAGCCGCTGTCGAACGTCCATTCGACCGGCTATAACGCCTATCAATCGACTATCGCCGTCGGCTCCGGCGGGCTCTTCGGCAAGGGCCTGGGCTACGGCACCCAATCGCGCCTGAAATTCCTGCCGGAATACCAGACGGACTTCATCTTCGCGGCCTTCGCCGAGGAATGGGGCCTTGTCGGCATCTTCATCCTGCTTGGTCTCTACGGCGTCGTCATCTGGCGGGTCATAAGGGCGGCTCAACGTGGTGCCACGAATTTCGAGATCCTGTACGGGGCCGGCGTGGCGGTCTATCTGATCGTCCATATCGGCATCAATGTAGGCATGAACCTGCACCTATTGCCCGTGACCGGCACGCCTCTGCCATTCATGAGCTACGGCGGCACGCACATGATGAGCGAGTTCCTACTTCTCGGCGTTCTCATGGCCATGATGCGCTACGCCCGGCCGGCCCACAAAGACGCGGTCAAGAACGAGTTCCTAGGACCGAGATAGTGCGTTGGTCCGACGATTACGCGTCTTCTATTCACTCATATAGACCTCCTCAGTCTCCTTGATCATCCTCTCCAGGGAGAAATCTTTCAGGACTTTTTCCCGCAGGGCCCTGCCGTAGCCGCGGCGCTCTTCCGGATGTTCGATCATGAACGAGATGGCGTGCGAGAGCTCGCAGGCGTTCTTCGGCTGGACCAGGATGCCGGATTCCATGTCATCCACGACTTCCGGGATGCCGCCCACCGTCGTGGCCACGACCGGGAGCGACGCGGCGCCGGCCTCGAGGAGGACGTACGGCAGGCCTTCCTTGACCGAGGACATGGCGAACATAGTGAAGGCCTTCATGTATTCCGAGGCGTTCGGGACGTATCCGGGGAGGAACGTCTGTCTTTCCAGCTTCTTTTCCTTGATGAGCATATGGAGGCGGGCTTTTTCTTGGCCGTCGCCTATGATCACCGAGATCGTGTCGGGATGCTGCCGGACGACCAGGGCGACGGCCTCGACGAGATAGGAAAGGCCCTTGTTCGGATGCGGTTCAGCGATGGTGCCGATGACGTTCTTCTTGCCGTTGAATGCGGCCGGATCCAGGCCGATCTGCCTGGCCATGAATCGCTTCGCGCCGTCCACCGAGACGAGCGCCGCCGGGCCGATGCCCGGCCGGATCAATACGAGTCTTTCCCTCAGTCCGGGGAACCGGACGCCCTGCTCGTAATCCCGTTTGGAGACGACGATCACCTTGTGGCACAGGATGGCCGTGAGCCACGAGAAGAGGGCGATCAGTGCCCGCTCGTGGAAAGGCCGACCCTCGTTGAATGTCCAGCCGTGCACTGTCGAGATGATCTTTTTGACGCCGAGGATCCGGCCGGCCACGGCGCCGAGGCCCGCCGCCTTGGGGCTGTGCAGATGGAGGATGTCGGGCCGCTGGCGCCTGATGACGGAGAATAATTCCCTGAACGAGCCGGCGTCCTCGAAGACCGAGACGTCCCTCCTCAGAGAATCTATCGGGTAAGTGAATACGCCGGCCGCCTCCAGACGGGTCTTCAGGGCTCCCTCGCCGCCAAGGGCCGCCTTGACCTCATGGCCGCTCTTTTTCATGGCTGTGGCCAGATCGAAGACGTGTCTTTGAGCGCCGCCCCAGTTGGATTTGGTGATGACGTAGAGTATCTTCATCCGTTTTAAAGTAACATTTACTCGTCCTTGAAACAAGCGCTTATCCGTGGTAGCGTGATTTCCATGGCCAGGATCTCAAGCCTCCGCAACACCGCGCTGCTCATCGTCGGGGACCTCGTCGCGTACACCTTTTCGCTGGTCATGACCTTGGTCGTGCGCTACGGCGCCATCCCCGGACGATACCTGCTCTTCCTCAACTTCCCGCCGTTCCTCATCCTGTTCGCCGTCTCCATCATAGTCAATTTCAGCGCCGGGCTCTACGACAAGCAGCTGGCCTTCGTCCGCCGCCGCACCAGGGGCCTCATCGTCCGCTCCCAGATCGTAAGCGCCATCCTCGGCGTGCTCTTCTTCTATTTCGCCCCGGTCGCCATCACCCCGAAGGCCAACCTGTTCATCTATTTCGTCATATCCACCCTCTGCCTGTTCCTCTGGCGGATGGTCATGCTCCCGGTCATGAGCGTCTCCAAGAAACAGACGGCGATCTTGGTCGGCGCGGGGAACGACATCCAGGACATCTTCGATGAGATCAACGGGAGCGCCCGGTATGGCATCGTGTTCAAAGACCGCGTCGAGCCGTCGAAGTCCGCGAGCGAGACGACCGCCGCCATCACGGCCGCGGTCAAGAGCTCCGGAGCCTCAATGATCGTGGCGGATCTCCACGACAAGACCGTGGAGGCCGCGATGTCCTTCCTGTATTCGCTCATCTTCTCCGGGGTCCAGGTCGTCGACGGAAGCAGGCTCTACGAGACGCTCTTCGACCGCATCCCGCTCTCGATGGTGGGCGAGAGATGGCTCGTCGAGAATTCCTCCGCGGCTCTCGGCAATCGCCGTGTCTACGATACCCTGAAACGCGCCATGGATATCATCATCTCCTCCGTCCTGGGGGCGATTTCACTCGTCGCCTATCCCTTCGTCTACGCGGCCGTGAAGCTCGATGACGGCGGGCCGATCTTCATCACCCAAGAGCGCGTAGGCAAGAACGGCAGGACGATCAGGATCGTCAAATTCCGCAGCATGTCGGGTGACGATCACGGCGATTACGGAGCGGACGGCGTCACCAAGAACAAGGTCACTCGAGTGGGCCGCTTCCTGCGCGCCTCGCGCATCGACGAGCTGCCTCAGCTCTGGAATGTGCTCCTGGGCGACCTCTCGCTCATCGGTCCGCGGCCGGAACTGCCGTCGCTCTCCGGCATATACAGGAAAGAGATCCCGTACTACAATGTTCGCCATCTCGTCACGCCCGGCCTGTCCGGCTGGGCCCAGATATATCACGAGGCCCATCCGCATCATGCGGTGGCGACGGAAGAGACGCGCGACAAGCTGTCTTATGACCTGTATTACATCCGGAACCGCTCGCTCATCCTGGATCTCAAGATTGCTCTTAGGACGCTCCAGGTGCTGCTCCGGAAGACGGGGAAGTGACGCGAAGGAGACCTATCGAGTTATAGCCGAAGAAGGCCTGTCAGAAGCGATACGATCAAATCATGAAAAAGACCCGTAGAAGCAAAACAAGGAAAACAGGCAAAAAACCCGACAAGGTAGTCGTCACCGGCGGCGCCGGCTTCATCGGCAGCAACCTGGTCGAAGCTCTTATAGAAGAGGGCTATGACGTCCACGTCGTCGACAACCTCTCCGCCGGCAAGCGCGAGCACGTCCATCCGAGAGCGACGCTCCACATCGTCGACATCCGGCATAAGGAAGACCTGCTGCCCATCTTCGGAGGCAGCAGATACGTCTTCCATCTGGCGGCTCTGCCTCGGGTCCAGTATTCCATCGAAAACCCGGTCGAGACCCATGAAGTCAACATCACCGGCACCCTGAACGTCCTCGAGGCCGCCAGGGAAGCGGGAGTGGAGCGTCTCATCTATTCCGCGTCAAGCTCGGCGTACGGAGACCAGCCGAAGATGCCGCTTCGGGAAGACATGCCGGCCCTGCCGAAGAGCCCGTACGGCATGCAGAAGCACGCCGGCGAGCTCTATTGCCGCGTCTGGTCCGAAGTCCACGGCCTCGAGACCGTCTCACTCCGATATTTCAACGTCTACGGTCCGCGCCAGAGCGAAGAAGGCGCGTACGCTCTCGTCATAGCCAAGTTCATCAAACAGAAGCGGGAAGGCAAGCCCATGACCATCACCGGAGACGGCACTCAGACGCGAGACTTCACCCACGTCGTCGACGTGGTCCGCGCCAACATCCTGGCGGCCAAGAGCAAGAAAGTCGGCAGAGGGGAAGTCATAAACATAGGCGGCGGCAGGAACATCTCGGTCAAGCGCATCGCCGAGCTCCTCGGCGGGCCGTTCGTCCATATCGAGCCCCGTCTTGAGCCTCACGATACTCTCGCCGATTATACCAAGGCGAAAGAATTGCTCGGCTGGGAACCGACCATCGTCATCGAAGAGGGGATCAAAGGGCTCATGTGAGTTGCGGAATCTCCCGGAACCAATATATTCGCTTCGCTCATATAACGACTGCGCTCGGATCATGTAAATACCTAAAAGGCATTTACAAATCCTCGCTTGTCGTTATAATAGGCCGATATGCTTAAGCACCGGGCCAAGGCCTTCTATATCGTCGTCATCGCCGCTTTGGTCGGCTATTTTGTTTACGCCACCAACGCCCCGGGCGCCAGATTCCCGTTCAAGCTGGGCCTGGACCTCTCCGGCGGCACCCACCTCGTCTATCAGGCCGACGTCTCGAAGCTCGCCCCGGCCGACATCTCCGCTTCCATGGCGGCCTTGAAAGACGACGTCGAACGGCGCATCAACATCTTCGGCGTCTCCGAGCCTCTGATCCAGACCGAACAGGCCGCCGCCCTTTCCTCGAAAGAAGCCGCCTACAAGCTCATCGTCGAGCTTCCGGGCGTCACCAACGTCGACGAGGCTGTGAAGGCCATCGGCGCCACTCCGAACCTGGAATTTCGCGTGGCCACGGCCAATGACCTGAAGACCTTCTCGAGCTCGAAGGAAGCGACAGCCACGACCGCTCCCGAGACCAAGAATGCCGCCTATCTGGCTCTCTTCAAGCCGACGGGCCTTACAGGCGCCATGGTGGGCAAGGCCAGCCTGCAGTTCAATCCGACCACTAACCAGCCTGTCGTGGGTCTCACCATGAACAACGATGGCCGCGTCCTTTTCGATACCCTCACCAAAAATCACACCGGCGACTACATCGGCATCTTCCTTGACGGCGTCCTCATCGAGGCCCCGGTCGTCCGGGAAGAGATCCCCAACGGCCAGGCCCAGATCACGGGCGGCTTCACCGTCGAGACGGCTCAGACCCTGGTGCGCAACATCAACTTCGGTGCCCTGCCCATTCCCGTCACCCTTATCTCCACCCAAACGATCGGTCCGACCCTGGGAGCAGAAGCCGTGAAGGGCGGCATCGAGACGGGCGTTATCGCCTTCATCCTGATCGGTCTCTTCCTCGTCCTTTGGTACAGGTTGCCCGGCCTGGTGGCGACCGTCGCCTTGGCCATATACGCCGCCATCATGCTGGCCCTCTTCAAGCTCATCCCGGTCACCCTGACCGCCGCTGGCATCGCCGGCTTCATCATAACGATAGGCATGGCCGTCGACGCCAACATCCTCATCTTCGAGCGCATGAAGGAGGAGCTCCTCCGCGGCCGGGGCATCTGGGACGCCATGCATGAAGGCTTCGCCAGGGCCTGGCCTTCCATCCGCGACTCGAACGTCTCCTCGATCATCACCGGCTTCATCCTGTACAAGTTCGGCTCGACCTCCATCGTGACGGGCTTCGCCCTGGTCTTCGTGATCGGCGTCCTGGTGTCCCTCTTCACGGCCATCACCGTCTCGCGCCTCTTCCTTTATTCCGTGGCGCCGTCAAAGACGACCAAGCTCTCGCAATTCCTCATCAGCAACGGCTTTCGCAGACATAAACCGCCGACCAACGTTTAAATCGATACCACCATGTGGATAGTCAATAACAGAAAGATCTTCTATAGCATCTCCATCGCCTTGGTGGTCATCTCCATTCTGGCTCTCAGCGTCTGGAAGCTCGTTCCCTCGATCGACTTCACCGGCGGCACCCTGATCGACGTCTCATATTCGAGCGGCAATCCCGACCAATCGGCCGTAGCCAAGGCACTCTCGACCGTCGACCCGGCCGTTTCCGTCCGCCCGTCCGGCACCGGCGGATTCATCGTGCGCATGAAGGCCGTCGACCAGAATGAGAAAGCCGCCGTGGTGAGCGCCCTGTCCTTGAACAGCACCGCCTCCTCGACCATCGCCTCTTTCGATTCCGTCGGTCCGGTCCTTGGCCTCGAAGCCGTCAAGCGCTCCATAGTCTCGGTCCTCCTCGTCATCCTCGGCATCATCATCTACATCACCTGGGCCTTCCGCAAGGTCTCCCAGCCGGTCTCTTCCTGGAAGTACGGCCTGGTGGCCGTCGTCTCGCTCGTCCACGATGTCATCATCCCCATGGGCGCCTTCTCCATCCTGGGGCACCTCTTCGGCTATGAAGTCGACACCCTCTTCGTCACGGCCGTCCTCGTCATCCTCGGCTTCTCCGTCCACAACACCATCGTCGTCTTCGACCGCGTCCGCGAGAACCTTAGGACCTCCTCCGGCAAGAAGCCGTTCCTCGAGATCGTGGGGGAGAGCATCAGCCAGACCTTCACCCGCTCCATGAACACTTCCGCCACCGTCGTCCTGGCCCTCGTCGTCCTCTACATCCTCGGCGGCTCCGCCACCGCCCACTTCACCCTGGCCCTCATCATCGGCATCGTGGCCGGCACCTTCTCGTCCGTCTTCATCGGCTCGCCGCTCCTCGTCACTATCGAGAGGTGGCAGGGGAAGAGATAGTTCTAATTCTTGCTGTTCGAGTACAAGCCTATACTAGTAGCAACGTTGAAATCGGAACGTTTTTAGGTGTTTTTGCCAGCATCGACTATAGATTGTAGTTTAATACCACACTAGCAAAATAGTAAAACCTGAGTAACATAAAGATAATCAATGGTTATTAGCAAACTCTACATTCAGAATTATCGTTGCTTTGGCGAGGAGCCCGCTGTTATTGATTTTGCAAAAACGAGCTTGATGGCATTTGTGGGTAGCAACAATGCCGGTAAGAGTACTGCATTAAGGGTAATAGAGATTTTACTTGGTGATAAATGGCCGTCGAGTCAGTTTTCAGAAGATGACTTTTACAAGAAAGACTTTGGGAGAAAAATTGTAATGGCATGTGAATTCTCAGAGAACATAGTTATTCCAGAATCACGATCAGCAGGTGGACGTACAAAAAGCATTAAAGGTCTTATTATTGAAGTTGCATATCTATCTAGTGGGCATGGTCAAAATTCCACCGAGGTGGAATTTCATCTGATTGAAACAATAAATGACTTCAGTGTTGCTGATTGGCAGATTGCATGTTATGGAACATCCGATAAGAAAATATATGTATCACAAGAAATTAGAAATCATCTCCCGATTGCTATCACTATCCCTTTGATCAAGCTCCAATCAGAGCAGCCATCGAACAAATGGAGTGTTATTGGTAAGATGCTTCAGAAAGTCGAAAATGCCTTTAGTAATGATCAATCAAAGAAAACACGATTTGAAAGAGGTATTAGAAGGGTAATGAGTATACTCCGTGAGCCAGCTGAATTTGCAACACTTGAAAGAGATGTAACTACGTTCTGGAACGAGGTAAAACCCAACAATCTTTCAGGGACTGCTCTGCAGTTTTTGGATTATGATCCATGGCATTATTATCGGCAATTCCATCTAGCTATTACAAAGAATAAAGAAGACGTTCCACTAGAAACACTAGGAGAAGGAATTCAGCGTTTGGCTATCATCTCTCTTTATCGCGCATACTTGAAAGCGCATAGCCGAAATCAAAGAGCCATCCTTCTTATTGAAGAACCGGAGAGTTATCTACATCCTCAGGCTCGAAGTATTGTTTACAAGATACTTAGAAAAGCAGTGGAAGGAACAGATATTGAAGGTCAGATTATTTATACTACTCACTCATCAGATTTTCTGAGTTGTGAATTCTTTCAAGAAATTGTTGTATTCACTGAAACTTCAGATGGGTCTATAACAAGACAGGTAAATAAACTGAGAATGCAGAGCCAAACTGCTGCTCTAACCGGAATCGACCCGGCTACGCAAATTGACCCCATGATTTATTATAGGCTTACGGAAATTGATACCTATGGCTTAAAAGATGCACTGTTTTCCGGACTTGCAGTTATAGTCGAAGGTCCAACTGATTTTGAATTTTTAAAGGCCTTTGGAGGAACTGAAGAAAAACAAACTTCAATTGTGATTGCTGCAGGTAAGGCTGTTATACCTGCAATATATTCATTTCTAACAGCATTCGGTGTCAGAACTGCCGTCTGTATAGATCAGGATAATGCAAACCCCGGTGAATCGAACGCTACCCTTGCATCGTTGATAAACGAACGCAGGATTAATAACCTTTCCTTACGTACACGAGTATTTACCGAAGCAGAAATCAACTCTGTTCCTGCCGGGTCACTAACTGTTTTCAGAAACTTACTAGTTTTCGCAAGAGATATTGAGAATGTTTTAGATTCCAGAATCCCGAATTATCATACACTTACTACTTCTCTAAAATCACGTCTAAATTTAGGCAACAGCAAACCAAAACTCATGTTCGCTCTGAAACTGTGTGCCGAAGGAAGAATTCCTTCCCTGACTTTATCTACTGAACAAAGAGCAGCCTTAGAAACTCTTACTGCGGAAATCAATACTTTTTTGAACCAACGGATTTTACAGCCCGTGCTTATAGTTTAATAAAGTGGCTGTCGATATTCTTCCAATTCTCGTTGCACGAGGGCTCACCCCCGTACCAGACAGCCAGTCTGAATCAACGTAGTATCGAAGTTATGCCGAAGAGTTCCTAGACTTCGTTTATTGCAGATTAGTCCTGTATGACTAATCCCATTATTTAAATTTCTTCTTCCAGTCTATTCCAAAGGCGAGAAGCATAATGAGAAGGGCTACTGGAATTGAGACCATTAGCCACATTGAAATAAAAATTAATCCCATCAATGTATATCCTTGCCATATCGGCACACTGCTTGCTTGGGTCGATGTGGCTATTGACGCAAGCGGAATCACATATGATCCGATTCCTATAAGTATCGTGTTATTTAGCCATTTTAAATGCCTCTCATCAATCTTGTCACCAAGAGCCGTGAAGAAAATGTAGTCGATGATATAAGCTGCTACAAGTATACATCCTGCCAGCTGCACACCAGAGAAAATAGTGAGAAAAAAGACTAGCATTATGACCACGAATTGTAGGCGGATCTCGATTTTGTTAGTCAATCTTTCTTTCATATCTTGCATGGCATAAGTATACATCATCACAAATGATGTTTTTAATCTTGTAATTTCGATGTAGAATTAACTAGAGTCCTGAAATGTTACTTCGCTAGTTAAAAAGGTCCCAACGACACACCTCGCAGCTACAAGAATATGCAAAATGAAATAATCAATTCATTTAAAGAGGAGATAAAGAAAAGATTAACCACCTCTTTTTATGGCACATATATTATATTCTGGCTCATCTTTCATCATGAGTTTGTTCTCTCGTTATTCTTTGCAGATGGTGACAAAATATGGTCTACAACAGGACTTCTGAAGAGTCAGTATCTAAGCAAAGAATTTTTTAACTCCCAAGATTGGCACTCCTATTTGGGGTGGATGGTACCAATTATTTTGACCTGGCTATTTATTGAATATTTCCAGAAGTACGTTGCTATTTACTTTTTTAGACTTGAACAGTTATATGATACTGAAAAGAAAATTATCCAAATTTCTGAACAAAGAAAAATAGAGGTTGCACAAAAGAGTCTTGAAAAAGCAAGTGTTGAAAAACTAGAAGTTGTAGAAAAGAAAACACAAAAAGAAAAACAAATACGATCCATTGACCCAACAATAGAGTGGCAAAAGGAACTCGAGTACATTTCTTCTAACCAGTCTGCATTGATGGCTATTAGGGACGCGGTTCTTATTATCTATAGAAGTGGTGGCGAATTCACAGGTGACGTTGGACTTTCAAATTCTATCGCTCAACCATACCTAAACCCAGATTCATTGTCACGCCTTGATACTATGGATATAGTCAGTATTTCTAAAGGAATTTATGGCAATAAAATAGCATTTACCAGTAAAGGTAAGTATTTAGTGAGAAGACTACAAGAACAAGGAAAGGTTTAGGGATAACGATTACTTGCTTAAGTAGCAGTCCTAACTTCATCCTGCAAGTCCGGTAAAATTAATTCGTATTAAAGATCATTTAACGGTCTAAATCCGTCAAAAAGGTTCCAACATCGTCCGTGCCAGCCGATTTAAGACGCTTTCAGGCTCCCCTTGACTTCCTTTTTCCTTCAGGTAAACTAGCTCTTACCTCTCATAACAAGCAAAACGCCTTGTTACCCGAGGCGGAACTTTGAAAGTCACATAAAGAGAATGTATTAAGCTTCTTCGAGGTCCTGCTAACCCGGGACGACGAGGAAAGTGCAAGTACACATATATTCAAACAATGATTACGATGGATTCCGTAGATTCAACGGATCCGACCGAGCAGAGGATGGCGAAATTAAGATAGACGGTTAGCGCCTTCTATTTTGTTCCGTTCGCTTATAGTTAAGAGTTTGATCCTAGCTCAGGATGAACGCTGGCGGCGTGGATAAGGCATGCAAGTCAAGGGGGCTCCGCAAGGAGCAACCGGCAGACGAGGTAGTAATAATCGAGTACGCACCCTGGAGTCGGGCATAGCCATCCGAAAGGATGGGTAATTCCCGATAGTCTCGCGAGAGTAAAGATTTTTCGCTCCGGGAACGGCTTGATCGGTATCAGCTAGTTGGTAGGGTAACGGCCTACCAAGGCTATGACGCCTAGGGGAGCTGAGAGGCTGACCCCCACCGATGGGACTGCGACACGGCCCATACACCTACGGGTGGCTGCAGTCGAGAATCTTCCGCAATGGACGAAAGTCTGACGGAGCGACGCCGCGTGGAGGATGAAGTGCTTCGGCATGTAAACTCCTTTTGCCGGGGAAAAAGTCTATTGATTGTACCCGGAGAATAAGAGGTTGCTAAACTCGTGCCAGCAGCAGCGGTAATACGAGTGCCTCAAGCGTTATCCGGAATCATTGGGCGTAAAGGGTGTGTAGGCGGCGATGTTAGTCTCCCGTTAAATCTTTCGGCTCAACCGAGAGTCCGCGGGAGAAACGGCATTGCTTGAGATTGGAAGGGGTCTCTGGAACTCATGGTGTAGCGGTGAAATGCGTTGATATCATGGGGAACACCGAAAGCGAAGGCAGGAGACTGGTCCATTTCTGACGCTGAAACACGAAAGCGTGGGTAGCGAATGGGATTAGATACCCCAGTAGTCCACGCCCTAAACGATGATCTCTCGCTTTGAGGAGTATCGACCCTCTTCGAGGCCAAGCTAACGCGTTAAGAGATCCGCCTGGGTAGTACGGCCGCAAGGTTGAAACTCAAAGGAATAGACGGGGACTTGCACAAGCGGTGGAACATGTGGTTCAATTCGACGATAAACGAAGAACCTTACCAGGGTTAGAAATCCATTCGAAGACCGGCAGAAACGTCGGTCGCCGCAAGGCGGATGGACAGGTGCTGCATGGCTGTCGTCAGTTCGTGGTTTGAACTGTTCCCTTCAGTGGGGTAACGAACGCAACCCCTGTTGCCTGTTACAAGTGTCAGGCGAGACCGCCCAGCCCGGAGCGCGCAAAAAGTTGTGCGTTCGGGGCTGGGAGGAAGGTGGGGATGACGCCAAGTCAGCATGGCCCTCTGATACCCTGGGCTACACACGTGTTACAATCGCGGCTACAACGGGACGCAATGCCGAGAGGCGGAGCAAACCCTTATAAAAGCCGCGCCAGTTCGGATTGAGGTCTGCAACTCGACCTCATGAAGCCGGAATCGCTAGTAATCGCGGGTCAGCTATACCGCGGTGAATACGTTCTCAAGTCTTGTACTCACCGCCCGTCAACCCAAGGGAGTCGGAGGTGCCCGAAATCTCGCTTTACGCGGGCCTACGGCAAATTCGATGACAGGGGGTAAGTCGTAACAAGGCACGGGTAGCGGAAGCTGCTCGTGGAATATTTCAAGGAAACAACGTTCTTCCGAAAGGAAGGACTTATGTCGATCTCATCCCAGAAGGATGAGGGGTGATCGCTCTCCGACCGTAAACGGGAGCGCTTAGTCCCCGAAGAGAGGGGACACCACATGGACAGCCTCAATTGAGCTGTTCATGGGCGAACGGGACAAAATAGAGCGCGCTACGAAAAGACCGCCCAACAGGGCGGTTTTTTCGTGTATTGACAAATATACAATTTCTGTTATACTTTTAAGCGAATGAACATTAAACCTTTTCCGTTAGATCGGCGCAGTCCGCTCGAGCGCAAGCTTGATGGACTGCCTCGTTGGAAACAAGCACTGATCTCCATTCCAACCTGGGTCGTGACCATATATATCGGTTTAGGATTGCTCCGTGCATTCGCCGCTCTGGCGTTTAGACACGCACCGATGTACTGGCCGTGGCTTGACTGGTGGTGGGTGTGGTTGTTCCATCCGTAGGATTCTTTCGGGGCGCCGGACCAGATTCGGCGCCCTTTCTCTTTTCCGGCAATTGCTTTATAGTGAGTGCCGAACGGGCACGTGGCGGAACTGGTATACGCGTACGCCTCAGAAGCGTATGGAGCAATCCTTGGGAGTTCGAGTCTCCCCGTGCCCACAAGCGTTCGAGATGCTATCATAAGCCCCAATGTCAAAACGGCAGGCCTATTTCGACAACGCTTCCACGACGCCCTTAGACCCGCGCGTCTTGAAAGCCATGATGCCGTATCTTGAAGGAGAATATGGCAATCCTTCCAATCTCTATGCCATGGGCCGTCATGCCAGGGCGGCCATCGCCGAAGCCGGCATGACCATCGCCAAGCTTCTCGGCTGTCGGCCGGACGAGTTCATCTTCACCGGTTCGGCCACAGAGGCTGATAATTTGGCTGTTGTCGGCGCGGCCAGGGCCCACAGAGCCGCCGGCAACCGCATCATCATCTCAAGCCTCGAGCATAAGGGAATCATGGCTGCCTGCGACGCCCTGGAGAAAGAAGGCTTCGAGATTATAAAACTACCCGTCGGCAAGGATGGCATAGTAAGCTCTGACGAGGTCAAAAAGGCTTTGAATGAAAAGACGATCATCGTTTCGGTGACCATGGCCGACAGCGAGACGGGGACTTTGCAGCCGATCGAGAAGATCTCGGCGGTCGTTAAGTCATTCCGCGGAGACAAGCCGTTGCCATACTTCCACACCGACGCCAGCCAAGCCGCCGCCTACGCCGACGTGAATGTTGAAAAGCTGGGAGTAGACATGATGACGCTGTCTGCGCACAAGCTCCGCGGCCCGAAGGGGATCGGCGGCCTTTTCGTCCGCCGCGGCGTCAAGTTGAGTCCGGTCGTGTACGGCGGCGGCCAACAGGGGCGCCTGCGCTCCGGGACTGAGAACGTGCCAGGCATCGTCGGCTTCGGCGTGGCTATGGGATTGAACGAGAAGAGCAAGAGAGCCGAAGGCGCCAAGGTCAAGAAGATGCGCGACGCTCTAGAGAAAGGCATATTCAAGTCCATAGACAAAGTCGTCCTGAACGGCCATCCGACCGAGCGCCTGCCGAACTTCCTGAACATCTCCATCCTGGACGTCGAAGGCGAGTCGCTGCTCCTCGAGCTCGACGAGCACGGCATCATGATAAACACCGGCTCGGCCTGCAATTCCGAGAGTTTGGAGCCGTCGTATGTCTTGACGGCCCTCGGCAACCCATATGAATTCGTGCACGGCAGCGTCCGCTTCACTTTGGGCACCGATACGACCATGGCGGACGTAGATTATGTGCTTGAGCACCTGCCGAAGATCGTGGAACGCCTCCGGAAGATATCGCCCTTAGACCTCTCGATGGACCAGAAGAAAGCCATGTCGGACCCGCGGGCCTTCATCGGGAACCAAACGCCGCATTTCTTGAGGAAGAAACAGATCAAAGCTAAATAGCTATCCATGCCAAAAACCGTTGTTAAAAAGTCCGTGAAGAGGCCGAAACCGGCAAGGAAAGTGATTCGCCCCAAACCAGACGTGGTGAACAAGCTCGCTGGAGGCTCCTGGGCCTATTCGGAGGAGGTGCGCAGCCATTTCTTCGAGCCGCGCAATCTTCTATGGGAGAGCCCCAAGAAGGCCGCTTATGACGCCGAGGGCGTGGTCGGCTCGCCGGCTTGCGGCGATGTCATGCGCGTCTGGCTCAACATCGACCCGAAGAAAGACACCATAACCGAATTCAAGTGGCGGACTTTCGGCTGCGCCAGCGCCATCGCCGCCACTTCCATGCTCTCGCTCATGGTCACGGAGAAGGGCGGCATGAAGATAGACAAAGCGCTCAAGATCACGCCGCAAGACATCATCAAGCGCCTCAATGGCCTCCCGGACCGCAAGATCCATTGCTCGGTCCTCGGCGACAAGGCCCTGCGGGCGGCCCTGAATCACTGGTTCAAGAAGACCGGCCAACTTGCGCGGGTCATGGTCGAGGGCGAGAAAGTCGTCGACCCCAATACCAAAGTGACCGAGGCCGACATCGAGGAAGCCGTCCTGGAGGGCGCCACCACCCTCGAGGCCGTCCAGAAGCGGACCAAGGTCGGTATCGGCTATCCCGAATGCCTGCCCTTAGCCGAGGAGCTTATCAGATTCTATCGCGAAAAATATTATGGCCCGGACGCCCGTTAAAAAAGCCTCGATCGAGAAGAAGGTCAGAGATGTCATCGACAAGGTCCGGCCGTACATCGAGATGCACGGCGGCGGGGTAGACCTGGTCGGAGTAGAAGGCGGCACGGTCAAGCTCAGGATATCCGGAGCCTGCGTGGGTTGTTCGTTGGCCGATCTGACGTATAATACTCTCATCACCGGGCTCTTGCGGAAAGAAGTGCCAGGCGTCCGCGAAGTTGTTTTAGTAAAATAATCAAGTCAACATGGCGAATCTCAAAGAATATCCGCGTAACAGGAAAGATTCCAAGTTCGGCAAGATAGCGATCGACCGCGACCTCTGCATCGGTGCGGCCTCATGCTTGGCCGTCTCCGGCGCTACTTACGAATTGGACGGGGAAAATAAAGCCATAGTCACCGGCGCCGACGCCGCTGACGACGCCACACTCCAGATGTCGGCTGAATCCTGCCCGACCAAGGCGATCCTCCTTTTCGACAAGTCAGGCAAGCAGGTCTTCCCGAAATAATGCAGGGCTTCAAGTATCTCATCATCGGCGGCGGGGCGGCCGGAGTGTCGGCGGCCGACGCCATAAGGCAGAATAACGCGGCCGGCTCTATCGCCATCGTAAGCGACGAGCCGTACATGCTCTATTCGCGGGTGATGCTGTCCAAGCCGAATTTCTTCCTGGGCAAAGTCCCTTTCGACCAGGTTTGGTTGAAGGGCGAGGAATGGTACAAGGATAAAAACATAGCTTTTCTCGGCGGTAAGACGGCCACGGCCTTAGACGTAGCCGCAAAAACCGTTTCCCTTTCGAACGGCGACAAGATCTCTTACGACAAGCTTTTGATCGCCACCGGCGTCAATACTCGCAAGATCAATATTCCGGGTGCGGACAAGAAGGGCGTGCATTATCTGAGGTCATTGGAAGACGGCAAGGCCATCATGGCCGGCATCAAGACGGCCAAGCACGCCGTAACCGTAGGCGGCGGTTTCATCGGTTTTGAAATGGCCGACCTCATGCAATTGGCCGGTCTCGATACGACTGTGATCATCCTCGAGCCGTACTTCTGGGATCCGGTCCTGGATGAAGCTGGCGGACTGATGATTGAGCGAGCCATGCAGAAAGCTGGCGTCAAGATCATCAAAAATGCTGAGATCGTGGAAATCACCGGCGACAAGGCGGTTAATGAGATCGTCTTGAAAGACGGCAGGCGTTTACCGTGCGAAATGATCATTTACGGCATCGGTACGATTGCGAACCTCGATTGGCTCAAAACTGCTGGCTTGACGACGCATCGCGGCCTCGTAGCCAATGAATTTATGGAAACTAGTCTTCCTGGTGTCTGGACGGCCGGTGACATTGCCGAATACAAAGACCTGATTCTGGGAGAGAACGTCGTTATGGGCAACTGGGTCTCGGCTCACGAGCAGGGCAGGATAGCTGGCCTGGGAATGGCAGGCAAACGCCAGGCCTTCCGTTTCGTTTCTTTCTATACCACCCAAGGCTTCGATACGCGCGTCGCTTTCGTCGGCGATGCCTCTCCTAGTCCGGGTCGCGTCGTCATCCCGCGCGGCTCGCCGGAGATCGGTTCATATGCCCGCATCATTTTGGCCAACGGCGAGGTCGAAGGCGCCACGCTCTTGAACCGCACGCAGGAGATGGGCGCTATTTCCAAACTGATCGAGCGCAATATCGACGTCTCCGCGCGGCATAAAGAGCTGGGAAACGCCGATTTCGACCTGAAAAAGCTGTTAGAGTGACCGATCGCGGCCGATGATGATATACTTGTCCGGCATCCTATTAGAAGACGCTTAAAATATTCAGCTCTATGGAATTATCAACCCTGCAACAGACTATCAGCCTCAAAGGCAAGACTGCCATCGTGACCGGCGGCGCCATGGGCATCGGTCTCGGCATCGCTTATCGTCTGGCTGAAGCCGGAGCTAGCGTGATCATCGCGGATATCAACGAGCCCGCCGCCGCGGAAGCGGCGAAGAGCCTCAAGGGAAAAGGCTGGGAAGCAGTTTCCGTAAAGACCGATGTTTCCGACGAGAAGGACGTGAACGAGACTGTGGCTTTCGCAGTCAAGTCGTATGGCCGGCTCGACATCCTGGTCAATAATGCCGGCATCTATCCGACCATCCCGATCATGGACATGAAGCCGGGCGATTTCGACAAGATCATCGCCGTCAACTTGAGGAGCATCTTCCTGTTCACCAAGGCGGCGGCGGCCCAGATGATCAAACAAGGCCAAGGAGGGAAGATCATCAACATCACTTCCATCGACGCCCTGCATCCTTCGTCGATCGGCCTGGCAACCTATGACGCTTCCAAGCACGGCGCGTGGGGGTTCACCAAGAACAGCGCTTTGGAGCTGGCGTCCCACAACATCCAAGTCAACGCCATCGCCCCGGGCGGCATCGCTACGCCAGGCACCGGCGCCGGGGCCAGTCAGCCCGTAAATCCGGCCATCGAAGCCATCCTGAAGAAATTCTTGGAGAAAATTCCTATGAGGCGCATGGGTGAGCCCGATGACATCGGCAAAGTCGCCCTCTTCCTGGCTTCAGACCTCTCAAGCTATATGACAGGTTCGCAGATCGTCGTGGATGGGGGAGTGCTGCTGGCGTAAAGATCTAGATCATCACCCGCGCATCCGCTATAACGGCTCCATCCGGGCTTGCCATGACCGGATTCAGGTCTATTTCCTTGATCTCCGGATGCGCCATGGCGAGCTTGGAGAGCTTGACGATGATATCGGCGAGCGCCCCGAAGTCGACGGACGGCTCGCCTCGCAGGCCTGAAAGGATCTTAATACCGCGGATCTCACGGATCATATCATTCGCCGTTTCTTTTCCGATCGGAGCCACGCGAAGTGAAGTGTCTTTCAAGGCTTCGGTGAATATGCCGCCCAGGCCGAACAATAAAGTCGGCCCGAAGACGGTGTCGCGCTTCATGCCAATGATCACTTCTTTGCCCGGCATCATTGATTGAACCAGCATGCCTTCAATGACAGCCTTTGGATTTTTAGTGCGCACGTTCTTTACGATCGTGTCCCAAGCCGATTCAGCTTCAGCCACAGTCTTCAAATTCAATTGCACTGCGCCTGCTTCGGTCTTATGAATGATGTCTGCTGATGCAGTTTTTAAAACATAAAGAGCGCCGCCCGCCTTGCGCATCACTTCAGCCAGGTCTTTTTTGTCTTTGACTAAAATGCCCGATAAAGCAAGGCCACATTCTTTGAATAACGCTTGAGTCTCATTGAAAGGCAGCATCCGTTCGGCAGGGCTCTTCGCGCTGGTCTTTGGTACCACGTCTTTTGCCGCCGGCTTCTTCGCTCCACGCGCCAGATCATCCAGTGCCTCGACGGCGTCTTTGGGAAAAGCGAAATTGACCATACCGCTCTTTTTTAACTCGGCCAGTCCCTTCTCGATCGCCGGCCCGCCCATGAATACCGGGATGACAGGCTTCTTCGTCCGATGATAGTCGGCCAGTAACTTGGCTGTGGCCTCGGCCTCGGTCATCATCTGCGGAGTCAGGATGGCGACGATGACATCGGCGCTATCCTCCTGAGCCAAGACCCTCAAGGCGCTATCGTATCGCGAGCTCAAGGCATCGCCTATTACGTCCACCGGATTGTCGAATGCCGCCATTATAGGCAGGGCCTTTCTCAAGGCCTCTTTTGTCTTTTCGGCCAGTTCGATAAGCGAAAGGGAACGCGACAGATCAATCAGATCAGCGGCGATGACCGCCGGCCCGCCGGCATTTGTAAGCACGATCAGCCGTTGGATTGGCCTTTTCAAGCCGAGCTGGAAGAGCTTGGCCATGTTGAAGAATTCACGCACCGATTCCACGGCGATAATACCCGCCTGGCGGCAAGCAGCCGAGAAGACGGCGTCTTCCGGGGCCAAGGAACCGGTATGCGACATGACCGCCCTTAAGCCGCGAGGGCTGCGGCCGGCCTTTAGGAGGACGATCGGCTTTTCCTCGGCGATCTTCTTGGCCAGCTCCATGAATCCAGGGCCGTCCGACAGCTTCTCGAGATACATTAGGATAGCCCGCGTTTCCGGGTCATTTCCGAGATATTCTAGGAATTCTATCTCCGTGAGGTCGGCCTCGTTGCCGAGGCTCACGAATTTCGAGAAGCCGACGCCTTCGGAGATCGCTTGGTCCAGGACGGCCGCGCCGAGAGCGCCCGATTGAGAGATGAAACCGATATCGCCCTTCAAGGGCTTGTCGGAGGCGAATGAAGCATTAAAATCCGCATGAGAATCGATGGCGCCAAGGCAGTTCGGGCCAAGGAGGGAGATGCTGTGGCGTTTGGCGGCCTCCGCGACCTTATTCTCCAGTTCGGCTCCTATCAGGCCGATCTCCTTGAATCCGGCGGCTATCACGATGGCCGCGGGGATCTTCTTCGCGCCGCAGTCTTCGAGTATCGAGGGCACGACATCCGCCCGCACGGAGATGACGGCCAGGTCGATCGGCCCGGCGATGTCCTTGACCGAAGCGTAAGCCTTCAGGCCCAAGACCTCTTTCTCGGAGATGGTCACCGGATAGATGTCGCGCTTGGCGCCTTTCAGGAGATTGGATATCAGGGCGTAGCCGACCTTATTCTTGTCGTTCGAAGCGCCGATCACGGCGACGGACTTCGGATCGAAGAAATTTTGAAGGGTCATTTTAATAGCTGTTCCTCGAACGTCGGTTTCTCTACGCTGTAGAAGACGCCGAGAGGTATCTTCTCGCCTTCTTTCCTGGAAAGCTTGATCGCTTCGTCCGGATTCGTCGCAGGGCCGCCCTCGCGCCAGAAGACGCGTTCCTTGAAATAGTCGCGGGTGTCGAAGAAAGTGATGCACGGCTGGACGATCTCGGTGAAAGAGAAGCCCTTATGCGCCACGGCCGTCTCGATGATCTTCTTCGTTCCGGCGATGTCGCCGGCGTAGGTGCGGGCAGCGAAGGTGGCGCCGGCCGAAAGGAGCAGGGAGAACGGATCGAAAGGCTCCTCGATGCTGCCCCCGGGCGTCGATCTCCCTTTGAAGCCCTTGGGGCTGACCGCCGAAGCCTGGCCGGTGGTGAGAGCGAACACTTGGTTGTCGTGGATGAAGATCTTGATGTCGGAATTCCGTCTGGCGGCGTGGATCAGATGCTCCAGCCCTTCCGAATACGAATCGGCATCGCCGCTCATGCCGATGACCGTAAGCGCAGGGTTGGCGCACTTCACGCCGGTCATGGCGGGCACCAGGCGGCCGTGCAGGGCCGTGAAGCTGTTCACGTTCAGGTAGTCGGAGATCTTGCCGTGGCAGCCGATGCCGGCGCAAGCCACGATATTCTCCAGTTTGATCTTGCCAGTGCCGACCATTTCCTCGATAGCTTGTCTGAATGCGACTAAGATAGCCGAGTTCGGGCAGCCGGGGCACCAAGTGATCTTTGCGGTTGTCGATAGGTTGAGAGGCATTATAGTTTATCGTTAATTTCTTCCGCCAAGGCGATCGGCTCGAACGGCCGAGAATCGTATTTCAGAATTTTGTCTGTGACGGCGATGCCGGTCTTTTCGCGGATCAAGGCCGCCAGCTGGCCGTTATGGTTGCATTCCACGTCGATCACTTTCTTCGCGCCGGACAATTCTTCGGCGACTCTCTTGGCGTCAAATGGTTCCAGCCAGACGATCTGCACGAATTTGACGGGCTTCTTCAGATAGCGCGCGGCTTCCAGGACCGGTCCTTTGGTCGAACCCCAGAAGACGACTACATTTCCGCTTGAATGATCGCCGTGGACCTTCACAGTCTCGTGATGGTTCAACGACTTGTTCAACGTCTCTGACTTGGCGAAGCGCTTGCTCAACATGGCCTTGGTCGGCCCTGGCTCGTCGACGGTTATGCCCGCCTCGTCATGCTCGTAGCTTGTCACCTTGACGACCGTGTTCGGCGTACCGGGGAAAGCCATGGGCGAGATGCCGTCTTTGGTGATCTCGTAACGGCCATACTTCTCGCCGGCTTTCGCGCTGATGAGGCCCCGCTCTATCTTGATCCCTTCCGTCTTGATGAGGCTGGTGGCCGAATGTTCGGAGATGACCTTGTCTAGGAGGACGATCACGGGGATCTGATATCTCCAGGCTAGATTCAAGGCTTCTACGCCGGCGCGAAAGGCCTCTTCGGAGTCGCCCGGGGCCATGACTATCCTCGGGAATTCGCCGTGACCCGCGTGGATGACGAATCTCATATCCGTCTGGCTCGAATATGTGGGAAGGCCGGTGGCTGGCGCCTGCCTTTGGGAGACCGCGACGACCAGCGGCAATTCGGCCATGCCGGCGCAACTGAAAGCTTCTTGCATCAGGGCAAATCCGCCGCTTGCCGTGCCTATGGCCACGCGCTTGCCGGCGTACGACATGCCGAGGGCCATGTTGATGACCGAGAGCTCGCTTTCCGGCTGGATCACCCGCAAGCCGGTTTCTTTCTGTCTGTCGGCAAAGAAAGTCAGGATAGAAGTGGCCGGCGTCATCGGATAAGCCACGTAAAAATCCAGGCCGGCGGCCATAAGGCCCTTGGCAAAAGCGGTGTTGCCGTCTATAAGCTGCTTTTTTTCCGGGGCTGGATGGATCTTCTTGGTATGCCGGAAACCCGTCCCTTTCATGCGTTGATAGCCGATGTCAGCCAACTTGATGTTGAGTTCCGGATTCTTATCCTTGAAGACGCGGCCTAAGAGGCTCTGCATCGAATCGAAAGGCAGATCCAGGAGGTAGCAGACGGCGCCCAGAGCCATCGAGTTGCGGGTGATGGCCGGCGCGTTCATTTCCTTGACCGTGGCGGCTATGGGCATGGTCACGGCATTGCCTTTAAGGACTTCAATGTCTTGCGGTTCGAAACTGTCGGCAAAAACGACCGAATCGTGCGCCAGCTCATGCCGATGGAGCGTTATAGTCTCCTCATTCAGGGCGATAAGGACGTCCAGAGCCTCATGGTCGCACCACATCTTCTCCTTGCTGAACGACAGCCGGGCGAAATTATGCCCGCCGCGGATCAAGGACGGGTAGTCGAAAGACAGGAAGACCTCATAGCCGAGGTCGGCCAGGATCGTGCCCATCGTCGCGCCCGATTCGCGGATGCCGTCGCCGGCCGCTCCGCCGATGCCGATGGTGAAGACACTTTCGTGGGACTTTCTCACGGCGAAATTATATCACGATAATGGTATAATCACTTCCACATGGCATCGTCCCCGAAGATAAAGATCGGCTGGTTCTCGTTCTCATGCTGCGAGGACAACACCATCGTCATGACCGAGGTCATGAATGACCATTGGCAGGAGTGGAAGGAGCTCTTCGACTTCCGCCATGCCCGGGTCTTGAAGACGGATAACGTCATGGACGATTTCGACATCGCCTTCATAGAGGGCGCCTTGGCATCGCCGGAGCATGTCGCCAAAATCAAGGATATACGCGGCCGCTCGAAGAAGCTGGTGGCTGTCGGGTCCTGCGCTGTGATTGGCTTGCCTGCCGGCCAGCGCAACACATTCACGCTGGAGCAGAAAGCCAGCATCGATTATCTGGTCGCGCGTTTCGGCGCCCTGCCGGAAGTCAAAAAAGTCTCGGACGTCGTCAAGGTGGACGTCGAGATCCCCGGTTGTCCGATGGACCCGAAGGTCTTTCTGGAGAAAGTGAACGGATTAGTCGCGGAACTAAGGAGTTAGTTGCCATCGATCGATAATCATTGACACCACCATGCACCGCATAGATCTGAGACTGGACCACATAACGAAAGTCGAAGGCGACGCCTCGATGGACGTCGTCGTGGAGGACGGCAAGGTCACCGACGTCAGGTTCGCCATCGTTGAGTACAAGCGCTTCTTCACCACCGCCATGAAGGGAAAATCGATCGCCGCCATCCCTCAGCATCTGGCCCGGATCTGCGGCACGTGCTCGAACGCCCATGTCATGGCCGCGATCACCGCTTGCGAGGACGCCCTCGGCATAGAACCCACGCCGCAAACTAAGCTCCTCCGCAGGCTCGTCATGCACAGCCTGATGATACGCGACCACGCCCTGCATCTCTATCTCTTCGTCATGCCGGATCTCTTCGGCAAAGACGCCTTCCTGGACTTCGACGAGAATAATCCGGAGCAGCACCAGCTTCTCCATGACGGCTTCGATATCAAATCGGCCGGCAATCATCTGGCAGAGCTCGTGGCCGGCCGGAGCGTCCACGCCAACTTCCCGGTCATAGGCGGATTCTTGAAATTCCCATCTGCCGAAGGCGCGGCCGAATCGGTCCAGGAATTGAAAGCCGCCAGGCCGGCCGTCTTGCGCTTGATAGAAATCTTCAGAAAGGCGCCGTTCCACTTCGACAGAAAGACGAAATACATGGCCCTTGTCCAGAACGACACATTCGGATATCTGGGCGACAAGATCGTGACCAGCCGTGGAGAAACTTACGAACGCAAGGATTTCCGCTCGCATCTCGAGCATGTGGCTCTGCCGTATTCGCAGGCTTCGGCTTACACCTACAAAGGCGAAAGCTATATGGTCGGCGCTTTAGCGAGATTGAATCTTGCCAAGGATAAATTACATCCTGGTACGAAAAAATCAGCCGCCGAGACACTGAAGCTATTTCCATCCACGGACATTTTCCATAACAATCTGGCGCAAGCCATCGAGATCCTCCACTCCATAGACGAATCGATCGACATCCTCTCTAAGAACTCATTCAAGCCGGAACCTGTAGTAAAAGTCCCGATGCGCGCGGGGACCGGTGTCGGCGTCATCGAAGCGCCGCGCGGCACGCTCTATCATAAGGTCGTCATCGACAAAGACGGCATCGTAGAGAATGGGGAAGTCATCGTGCCGACCGGCCAGAATCAGGTCAACATCGAGCGCGACGTCGGCACTTTAGTCGAAGAGCTTTTGCCAGATGCCCCGAAGGAGAAGATCAATTTCGAGATAGAGAAGCTCATCCGCGCCTACGACCCCTGCATGAGCTGCGGGGCGCACTTCCTCAAGGTCAAGTGGCAAGAAAGGTGATTGCAAATCAGCGGACTTCGGCTATACTGCCGGAAACGTTCGTTGAACAATTTTTCGAAAGGAGTGTCCGATGAATCATGAAAACCTGACCGGTCCGCAGCTGTTCCTGCGGTTCGCTTGGCCGTGTGCTAGCTACAGACTGATGATGGGGAAGATCACACAAGCGCAATATGATGAGCTGGAAAAGCTGGTCAAATCCGAGACCGAGCCGGATATCGCATTGCTGATGGCTTGTTTTCCGAACGCCGTGGCTGATCTGCGCGAGTACGCCATCAATGAACGCCGGCTCCATGATCTGTGGTCTCTGACTACCGTTCTCGGATATTGGCGAGTCCATAAAGGCATGGAGGCGGGATGCGAGACGGTCAAATGCACGGTCTCCAGATGTCCGCAGAACGGTCTCGATGTGACGGCGAGCTCCGGCGGTGAGAGCTTCAGGGCCTTGAACCCATACAAGCTGCGGTTATATCAAGACGACAAGGTGCTGGTGCATCAGCGCTGCGTCATCATAAAAGACATGTCGCCGGTGTGACCGAGCTTTCGGCCGATGTCGTTATGAGCGATCCGCGAGGATCGCTTTTTTTATCGCTTCTATCGCCGACCGTTCGCTGAGATCCGGTGGTATGCCGATGACCGTCACTCTTTTGATCTTCTCGAGCTTCTGCAGGTACCGTAAGTTCGCCAAGGCGTCGAAATCATGCAAGGAAAAGCGCGGCGCGGCGGTAAATGATCCTAAATCGTCGAAAACGACGGCCTCCTTCGGACCGATCACGGTATCGATAACGGTCAATTCCTCCGGCGAGTCCCATTCTTCGTTCGGGTCTTTTGCCTCGAATGCGACGCCGGGAAGCGCCCGGCGAAGCTCCGGGAGGATCTTCAAGGGCAGCGAATCCTTGTCCAACACCTCGTTCCCGAAGACGAAGACTCTTTTCGTTTCCTTCATTTTTCCAACCTCTTCTCCTCCTCCGCCACGGCGATGGTCGTCTTGATGACGGTGTCCGGATTCAGGGACATGCTCTCGATGCCGGCTTCGACCAGGAAACGGGCGAATTCGGGGTGGTCGGACGGCGCCTGGCCGCAGATGCCGATGTATTTCGATTTGGCGCGGCAGATGCCGATGATCTCCTTGACCATCTTCATGACCGCCGGATTCAATTCGTTCCCCACATGGCTCACTATGCCTGAGTCGCGGTCGAGACCGAGGACGAGCTGTGTCAGGTCGTTCGAGCCGATGGACATGCCGTCGAAGACGGACAGGAATTCATCGGCCAGCAGGACGTTCGACGGGATCTCGCACATGACGTAGGTGGTGCAGTCGAGGCCGCAGGACTTCATGATGTCGCGGGTCTTCCGGCCTTCCTCCGGCGTGCGGCAGAAGGGGACCATCGGGATGACGTTCCCGAGGCCCATCTCGTCCCTGACCTTCTTCATGGCCCGGCACTCGAGCTTGAAAGCTTCGGCGAACTTCGGGTCGTAATAGCGGGAAGCGCCGCGCCAGCCTATCATCGGGTTCTCTTCTTCCGGCTCATAGGCCTCGCCGCCCAGGAGCGTCCGGTATTCGTTGGTCTTGAAGTCGGAGAAGCGCACGATGACGGGATTCGGGTGGAAGGCCGCGCCGATCTTCGCTATGCCATAGGCCAGGTTATCCACGTAGAATTGCGCGCGGTCGGTCCAGCCGGCCGTCTTCTTGTCGATCTTCTTCTTGATGGACGCTGCGAGCTTGCCGTAATCCAGAAGAGCCATGGGATGGATGCCGATCGAGCCGGCGATGATGAATTCCTCGCGGGCCAGGCCGACGCCGGAATTCGGCAGGAAAGACTTCTCCCAGGCCATGTCCGGCGTAGCGATATTGACCATGATATGGGTCTTCGGCTTCGGGATGGTCGTGACGTCGTGCTCTATGACCTCGAATCCGAGCTTGCCGTCATAGACCATGCCTTCGGCGCCGCTCGTGTCCACGGTCACGATCTGTCCGGTCTTCAATTTCTTGGTGGCATTCTCGCAGCCGACAACGGCCGGGATGCCGAGCTCGCGGCTGACGATCGCGGCATGAGAAGTGCGGCCGCCTTTGTCCGTCACGATGGCCGAGGCGATCTTCATGATCGGCTCCCAGTCAGGATCGGTCATGTCGGTGACCAGGACTTCGCCGGCCTTGAATTCGTGCATATTCTTGGCGTCCAGGATGACCCGGGCGGTGCCGACGGCGATCTTCGAGCCGACGGAGGCGCCTTTGGTGAGGAGCTCGCCCTTCCCTTTGAGCTGGTATTCCTTGAGCTTGTTGTAATCGCGTCCGGCATGGATGGTCTCCGGCCTGGCCTGGACGATGTAGAGTTCGCCGGAGACGCCGTCCTTGGCCCATTCCATGTCCATAGGCGTCCACTTGCCGCCGTTCTTCTCGGTGTAATGTTCCTCGATGATGAGGCCCCATTTGGCCAAGGCACGAGCTTCGTCATCGGAAAGGATGAACGAGTCTCTCTCTTTAGCCGTGGCAGGGATGATCTTGGTGGCCTTGAGGCCGGTAGAGACGCCATAGATCATCTTGCGGTTCTTGACGCCTAGCTTCTTCGACAGAAGCGAGCTCGGGGCGGTGTTCAAGGTCTTCTTGAAGACGATGAATTCGTCCGGCGTGACCTCGCCCTGGACGATCATCTCGCCTAAGCCCCAGGAGCCGTTGATGACCACGATATCTTTGAAGCCCGATTCGGTGTCGAGGGTGAACATCACGCCGGAGCAGCCCTTGTCCGAACGGACCATCTTCTCCACGCCGACCGACAGGGCCACGGCGAGATGGTCGAAGCCCTTGTCATGGCGGTATGAGATGGCGCGGTCGTTGAAGAGGGAAGCCATGGCCCATTTGACGGCCAGGACGACGTGCTCTTTGCCGCGCACGCCGAGATAGGTCTCGTGCTCGCCGGCGAAGCTGGCCCCCGGCAAGTCTTCGGCCGTGGCGCTCGAACGGCAAGCCACGTCGCATTTGGCGCCGTATTTTTTCTCCATATTCTCATAGCCAGCAAAGATCTCTTTTTGCAGATCAGCCGGCATCTCGGCTTTTTCGATAGCTTTCCTGACGATCTCGCCGCGCTTGGCCAAATCGTCGAGATCCTTGGTATTCAAACCCTCGAGCGTTTTTGCGATGAATTTATCCAAGCCGGTCTGCTTCAGAAAGTGGCGATAGGCGGTAGCGGTCACGATGAAGCCGGAAGGCACGCGGACTCCCTTGGGCGTGAGAGCGGCGATCATCTCGCCGAGCGACGCATTCTTGCCGCCGACTTCGCCGACGTCCTTGATGCCGACTTCTTCCATCTTCACGGTCAATCTCTTGGCTTGGTCAGTGCTCATTATGTTTTGTTTTTAATGCGAGTAATCGATTAAGGTCTATCCGGCGACGGCGATCATGAAGTCGGAGACGTTGGAACCAGTGTCGCCCGTCTCTATGAGGCCGCCGACGGCCTCGAAGAAAGCCGATGAATCGTTGTTCGCCAAGAATCTTTCCCGGTCGATGCCGTTTGCGGAAGCGGCATTCACGAGGGCCTTATCTGCGAGCGCTCCGGCATGCGGGCCGTTGTCTCGGCCATCGGAAGAGATCGACAGGACCACGCGCCCGGCACGGATCTCAGGAAGAGCTCCCATGGCTAACTCTTGATTCCTGCCGCCCCTCCCCGAGCCCTTCACGGTCACGGTCGTCTCGCCGCAATAGAGGAAGACGGTCTTTGATGCCGCCTCACTGATCTCCTCGGCAATGCCGGCGCCGACTTCACGGGCCTCACCCGTGATATGATCGTTCCTAACCTCCGTTTTGAAGTCGAGCGTCTCGGCGGTCCGTCTCATCTCTTCTAGAGCGGTCTCATTTGAAAGAGCCAGGATATTATACACCCGTTCGAAAAGCCCGTCGTCTTTCGGCGTCTCTGTGAGGCATTCTGCCGGGAGCTCGAGGCCGTATTTCTTCATGACAGCCTCGGCGTCTTTCACGGTCGTAGTGTCTTTCACCGTCGGTCCCGAGGAGATGAATTCCAATTCGTTCCCCGGCACGTCGGAGAATATGATCGAAACGATTTGCGCCGGATGAGCCGCGGCCGAGAGGAAGCCTCCTCGGGCGAGCGACATGTGCTTCCTCACGGTATTGATCTCCTGGATAGTGGCGCCGGCCTTGAAGAGGGCCGAGAGCATCTCTTTCTCCTTCACGACCGAATCCTTCATCTTTTCTGGAGCGCATGGCGGTTGGACCAGCAAAGTGGAGCCGCCGCCGGAGATAAGGAACAAAACGGTATCATCGGCCGAAAGGCCGGACAACGAGTCCAGAATGGCGCGCGTACCGGCCAAGTTTGCCTCCGAAGGCATCGGGTGTGTGCCGGCGTAGTACTTTATCTTTCTAAGCAGCGGCTTGGTACCGTCTGATGCCTTATAATCTCCGACGCCTAAGGCCACGCCCGAAGCCAGCCGATTGCCGAGAGCCTTCTCGAAAGCGA
The DNA here is from genome assembly GCA_049997795.1 of Minisyncoccia bacterium. Classification (GTDB taxonomy): domain Bacteria; phylum Patescibacteriota; class Minisyncoccia; order Phycocordibacterales; family PALSA-1337; genus C7867-002. The sequence goes on from JBEKVT010000001.1 coordinate 322,145, forward strand.
TGGCGCCGTCGGCCGCGCATTTGCCGACAAGGACGGCGGCGAGCTTGCCGTCCGGCGATAATTTGAAAGTCTGGCCGAAGACGAAAAGGGAATAGCCGTCGATCCGCAAGGACTTCTCCAAGACGGCTGCCGTGTCGATGGCCTTAAGCCCCGCCTCCGCTATCTCCAAGGCGGCGCGCCGCTCGGGCGTCGTAGCAAGCTCGGCCATATTCTTGATCTTCATCGGGTCAATTTTAGCAGATTTCCGGCTTTTGCGTCTGCGGTATAATTCTGGTAGTGTAAGAGCCGTTCCCCGCGGTTTCAAAATTCACATCGCGCGCGTATAGCTCAGTTGGTAGAGCACACCACTGATACTGGTGGGGTCCTTGGTTCGAATCCAAGTACGCGCACCGTCGCCCTTATCAGCCTCGTTAACATATGATCAGATGAACTCCAAAACCACTCCGAAGGATTTCTTCCTTCACCTCGGCGCCACCATAGCCCTCTATACCTCGGCTGTCGCCCTTATCAACCTGTGTTTCAGTGTCATCAATTATTACAATCCGGATGTCCTGGCCGGCTACTTCAGCTCCAACTCCATCGCTTGGCCAGTCTCCATGCTCGTCGTCCTTGTGCCGGTCTTGTACGTCATCGAATGGTTCATCGGCCGCGACCTCGCGCGCATGCCGGAGAAGAAGGACCTCTGGATCCGCCGCTGGCGCATCTACCTCACCCTTTTCCTTGGCGGGGCGACCGTGGTCGGCGATCTGGTCGTGCTCATCAACTGGTACTTGAACGGCGAGATCACCGACCGTTTTGTCTATAAAATCCTGGTCGTGCTGGTCGTTGCCGGCGTCATCTTCGCTTATTATCTCTTGGCCCGCGCCGTTGATTCCGTCAGGGCGAAGAATTGGAGGAAGATCCTCGCCTGGTTCGGCATCGTCGTCGTTCTGGCGGGGGTCGTCGGCGGATTCCTGATCGTCGGCTCGCCGGCGAAGCAGCGCGCCATCCGTTTCGACAGCCAGCGAGTGAGCGATCTCACGAATATCCAATGGCAGATCATCAGCTATTGGCAGCAGAGAGGGAAGCTGCCCGCGGCCCTAAGCGACCTCAACGACCCCATCTCGAATTTCTCCGTTCCCAAGGATCCCGACACCTCTTCAAGCTACGGATATTCGACGAAATGGACCTCGGCGATGTCTTCCAATCCGGCCTTCGAACTGTGCGCCACATTCAGTCTGGCGTCACAGGATCTATCCGGCAAGGGAGCTTACGGCACGGGCGGAAGCGTGGGCGGCGCCATCCCCGTCGGCAATGTCTCATATCCCATCGGCTCCATATCGACGAACGATTCCTGGACTCATGATGCCGGCCATATCTGCTTCGAGCGCACCATCGACCCGGCCCGGTATCCGATAAATCCAAAGATCAATCAGTAGGGGATAGGCGGCAAGAGAACAAGGGTTTGAGAGACACGGGATTTTCCTGCTGGAAAATCCCTCGATGCTCGCGCCAGTCGCGCTCGCAAGGTCTCTCAAACCCTTGTTCTCTTGCCGCCTTCCCGTTCATGCTATAATCCCCGGCATGCGGAAAAGCGCCTACGTCATCCCAGACACCACGCTCATCCTCGACCGGCCCCGGCATGAATATCCGCTCATGCTCCGGGATCTGCCGCCGGCCGGAAAGCCGCGCGAGAAGCTCCTGGCCCACGGCCCGGAGGCTCTTTCCGTGCAGGAGCTCGCGGCTCTCCTCCTCATCACCGGTACGGTCTGGGAAGACGTGCTGGAGATGTCGAACCGCATCGTCCGCGATTACGGCGAGAAGAACGTCTTCGCCGAGCGCGACGCCATGAAGCTTTCCGAGGAAGCGGGCATCCCTCTCGTCAAGGCCTGCCAGATCGTGGCCGCCGGCGAACTGGGCCGCCGTTATTACGGCAAGGAGCAGTCTGGCTTCACCACCATCAGGAACGCCAAAGACGTCTATGACCATTTGACCGACATGCGGACCTTGCCCAAGGAGAATCTGCGCGGTCTGTACTTGAACGGTCACAGCCGCATCATCCGGGACGAGATCATATCGGTCGGGACGGTCAATGCCAATCTGATCCACGCCCGCGAAGTCTTCCGCACGGCCATCGAATGCAACGCCGTAGCCTTGGTCCTCGCCCACAACCATCCCTCCGGGGACTCGAGCCCCTCGACCGAAGACATCGAAGTGACCCGCCGGCTCATCGAGGCCGGCAAGCTCCTCGGCATCCGCCTCTTAGACCACGTGATCATCACCAAAGATTCGTTCACCAGCGTGAACGCCGATTATAAATAGCTATCCATGTTCCGAGATTACACCGTTGTCTCGCCTTCCCTGGAAGGCGTCTTGAGCCATGAATCATTGATGTACGACGGCATCCGTCGGCCGGCGGAGATCCTGCGCGCCCTCGACGGCCCGGCCGCCGACCCGTCCCTCCCCAAGCCGCCGCACCAGGAGAAGATCCTGGAGCAGTATTTCTACGATCTCTACGGAGTCTTCATGAAGAGATTGTCTTCTTTCGTCCTCGAATCGGAGCCGGCTGACCTCGAGACCGTCAAGCTCCAAGCCATGCTGCAGGAGATGATAAAGATCAAAAAGCTGATGGGGAAGAAGTAGATGGTGAAATAGGCCTAGGAATAAGGACATAAGCAGCATTGACTTATGTAGTTTTGTCGTGCTATAATTAAAGGTAGATCTGCACACCCTGTGCGGTCCGGGACAATTGTCCCAAACTAGAACAGTCAGTAGCGAGCCTTGTGCTCGCGGAAAGGGTACGTTGAAAACTTGGATAACTACGATAGTGACGGAATGGCTCTCACACCTGGACGAAATAACAGGCGTGCGGGAGCTGCAGCTCTTCGGGGAGAAGATCTTCCCGGGAGTCGGCACGGCGAAGATCGTGTTCAGCGACAAGGAGGTGCGGGGAGATCGCAAGGATTGCCTGTACGTCGGCGTCGGCAACGGCAAGAGCGAATTCGACGAGCATCGGCCGGACGGCCGGCTCCAGAACGAGTGCGCGGCCACTCTCGTGGCCAGACGACTCGGCATCCTCAACAAGCCGGGCCTCAAGGAGCTGCTCACCGAAGTCTTGCGGTGCGACACACAGCCCAAGACCTTCCCGACCCAGCTCGCCAACCTGGTCAAAGCCATGCATCGGGTCAAGAAAGGTACCGATCAGTATGGTACCTATCTCTGGGTTTGTAAGGCTTTAGACGCCATCGTCTTTCGCGAGAGAAACGAAAGAATCGATCCACGCTGGCTCTGGCAGGAATTCTGCAGGGTCAGGGAAGTGCCGCAGGACGAAGCATTCGAAATCGTCAATCGACTTGTCAACGAATCATTCAGTCGACGGAATAGCCTAGTGACCGAGCTGGCGTCCATCGTCTCCAGAATGAGTGTCAAGGCCGGCTGGTTGTGGCTCGGTGAGACGTTCTCCATGTTGCTTCGGGACGCAGATATGTTCCTCGAGGCGGTCAAGGAGATGAACTCCGACAAGCTGGTCGCGTTCGATGTCCAGACTGCAGATGGTATCGAGCCGGCCTACTTCATCACGACCAACAACGAGCACGCCGGTCGAGCGGCAGTCTCCAGGCTCACGGGCAAGGCGACGATCTGCGTGGTCCGGAATACGAACGGCCACACCCAGATCTTCTCCAACCCCGACATGAAGCTCCCGATGGGGAACTTCATCGCTCTCCTTCGGATGGCGGAGTTCAGGAAGTGGACGGGAAAGCGCCTTCCGGCCAAGAGGGCCTACGGAGCGGGGACGATCCCGGAATGCAAGCAGTGGCATCTCCCGAATCCGAACATGATCCTGAACGGGTCCTTGACCCATCCGTGGATACCGGCGTCAATACTCTCTCTCGAAGAGATCCAGGAGATCGCCCGCGTGGCCTTCACGGCGACCGGACGGGATCTGTGGATCAAGGAGTATTGCGGCGAGAAGCCCTTAGAAGCCATCTCGTCGGAAGACTCACTCGGCATCCTCGAGACTGCGATGGACCGCGCCAACGGTCGGAAATAGTCAGCGAACTTGCCACAAGCGCAGAGCGCTTGGCAAGCAAAGAGGGCAGGAAGCTTAGCTCCGCCCTCTTTTTTATACCCCGAACCTTTCAATACTGGTTTGAATGCCTTATAATTATGCCCATGAGCGCCCGTGACTTCTTCCTGGGCAAAAGGATCGCCGTCATCGGTTTGGGGGTGAACGGAGAGATGGCGGCGGACGTCAGATTCTTGGTCAAAGCCAATGCTCTGGTCTCGGTTTACGATCTCAAGGCCGAGGCGAAGGTGAGCGGCCACGCGGCCTCGCTGCGCTCTCTCGGCCTGGCCAATTTCCTGTGCGGCTCGGTGCCGGCCGACGATCTCCTCGACATGGATCTTATCATCCTGTCGCATGAATATCCCCGCAATTCGTCTTTCTTGTCGGAGGCTCGCAAGAAAGGCGTCGAGATAGAATATCCGGAGACCCTGTTCCTCCGGCTCGCCCCGCCTATAACCGTCGTCGGCATCATGGGCGCCTGCGGCAAGGCCACCGTCCTGTCCATGCTCTCTCCCATGATGGAAGCGGCCTGCGCGGAGAAAAAAGCCAAGGAGAAGTGCTTCACCGCCGACCCGGAGTCGGACAGCGGCATCCTCGCCCATCTCGGTCGGATGAAAAACGGCGACATCCTCGTCTTGCGCATCGCCGAACAGATGATGCCGGAAATAACCGCCCTCGACTGGAGCCCGCACATCGCCGTCTTCGCCACCATGCCATCTTTGCCGTCGTCCCTGGAGTCGCCCTTCGGGATCCTCGTCCATCAGACCTACAACAATCATGTGATCGGAAGCGACAAGGTCATCGATGCCGTCCGGGCCTCCGGCCTTCCCTTGAAAGGGAAGATGCTGCGCACCAAAGCATCGCTCGTGCCCGAAGACTGGCTTCGGAACGGTCGCGCGCCGTATGATCAGGATAACGCCGCCCTGGCCCTCCAAGCGGCCAAGCTCTTCGGCGTTTCCAATGAGACGGCCAAAGCGGTCCTGTCGAAATGGAAGCCGCTCAAGGGCCGGCTCGAGCCGGTCAAGAAGCTGAAGAGCGTCGAATTCTGGAATGACACGGCCTCCGTCTCGCCCGAGGCCACGGTCGCAGGCATGGAAGCCTTGGCCGGAGACAAGAATCTGGTGCTCATCATGGGCGGGTCCGACCGAGGCGCCGATTATCATGACTTATACGCGGCGGCGTCGCGATACGCCCATGCCCTGGTCGTTTTGCCGGGAAGCGGGACCTTGAAGGAAAGGCAGGCCATCCGCGGGCTCGACGGCCTGACCGTCCTTTCGGTGCCGTCCGTCGAAGAAGCGGTGCGTTCGGCCATGGATCAGGCCCATAAGGGAGATAAGGTGCTGTTCAGCCCCGGTTTCGGCGCCGGCGGCATATACGGCTCGCGCGCCGAACGCGGCGACCATTTTATACGGGCAGTCAGAGCCTTGTGATCACGCTTTGATTATAGGTAGCGAGAGAAGGAGATATTGAAAGACACGGAATTTCCCTGCTGGGAAATTCCTCGGTGCTCGCGCCAGTCGCGCTCGCAAGGTCTTTCAATGTCTCCTTCTCTCGCTACCTATCATTCGCCGCAGATCATACAAACAACGGCGCCGGGGAATTTCCAGCCGATGGATGTTGCTTTCATGACTCCTGCTACAGAGAGAGCGCTATTCGCGGAGATCTCAAGGCCCGCATGCTTTTCGGTCAATTCCTGCGCAGCTCTGATATCGTCGTTCGTCGCCACCCAGCCGCGGCCGCCGGTCTTCTCGATGAGAGGGATGAGGACGTCTTTCCTGTGAGCCGTTTTGTCCACGATCGCGTCGGCGGTCGACGTCTCATCCGGGCCGTCGTATGATTCGAAGCTCTCGGATAGGGGATGACAGGATGATGTCTGCACGATATGGACCTGGATCGACAGTTTCTTTTTTGTAAAATAAGCGGCCAAGGCCTGGGCCGTCGTGCCTGAAGAGGTGCCGATCATGACCGCGCCGGCGCCTTTTATCTCTCCGAGCTCCGCGGCCAATGGTTCATAGCCGATCAAGGCGACATCATCAGTCGATTGTCGGAGGCTTCTCGCGCCTTCTTTTACGGCTTCATTCAGAGCCTGGAGCGGCCGCTCCTTTACCATAACGCGGATGTGGTCATCCGCCAGCTCTTTCAACCGGATCGCCTTGTGCGGTGAAGCATGCTGTCCGATGAAGATGTCCAAGCCGATGGGTTTTTCTTTGCCGCCGGCTCCTTCCCGCCGGTCGTTCGATTCACGGACAAAAAGCGCCGCTGCCAGAGCCGCGTTCCCGGACGAAGAGATGGCGAACCGGCTGTCGCCGCCTTTCAAATAGTGCTTGATCATGATCGGAATGGAACGGCCCTTGTGCGAGCCGTAGGGATGCAGGTCTTCGCGCTTGAAATAGATGCCCGGGACGCCGATCGCCCCGGCGAGCTTCGGGTATCGTTCGAGAGGAGTCGACATATTGCCATACTAACCCATTTCTTATATCATTGAAAGCATTATGATCCAGCGAAGAACCGAATCGGCCAGCGCTCTGTGCGTCTGTCCCGAATGCAAGAACGTGATCGACCTTTCCCGATACCCGAACCTGGTGCCCGGCATGGTCATCGAGTGCAATCACTGCGGCATGACGCTCCTCGTGAAAGAGATAGCAGGAAGCGACGTCAAGACCGAGGTCGTGGACGAGGGAAAGTGAGCGGATTTCCTTCCGCTCACTGCAGCCTTTTCACAGTCTCTTCTATCATCCCGCGGAAGCCGTGAGAGCCGAGGAAGGCGATGACGTCTCCCGGCTCGCGTTTTTCCGTGATATGGCTGACCAGAGCCTCATCGTCTTCGAGATAGACGGCGTTCTTGTGGCTCTTTCCGATGACTGATGTCAGCTCTTCGCCGTCGAAAGTCTTCTCCGGCTCGTTCGAGTCGACCTTCAATCTGGTCAGCTTCGGGATGACGACCATGTCTGCATCCCGGAAAGCATTCTTATAAGAGGGCACCGATTCCGGCGTCCGGTTCCCCGTGTTCGGCTCGTAGACGGCGATCACCTTGCCGGAATATATCTCCCGTAGGTTCTTCAGGACGGACCTGGCCTTTTCCGGCGAATGGGCGATGTCGTCTATGACCGTCGTCCCGCCGGAGAGCGGAGCCTCGAGGCGCTTCTCTAATCTCCTCTTCATCCCCCTGAATCCGCGGATAGCCTCGAGTATCTCCTCCGGAGCGATGCCGATCTCCCTGGCCAAGGCGAAGCAGCCGGTCGCGTTCTCGGCGTTGTATTTGCCGAGGAGCGGGCTTTCGATGTCGTAGCGGAGGTCGCCGTGGATCACGCTCCACGCCAGGCCTCTCTCCGACTGGAAGACGTCTTCATATCTGTACTTCGCGCGGGAAGATGTGCCGTAGCTTATGAAGTCCCGGCCGGCTTCGGCGAGCATCTTCGGCGCTTGGTCATCGTCGATACAGGCGACGATCATGCCTTCTTTCGGCACTGACCTGATGAGGCCGCGGAACGCCTCGAAGTAGCTCTCTTCCGTCTTGTATATGTCGGCATGATCCCATTTGACGGCCGTAAGGAGGAGGTGCGTCGGCTTGTAATGGGCGAACTTCGGCCGCTGGTCCCACTTGGCGCTCGTGTATTCGTCTCCTTCGACCACGCTCCATTCGCCGGAATCGATGGCCGCCGACGGCAGGCCGTCCTGAGTGAGGCCGCCGATCATGTACGAAGGCTCCCGGCCGGCACGGCGGAGGATGTGCGTCAAAAGAGCGCTCGAAGTCGTCTTGCCGTAAGTGCCGGCCGCCACGATCGAGTTCTTCTTTATTATGAACTCGCCGACGGCCTCGGGATATGATTTGAAAGGGACCCCGTGCTCTTCCACGTAGGCAAGCTCCGGATTTTGGGTGGCGATCGCGTTGCCGACGACGACGAAATCCGGCGTGCCGTCCGCGATCATCTTCTCGGGATGCCAGCCGGCGTAATAGGGGATGCCGAGCTTGTCCAAATGGGTCGAGACCGGAGGGAAGAAGCCGGCATCGCTTCCGGTCACTTTATAGCCTTTCTCCCGGAGGGCGGTGGCCACAGCCGACATGGCCACGCCGCAGATGCCGATGAAATGGACTTTTTGAGGTTTGGCCATGATAAGGCTCTATTTTAAGCCATTTTTCGAACCGTTGGAAGCTATTGACATACATACTTTTATGATGTATACTTAAAGAGAATTTGAGACACCATGAAAATCAAGCTATTCCTTCTGACGGCAGTGGTCATCGTCGCGGCAGCCATCACCCTTGGTGCGGCGAGAGTCGTGTCCAATGGTACGGCTGCCAGGAACGCCGCTGTCGATGAGATCATGTCACAGTGATCTCCGATCCTTCTTGCGAGCCCGCGCCTCACCGTGCGGGCTTTTCATTTAATATCTCTTTCAATGGTTCGACATCGGTCTGCCACTTCTCGCCGTCGAACCATTCGAGACCCTCGAACTGGAGCTTGTAAGTATCTGTCGGCCGCTGGAGCGAACCGAGATAGACGTACTTCATTCCGGCACCTTTAGCATATTGGACGGCCCGGATCATCATGCCGAGGCCCATGTCTTTCGGCGCGGCGTTCAGGTCGTAGAACGGATAGGAATAGTGCAGGAAAGACGGATCCTGATGACAGATGGCATAGCCGACGACGGAGCCTTGTTTGGAGTAGGTCAATAAGACATTGAAATTGCTTTTGGCATGGTCGGTCAAAAGCTCCTTGATCTTGTTGGCGCTCATCACGTCCGGGCCGAACTTGGCGGCATAGAAATCTTTCGCCATCTTGCCGATGGACCAATCGTACTCTTCCCGCAAGGGGAGCGTGACCGCTTCGATCTCGAGGCCCTCGGTCTTCTTCAATATCCGCCGGTTCTCGCTCGAGAGCTCGAACTTCGAGATGTCGATCCTGGCCGAGCGCGTTTGGTGCATGACTCCGCCGCCCTTGCGATTGAAAAGGAAGCCCCGGCCATACATGGCCGCGACCGGCTTCTCGGAAAGGTCGGAGATCGTTTCCTCTTTCCAGTGCAGGTATTCCATTTAATGCAGGGCCAGCCAGAAGCCGAAGACCACGAAGATGAAGTGGATGACCCAGAAGCGCATGACCGTCCTCTCCTCGCTCCATCCGGAAAGCTCGAAGTGATGGTGGAGAGGCGCCATCCGGAAGACCTTCCGGCCGAGGATGTAGCGCGACAGCACCTGGATGATGACGGACAAAGCCTCGATGTAGAACATGAAGCCCAGGAAGAAGAGCGAGCTCAATTCGCCTATGGCCATGGCATTCACTGCCAGAAGCGCGCCCAAGCCCAGAGAGCCGATGTCTCCCATCATGAATCGGGCCGGCTTGATATTGAAATAGGTATAGGCCGCGAGCGAACCGGCGGCTATGGCGTTCATGACGGCGATCTCGCCGAAGCCGTTGATCCACGACAGCATGGTCAGGGCGGTGAAGGTGATTATGAGCATGCCTCCAGCCAGGCCGTCCATGCCGTCGGCGATGTTGACGGCGTTGGCCGTGAACATGACGACCAGGACGATGATCGGCACGATGAACCAGCCGGCGTTCCAGGTCAGGTTCCAGGGGAAATAGACGAAATGCCAGGCCGGTCCGAGCTTGTCATATATCCACCAGGCGGTGATGGAGCCGGCGATGAATTGGAGGATGAGCTTCTCGTGGACGAAGACGCCCTTGCCGGGCCGCGAGCCGAACCAGACCGACATTCGCTTGAAGGCCGTCCACGGCAGGGTGGCGGCGTACCACAGGCGCATCTTCCAGTCATGATGGACTCGGATCAAAGTGAGGACGTGGTCTAGCTTTCTGGACCGCCGCTCGGCGCCATAGACGTTCATGATGTCGTCGATCATGCCCAGGGCCGCGGCCATGAGCATGATGCCGACCGGCACGTAGGTGAAGCTCCTGGACCAGTCGAAGAGATAAGTGAGCAGGGCGACGGTGAAGATGACCAGAAGCCCGCCCATGACGGGGGTAGTCGCCTTGTAAGCGTGTGAGCCTAGGGCGGCCAGCTCGACCTTGGCACCCTTCACGACGTGGAAACGGGAGAGGAAGCGTATGAGAAGGGGCGCGAGGAGGAAGGCCACGAACGCGCCGAGGATGGAAAAACCGAAGATGTAGGCCAAATCGGCCGTGCCAGTGAGGAAAGTTATCATCCGCTCCAGAATATCACGAGACTACAGCCACTTCAATCGGCGGAGCTCGGTTTTGGACGCCTTGGCTCTGGCCAGGAGGCGGTTGTCGATGCCCTCTTTGCCCTCCTCGATCCAACGCTCCTCGATGATCGGCTTGTCCGGATCGGTTATCTCTATCGACCCCTGCTTCACGCCATTCCCGTATAAGCCGTCTTCCGGATAAGCCACCGCGTGGGAATAATTCATCTCGACCGGGGTTTGGTCGCGGTATTCGACCTGATGGACGACCAGGATATGATTGCGCCTGCCATTGTCTTGTCCGGTCGTCATGGCAACGAAGTCGCCTGGCCGCGCGTCTCGAAGGGCGACAATGCGGCTGTTCTCGTCATGTGTGAGCGTATCTACATCGCAATTCTCGGCCGGCTGCATGGAACAGCGCATCTTGCCGAAAAGCCCCTTGCAGTTGACGAAAGAGATCTTGCCGTCGAGCGGGCCCTTACCTTGCTCCTCGTTCTCCGCCGAAAGGACGTAGTAGACGAAGGCGGAACAGTCTATGCCGATGTCGTTATCGACCAGGAGCTTCTTCAAGGATTCGTCGGCCAAGGCTTCGGTCGAGACGTGATGCTTGACCATGAAAGACTGGGTCTCATCCAAGATGTCTTCCGGGCTGCCCTTGCCGATCTTGGCGCGGAGGGTCATGCGGGCCCCGACGGTTTTGTTATTGAAATAGGGGACAGAGCAGATGGCCGAGCCGACCTTGAAATGGAGATACTGGTCGATCACGGCGAGAGCGGCTGGCGAGAGGGTCTTGGTATTCATGGTCATACGTCCTACGCGACGTCCTGTTTCAGGGCATCCATGATCTCCTTGCCGCTTCCATTGAATTCGCCGTGCTTCTCCATGATGCCCTCCGTGCTCTGGATGCGGATGAGGTCGGCGTTCTCCTCGGTGTTAGGGTAAGTCACGACGTTGTAACCGGCGAGTTCGAGCGACCCGGCGGCGTCTTCAGGCACAGACTTCACGGTCTTGGTGACGCGCTGGACGATCTGGGCTCCGTCGGTCACTTCGATGATCGGCTTCGTAAGCGGCTGGCCGAGGAGAGCGGCGATGTGAGCCTCGAAAGTCGTCAGGCCTTCGGCGCTCTTGGTGCGCCTCGCTTCTTCCTGCAAGGCCGATTCGAAAGTGACGGAGGCCGGCTGGCGGGCGTTGACTTCGACGAGGAACAGCTTGCCGCTTGCGGCATCTTTGATGAGGTCGATGCCGAAGAGGCCGCGCCAGTATTCTTTCTGCATCTTCGCGCCGAGGTCGCGGACCAGATCCTTGATGAGCTGCATGTCCTCGGCCGAAAGGATGGCCTTAGCCAGAGCCCAATCGTTGCCGACCGTAGCGAATGGGCCGTCGGTGAACGGCGGAAGGCCGGTTATCTGATAGCTCGGGCTCGCGGCGTAGACGCCGTCGGGCGTCACGACCGCATTCACGGTGAATGATGGGCCCTTCACGTAAGCGGTGATGCGGCTCCTGCGCTCGGGGAACTTCTCTTTCAGCGAATTAAGCTCAGCTTCGGAATTTACCAGGATGGTGCCGGCGCCGGTGTGGCCGTGGGCCCATTGGACGACGAAGGGCTCGCCGTTCCAGGCCACGCTCTTCATGAACTGGATGCGGTGCGATGGCAGGCAATGCTCCAGCTCGGCGAGCCAGGAGACCTGGCTTATCTTGTTCTCTATCTTCTCGGCCGTCATGGCCGGTGGATTGAGGAGCCGCCAGGCGTGCTCGCGGATGATCGGTTCGATGCGAGCGGTATTCTTGAAGATGAGGAGATACGAGTTCGGGACAGCCAGGGCGGCCGCGGCCTTCTCATGTCGCAAGAGGTCGGCGGTGCCGAGGAGATCGCCATGGTCAGGCTCGACCAGGATGACTGAATCTCGGTACTCGTCCCTGATCTTTTCGCCGTAAGGCGTGCGGTTCGTGACTATGAGGTAATCCTCATTCGGGGCCATACCCAGGGCCCTTTCGATGTCCCGAGTCACATAGACTATCTTCTCTTTGACGGCCATGGACTGAAGTGTAGAGCGCGGGCGGCAAGCGCGCAAGTATGATATGTTAGGCCCATGGCAACCCTTTATGTCGTCGGCACGCCCATAGGCAACCTCGAAGACGTCACTCTGAGGGCTCTCAAGGTCCTGGCCTCCGTTGACCTAATCCTCTGCGAGGATACGAGGGTGACCCGGCGGCTCCTCGAAAGGCACAGCATCAAGACCAAGACTCTCTCATACCACGCGCACAGCAAGCTCTCCCGCGTCGACGAGATCATCGGGCTTCTCAAGGAAGGGAAGACATTGGCCCTTGTCTCCGATGCCGGCACGCCTGGAATTTCCGATCCTGGAACGGAATTGGTGGCGCGCATCAGGGAAAGTCTCTCCGGCGAGATATCACAAGGCCGTCTGAAGATAGAATCCGTGCCCGGACCGTCGGGCCTTACGGCGGCCCTCTCGGTCGCCGGGGTCCCATGCGCCGATTTCACCTTCCTGGGATTCCTGCCGCACAAGAAGGGCAGGGAGACCTTATTCCGCGAGATAGCGGCTTCGGAGCGCACGGTCGTCTTCTACGAATCGCCGCACCGGATCATGAAGACGCTCGGATCACTCACGTCCCATTTGAAGGACGCGCCGGACAAGCGAGTGACCGTCTGTCGAGAGCTTTCGAAAGTCTTCGAGGAGGTCGTAGGCGGCACGGCTTCGGAAGTCCTGGCCTGTTTCAAGTCGGATCCCGGAACCGTGAGAGGCGAGTTCGTCGTGATTGTGAGCCTCCTCTAAGGTGCGCTATAATCAGACATCATGTCCAAAAGGCAGGCACTGATGCTCCTCGGCGTCTGGGTGATGCTCATCCCCGTGTTCTTCGGCTTTCCGGGAAGCTGGAACGAGCCTATCCTGATCGTCTCGGGCATCCTCATCGTCTTCATCGCTTATCGTTCTGAGCCGAGATCGCCCCAAGAACCGGCCGCTCCGGCTGATGCGCCATATGTCGAACACCGCTCTGAACCGGCCGAGGCTTCACCCAACCCGCCCGTTCAGGACATGATCCCCCCAGCTGCTCCCCCCGCTCCATCTGATACTCAGATTATCGACGATAACGCGGAGACGGCCTCATGAAGGGGATATGGTTCGCGGTCGCCTTCGCCGGCTGTATCGTCGTCATCCTGGCCTGTTATGCCTTTTTCGCATTCTCGCCGACGGCCCTGATCTTTTACCTTGACCAAGGAGCGCAGACGGCGACCGAAACCGGCGCGGCGGCCGTGAAGGCGCCGGTAGTCGCTCATCTCCCGACACCCATGCCGGTCAAGGCCGTATACATAACGGCATGCACGACCAGCTCGAAGCCACTGCGCGAAGCAGTCCTGTCGACTGTCGCCGGCACGGAGATAAATTCTCTGGCTATAGATCTCAAGGATTATACCGGCACGCTTTCGTACGCTTCGACCTCGGTATCCGAGCCGTACGGCCTCTCGACATCCGGAAGACAGACCGGCTGCCGCATAAGCGACCTGCCGCAGTTCGTCACCGAGCTCCACGGGAAAGGCATATACGCGATCGGCCGCATCACGGTCTTCCAAGACCCGCTCTATGCCTCCGCCCATCCAGATCTGGCGGTGCAGAGCATCTCCCGGCCGGGAAGGCCGTGGACCGACAAGAACGGCCTGGCTTACATCGACCCGGATTTCGCTCCGTACTGGGATCGCGTAGCCCAGATCGCCCTGGAGGCCCACTCCATCGGCTTTGACGAGATAAATTTCGATTACATCCGCTTCCCGTCAGACGGAGTCATGACCGACGCGGAGTTCGCTCTGCCGGCCTCGACGACCAAGGCGGCGGTCATCGCCGATTTCTTCGCATATCTCCAATCCAGGCTCAAGCCGGAAGGCGTCGTCATGTCGGCCGATCTCTTCGGCCAGACTACGGTCAATCGGGACGACCTCGGCATCGGCCAGATCCTGGAAGACGCCTTGCCTTATTTCGATTACGTCTCGCCGATGGTCTATCCGTCGCACTTCGCGGACAATTTCGACGGTTATGCAAATCCGGCGGCTTACCCTTACGAGGTCGTGAGAAGCACGATGATATCGGCCGTGGAGCGGGCGGCCGCCGCTTCGTCAACGCCCGACAAGCTCCGGCCATGGCTGCAGGCTTTCGACCTCGGCGCCGTCTATACTCCGGCTATGGTCCAAGCGGAGAAGCGGGCCGTCTACGATGCAGGCCTTTCCGGCTGGATGCTCTGGAATGCCGGCAGCCGTTACAACAAGGAAGAGCTCATGCCCGTCTCAGGCTCTGGAACGGAGGGAACCGCTACCGGCACGCCCGTCCGTTAAGGCTGTCCACACCCCCTTGCTTTTTTCGCAAAAAGTGTTATCATTCTGCCCCGGATGAATGTATGTGCGTTTTTAGCGCTTGTCCGGCTCTAAACCGCCGGAACACCCCTGTCAGGCGTCCCGCTTGAGAGGGGCGCGTCAATTGTAGTGACGAAGCGTGTTAACGAACGTACATGCATGCATGTCAGGAAATCGTCCTTACTACCATGATTAAAGGGAAGTCATCGTCGGTTCCCGCCAGTAGCGGGAAGTCCATTCAAGCCGCACCGAGCGTCTCTGAAGGCTCTAGCGGTGTACCAAATACCGCCGGTCCCAAAGATGATGATGAATACGTGCCTCTCGATGAGGTACAAGCTCTCCAGAGCTTGGGCAGAGACCGCCGGGGATTCCTCCGTGCCGATCTCAGCCGTGCAGTCTTCATCTCACCGCGTTTCCGTGCCGGAGCTTGAAAAACTTCTCTGAACCTCGAACGGGCGATTCCAAGGAGGAAATCGCTCAAGACCGTCTAGTCCAGACCCCCGTCCAGCCAAGGAGGGGGTTTGTCTTTTATGCTATAATCTCAAAAACCGCCCTCTTTCTATGGACGACGACAAGATCACATATTTCGCCGAAACCGACGCCCGGAACAAGCGGGTGAAATTCGGCATCAAGGCCAAAGACCGCACTCGCCATGTCTATGTCCTGGGGAAGACCGGCATGGGCAAATCCACCCTGCTCGAGAATATGGCCGTCCAGGACATCAAGAGCGGGGAAGGCATATGCTTCATAGACCCGCACGGCAAGACGGCCGATCTCCTCATGGAATACGTGCCGAAGGAGCGTGTGAACGACGTCATATACATCGCTCCGTTCGACACCGAATATCCCATCTCATTCAACGTGCTCGAGAGCGTGGATCAGGACAAGCGGCACCTGGTCGTCTCGGGCTTGATGAGCACTTTCAAGAAGATCTGGGAGGACGCCTGGTCGGCCCGGATGGAATACATCCTGACCAACACCCTTTTGGCCCTCCTTGAAGCGCCCGGCTCGACCCTTTTGGGCGTTAACCGCATGCTCTCCGACAAGGATTACCGCCGGGAGATCGTCTCCCACATCAAGGATCCGTCGGTCAAAGCCTTCTGGACCAAGGAATTCGCCAGCTACACCGAGCGCATGGCCGCCGAAGCGGTGCCGGCCATCCAGAACAAAGTCGGCCAGTTCACGGCAAACCCCCTGATCAGGAACATGATCGGCCAGCCCCATTCCTCTTTCGATTTCCGCGAGGCCATGGACAGGCGCAAGATCATCCTCATCAACCTTTCGAAGGGCAAGATCGGCGACGAGAACATGAAGCTTCTGGGAGGCCTTCTGGTCACCAAGATATATCTTGCCGCCATGTCGAGGTCCGACGTCCACGACAGGGCCATGAAGCTCCTGCCGAATTTCTACCTCTTCGTGGACGAATTCCAGAACTTCGCCAACGCCTCCTTCGCCGACATCCTCTCCGAGGCCCGAAAATACAAGCTCAATCTGACCATCGCTCACCAGTACGTCGAGCAGATGGACGAATTGGTGCGTCCAGCCGTCTTCGGCAACGTCGGCACCATGATCATCTTCCGGGTCGGCGCCACGGACGCCGAAGCCCTGGAGAACGAATTCACGCCGCAATTCACCATAGAAGATCTGGTCAACCTCGGCTTCGCCCAGATATACCTGAAGCTCATGATCGACGGCCTGACTTCGCCGCCGTTCTCGGCCGTGACTCTGCCGCCCATCCCGCACCCTGACAGCTCTTACGTCCAGGAGATCATCGCCGCCTCGCGCAAACAGTTCTCCAGGCCTCGTGCTGATGTAGAAGCGGAAGTCATCAAGTTCCACGAGCCGATTCCCAAGCCGCCGCCCGCGGCCGTAACGGCAACAGCGAAGCCTTCCTCCACAGCTAAGACTCCCTCGCCGAAGACTCCGGCGGCCGCCCAACCTATGCCGCCCAAACAGCCGGCACCAGCGCCGACCCATAAGCCTTTCGCCGTTTTGAAGCAGGTAGTCGTGCCGACGCCCTCGGCCGCGAAGCCGTCAGCCCAACCGGTCTCACCAGCATCGTCGGCATCGACGCCGGTACCGCAAGCGTCAACACCAGTCCCCGTTCAACCCGCGCCCGCTCCGGTCAAACCAGTTCCATTGTCCTTTCTCGCCCCGAAGCCCGCTCCGCGCGTCGATCCGAAGGTCCCGGTCAAGAAGAATGTCGATGATCTCCGGAGCGCTCTCTCGGCCGCCTTAGGCGGCAAGCTCCCGACTCCCGTTCCGGCGCAGGAACCCTTGAGGGAGACGTCTCTCGCCAAACCCATCGAAAAAACGCAACCAGCGCGACCGCCCCAAGAAACCGCCTCAGCCGAGCCTGCCGCCCCGAAACGGGAAGCGCCGAAAGGGCCGCCCAAAGAGGTCCCGGAAGAGATCTTGAAGAAGCTCCTCAAGATGGAAGAATGACATGGAGACATTGAAGTACGAAAACCTGAGGCAGCGCCGCATCCTCATATTCTCGCTCGTATACTATCCGAACATGATCGGCGGGGCGGAGGTGGCCGTCAAGGAGATCACCGACCGCATCTTCACCAGGAAGATCATCTTCGACATGATCACCTTGGGCGAAGGCCGGCAGATGACGGAAGAAGTTGTAGGCAACGTCAACGTCTTCCGCATCTTCAAGAAGATCGGCACTGTCCAAAAGATGCTCTTCCCGTTCGCCGCCTTCTATCTTGCGACCAAGCTCAACAGCGAGCGTCCCTATGATGCCGTCTGGTCCATCATGGCAAGCTACGCCGGCCTCTCCGGAGTCTTGTTCAAAAAGGCCCATAAGGACGTCCCGTTCATCCTGACCGTCCAAGAAGGCGACCATTTCGAACGGCGCGAAGGGCTGTTCGGCCCGATGTTCCGGATGATCTTCAAGGCTGCCGACCGCATCCAGGCCATCTCCGCATTCCTAGCGGATTGGTCGAAAAAGATGGGGGCCAAATGCCCGATCACGGTCATCCCGAACGGCGTCGATTACGAGGCCTTCTCGAAGCCCATCGACGAAGCGACCAGGCATAGGCTCCGGTCCGATGACGGCTTCGCCGACTCGGACAAGGTCATCCTGACGACGGGCCGCTTGGTCGACAAGAACGCCGTCGATGACATCATCAAGTCCCTCCAATATCTGGACGGATCGTACAAGCTGGCCATCTATGGGGCAGGCGAGAACGAGACCGAGCTCCGGGACCTCGCCGCCGAGCTCCAGGTCTCCGAGCGCGTCTTCTTCATGGGCTTCGTGCCGCACTCGGCTCTTCCCGACTGCCTTAAGGCCGCCGACGTCTTCGTCAGGCCCTCCCGCACCGAGGGCCTCGGCAACTCTTTCCTCGAGGCCATGGCCGCCGGCACTCCCGTCGTCGGCACGCCCGTGGGCGGCATCCCGGATTTCTTGACTGACGGCGAGACCGGCCTCCTTTGCGAAGCCGACAACCCGAGATCGATAGCCCAAAAGATCGAGAAGTTCGTCAAAGACGGCGAGTCCCGCGGATACATCGTGAGGAAAGCGCGGGAGATGGTGGCCGAAAGATACCGATGGGAAGGCATCGCCGCCAGGATGGAAGCCATCCTCGAAATGCGCGGCTAGCGGAATGTGGTAGACTCTCTTCCATGAGGATCCTAATCGCCTCCGGCATATACCCGCCAGACATCGGCGGATCCGCCCAATACGCTTATAACCTATATGAGACCTGGAAACGGCAGGGCCACCAGGTCAAGGTCGCCGCATACCGCTGGGAGAGGGCCGTGCCGTCGCCCTTGAGCAATCTCCTCTATCTCACCAAGGTCCTGAGGAAGGCCTGGCGGGCCGACCTTGTGCTCGTCCTAGACACATGGAGCGCCGCGGTGCCGGCCATGATGGCCTGTGCCATCCTGAGGAAAAGATATATCCTCCGGACCGGCGGCGACAGGCTGTGGGAGGCATACGCGGAACGGACCGGCGAACCGGTCCTATTCAAGGATTTTTACGCCTCGAAGATCGACCCGGCGCTCAGCCGATTGTCATCCAAGGAAAGGATGATATGGAAATACGGCGGCATGGCCTTGCGCAAGGCGGCTGCCGTCATCTTCAGCACCGAGTGGCAGAGGCAGACTTTCGAGAAGGCCTACGGCCTCTCTCCCAAGAAGACATCCATCGTCGAGAATTTCTACGGCCGGAAAGAGAAGCCTTCGGAACCGGCCGGCCGGGCCTTCGTCTCCGGCGCGCGCGAGATCAAGTTGAAGAACGCCGATCGGCTGAAGAGCGCTTTCAAGACGGCCAGGGCCGAAGCCGCGAGGAAGGGCTTCGCCGACATCGACCTCGATACCGGCAAGGCCGTATACGATAATTTCGTCGAGAAGATACGCCGGGCTTACGCGGTCGTCGTGCCGTCGCTCTCGGAGATGAGCCCGAACATGGCGCTGGACGCTATCCGCACCGGCACCCCATTCATCCTGACCAAGGAGACCGGCATCGCCGATAGGGTCAAGGATGTCGCCGTCTTCATCGATCCCTTGGATGAGCGCGACATAGCGGACAAGATCCTCTGGATGGCCGATCCCCTCAATCGGGCGGCGCAAGCCGAGAAGATCGAGCGCTTCTCCTTCGAGCATTCCTGGGAGGAGATCGCGAGGGAGATAATCAAAGTCGCCAAGAGGACTGCCTATAGATCATGACGGACGCCGCGGACCAAAGGCCGAGAAGGCTCCTTTCGATCGGCACCGACCGGTCGATATTCGAGGAAGGCAGCGCCGTCCGCCTGAGGCAGATCGAATACGCCAAGAAGTGGGACGAGGTCCATATCGTCGTCTTCGCCGGCCGGGACTTCACGGAACAGCAGATCTCTGCGGATTGCTTCATCTATCCGACGCGCTCCGGATCCAAGCCGCTCTATCCCTTAGGCGCCATGAAGCTCGGCCGCTCCATCATAAGGAGCCGCGGCATCACGGACATAACCTGTCAGGACGCTTCGTTCACGGCCATGGCCGGCGCCTATCTTGCGAAACGGTTCGGCCTGCCGTTCGAGATCCAGGTGCACGAGGACATCGGCAGCCCGCGCTACGCTTTCAATATGAAGAACAGGATCCGCAAGGCCCTGGCCGCGAGGTACGTGCGCAGGGCCGATACGATCCGAGTCGTCTCCGAGCGCATCAAGAGATATCTCGTCGGGGCCCTGGGCGTCGAAGAGCGGAAGATAACGGTCAGGCCGATCGTTGTCGATACGGGCCTCATCAGGGCCGCGCCGGTCATCCCGTCGGCCGACCTCCGCAAGAAGTACCCGCAGTTCCAGAAGATCGTCCTCATGGCCTCGCGGCTGGAGCCTGAGAAGAATATTTTGCTTGCGATCGCTTCATGGCCGGAAGTCATGAAGCGCTTCCCGGGAGCGGGCTTGGTGATCGTCGGCAGGGGAAGCGAGCGGCCGGAGCTCGAGGCCGCCGTCTCTAGGTCCGACCTCGCCCTTGCGATCGTCTTCGAGGACTGGGCCGACAAGGCGACGCTCTACTCGTACTACAAGACCGCCGACCTCTTCCTGAACACTTCCATCTTCGAGGGCTACGGCATGGCTTTGGTCGAAGCGCTTGCAGCCGGTTGCAAGGCCGTTTCGACCGACGTCGGCGCCGCCCGGGAATCCGGAGCGATCATGACCGAACCGGACCCCCAAGATGTTGCTAAAACGCTAATCAGAGCGTTATAATGCCCGACTATGAAAAAACCCGGAAAATCGGGAAAACCGCTCATCGGCTTCATCGGCCAGGGCTGGGTAGGCAGGAGCTATGCCGATGATTTCGAGGCTCGCGGCCACGCCATAGTGCGCTACGGCCTGGAAGCGCCTCACAAGGATAATAAGGCGAAGATCGCCCTCTGTGACATCGTCTTCATCGCCGTACCGACCCCGACCACGCCGCAAGGCTTCGATGACAGCGCCATCCGCGCCGTCCTGCCGCTAGTCGGGAAAGGCAGGATCGCCGTCATCAAATCGACCCTGGTCATGGGCCGGACCAAGCTGCTCCAGAAGGCTCACCCCGACATACTCCTCCTCCATTCCCCCGAATTCCTGAGCGAATCGACGGCCGCCCATGACGCCGCCAATCCCCACAGGAACATCATCGGCATACCGCGAAAGACGGAAGCCCACAGGAAGGCGGCGGAGATCGTCCTTGCCGTCCTGCCCAAGTCTCCCTATGAGATGATATGCTCTTCCGACGAAGCCGAATTCATCAAATACTCGCATAACGTGCACGGCTACATCCAGGTTGTCTTTTCGAACATCCTCTATGACCTGGCTAAGCCGTTCGGCCTCGACTGGGAAACGCTTTCCGAGGCCATCAAGGCCGACCCGATGATGTCGCACCACCGGTATATGAATCCGGTCCACAAGAAGGGCCGAGGCGCCGGCGGCCACTGCTTCATCAAGGACTTCGAAGCCTTCGTCGCCCTGACGCGCGCCGCCCTGCCTGACAAGAAGACCATCGCCATGCTCGAAGCCATCCGCGACAAGAATATCGATCTTTTGCTCGGCTCCGGCAAGGATGTCGACCTCCTGGAAGGCGTCTACGGCAAGGCCGTCACGGCCCGTCGCCTTAAATAAGCCATGCCGGGCCGGTTCGCCATAACTTATTCCGCCCTCGACGAACGCTACCCGGCCCAGATGAGATTCCTGCGCTTCCTCATATCGGGAGGCACGGCCGCCGTCGTCGATCTCCTCTTCCTGTATGTCCTCACGGACGGCATCCATATGTGGTATCTGCTCTCGAGCGTCCTGGCCTTCCTGGCGGCCTTCTCGGTGAGCTTCACTCTGCAGAAGCGCTGGACCTTCCGCGACCGCTCGAACGACCGCCTGCATGTCCAAGCTCCGGTCTACTTCGCCATAACGGCCGTCAACCTCGGCCTCAACACCCTGCTCATGTACGCCTTCGTCCATTACTTCGGGATCCAGTATATGGTCTCGCAGATCATAGTCGGAGCCCTGATCGCCGTCGAGAGCTATTTCGCCTATAAGATGCTCGTGTTCAGGGCCCCGTCGCTACCGCCGTCATGAAGATACTCATAGTCACCCAAAAGATCGACAAGAATGACGGCTATTTCGGCTTTTTCCATGACTGGCTCATAGAGTTCGCCAAAAGATGCGAGCGGGTGACAGCGATAGGCCTAGAAGTCGGCGCCTACGATCTGCCGGGAAACGTCAAAGTCTATTCGCTCGGCAAGGAAGCCGGCCGGTCGCGTTTGAAATACGCCTATCGTCTCCTGGCTTATTCGTGGCGAGAGAGGAAAGATTACGACGCGGTCTTCGTGCATATGAACCCGCCTTACCTCATCGTCGGCGGCTGGCTCTGGAGGCTGCTCGGCAAGAAGATCGGCTTTTGGTACTTGCACCGCAACGTCGACCTGAAGCTCCGTATCGCCGCCGTCCTGGCCGACGATATCTTCTCGGCCGCGCCCGAGAGCTTCCGCCTGAAGAGCAAGAAGATCCATTTCATGGGCCAGGCCGTGCCGCTTCCAAGATACGCCAGGCCGGCCGGATTCAAAAGATCGTCCGGAGAGCCGTTCACGATCGTCTCGGTCGGGCGCATCACGCCCATCAAGAATCTCGATACGCTCATCGAGGCCGCGTCTATTTTGAGAGGCCGGGGCGTGGCCGTACGCGTCGATCTCGTCGGCGAACCGGTGACGCCGGCCGACCAGGAATATAAGGAGGGATTGGTCGAGCTCATAGATAAGAA
The DNA here is from genome assembly GCA_049997795.1 of Minisyncoccia bacterium. GTDB lineage: Bacteria > Patescibacteriota > Minisyncoccia > Phycocordibacterales > PALSA-1337 > C7867-002. Next base: position 344,435 of record JBEKVT010000001.1, read on the forward strand.
AAGCCTCGGCCCGACCATGAATTTTGTCGGCAGCGTGCCGAACAAGGACATCCCATCCTGGTATTGGAAGAGCGACTTGTCGGTCAATCTCTGCCCGACGGGCGGGCTCGACAAGGCGGTGCTCGAGTCCATGGCCGCCGGCACGCCTGTCATGGCGTCGAACGAAGCTTTCAGGGAATACTTCGGCGGATATGGAGGCCGGATGATGTTCAAGGAACGCGACCCGGCCGACCTGGTCGCCAAGCTGGAAGCCTTCATGAGAGCCGGCGACAAAGCCGCCATCGCGTCCAAACTGCTCGCGGAAGCCCAAAAAAGGTCCAGCCTCTCGGCGCTCGTAGGGAAGATAGTGGAGATATTAGGCAAATGAAGGCCAGCCGACTGGCGATCGCCGAGAATATCGTCCGCGTGCTCTCCGAGGCCTAACCTGCTACATTAATAGTGCGCTTATGGCCCAAGTCGACAAGAAAAGCTATAGTCTTCGCGGTTATTCCCAGCCGGAGCGTTGGGTAAGCTACGGCTCCCAGCTCCGGACGGCCCTCGACCTCGAGCCCGAAAGCGTCCTGGAAGTCGGGGTCGGAGACAAGGTGTTCGGCAGCTATATAAAGAACAATACAAATATCTCTTACAAGAGCGTCGACATCGCCCTCGATCTCGCTCCGGATATCGTAGGCGACGTCCTCAAGCTCCCGTGCGCCGACCGGTCATTCGACGTCGTCTGCGCCTTCGAGGTCCTGGAGCATGTGCCATTCGCCGATCTCGACCGGGCCTTGGGCGAGCTCGACCGGGTCTCGCGCCGCCATGCCGTCATAAGCCTGCCGCATTTCGGGCCGCCGGTCCGATTCCTCCTCAAGCTGCCGTTCTTGCCTTACTTCCGTCTGGCTTTCAAGCTGCCGTATCCGAAGGAGCATGCCTTCAACGGCCAGCACTACTGGGAGATGGGGAAGCGGGGCTATCCGGCACGGAAGGTGAGAGAGATCATCCGCCGCCATTTCCAGATCCGCCGGGAATTCGTGCCGTTCGGGAGCCCGTACCATCATTTTTTCGTGCTCGATAAGAGATCATGAAGCGATTCATCAAAGACGGCCTGTTCACCCTGCTCAACGCCTTTTCCGGCGGCCTGGACGGCCGGGCCAGCATCCTCATGTACCATGCCGTGGCGAAAGACGACAGATTCTTCACTGTGGAGCCGGAGGCCTTCGAGCGACAGCTCTCATATCTCAAAAAGAACGGCCTCGAGATCGTGAAGCTCTCTCGGCTCTTGGACAAGATGGCGAAAGGACAAGCTGTCTCCCGCTCCGTCGTGCTCTCGTTCGACGACGGATATCGTGACAACTATGCGACCGTCTTCCCGCTCCTCAAGAAGTACGGCTTCCAGGCCACGATCTTCGTCGTGACCGGCTCTTTGGGCAAGAAGCCCGGGATGATGTCCGAATCCCAGATCCGCGAGATGCAGACGAGCGGTCTGGTCGAATTCATGCCGCATAGCAGGAGCCATCACGATCTCGACCGTCTGCCTTTGGCCGAAGCGGCCCGCGAGATCGAGGCGTCCAGAGACGATCTGGAGATGCTTTTGGGCGGCCCGGCCGATATCTTTGCTTATCCCCGCGGGCGCTTCACGCCGGAGCTGGAACAGTATCTCCGATCCCATTCCTTCCGCGCGGCCGTGACCGTGGAAGAAGGGCTGGTGACCCTGAAGACGGATCCTTTCCGTCTGCCGAGGAATTCTATCGACAGCACTACCACCGATATACAATTCAGAGGCAAGGTCTCCGGCGCTATCTCGCTGTATGTCCGCTTCAAGGCCTTTTTCAAACCAAAGCGCCATGTCTGATTTCATCCGACAGGTATTCGCAGGGAAGACGATCGGGCGCATCCTCTTCAACCGGCAGGCGGCCCTCCGGTGCAAGGATTTGAAGGGCGAGGTCCTCGATGCCGCCGGAGGCGGCGGGGGAAGCTATCTCCGCTATATCCCGAATGATGCGGCCGTGACCCGCGTCGACGCCAAGGGTGGCCCGGGCGTCGACAAGGTCATAGATCTCAACAAGAAGCTGCCTTTCGTCGACCGCTCGTTCGATGCCATCCTATTTTTCAATGCCATCTATATCATTCGCGATCGCAAACAGCTTTTTCAGGAATTCAGGCGCATCCTCAAAGATGCCGGTGCTTTGTTCCTCTCTTCGTCCTTCATATATAATGAGATGCCCGAGCCCCACGATTACTGCCGTTTGACCAAAGAAGGCCTGGAGGAAGAGCTCCACAGCGCGGGCTTCGCCGATGTAAGCGTATGGCGCTACGGCGAGCGCTTCACCGCCGCGGCCTCTCTCTTGTCTCCGTTCTTTGTTTTCAATACTATCCGTTTGTTCGCCTATTCTTTGGCCGTCTTGGCCGACCGCTGCATACCCGGGTCTCTCAAAGAAAGGCATCCCGCTCCGCTCGGATACTTCTCGATAGCCCGCAAATGACCAGCCATCCGATCGCATGAAAATAATCTACCTAGCCAATGCCAGGATCCCGACCGAGAAAGCGCACGGCGTGCAGATCATGAAGATGTGCGAGGCCTTCGCGGCCGAGGGCCACGCGGTCGAGCTCGTCCTGCCTCGGCGGTTCAACCAGGTCGCCGACGACCCGTTCGCCTATTACGGCGTTCCGCGCTCTTTTTCCATACGCAAGATCGGCAACGTCGACCTCGTCTCTCTGGGCAAGATCGGCTTCGCCATACAGGCGGTGACCTTTTCCATCCGCGCCCTTTTCGATGTCTGTGGCAAGAAAGAAGCGATCGTCTATTCCAGGGACGCCGTGCCGCTATTCTTCCTGAGCTTCTTCCGGATGCCGTTCTATTGGGAAGCCCATGTGAGCCACTATAACTTCATGGTCCGGCGAGTCCTCCGGAAGGCCAAGGGCGTCATCGCCATAAGCGGCGGCCTTCGGGACCTCTTCGTGGGGAAGGGCGCCGATCTAGGCAAGTTCCTTCTCGCTCCCGACAGCATCGACGGGAATATCCTCCTGGACCCTACGGACAAGCGCGAGCTCCGCGCCAAACTAGGCCTGCCGCAAGACCGCACGATCGTCGGCTACGTGGGCAAGTACCGGACGATGGGGAAGGAAAAGGGCGTCGGGGAGCTCATCAAAGTCTTTGGCGAGATCGCTTCTCATTTCCCCAAGGCGCACCTGCTCTTGGTCGGCATCAATCCCTCCGAGATGGCCGAAGTGAAGGATGTCCTCGCGGAGAATGCCGTCGCGCCGGAACGATTCGAAATAGTCGGCCACGTCAAACAGGAGCAGGCCATGAGATACATAAAAGCTGCGGACGTCCTCGTCATGAATTATCCGGATACGCCGCATTACGCGCTCTATATGTCTCCGCTCAAGCTGTTCGAGTACATGGCCTCAGGGAATCCGATCGTCACGACCGATCTCCCCAGCGTGCGCGAGATCCTCGATGAGAAGAGCGCCTTCTTCGCGCCGGCGGACGATCACCGCGCCTTACGCGAAGCCATCGAGAAGGCCATCCTGCATCCTGAAGAAGGCGCTATCCTGGCAAGGCGGGCTCTTGAAGAGGTCAAGAAGTACACCTGGCAGAAGCGAGCGGCCGCGATCACGAGTTTTATTTCCGGCCGATAAACTGATAAGCTGATAGACCATGGATAACGCAAGCCGCACGATGGTCGTGATACCTACCTATAACGAGGCGGCGAACGTAGGCCCGCTCATCGACAGGATATTCGAATTGGTGCCGGACGTAAGAGTCATGGTCGTCGACGACAATTCGCCCGACGGCACCGGTTCGATAGTCGCCGGCCTCTCGAAGCGGGATAAGCGAGTTAAGCTCTTTTCGAGGAAAGGCAAGGAAGGCCTCGGCAAGGCTTATATCGCGGCATTCGAGGCGATCTTGAAGGATCAGTCAGTCGGGTCGGTCTTGATGATGGACGCCGATTTCTCCCATGATCCTGAATATATTCCTCCGATGCTCGCGCGCGGCCTTGAAGCCAGCCTGGTCGTGGGGTCGCGATACGTCTCCCAAGGCCGCACGGAGGGCTGGGAGCTATGGCGCCGAGCCCTGTCCCGCTGGGGCAATCGATATGCCCGTCTGGTCACCGGCCTCCCAATACGCGATTGCACGGGCGGTTTCAATCTCATAAGCCTGGATCTGTTGAGGAAGATAGACCTGAAGGCGATAGACATGTCCGGCTATGCTTTCATAATCGAGCTGAAATACTTGCTTTTCCGGGCCGGAGCCTCGGTCGCTGAAGTCCCCATCGTCTTCCGGAATCGCAGGGAAGGAGAGTCGAAGATATCCGGGCACATAGTGAGCGAAGGGGTGATCGCACCATGGAAAATGAGGCTAAAAAAGTGAATCCGGGGGCGAAACCGGCCTGTCCGATCTGTTTTCTCTTGGGCGCTGATCTCTATACGGAGAAGAACGGCCGGCTCTTGTATCGTTGCCGCGGCTGCCGGCTCATCTTCATGCACCCGGTGCCCGCCGACGTCTCGGAGATATATTCCGAAGATTACTTCGGGGGCGCGCGCAAGGGCTTCGGCTATGTCGATTACGACGCGGACAAGATCCCCATGATACCGACCTTCGAGCGATATCTCGGATTGATCGAGGATAGGCGCCCAGGAAAAGGGCGGCTGCTCGATGTAGGAGCGGCGACCGGCTTCTTCATGCAGATCGCAGAGAAGCGCGGCTGGCGGACATCTGGCGTGGAGATCTCGCCGCATGCCACGGCCGTAGGCGTCCGCAAGGGCCTCCATATCGAGACGGGGACGCTTTCCGCCCTCGATCTCCCGAAGGGATCTTTCGACGCGATCACCATGTTCGACGTCATAGAGCATTTCACTGATCCCTTGGCGGAAGTCGCTGCTGCCGCGCGCCTTCTCAAGCCGGGCGGCCTTCTGGTCGTGAATACGCCGGATGCCGGCAGCGTCTGGGCGCGCCTTCTCGGCCGGCGCTGGCACCTTCTGGTCCCTCCGGAGCACATCCATTATTTCACGGCGGATAATCTCGGCCGCGTATTGAGAGCCAACGGCTTCTCCGTCGATCTCCGCACGAAGATCGGCAAGCGGTTCACCCTGCCGTATGTCTTCAAGATGCTTTACAGCTGGCAAGGCTGGCCCTTATGGCGCCGCATATATGAGAGCTCGAAAGGGAGCCGGATCGGCTCGTTGTCGATGCCGATCGATCTGCGCGACAATCTCTTCATGATCGCCGTGAAAGCATGAAGGCGCTCGTCCTACAACTGAAGCTGCATTATCTGGCCATCGTCCTCGCGGTTTTGCTCGGTCTCGCGAGCTCTCTGCCGCAGATCCTTTCGGCCCGGGCGGTGCCGGGCTTCCAGGGGATATACCACGGAGTCGTCGATGATCAGGTCTATTACGAGGCCCGCACCAAGGATGTCCTGGACGGCCACGCGTTCCTCTCCAACCCTTACATATACGAGTATAAAAGCGGCCCGCCGATGCAGGTCTGGCTGCCGGACTATCTTCGCGCCCTGCTCCCCCTGGCGTCGGGCCTCTCGATATGGCGGAGCACGTTCATATACGACTTCTTCTTCCCGGCTCTCTTGTTCATCCTATGTTACGGCATAGTCTTCCTGCTTACGAGCTCCAGGCTCACCGGCCTCTTGGCTGCCTCCGTCCTAAACGGGGGATTCTTCGTGGCCGAATTCATACGCTCGCCGAGCCCGCAGTTCAATTTCGTCTTCTGGCTGGCAACTCTGCTTTTCCTCCTGCTCTTCATGAAAGGTGGCAAGAAACGCTACGCGGTCCTTGCCGCGGTGTCCCTGGGTTTTTTGTTCAATCTGTATCCTTATTACTGGACTTTTTACATTGTCGCGCTCACGGTATTCCTTTTCATAAAGTTCGTCATGCGGCAGAGGCAAGCCATTTGGACCTATGTTAGCGCCGCTGTCGGCGGGTTCATCATAGGCATCCCATATTTCATCTCCCTCATCCAATCGAGCCGATTGCCCTGGAATGCCGAATCGCTGGCCCGGCTCGGCCTCATCCCGACCCATTTTCCGTCGGGATCATCCATCGTCGCGATCGGTCTCCTGACGCTTGTCTTCCTCACTATCCTGCACAGGAAAGGGCTGATCGGGACAGATGATACGAGCCTCCTTCTCTTAGCCGGCGTCGCGGCGGCGATGATCGTTGTCAATCAGCATCTCGTCACCGGCAAGAACCTGGAATTTTCCAGCCACTACTTCATGGAGAGCGTCTACTGGTGCGCTTTTGCCGTCTGCTACGGGTTAACACGTCTCCGCCATCTGACCCTTGTCTCGCGATACAAAAAAGCGATCGCTGCTGCGGCGATCATCGCAGTTGTCATTGTAGTAATCCGCGGCATGACGGGTTTCGTCAATGCGCAGGTGACTTACACTGCCGATGAGGTCTACGCCCAGAATTATGCTCCGGTCTTCGCTTGGCTTAACGCCCACACCCAGAAAGACGACGTAGTGTTCGCCGATGAAGATATGAGCGACCTCATCCCGGTCTATACGGCCGACAACGTCTTCTACGCCCAATCCGCCGAGCTGTTCCTCATGCCGGACATGGAAGTCGAGACGCGCTTCATCATCGAGAATTTTTGGGACAAGATCGACGCTCCGTTCCTCGTCACGCACGAGCGGGCCGTCTGGGGCACCTATTACGTGAATATAGACGGCCACTATCGGAGCGAGAATGGCGTGCGCAAACTGCTAGGCCTGCCTCCGATCGCCTACCAGCGCATTCCCGCCCAAAAGATCAATGAGGCCCTGGCCCTATCGGCGGCTCTGCATCAAAAGAGCTTCGCGGACGATCTCAAGCCCTTCAGGGTCGATTATCTCGTCTGGGACCGCACAAAGGAGCCTGACTGGCCAGTCGCTCGATTTGATTTCTTGAAGCCGGTCTTCTCGGCGGGGAATATAAGCGTATATAAGATTCTACGATAGCAAAAATATCAGTTATCGACCTTAAGTGGCTTGATAGCATCTATAACCAGATACTCCACACTCTGGGTTCTCCTCTCGTAGGTTCTCCGGTACAGCTCAATGGAAATTTCGCTGAAACCCGCATGCCGCAAGTAATCTAAGGCGGTGTGAGGATTCAAAAAACAGGTAACTCCATTATTATTGAGCGGCATCTTCTTGTTGGATATGTTTTCTACAGTCAAGGCGTCGACCTTCTTGTCTCTTGATGTCGTATAAGAGCTGCTTTTGTCGGACAGATGAAACTGGAATAATCGTCCGCCGCTCTTGAGACATCTATATATTTCCGCGTAGCTTTTCTTGTGCTCGCGGAGATTTACGTGTTGCATTGACACAATATCGACGATACAGTCGAAAAAACCGTCTGGGAAATCCAACCTTCTCATATCTCCGAGAGAGATATGGGCTTTCACACCCCAGCTGTTCAAGGCCTTCTTTCCGATCTTGATGCCTGTTGGAGAGGTATCAATGCCGTAGGCCTCAAGGCCTTCTTTAGCGATCATCCACAGGTTGGCGCACGAGCCGGCGCCCAACTCTAATATCTTTGTCTTTTTCTTGAGAGAAGGAGGGATCCTGAAATAATTTCGGGCAAGGAATTGAATGAGTTGCTCGTTCGGATATCTCCTTTGAGAGTAGAGGCCGTCTTTTCGATACTTGAGTTCGAAACTATGCCCTTGTTTATTTTTCATGATGAGGTTTATTTGTCTCTACCAATGAATATAAACGGTCGCTGATTTTCTTCAGTTCGGAGAGGTCCAAGTCATTCTTCGGCCCGGCATCCTTTTTGCGCTCCGCGATTATGAAAGCTTGGCGATTGAGCGACCGTGACGACTGCGTGACGTACTCCGTTCTGCTCAAGAGCCAGGCCAAGAGACGGAAGGGCCGCGAACCGGCCACCGGATGCGAGCCGAGATAGCCGCGCTCGTCCATGAAGATATTCTCGTAAAATCGGCTCACCGGATTGCGGTAATAGACGACCTTGACGGAGCTGAAATGCACCCGAGCCGCGGAAAGACAGCCGGAAAGCCCGTCGTCGATCGGGACTTCGAACAATAGCCGGCCCTTGGGCGCGGTGATGCGGCAGAGCTTGTCCACCGTCCTCACCCTGGCCGCGACGGGCAGGCAATAGAGCGTATTGGTAGAGGCGATGACGTCTATCGAATCCGATGGCAGACCGTAGAGATTGTTGAGATCGGCGACAAGTCCCAAGGTCCGCTCGTCAGGATATCTTTTAAGGCCGGTCTCTACCCTCTGTTTGTCTATATCCAAGCCGATGTACGTCCCGGTCTTGAACATGGGGCGGTTCTTGAAGGTGGCCGAACCGGCGTCGAGCCCGACGCCCGTCTTTGTCTTCCCGAGCTCTTTCTCGAGCCTGTCGAACAGGAATGATTTCGACGGCCTGACCATGAAGTTCATAGCGGTTGTGTCGGTTTACTCGCCTTGTAAGCTTCGAGCAGGATCCGGACGATCCTTTCTGCCGCGTGCCCGTCGCCGTACGGCTCGCCGGAAGGAAGCGGCTTTGCCAGGATCGACTTCACGCCGGCGAGCACGCTCTCCGGCTCGAGCCCGGCTAGGATATTCGTCCCGAGCTCGACCGTCTCCGGCCGCTCGGTATTCTCGCGCATGGTCACGCAAGGCACTCCGAGGATGCAGGCCTCTTCCTGGATGCCGCCGGAATCCGTCAAGATAAGGGCCGCCTGGGACTCGAGCTGCAAGAAGTCGAAATACCCGAGCGGGGCGACCAGCTTTATCTCCTTGGGGATGGTATGCACCCAATTCTCGATGTGCTTCCAGGTTCGGGGATGGACAGGGTATACGACCGGCATCTTCATATAGTGCGAAGCCAGGATGAGGCTCTTGAATATCTTCTTGCGGGTCTCCTTGGTGTCGACTTTCTCAGCGCGATGCGCCGTGGCTAGGATGTACTTATTCTTTTCCACACCCATCCTAGTGAAGATGTCCGAAGCCGTCCTGCCCGAGAGCGGAAGGCTGTGGTTCACGGCGTCGACCACGGTATTGCCGGTCAGATGGATCTTCCCGGCCGGGATATTCTCCGCCAAGAGATTGGCGCGGGCATGTTCCGACGGCACGAATAGATAATCGGATATGGAATCGGCGATGATGCGATTCACTTCCTCGGGCATGGAAAGGTCATTGCTGCGCAGCCCCGCTTCGATGTGGCCGATCGGGATGCCGAGCTTAGCGGCCGACAAGACGCCGGCCAGGACCGTGTAGGTGTCGCCCTGCACCAGGACCGCGTCGGGCTTTTCTTTCTTCAGGATCTCTTGGATGCCGAAAACCATCGCGCTCATCTGCTTCCGGAATTCCTGCCCGCCGCTATGCAGGTTGTACTGCGGATAGGGGATGCCGAGATCCCCGAATATCTTCTTGTCCATTTCGGGGCTGTAATGCTGGCCGGAATGCAGGATGAAATAGTCGCAGCCCTCCTTGTCGCAGGCGCGGATCAAGGGCGACATCTTGATGATCTCGGGGCGAGTGCCCAGGATGATGGCGATCTTCGGCCCTTTCTTTTTCTCTGCAGGTTTCATGGTCTATAGTTCTTTGAATATGCCCAAAAGCTTGGCTGTCGTATTTCTGACGTGGAACTGCTCCAGGAATGCTGTATCGATCTTTCGGGATGTCTTGCCATTAATCAAATCCTTCAAATATGCGGCAGCTTCGGCGACCTCGTCATAACCGAAAGATCTTTCGCCTAGCCGGTCCAGGAATCCCGAGACTGTGCTGCCATGCGGAGTGATGCCGACCACGGGCTTGCCGCTTCCAGCGTAGTCTATCACCTTCGAAGGCAGGAACGGGCTTGTGCCGAAATTCGCATCGATCGTCACCAGACAGTCGGAGCTTTTCATGAGGCGCAGGCTCTCCCGGAAGGGAACAGTCGAGATCATCTCCGTTCGGTCTTTGAGGCCATACTGTTCGAGCAGCGACTCGATCTTCTCTTGGGTATAGCCGGCATAAGGATTGGCGCCGCCGACCAAGCGGATCTTCAGCTTCGAAGCGAGAGCGGCATCGTCCGAGATCGCTTTCTTCAGGATCTTGAAAAGGATCTCCGGATTGCGTTCCTTATAGAAGACGCCGATGTAGCTTATGATGAAATCGCTATCAGTTCTCCTCGCGTCGGCCGGATAATCCTTCGGGTCGTAGCAATGGGGGATGACCCGGCATTTTTCCTTATAAGCGGCCGGGTATTTCTTCATGACCATGTCCCGGAGCTGCTCGCTCACGAACACGATGCGGTCGGCCGCCTCGACGACGCCCGTTTCCTGACGCAAAACGTCGTCCGCGGCTCTCTTCGAGAACGGCTTATATCCGCTGTCGTACCAGGGATCGCTGAAATTCGCTACGAATCTGACGCCGAAGCGCTTCTTCACCCCGGCGCCTATCACGTTGCTGAATTGGGGATTTGCGAAGGAGAAGACTAGCCCGATCTGGTGTTCCTTGATGATCGGTCCGAAAAAATCCATAAGTCGGTCGAGATATTTGCGGTCGCGCGAGCGCCGGAGTGCCGGCACCCTGTCGAAGACCCGGTTATGTTTCCTTTGGGGTATGCGGTAGCGTGGCAGATCGATGTCCCAATCCTCGCCGCCGTAGCTCACTATGACGGGCTTCACGCCCTGTCGCACCCATTCCGGGACCATCTTACCGATCAGGATGGCCTGCGGCCTGATCTCCGGCGGAGTGCGGAGGCTCAAACAAAGCACGTTAATATCTTTATTTGGCATCAAATGTTCCTAGCGTTTCGGTCTGTGTGCCCTCGGAGAGAAGACGACCCCTTGCAATTCCAAGGCGCCGACGCCAAGCCGCGTGCACTTCGCGCGTACCGACTCGACCAGGCGTTCGAACTCTCTCGAATCCTTCTTGACGTCGAGGTACAAATCTTCCTTATCGAGCATGATATATCGCGCTCCGATCTTCTTGATGATGGCCTCGAGCTCTTGTACGCCTTTCCGCGTCTCGATCTTCGGGACCAGGCCTATGCGATCAGGGAGCTGGATGCGGATGGCGTGGATCGCAGCGGGATCCTCGACGTTCGAGACGGCGAAATGCTTCACATTCTTGAACTTGCGGGCGGTCTTGATGGCGTCCGAGAGCTTGGTGACCGGCCTGGGAGGCTTGGTCCGGCCTTGGGGGTAATCGAGATAGACGTCATGGGTAAGGCTTCCAAGCAGATTCAAGAGGTCTTTTTTGCTGTCGAGCCAGGCGATATTGACGCGCACGACCACGTCCTTGGGGATCTTGATGTGGGTCGTGACGAGCAGATGATTAGAGGCGATGATCATGTTTTGGTTTGCGTCACTCGCCCTTGATCTTCTTGATGATGCCGCTCGTCGATATGCCGTCATGATAGCCCAAGACCACGATCTTGCAGTCGATCTCTTTCGCGGTCTTTGCGCCGGGGATGTTCCCGCTCTCGTTCCAGCCGGCCCCAGGGCCTTTGGCCAGGATATGGGGCTTCAGCCTGATGAGGTTCTCGTCCGGCGCCAGGTCATGTTGCGGCACGACCTCGTCGACCGACCTGCAGTGCTCGAGGACCAGTTTCCGGTGCTCAAAAGGGATGACCGGCTCGCGCTTGTAGGCAGATACCACGTCGTCAGTGAAAAGGCCGACCACCAATCTGTCTCCTAGCGCCCGGGCCTCGTTCAGGAGCTCGACGTGGCCGCTATGGAAAAGGTCGAAGGCGCCGTATGTGTAGACGATCGTTTGCCGAGCCTTCTTTTTCGCCTTTCTTGCCTTTGTTTTTTTCATGATGGATATTCAGATTAGCTTTTTTCGCACCCTCTGGCAATCTGTCCGCGCATCTCATGCAATTTCGCCACGGCGGCCGCAGTCGCCTTGCCCCGGTTATACAGCAATCTGTCGTCGATCGACGGCGCATTATCCGGCCGCGCCTCGCGAGGTACGGTCAAACTGCGGGCGATGGCCGCGTAGAACTCTTTTGGCGTCTTCACCAGAGAGCCGTAGATCGGCCGGAAATCTCCCAGCGAGTTCATCTCATGATCCTCGAAGAACCTCGGTATATCCAGGAAGATCATCGGCTTGCGCAGGAAATAGAACTCGATCCATATGGTGCTGATATCGGTCACGGCAAGGTCGCTTCCCATGATGAATTCCGGCGAGTCGACCTCGTAGGCGTTGTATATCCTGTGGCCAGCGATGTCGCTATTGTCGAAGAAGGATCTCCAATCGACCCCGCCGCTGCCTTTCTTGCTGGTCGGATCTATATATGATCCGGGATGGATCTTCACGATCAAATTGGCCTTGAAGCGCTCGGGGATCTCAAGGATCCGGTCGAGCCAAGTGAAGACGCTGGTGTTCTGGTTCCAGGTGGCTGCGTAGAAGACCGTAGGCAGGGAAGGATCGAGCCCGAGCCCTTTTATGAAGGCCTTGCGATCGATGCCCCTGTCGCGCAGCTCGAAAAGAATGTCATATTTCGGACAGCCGATCTCGTGGAGCTTCGGGATCTTGGCGATGCGGTGGTCGGCGCAGAACGTCAGCATGTCTTTTTTGAACGCTTCGCCAGTGAGGAAGACGTCGGTCATCTTGTCGATCGCCGGCGAGAAGACGTCATATTTCGTTTTGGAAGTCACCGTGTGGGGGAAGTGGATCTTATAATGAGCCCGCTTCGGCACTTTGATGTCGTATGACAGCGTGGCGTTCAGATAAAAATCTACCCAAGGGAAATGATCGAAGAATCGGGAATCGACCAGATCCGGCCGGCCTTCCTTCCAGGATGATCCGATGAGTTTCCTGAGGTTTCCCATGAGCTTGTCGTGAGTGATGACTACGACGCAAGCCCCGTCTCCGATGAGCTCGGCCAGCACCGACTGCAGATAGAAGAATTCGTTCGTCGTGGTTATCTCCGCGATGACGGTCATAAAGCCGCGCCGCTTCGCCCGGACGATATCCACGCGCGCCCGGCACAGCCAGAAGATCCCCACCAGGGCGCTTCCCAGCCGGACAAGCTTGTTCTTCAGTTTATGCAGCACGGCTTTCATGTCCTTCCTCATGGGATCAGCCTGAAAAGGGCCCGCTTCTTATCCTTCTTGTATGAATCGACTTCGGCGATCTTCTCGACCACGGAAAATCCGCATGACTTAAGGAAGCTCTCTATCCATTCATGGGGCCGATCTCCCATATCCGGCAGACGCTTCGCCCACGAAAGCTCGCTTTCATCCGACTGGCCCATCTCGAAGATCATCTCCTTCTTAGTCCTCTTTCGCAGCAGGCTCATGAATCCTCGCGCATATTCCTCCCCGCGGGCGGACATGATGTGGTGCAAGACCGACATGCAGATGACGAGGTCTGAAGCGGGCAGGCGCGGGATCATCTCCGTATCGGCAGCGCCGAAGATGAATCTGGCATTCCGTATCTTTTCTTTTATGATCTGATCTTCCGCCACAGCAAACCTGCGCGCGTCCATCTCGACGCCTATCGCGGTGCATGAGCATTCCCGAGCGGCTTGGATCACATAAAAGCCCTCCGCGGAGCCGATATCGAGAACGGACGAGCCGCCGCTCGTTTCGATCTCCTTGCGGATCACTTCCCAACGGTCAAAGCAGTTGCGCTCGTTGCCGCCGACGAATCTGCCTCGGATCAAGACTGGCTGGTAGCGCGGATATGAATAGAGCGCAGACCTGAGGCATATCTTCTGCCTGATCGTCTGGAACAATGTTCTTTTCTCCTCCTGCTGCATGTTATTTTTCTTTATGCGGGATCGAGCTCGACTCGATGAGCACGTCGGCAAAATATTTCACCGCCCAATTCAAGGCTTGGTATTGACCATACTCGCCGGATATCGGGGAGCTTCCCCAGACGGCGCCGCTTAAAACCGGATCAGAGCCATTGTATTGGCATGATTTCAAGAAGTCCTTGAGCTTCCTCGCGGCTTCCATGTATGCGCTATCGTGCGTGCCGACGTACGCCTTCATGCATGTCACTGCGATCTGCGCGATGCCCGTCAAGCACGCCCAATCGACGGTGCCGTCCCATTTCTCGTCGAATCTTCCCGGTATCTTGCCGGTCGCGCCCATCCGATCGATGATCTGATCGAGCGCCTTCCGCGCGGCGTCCGTGAACCTCCGTTCCTTGAGATGGATGCCGATATCCCACAGGCCGTCGATCGTATAAGCGATCGTATGAAGGAGCGCGTCGGGCCGTTGTTCGAAGTCTGCGTCGCGGAACCAGCCGTTCGGGTCTTGCATCGACAGGGTGTGTTCCGCCGATCTCCGCGCCGCCTCGGTCAAGTCCTTATCTTTCGCCAGCGCGCCCAATTCGGCGAGAGGCGCCAGGGCATACACGTTATATGTAGTGACCCTCTGATCGACTGACGAGGCATTATCAGAATTCCACCAGCCTTGTTTGCCAAGATCATCGGCGTATTCATGCTCCAATATCCAGGCAGCCGATCTTTTCGCCGCCTTCAAGTACTTCTCCTTTTTGGTCAGCTGCCACATAGCGATCATGCCCCGGATGACCTGGCCGGTATCGAAGACGGCCGGAGCCGGCGGAACGGAGATGTTCCCTCCCTGTACGGCCCCGCCTGGCAGCATGACGTTGATCTCCCACTCTGCCATGAGCCGCGCCCGCCGGATGAGGTCCGCGTCGCCCAAGAGCCGTCCGGCCTTGATCATGGTCGGGATGATGTAGCCGGTCGTCTCAGGGTAAGACGGCTGCCAGCCGAAGCGATTAGACTTGCTTCCCGGAATGAGATCGAAGCCTCGGCTCACTCCTCCGTCCGGCGTGGCATCCTGCGCCCGTTTGAGCCAATCGAGACATCTCATCAGATGGTCGCGGTCGCTCCCGACCAAGGCGTGATCGTATCGGGCGAGTTCCTTCTCGAACCGCGCCAGAGTTCTTTTATTCGCTTGCCATTTTAATATCTTGCCGGCCCTTTTAAAAACTGATTTAAGAGCGGAGTCCTTTTTCGTCGGCCCCTGTATGCTGCCGATCCAGGAGATCTTTTCCATGGTCTTCGAGAATACCGGCCACTCTGATACCGCCGATTCGACGGCCAGGGCCAGATCATAGATCTTAGTCGCCAGCCAGTCTGGGGCCCAGCCGCGGAACTTCATCGGCTCGAAGAGGTAGAAGAAGAATCCCCAACCTGCCCCCGCGTATGATATCGGTTTGACGAAACAGTCCGCCGCCCATTTATTTATCTCTCGATATGAATAGTAACGATCGTATGTGAGGCCCCAGGGCTTCAGGCGGTCGATCGCTGGCAGCATCCTGAATCGTTTGTATAGCTCCTTCGGGTTCAGCTTATTATAAAGTTCTAATGCGACGAAGCCGCTCGGTTTGGTGATGCGGACCATCTCGGCGAAGGCCGCTTCCGGCCGTCTGATGTGCTGGAAGACCCTGATGCTCACGGAGAGATCGGCCACCGCGCCTTTGATGGGCATATCCTCGAGCTGGCAACAGACGAGCCATGCTTCCGGCATCCTTTCCTTGGCCGCCTTGAGGAGATGCAGGGAAGAGTCGGTACCTATCTTTCTTCCGATCTTCGGATAATATGACAGAAGCCTGCCGTTGCCGCAGCCGCAGTCGATGACGGTCCGGCCGCTCAAGCCGGCATTCGCCGACGCGAGCAGCCGGTCTATCGCCCTCATCTCGGAGACGTGCGTATATAACCCCCATGTTGAGCCCTGTTTCTTCAGGTAGCTGTCGTATTTCTTGGCGTAATTCTTCGCCTGCTCTTCCTGATCCCAATGCCTTTTGTGCATGTCCGGAGAATGGGCCGCGTCCGGGAAGATGATAGGGATCCCATGGTCGACAGGGTAGACGTCGCCGCATTCGGCGCACACGAGAGAATCCGCCGAGTCCTGCCTCAAATCGCCGCGGCAATGCCGTTTCGGACAGCAAAGGATATCCATGAACTCCTGGGGAAGCTTGTCGGCGGTCATGACCTTTTTGCGCCAGACGCCTTTTTACCGAGCGCCGACTCGATCTCTTTCTTATATATGCTCCATATGGGGCTTGTGTCGCCGCCCCTCTCCCAGAGGGAGAAATAATTCACGTCGAAACCGGTGTCATAAGCGGCCGCCACGTAGTTTTCCAGGCGCCGTTCGTATTGAGGGGTATGAAGATCGACCTTAAGCACCTCTTTTATCTTATGGACCAGGGTGGTCATGTCGGTGTGTTTGCTCACGTTCGGCAACTTAAGCGTCGTCCCAAGATCGCCAAGCTGGATCGCGGGTATTCGTAGGAACGCAGCCTCGACGAGAACGCTGCTGTTCTGGCTGATCACCAGGCTCGCTCTTTTCAGGATGTCGTATGACGGGATGCGGTAATCTATGAGCTTGATGTTCACTGTCCTGGCCAGCTTCTCGAGATACGAGGGCGGACGGTATCCGAGCATGGCCGGGTGGTCCTTGACGACCAGGGTGTAATCGTCTGGCAGGGACATGGCCGCCTGTCGGGCCGTCTCGATCTGGTTGCTGAAGAACGGGGAAGCCACGTCTATATTGGCCTCCGGCTGGAATTGCAAAGGCAGGTACACGAACTTGCTGATTTTCTCGAAAGGATGGTATGGAAAAGCCTTAGCCCTCCCCGCGTAACGGTCATGGCAGTAATGGTCCCGAAGGATTATGCGCGGCGGCCGGTAGTCGATGGTGATGCCGGTGCTGTCCAATCGATTCTCGGATGGTCTTATGTACCAGCGCAAGATGTGGTAATAAGGCGAACCAAGATGGCGGATCTTCTGCCACAAGGTCTTCGGGATCTCTTTTTGCGTGTATGTCGGAGCGATGAACCTCTCCCTGAACTCTTTGATGTATGCCCGCGCCTTGTCGAGATTCTCGCTCTCCGCCTCGCCCCGGTTCAATAGATCGACGCGGTCATGGAACGGCCCGGAACCGTCGGTGTGATCATAAGAGAATATGTAATTGCCGCTGACCTTCGAATCGGTCACGCCGAACATCGGCACGCCGCGCTTCTTCCCGTACAGGCTGAACATGATGTGGGGCAAGGCTACGAAATTCGGCGCGATGATGAGATCGGGCTTGAACTCGTCGAACACGCGCCGTACGCATTTATAGAGCGCCATGACGTAGTCGATGATGCCCTCGTCGGAGACGTTCTGCCGGAAGGCGTAGTAATACTTGTCCTTATAGCTCCGGACGTGGTTGCGCAGGGACATGACGATCGGCCAGATGGAGTCGACGCCGATCTCCTTATTGATCAGAGCAAGAGGGAAGACGTCGCCTTTCAAGTAGTCTTTCGGCCGGCCCATGATCTCGTCGTTGTTGACGACGAGATCATAGCGCACCTCCCTTTGGGAAGCTATGAACTGGTGAGTCGTCCGTTTGAGGGTGAACGCGGCCAGGATGGCGCCCTCTTCCTGCAGGGACTTTGCCAGCGGGTGGCCGACATTCACGGCCCAGCTCCTCTGTTGGAATATGAGTATGCGTTTTCCGCGTATGGGTGAATGAGACATATAGGCAGTTCCAGGCGTTCTAAGCTTATCAGACTCCCTAGATAACCGTCAAGACACCTATTGACACCTTATGACGCCTTGCTATACTTATAACCATCGCACCCGGTCCGATGTCATCACCAATTAAAACATGACCAATAAAGAGATCCAACCCCACACCGTGTACACTACCGGCGAAACCGAGGCCTTGCTGAAGATAAGCAGGAGCACCATGAAGCGCCTGCTCAAAAAAGGCCTCATCCGCGCCAACAAAGTCGGCCGCCAATACCGCATCCTCGGTTTGGAGATCCTGCGCATGGTCTCTCCGGAGACGGAACAGAAGGCAGTGAAGTCATACCTCAAGGTCAAGGAGAAGGCGGTCAGCAAGATAAATAGATGGTGATCAAGGCGTTCATCAGAAAGACGACCGATGCTCTGCGGTTGCTCGACCGCGCCTTCAGGCAATACAGGAAGAAGATCGCCGTCCTGGCTTTTCTGGGCTTCTTGTCCGGCCTGTTCGAAGCGGTCGGCGTCAACGCTCTGGTGCCTCTTTTTTCGTTCTTGACCGGCAGCAATGACTTCGGCGACGACCTCGTCTCGAAGGCCATCAAGAGCCTGTTTGCCATCGTCCACGTCACGTTCTCGATAAAATATCTGCTTGTCTTCATCTGCATCCTATTCATTCTGAAGGCCCTGGCGCTCATGTGGGCGAGCTACGTGAAGATCCAGATCATCGGCAACTATTCGAAATCCGCCCGCACCGCGCTCTTCCGGAAGACTTTGGCGGCCAGCTGGCCGTATCTCTTGAAGCAGAAGCTGGGCCACCTGGAGACGGTCATCTTGACCAACGTGCAATACGGCGAGCTCATGCTCGACCACCTGAGCAGCATCATCACCATCATGAGCATGCTCTTCATCTATACCGCCGTCGCCGTCGACATGTCGCCCATAACTAGCATCCTGGCCGTCGCTCTCGGTGCCGTCCTGTTCTTCATCTTCAAGCCGCTCATCACCCGGACCCGGCTGGCCTCGAACGATATCGAGGCCATCAACCGCCAGACTTCCCACCACGTCAACGAGAACGTCATGGGCATGAAGACCGTCAAGGCCATGGGCGTCTATCAGGCGGTCGTGGCCCGGGGCGAATCGTTCTTCGAGAGCCTGCGCCGGCTCAAGGTCAGGATCACTGTCCTCAAGATGGTCCCGGAGAACCTGATGCCGTCGATAGGCATAGTCTTCGTCATGATCGTCCTGGCCATTTCCTACAAGCTGCCGCATTTCAACCTGGCGGTCCTGGCGGCGGTGGTCTACCTGATCCAGCAGATCTTCCTCTATATACAGCAATTGCAGAGGCATGTGCAGATGGTCTATGAATGCGCGCCATACGTCAGGGCCATCACGGAATTCGACGACGGAGCGGAGAGAGAGCTCGAACGCGACCGAGGCACGGCGGATTTCTCTCTCCGGTCGGAGTTCAAATTCTCAGACGTCTCGTTCGCTTATGAGAATCGCAAGTCCGTCCTTGAGCACGTCGATTTCAGGATACGGCAGGGCGAGGTCGTGGGCCTCATAGGCCCGTCCGGCGCCGGCAAGACCACCATCGTCGACATATTGCTCCGCCTCTTCGATCCGTCGAAGGGCACCATCTCAGTCGACGGAGTCGACATCGCCTCCATCAAGCTCAGCGCCTGGCGCGAACACGTAGGTTATGTCTCGCAAGACGTCTTCCTGATGAACGACACGGTCGAGAATAATATACGTTTCTACAACCAGTCGTTATCGAAACAAGACCTGGTCAAGGCGGCCAAGATGGCCAACATATACGACGTCATCGAAAATCTGCCGCAAGGCTTCGACACGGTGATCGGCGAGCGCGGCGTCCTCTTGTCAGCCGGGCAACGCCAGCGCATCATCATCGCCCGCGTCCTGGCCAGGAAGCCGGAGCTCCTCATCCTTGACGAGGCCACCAGCGCTCTCGATAACCAGTCCGAGATGGAGATCCAGAAGGTCATCGACGGCCTCAAGGGCAAGCTGACCGTGTTCGTCATCGCTCACCGGTTGTCGACCGTGGTCAATGCCGACCAGCTCCTTGTCCTCGAAAAGGGCAGGATAGTCGAGCGCGGCAAGCCGCAGGACCTTCTGGCCGATAAGAGCTCCTATTTCCACAGGTTATATAATCTCAAGCAATAAGACCCGATAATCGCATGTCAACCGATTTCATCTATAAAAAAGACGACCCCGCGGCTTTCTGGAAGTACTGGGAGGAATATATCAAGAATGCCGATGTAGGACCCAGGTATACAAGGCTGTCTCAGGAGAACTTCCTGGAGATGTCGGCGACCATGGGATTGCTTCAGGCCGATCGCAGTTTCGTCTATGTTCCGGACGGCCACCCTGCCGGCATAGCTTTCGTGCCGATCGAGAAGAAAGGCAGCCTTGTCACAATAAGCTTCTACGGCACTTATACCATCGCGCCGCTCTTTGCGAATGACAACGCCGCCAAGAAGATCTTCTCGGCCATCGACCTGGTCGCTCGCGAGGAGAAGGTCGACAAGATAATGTTCTACGTCGACCCGTTGAACACCGACGTCTCCAAATATGATCTTTTCCAACGTTTCGGATACCTGAATGCATCGATCCTCGGCTATTTGATCGATCTTACTCTTCCCGGCGACCTTCTCCGTCATTGCCGGAAAGGCCACGTCTCCAATATCAAAGACATCCTTAAGAACAAAGATTATGAGATATTCTATACGGACAAGGCAGCGCCATCATATGAATTGCATGAGGAGTATCGTCTGATGCACCATAAGGCCGCCGGACGTGCGACCAGATCCAAGCAGTCATTCGATTCGCAGTTCGAGAAGCTCAAGGCCGGCCAGGCGGTTTTGTTCGGCGTCAGATTCAAGGGTGCGGCTGTAGTATATTCATATTTCGAGATGTACGGCGCCAAGGGATTGTATGCTTCGTCGGCGGATGATCCTGATTATAAAGGCCTGCCGGTCTCTCATGCGCTCATGCTGCGCGCCATGGAATATCTGAGGGATCTCGGAGTGAAGAGCTTAGACGTCGACAGGCCGGCGAGCCCAAGCGCGCAATTCGATTATTATCCGGACGAGAAACAGCTCGCCATTGGCCGGTTCAAGAGGGGATTCGGCGGCACGCTGGTCGACTGTTATCGCGGCGTCAAATATCTGAGCAAGGAAGCGTTTGAGGCCGATGTGGAAACCTTTCGGAAGGAATATTGGAAGCTTCAGGCAGGAAATGATCCGACCGGGCAAGAATGATATCACCATGTATAAGGATTCTCGCCAAAAGATCGTCGCCATCATCGAAGCCCGCATGACATCGAGCCGCCTGCCGGGCAAGGTCGTCATGCCGCTTGCCGGCAAGCCTGCGATCGGCTGGATCATCGAGCGCCTGAAAAGGAGCCGATATGTCGATGAAGTCATCGTAGCCACGACGACGAATAAAACGGATGACGCTCTTGTGGAAGCCGCGCGGAATCTCAAAGCAAAAAGCTTCCGGGGCAGCGAGGATGACGTGCTCGCGCGCGTCCTCGGAGCCGCCCATGAGACTAAAGCCGATGTGATCGTGGAGATAACCGGCGACTGCCCGTTAGTCGATCATCGTCTGGTCGACCGCGCGATCGAGCTTCTCTCCGAGAAGAAGGCGGACTTCGTCTCCAACAATACCTCGGCGACCCCGACGTTCCCGGACGGCTTCGACGTCCGGGTCTTCCCGACGGCCGTGCTCGAGCAGGTCGACAGACTGACTAAGGACCCCATCGACCGCGTGCACGTCTCTTACTATATCTGGACGCACCCCGATAAGTTCAAAGTCGTCGAATGGAAAGCTCCTCCTGAGATGCACGGGCCCGATCTGCGCGTGACATTGGACGAGCGCAATGACTATGAATTGCTCGATGCCATCTTCAAGAAGCTGTTGCCGAAGGATGAGGATTTCTCTGCGGCCGATGTCGTGGCTCTTTTACGGGGTGATCCGTCGCTCCGGTCGATGAACCAAGAAGTCAAGGCCAAGACCCCGGAACAAGGCTGATAGTTGTAATATTATCCATATATGAAGAACGAACCGCATCCAAAAAGGGATAAGAACGCCAAGGCATACACAGCCGTCGTGATCGGCGCCGGACGCATCGCCGCCGGTTTTGATACCCCGGAAAGCAAGGCCGTCTTGACTCACGCCCACGCCCTTTCGCTTGACCACAAAATAAAACTGGCCGGCTTTTACGATATCGATCTTAATAAAGCCAGAGAAGCAGGGAAGACCTGGTCCGTGAAGGCATTTGAAAGCCTTGATGGCATGATGAAAGAAGTCCGACCCGATATCGTCGTCATCTGCACGCCAGATCCGACGCACGCCGAAATGTTGAAAAGAGCCCTGGATCACAAGCCAAGATTGGTCATATGCGAGAAGCCGCTGACAATACGGACCGATGATTCAAAGGATATCGTCAGTCAGTACAAAAAAGCCGGGATTCCCTTGATAGTCAACTATTCTCGGCGATTCGACGAGACCACGCGGAGGCTTCAAGACGATCTCAGAAAAGGGAAGTACGGCAAAGTCATCTCTGCCGTCGGCGCCTATTCGAGAGGCATCCTGCATAACGGTTCGCACATGATCGACTGGGCGCGCTTCCTATTCGGCGAATCGAGACAAATCAAGGCCCTTGGCGGTTATAACGATTATGACAGCGCGGATATCACAGTCTCCGGATTTCTGGTCTTCGAACGCTGTCCGGAATTCCACCTGATCGCCGCCGACGGGCGATGCTACAGCCTCTTCGAACTTGAGGTGATCGCCGAGAAGGGAAGGATACGCCTTATTGATTCCGGTTCGATGATCGAAGCCCAGGACAGGATCGATGACCCGGCCTATAAAGGCTTCACTACCTTGAGCCAGGCGAAGCAGAGCCCCACTCATCTGTCCCAAGCGCTCGTGCGATTGTATGGACATGTAGCCGCGCATCTCGAGAGCGGAGAAGCTCTCATCTCTTCCGGAGAGGAAGCTCTCCGGACGCAAGAGATTTGCCAGACATTATTGGATCAGTACCGGGCGCTCGATAAATAAGATATCTCTATGGCTAATCCAAAAAATCCGAACAAGAAGTCCGTTCTGGCGATACGCGGCGGCAAGCCCGTGCGGACCGAGCTCTTCCCGTCGTGCCGGGTCATCGGCAAGGAGGAGAAAGAAGCGGCCTGCCGCGTCATAGACTCCGGGGTGCTTTCTCGTTACCTAGGCTGTTGGGATCCGGATTTCATGGGCGGGCCGGAAGTCCAGATCCTGGAAAAGGAATGGGCTGAGCATTTCGGCGTGAAGCACGCCATCGCCGTCAATTCTGCCACGTCCGGATTGATCTCGGCCGTCGGGGCCATCGGCACGGAGCCGGGCGACGAGTTCATCGTCACCCCGTGGAGCATGTCCATCTCTGCCACAGCCCCGCTCTTTTACGGAGGCATACCCGTCTTCGCCGACATCGAGCCCGAGCATTTCTGCCTCGACCCGGAAGATGTCAGGCGCAAGATAACCCCGCGCACCAAGGCCATCATCGCCGTCGACTTATTCGGTCAGCCCTATGACGCCGATGCTATCAACCAGATCGCCAAAGAACATAATCTCATCGTCATCGAAGATGCCGCCCAGGCGCCCGGCGCCAAGTACAAGGGCCGCTATGCCGGCACGCTCGGAAACATAGGCGTATACTCGCTCAATTATCACAAGCATATACACACCGGCGAAGGAGGCGTGATAGTCACGAACGACGACGGGCTGGCCGACAGGCTGCGCCTCATCCGCAACCATGCCGAGGCCGTGGTCGGCGACAAGGGGAACAAAGACTTGGTCAACATGATCGGCTACAACTTCCGTCTCACGGAATTGAACGCCGCTATCGCCAGAGAACAACTGAAGAAGCTGGAAAAGCTGAACGCCGAGCGCCAGAAGAACTGCGCGCATGTCGCAAAGCGCCTGGCGAAGCTTCCTGGGATCAAGCCGGCGCCGACAAGGAAAGGCGCGGATCACGTCTACTATTTCCAACCGTTCCTTTTCGACGAGAAGGTCGTCGGAGTCAGCCGAAAGAGCTTCCTCGAAGCGGTAAAAGCCGAGCTCAAGCCTTCTGAATTGCGCGAACAGGAAGGAGTGCTTCTCAATTATCCCTACGTCAAACCGCTCTACATGCTGCCGATATTCCAAAAGAGGATCGCCTTCGGAAAAGGCGGTTACCCATTCAACTTGGCCGGCAACCCGTTGAATTACGCCAAAGGCTTGTGCCCAAATGCCGAACGATTGGACGAGAAGAGCTTCTTCTCCCACCAGCTCATGCGGCCCGGCTCGAGCCAGAAAGACCTCGATGACGTCTGCAAAGCATTCGAGAAAGTTTACGAGCACAGGCATGAATTATCATAAGCGCGCATTATCAAAAGCATAACCAGCCATAATCTCATCATCATGAAACAACCATTCTTAGTCGGCGAGCACGTCTATCTCCGCGGCATCGAAGCCTCGGATGTCAATGAGGATTACCAGAGCTGGTTCAACGACGCCGAAGTCTGCCAATATAATTCGCATCACCGCTTCCCGAACTATCGCCAAGACATGGAGGAATATTACAAGACGGTCATCAAGTCCAAGCATCATCTGATCCTGGCCATCATCGACAAGTCGAATGACAAGCACGTCGGCAACATAAGCCTCCAGGAGATCGATCCCATCGACCGCTCGGCCGAATACGCCATCGTGATCGGCGACAAGAGCGTCTGGGGCAAGGGGCTGGGGAAAGAAGCGAGCAGGCTCATCCTCGCTCACGGCTTCGACGCCCTCGATCTGCACCGCATATACTGCGGCACGTCCTCGGAGAACGTCGGCATGCAGAAGCTCGCCGACAACCTCGGCTTCAAGAAGGAAGGAGTCTCTAGGGAAGCCATGTTCAAGAACGGCGCCTTCCGCGACATCATCCATTACGGCATGCTAAAAGATGACTTCAAGAGATAAAAAAAAGATACTGACGGTCTGCCACGACACCGGCAGCGCCGAGGTCGTTTCGGCTTACGCGGCGAAGAATCGCGGCCGCTTCAGCTTCGCCTCATACGCGGCCGGCCCGGCCGTGCCCGTCTTCGAGAGAAGGAAGCTCCGGTTCGCCGCCATAAGAGACATAAAGCATGCTCGAAACGAGGCGCGAGGAATCCTTGAAAAGCACGCCGATGCCGTATTGCTCCTCTCCGGCACGAGCGGCGGCGGTTCCCCGCTCGAGACAGCTTTCATAAGAGAAGCCAAGCGGCGAGGCATGCGGACGGCGAGCTTTCTAGAGCACTGGGTGAGCTACAGAGAGCGCTTTAGCTACCCGGCCGCCGGCTGGAGGAAGAATCTTCCCGACGAGATCTGGGTCGGCGACCGAGCCGCGGAGAGGATCGCCTGCCGGCTCTTTCCGATGAAGATCGTCAAGGTCAAGTTCGTGCCGAATCCTTATTTTGCCGAGATCAAGGAGCGCTTCAGGGCCTTGCACAAAAGGAAAGGCAGTCCGCGCGACATCCTTTATCTTTCTGATCCGGTAGGCTATGAGCGCGCCGTGCTGGAGGATCTGCTCCGCCTGCTCGTAAAGACCAAGTCCAGACGCGAGTTGATCATAAGGCTCCATCCGGTCGAACCGCGAGACAAATACATCGGCCTTGTGAAGAGATTCGGCGACAAGCTCCGTATCAGGGAATCGAAAGGCGGAGATCTCCTTCAGGACATCGCCAAAAGCTCGCTCGTCGTGGGCGGCCGCTCGAATGCCCTCGTCCTGGCATTCCTCTGCGGGAAAAAGGTGATCGGCGTCATCCCGTCGGGAGCCAAAGACAAGCCGTTGCCGTTCGAAGGCATCAAGAACGTGAAGAGGCTCTCCGCAAAGGATCTATCTTGACGGATGTGATATTTTAATGTTAATTTATTAAACTATGAAAACAGATTTCCTCAAAGGCAAGACAGTCCTCATAACCGGCGGCACGGGCTCGTTCGGCTCGAGCTTCAGCCGCTTCCTCCTAGAGAATTCCAAGATAAAGAAGCTCATCATCTTCTCCCGGGACGAATTCAAGCAGTTCCATCTCCAGAAGGAATTCGCCGAAGACGGCCGGGCCCGCTTCTTCCTGGGCGACGTGCGCGATCTACAAAGGCTCGAGAGGGCCTTCCACGGCGTCGACATCGTCGTCCACGCCGCGGCCCTGAAACAGGTCCCCATGCTCGAATACAACCCGTTCGAAGCGGTCAAGACCAACATCCTCGGCACCCAGAACGTCATCGACGCGGCCATCGACTGTGGCGTGGACAAGGTCCTCCTCATCTCGACCGACAAGGCCGCTCAGCCGGTCAACCTGTACGGCTCGACCAAGCTCTGCGCCGAGAAGCTCGTCACCAACGGGAACTTCTTCGGGCGCGGCGCCACGAAGCTGAGCTGCGTCCGCTACGGCAATGTAATGGGGAGCCGCGGCAGCGTCGTCGAGATGCTCCTCAAGGAACCAAACCGGAAGATCGTAGAGATCACCGACATCGAGATGACCCGTTTCTGGATCACCCTGGAGCAGAGCTTCGAGCTCGTCCTCTTCGCCCTTTCGAACATGGAAGGCGGCGAGATCTTCGTGCCGCGCATCCCGAGCATGAAGCTTGTCGACCTGTTCTCGGCCTTGGCGCCCAAGGCCAAGAGGGAAGTCATCGGCGTCCGGGCCGGCGAGAAAGTCCACGAGGTCCTCCTCACCCGCGAAGAGTCGCGCCATTCCATCGAATTGCCGGACTATTACGTCATCCTGCCGCATTATGACGAAGAGATCTTCTCGATGAAAGACCGCTACAAGAAGCTCCTCGCCATGGGCGAGAAGCTCGAGGCCGGTTTCCATTACGCAAGCGATACCAACTCCATGTGGCTTACCAAGAAAGATTTCGCGGCTCTGCTCAAGAAGAGCAAGGCTCTCAACTAACATGCCAAATAGTAGACAAGAGCGCTTCCCGAAGAGGATCAAGATCGGCAACCGCTGGATCGGCGAAGGCGAGCCGGCTCTCATCATGGCCGACCTGGGCGCGAACTTCGATGGCAGCCTGGAAAAGGCCAAAAAGCTCGCCCTGGCGGTCAAGGAAGCCGGCGGCGACGTGGTCAAGATCCAGAGCTTCCTGGCGGACAAGATAGTCTCAGGCAAGGCCTTCGCCTCGATGAAATTGAAGGGCATCCACGGCTCCTGGGGCCGGCCGATCGAAGAGATCTTCAAGGAAGCCGAGTTCCCGAGGAAGTGGCACAAGGAATTCTTCGATTATTGCAGGAAGATCGGCATCGCCGTGTCGTCTTCGCCTTATGATTTCGAAGCCGTTGACCTCATGGAAGAGGCCGGCGTCGATTTCTACAAGATCGGCTCAGGCGACATCACTTGGCACGAGATGCTCGAATACATCGCCAAGAAGGGCAAGCCGATGATCCTGGCGACGGGCGCCGCCACGCTCGCCGAGGTCGACGAGGCCGTCAAGGTCATCGAGTCGACCGGCAACAACGACCTGGTCCTCCTCCAGTGCATCACCAACTATCCTTCGAAGATCGAGAGCGCCAACATCAAGGTCATGGATATGTACGCCGAGGCCTTCGGCACCATCATCGGATATTCCGACCATACGCCGGGCGATACGGTCGTCCTGGGCGCCATAGCGAGAGGCGCCAAGGTCATCGAGAAGCATTTCACCCTGAACAAGAAGGACAAGGGTCCGGACCATCCTCACTCGATGGAGCCCAAGGAGTTCGCTCTCATGATGAAGCGCATCCGCGACATGGAGATAGCCCTCGGCACCGGCCGCAAAGAGGTGGTGGCCGAAGAGTTCGAGACGGTCATCGTCCAGCGCCGCGGCCTGTGCGCCCGCAAGGATCTTTCCAAGGATACCGTGCTTAAAATCTCCGATATCGTCGAGCTGCGTCCGGCCCTCGGCATACCGCCCAAGTGGAAGACCGTCGTCGCCGGCAAGAAGCTCAAGAGATCCAGGAAGGCCGGCGAGCCGATAAGATGGGAAGATCTAGCGTAAAAGCCCGTTCCATGACGGATCGCGAAAAATTCTTCGTGCTCCTATCTAACCTCCCGCTCAAGAAAGGGGAGGCCATCTTCCTCTTGGAAGGCGACGGTTACAATCGGGTGGCGCATGCCGCGAAGCTATACAAGCAAGGCCACGCCCCGAAGATAGTCATAACCGGCGGGGCCGTGAAGAGGGAATACGGCAGCTACCCCGCCTCGGAGCTCGAGATAGAGCTCCTCAAGCTCGGCATCCCCAAGGCAGACATAATGCTCGAAGAGACCGCCGCGCACACGAGAGCGGAAGCGGACCGGGCCATGGAGATCGCGCGGGAGAACGGCTGGAAGATCATACTTGTGGCCACCTCGGCGCATCACCAATATCGCGCTTTCCTCACCTTCCTCAAGGCTATGCACGCGGCGGACATGGATATAATGATAATCAACGCGCCGGCTCGAGACCTTCCTTGGTTCAGCCTGAATCCGTGGGGAAAAAGGGCCGATCTCTTGGCCGAGGAGATGGAGCGCATCTTCGCTTACCAGGAAAAGGGCGACGTGGCAGGCTTCTCCGAAGGCATCAGATACCTGGAGCGGCTCGAAAAGGCGTCAAAATAAATGGATATAAAGGAAGCGAAAAAGCTGTTCGGCAAGAACTTCGTCGGCCCGGAAGAGCTCGGGACTATCTCGAGCCGGCTCGGCATTCCTTCACCAGCAAGCCTCGGTCCGACTCCGAAGGTGTCTTTTTCGTCGACAGTCCTTAAAAAAGCCGCCGCCGATCACATCCTCATCCTGGGAATCCCGACCGATGCTAAGGGCGGAAGGCTCACCCTCGGTGCGATGCGCGCGTTCCTAGGCGTCGATCCGTCGAAGTCGGAGCCCTGTTTCTATAACCAGGACTGGTATCTGAAAGAGCCGTTCGCTTCGGAGCGGACGCTCGACTACAAGTGGTATTTGATCAAAAGAAACGTGGCCGACGAGACGCGCGCC
Organism: Minisyncoccia bacterium; assembly: GCA_049997795.1. GTDB lineage: Bacteria > Patescibacteriota > Minisyncoccia > Phycocordibacterales > PALSA-1337 > C7867-002. The sequence goes on from JBEKVT010000001.1 coordinate 372,856, forward strand.
ATGGATCCTCTCGATCTCGAGAAAGACCTCGATAAGAGCGCCAGGTTCCCCTCGGCCATCCTGACCGCCTTCACTTTCTTCGCCTATCATTTTGTGAACGGCGGCGAGACGCTCTGGAAGAACGATTTCATCTGGTGCGACGACAAGGATTTGAACGGCGATCGCATCTATACGGGTCGCTATGTCGACCCCAAGGGCATAAACAAGAACGGCTTCAATGTCCACCGGCACCTGTCGCTCAAGGAGAATTATGGAGCCGCTCCGGAGGTGGTATAGTTCGATCATCATCATGGATAATAAGAAAACAGGAAAATCACAACAGCTCTGGCGCAAAGCCAAGAAGCTCATCCCGGGCGGCAGCCAGTTATTGAGCAAGCGGGCGGAGATGTTCCTGCCGGAGCAGTGGCCGGCCTATTACAAGAAAGCCAAAGGCGCGGAGGTGACCGATCTCGACGGCAAGAAATACATAGACATGTCGCTCATGGGCGTGGGCGCCTGCGTCCTCGGATATGCCGACCCGGACGTGGACAAGGCCGTGAAGAAAGCCATAGACGCCGGTTCGATGTCGACGCTCAACGTCCCCGAGGAAGTCGAATTGGCCGAGCTCCTCATCTCCCTACATCCATGGATCGAGATGGTCCGCTACGCCCGGACCGGCGGGGAAGCCATGGCCGTGGCCGTGCGCATCGCCCGGGCTTACTCGAAGAAGTCGAAGGTCGCCTTCTCCGGCTATCACGGCTGGCACGACTGGTACCTCTCGACCAACATCGGCGCCAAGGACAATCTGGCCGGCATCCATCTCGCCGGCCTAGAGCCTAGCGGCGTGCCCAAGGAGCTCAAGGATACTTCGATCCCTTTCCATTACAACGACATCGAGAGATTGCGCGCCATCGTCAAGGAGCACGACATCGGCGCGATCGTCCTCGAGCCGATGCGCCACCAGGAGCCTAAGGACGGTTTCTTGCAGGAAGTCAGGAAGATCGCCGACCGGATCGGGGCGGTCTTGGTCTTCGACGAGATCTCTTCCGGTTTCAGGATGCAGGTTGGCGGCATCCACGCGAAGTTCGGAGTGACGCCCGACATCGCCGTCTTCGGCAAGGCCATGAGCAACGGCTATCCCATGGCGGTCATCACCGGCAAGAAGCGCTTCATGGAAGCGGCCCAAGGAACGTTCATAAGCAGCACATACTGGACGGAGAAGATCGGACCGGCGGCCGCTCTCGCCACCATAAAGAAGATGCAAGAGAAAGATGTCCCGGCGCATATCGACAAGATCGGCAAGATGATATGGAAGGGCTGGGAACAAGCGGCCAAGAAGCACGGGCTCGGCATCGTCGTCGAAGGGCCGACCGCCTTGGTCAATTTCGCTTTCAAATACAAGAATGTCCTGGAATTGAAGACCCTCTTCACCCAGGAGATGCTCCGGCTCGGCTTCCTGGCGGTCCCGATCGTCTACGTGAGCTACGCCCACACCGAAGAGCACGTCAAGAAGTATCTCGCGGCCGTAGACGAAGTCTTCGGGATCCTGGTTAAGGCTATAAAAGACGGGAACGTCCGCGGGAAGATCGACGGCCCGGTCTGCCACGGCGGCTTCGAGCGCCTGACATGAAGACCGTCGCCGTCATCCAGGCCCGCATGGGCTCGACGCGCCTCCCCGGGAAGGCGATGATGGAGATCCTCGGCAAGCCGGTCGTCCATTACGTATTCGAACGCGCCAAACAAGCGAAAGCCCTCGACGGAGTCTGGCTGGCGACGACCGTCGATCCGTCCGACGATGTGCTGGCGGCCTGGGCGGATAAGCAAAAGATCCCTTGTTATCGCGGCTCAGTCGAAGACGTGCTCGACCGTTATTATCAGGCGGCAAAAAAAGCCGGAGCCGATATCGTGGTCCGGCTGACGGGTGATTGTCCCTTGCTCGACCCCGGAGTGATAGACAGGGCAGTCAGCGAATACAAGAAGAGAGGCTGCGATTATCTCTCCACCGGCAGGCTGACCTCGACATTTCCGGACGGCCTCGATACGGAAGTCTTTTCTTTCGGCATCCTTGAAAGGGCCTGGAAAGAAGCCAAGATTAAGTCAGAACGCGAGCACGTCACCCCGTACGTCTGGAAGCACCCGGAGCTCTTCGAGGTCGCCGCCATCGACAACGACACCGACCTATCCAAGGAGCGTTGGACCATAGATACCGCCCAGGACTTCGGATTGATAAAGAAGATCATCGAGTGGAGCGACGAGCACGGATCGGCGACCGACATGGCTTCGGTCATGAAGACTCTGGCCTCTCATCCCGAATGGCGGGAGATGAACAGCGGGATCAAGAGGAACGAGGGCTATATTGAGTAATCGGCGCATATAAGATACTATGATGGGCGCTTCCGATTAACAGAGCGCCCTCTGAACATCATACATACATGTCAAAAATAGCCCGCTACGTCTCTTTGGCCTCGCTCTTCCTCATCCCGATCTTCCCGCTCATCGTCATCGACCAGCTGTTCTTCCCGTTCATCACCGGCAAGGCCTTCTATTTCCGCCTGCTCGTCGAGGCCGCCTTCGCCGGCTGGCTCGTCCTCTGTTTCCTTGACGCTAAGTACCGCCCGAAATGGAATGCCCTCACGATCGGCGTCTCGGTCTTCGCCTTGGTCACTCTGGCCGCCGACCTCCTCGGCGTCAATCCCTTGCGTAGCCTCTGGTCGAACTTCGAGCGCATGGAGGGCTGGATCACCGTCATCCACCTGTGGGCCTTCTTCATGGTGGCCTTGAATGTCTTCGGTCCCGGCGAGGAGGGGAAGATCCTGTGGCGCCGCTGGTTGAACTTCGAGCTCTTGGTCGCCATTCTGGTCGGTTTCTATGGTCTTTTCCAGCTGTTCGGCTGGGCCGCCATCCACCAAGGCTCCGTCCGCATCGACGCCTCTCTAGGGAACGCCGCATACATGGCCGTTTACATGCTCTTGAACGCCGGCATCGCAGCCTACCTATTCTTCTCCGCGCGCGCGCGAAAAGCCGCCCGGGCCGGATTCCTGAATTGGTATTATCCCATACTGGCCGTCTTCTTCTCGTTCCTCTTGATCGAGACCGCCACTCGTGGCACCATCCTCGGATTGGTCGGCGGCATCATGCTCGCTCTCCTCGTCTACGCCGTCTTCGGCAAGGGCCAGTCGATCGGATCGCGCCGCATCTCCGGCGGTGCGGTCAGCCTCCTCGTCATCCTGGGCGTCGCCTTCGTTCTCTTGCGGCACCAGCCTTTCATACAGAAAAACCCCATCCTCGGCCGCATGGCCAGCATCTCCCTGTCATCGGACGAGACTACCGCCAGGCTCTACGTCTGGTCCATGGCTTTGACCGGTTTCGTCGAACGCCCGGTCCTCGGCTGGGGGCAGGAGAACTTCAACTATATCTTCAACGCGAATTATAACCCGAAGCTCTGGAATCAGGAGCAATGGTTCGACCGCGCCCACAGCGTCTACCTCGACTGGCTGACCGCTTCCGGCACGATCGGCCTCCTCTCATATCTCTCGCTCTACTTCCTGTTCCTCTATGCCGTATGGAAATCGTCGCTATCAGCCGCCGAAAAGAGCGTCCTTTCCGGGCTTCTCGCCGGTTATGCCATCCACAACGCCTTCGTCTTCGACAACCTGGCGAGCTACGTCCTGTTCTTCGCCCTTCTCGCCTTCGCCGCCTCGCTCAAAGAGGGCAGGCCTGTCCCATGGCTCGGTTCGAAGCCGCTCTCGTCCGAAGCCGTCGAATACGTCGCCGCGCCGGCGGTCATGCTCGCCCTGATCGCCGTCGTCTGGCTCTTCAATGTCCGCCCCCTCGAGGCCAACACCCGCCTCATCTCCGCCCTTACGGCCTGCACCGGCCCTTCGCCGGACCCGGCCCTATTCGAGAGCGCCCTTTCCATCGATGCTTATGTAGCCAATCAGGAGATCCGCGAACAGCTCTTGTCTTGCGGTTCGGCGATCATAGCCAACAGGCAGGCCTCCGGCCAAACCATGCAGGGCTTCTATGACCTTTCGACCAAGGCGATCAAGGACCAGATCGCCGCCGCGCCGTGGAAAGACGCGCGCACCTACACTCTCGCCGGCTCCTTCATGGATACGATCGGACAATATTCAGCCGCCGCCCAATTATTGACCACTGCCCATGAGCTGTCGCCTCTGAAGCAGTCTATCGCCATAGAATTGTCGAACAGCCTCATCAATATCGGAAAGCTAGACGAGGCGGCCAGTCTTTTGGGCGACACTTACAATACCGACATCGGCGACGGCCAGGCCAAGCTCGCTTACGCCGTCGCTCTGGTCGCCGACGGCAAGGAGCCGGAAGCCAGGAAGCTCATGGGCAACGACCCGGCCGCCTGGAACACGCCCCAGATGGCCCAGGGCTATATCGTCGCCAAGGATTACGCCGGGGCGATCAAGGTCTATCAGGCGCTACTTCTCGCGAGTCCCGGCGATGTCGGCACGACCGTGTCTCTGGCCCAGGCCGAATACGCCGCGGGCATGAAAGCCGAGGCCATCCAGACGGTTAGAGGCATAGAAACGAGCCATCCGGAATACAAGGACCAGATCGAAGCCGCCATAAAGCAGCTGGCGCAATAGGCCATAAACGCAAAAGGCCGCCGGAGGCGGCGCTTTGCGAGACATTCTTTTGGAGAGTGCCCACACGGGTACTCACGGGAGATAGCATAGCATATTTGGCTTTGATATGCAATAGGGTATAATGTGGACAGATTGTACCAACCGACGGCGACGGTTGTACTCACATTATATTTAGACATTATATTTGGAGCTCACACCCGTCGCCGTCAGTCGGCGCAATGACGCATACCAGAATAGAATTCAAGGAAAACGTGCCCTTAGCGGAGCATACTACCTTCAAGATAGGCGGCCCGGCCCGCTTTTTTTGTCGTCCGAGAAGCGAAGACGAGCTCGTGGAAGCGGTCCGCTTCGCCGAAGACAGGAAGCTGCGCCTCTTCGTCCTGGGCGGCGGCTCGAATGTCCTCATCTCCGACGAAGGATTCCCCGGTCTAGTCGTCAAGATCGAGCTTCTCGGCGTCGAATACAAAGAAGGCGGAGACTCTACGGAAGTCTCGGCTGCGGCCGGCGAGATGTGGGACGGCTTGGTTGCGAAGACCGTCGAACGCGGCCTCTATGGCTTAGAGAACCTATCAGCCATTCCCGGCACGGTCGGGGCGGCGCCGGTCCAGAACATCGGCGCCTACGGGAGCGAGGCGGCCGACTCGATCGTCTCGGTGCGAGCCCTGGACAGGAAGGCCATGAAGTACGTCGTCTTGTCGAACGCCGACTGCCGATTCGGCTATCGCGACAGCATCTTCAAGAAAGACAAGGACCGTTATGTCATAAGCCGGGTCATCTTTCGGCTCTCCAACGACGGGAGGGTGAATATCGGCTATAAAGACTTGGCCGAACGTTTCAAACAGACGGAAACCGGCGCCTTGCCGCCGACCCTCGCGGAAGTCCGCGACGCCGTCATCGACATCCGCTGGAATAAATTGCCCGACTGGAAGCTCTGGGGCACGGCCGGCTCGTTCTTCAAGAACCCGATCGTGGATAAGGATAAGTGGGATGAGCTCAAGGCGGCATACCCGGACCTGCCCGGATTCCCGGAGCCGGACGGAAGGGTCAAAGTCTCGCTCGGCTGGATCCTCGATAAGCTCTGCGGCGCCAAGAGCCTTTGTGTGGGCGGCGCGCGCGTCTACGAGAAGCAAGCCCTCGTCGTCGTGGCCAAGCCGGGAGCGACGGCCGCCGAAGTCGTCGATCTCTCCAGGGAGCTCATGAAGAGGGTCAAGGGGAAGACCGGCATCGAGGTCTCGGCCGAAGTGGAGTGGGTCAACTAAATGTGCTAGAGTGCCAGCATTCTCATGTCATTTCTGGACAAGATCCGGGGCGGTTCCAATACGCGCGGCATAAAGAAGTTCGAGCCCATGGCGGCCAAGGTGAACAGCTTCGAACCGGCCGTCAAGGCCCTTTCTGATGCCGACTTGAAGGGCAAGACAGCCGAGTTCAAGGGCCGTCTTGAGAAAGGCGAGACTATGGCCGACATCCTGCCCGAAGCCTTCGCCTTGGTCCGCGAAGCGGCTCGGAGGACCTTGGGAGAGCGGCACTTCGACGTCCAACTCATGGGCGGCGCGGTCCTCGACTCCGGCGGCATAGCCGAGATGAAGACCGGCGAGGGCAAGACCCTTGTGGCCACATTGCCGGCTTATCTGAATGCTCTTTCCGGAAAAGGCGTTCACATAGTCACGGTGAACGACTATCTCTCCCGTCGCGACGCCGTCTGGATGGGCCAGATATACGACGCCCTCGGCCTTTCCGTGGCCGTCATCAACCATGAATCGTCCTTCATATACGACCCGAATGTCCATGCAACCGACCCAAAAGAGGACCTCGACAAAGAGCGCGACGAGCTCGGCTCATTCAAGGTCGTCCATGAATTCCTGCGCCCTGTCACGAGACCGGAAGCTTACCGAGCCGACATCACTTATGGCACCAACGTCGAGTTCGGCTTCGACTATCTGCGCGACAACCTCGAATACTCGGCCGACCGCCTGCGCCAACGCGATTTCAATTACGCCGTGGTCGACGAGATAGACTCCATCCTTATCGACGAGGCCCGCACACCGCTCATCATCTCCGCTCCGACCAGGGACGCCGAGAGCGTCTATAAACAGTTCGCTTCGATGGTCGCCGCTTTCCAGCCGGACGTCGATTACACTGTCGAGGAGAAGCACAGGGCCATCCAGTTGACCGAGAGCGGCATCACCAAGGCCGAGAAAGCCCTCGGTGTGGACAACATCTACACCGACAAGGGCATCAAGTCAGTGCATCATCTGGAGACGGCGGTCAGAGCCAAAGCTCTTTATCACAGGGACAAGGAATACGTGGTCAAAGACAACCAGATCGTCATCGTCGATGAGTTCACCGGGCGCCTTCAGCCCGGCCGGCGCTGGTCGGAAGGCTTGCACCAGGCTATCGAGGCCAAAGAAGGCGTAGCCATCCAGCAGGAATCGAGGACATACGCCTCGATCACTTACCAGAACTTCTTCCGCATGTACCCGAAGCTCTCCGGCATGACCGGCACGGCCGCCACTTCGGCCGAGGAATTCTTCAAGGTCTACGGCCTGGAAGTCTATACCGTGCCGACCAACAAGCCGATGATCCGCGACGACCGGAACGACCAGATCTTCCGTACTGAAGCCGGCAAATTCAGGGCCATCTCCAGGAAAGTCAAAGCCCTCCACGACAAGGGCCAGCCGATCCTTATCGGCACGGTCTCCATAGAGAAGAACGAGCTCCTGTCGCAGTTCCTGAAGTCGGAAGGCATCCCGCACACCATCCTGAACGCCAAGCCGGAGCACGCCGAGCGCGAGGGCGAGACCATCGCCCAGGCCGGGAAGCGTGGAGCTGTCACCATCGCCACCAACATGGCCGGCCGCGGCGTGGACGTGAAGCTCGGCGGCAGCCCCAATACGCCTGAATCCTACGGGGAAGTGAAAGGCTTGGGCGGCCTCTTCGTCCTCGGCACGGAGCGCCACGAGGCCAGGAGGATCGACAACCAATTGCGCGGCCGTTCCGGCCGCCAGGGCGACCCGGGCGAGACCCAATTCTTCGTGTCGCTCGAGGATTCGCTCATGCGGGTCTTCGCTTCCGACACGCTGAAATCGATGATGGGCAAGCTCGGCATGCCGGAGGACGAGCCTATCGAGCACCGCATCATATCCAAGTCGCTCGAGAGCGCCCAGGAGAAGATCGAGGGCTTCAATTTCGACGCCAGGAAGCACGTCCTGGAATTCGACGACGTCATCAACCACCAGCGCGCCACGGTCTATAAGAACAGGCACACCCTGCTTGTCGGTTCGCTCGACGACGTCGAGGCGGAGCTCAATGCCGTGATTCTGGGCGACGCCGGGGCCGAGGAGGTCGTGAAGAAGAAGATCGCCGAGTTCGGCCGCGAACCGTTCCTCTCGGCCATACGCGTCGTCCTTCTGCAGGCCATCGACATGTACTGGGTGGAGCACCTCGAAGTCATGGATTACACCCGCTCGAGCGTCAACTTGCGCGCTTACGGCCAGCGGGACCCCTTGGTAGAATATAAGAAGGAAGGCCTGCGCCTCTACAAGGAGATGCAGGCGGCCATGCGCGACCAATTCATCCGCATCCTGCCGAACATCGTGCCCGTCGAAAACGGCGCGCCGATCTCGGCCAAGAAGAAGTCGGAAGACAATGAGCTCAAGGGAGTCCAGGAGAACGCCCAAACCATAACCGCCGGAGACGGTTCAGGCAAAGCGCAAGCGGCCAAGAAAGAGCCCGGCCGGAACGATCCCTGCTGGTGCGGCTCAGGTAAGAAGTATAAGAAATGCCATGGCGCAGGAAAGTAAATTCATGAATAAATCAGATTGGCAAAAATTCATCGAGCAATATTCGAAAGATTACGATGATAGTCAAGATCGTGACGGGAAGCTTTACTACCCATACATCAGTGACGAAGGTTTTTTAAAGAAAGATGACTTTTTGAAAAATTTGTGGCAGTGGAAAATGCAGGTCCATTATTATAATAAAAACTCTAAAAAGGCATTAAAATTAATGGAAGGGAAAAAGGAAAAAATTAGAAACTTTAGAAAATCTAAACCAAGTTTTGACGAGTTATGTAATTTTTCCAGGGAAATTTTTCCAACAGGTTTAATTTATCCGATTTTTTTGATGCATATTTGTAAGCCAGAAGAATATCCGATATTTGATCAACACGTTTTTAGAGCCTTTACCTACAGAACTAAAAATATAATAGTCGATAAACCCAAAAGTATTGAGGACTATCAGAAATACAAAGAATTCGTCTTTCAAATCAAAAAATACGGATTTAGTTTAAGATCTATCGATAAGAGTCTAATGGCCTACGGGCAGTCTTTAGTTAACTCCAAAAAGATTTTAAAATAATGATAATTAAATGATGAACAAGCAGACCAAAAAAATAATGACGTTGTGCCTCGTCCACGAGCACCCGCGGGTCCTCCTCGGCATGAAGAAGCGCGGCTTCGGCGCCGGCCGGTGGAACGGCTTCGGCGGCAAGTTGCACGAAGGCGAGACTATAGAAGAGGCCGCGAAGAGGGAAGTCCTTGAAGAGACCGGCCTTACGGTCGAAGAGCTCTCCAAGCGCGGAGTGGTCGATTTCGAATTCGAGAATGACCCGACGATCCTGGAGGTCCATATCTTCAGGATCGAAAAGTACGCCGGCGAACCGGCCGAGACCGAAGAGATGCGTCCCCAATGGTTCACCGTCGACGAGATACCGTTCAAAGAGATGTGGAGCGACGATCCGTATTGGTTCCCGCTCTTCTTGAAAGGCAAGAAGTTCCGGGCCAGGTTCAAATTCGACAAGCCGGCGACGCCCGAATACGCAGGCAGCGTTCTGGAGAGATCCATCGAAGAGGTTGAGGAAATCTGACCGGCGGGCTACTATTAGCCGGCTATGGCATTCGTAGACGAGATATCATTCCACGCCAAGGCCGGCGACGGCGGAGGCGGCGTCGTGCGTTGGCGGCACGAGAAGAACAAGGAGTACTCCGGTCCCGCGGGCGGCAACGGCGGCAAGGGCGGCGACGTCTATGTCCGAGCCGTGCGCGACATCAACATCTTGTCGCGGCACAAGACGACCAAGCGCTTCGAAGCAAGCAAGGGAAAGGAGGGAGAGAACTGGAGCCGGCAAGGCGAAGGCGGCGAAGACCTCTATATCGACCTGCCCATAGGCTCCATCGTCACGAACGAGGAGTCAGGCAGGGTCGTCGAACTCGTCGAAGACGGGCAGACCTCGAAGATCCTCCACGGCGGCCGGGGCGGCCTGGGGAACGAGCACTTCAAGGCCTCGACTAACATCCGTCCTGAGCAATCCACCGGAGGCGTGAATGGGGAGGAGGCGGATTTCAACGTCGAATTGGACCTGATAGCCGACGCGGGCCTTATCGGCGAGCCGAATGCCGGCAAATCGAGCCTTTTGAATGCTCTGACGCATGCCCACGCCAAAGTCGGAAGCTACGCTTTCACCACTCTCGACCCAAATCTTGGCGCTCTCAACGGCGGCTATATCTTGGCCGACCTGCCGGGCCTTATCGAAGGAGCTTCGGAAGGCAAAGGCCTTGGCCACAAATTCCTGCGCCATGTGAAGCGCACAAAGATGCTCCTGCACCTCATCTCCCTGGAAAATGAAGACGTCGGAGAGGCTTACAAGACCGTCCGCAAGGAATTGGAGAAGTACGGCAAGGGACTCTCGGACAAAAAAGAAACGGTCATCTTGACCAAGACCGATCTGGTCGACGAGAAGACGATCGCTAAAGCAAAGAAAGCGCTTGGCAAATACAATAAAGACATCCTCGAGACCACGGTCTTGGACGATGCCGCGGTCAAGAAGCTCTCGGACGAGATAACGGCGAAGCTAAGATAATCTTTCGATAAGGAGCTTTCCGGCCACCTCCGGATTGGCGGCGCCCCTGGTCGCCTTCATGACTTGGCCGATCAGGAATTGGAGCGAAGCCGTCTTGCCTGATTTGTATTCCATAACGACTTTTTGATTGTTAGTGATTACCATTTCAATCGTTGAGGCAAGATCTGAAGTATCGCTCTTTTGAAGTAGATTATACTTTTCAGCTAGTGTCTTTGGTGATGAACCGGCTTCGTCAATCATGAGTGCCAATATTTTCTTGGCCCCGGCTGACGAAACTTCTCCTGCGGCGATCATTTCAATTAACTCAACAAAACACCTCGGCATAATATGAGCTGTGTCTATACTAAGATAAGCATTTCCTAGTTTTGATTTCAAAAGAGCCGTGTAATCAGTGAGTAGATAATTGACCAAAAGTCTGACTTTCTTAGCGTCAGCATTGGGTCCCAAAATGGCCCGTGCCTGATTAAAATACGTACGAAGAAAGTCATTCTCTACGAACACGGCAACCTCCTTATCTGTCATACCGTAATCCTTTTTGAAGTGGTCACGTATAATCCACGGCAGCACAGGTATCTCTTTTTTTAATTCAGTCGGCGAGAACTCCGGGATCTCGGAGATCTTCAATTTCGGGATGTCCGGTTCGGGGAAGTAACGGTAATCATGAGAGCTCTCCTTGCCTCTCTGGGGATATGTCTCATTCGCCGAATCGTCCCAGCCGCGCGTCTCCTGGACGACCTTGCCGCCGCCCTCGAGGAGCTCGATCTGCCTTTTGACCTCATGCTCGATGGCCCTTTCTACGGAGCGGAATGAGTTCAGGTTCTTGACTTCCGTCTTCACGCCGAACTTTTGAGCGGCGGTGTCTTTCTCTGAAGCGACGGAGATGTTGGCCTCGACGCGCATCTCGCCCTTTTCCATGTTGGCTTCGCCGGCGCCGAGATAACGGAGAAGCAACTGAAGCTCTTTGGCGAATCTGACAGCTGTTGCCGCATCATGTATGACCGGCCTGGTCACGAGCTCCATCAAGGGCACGCCGGAGCGGTTGAAATTCACAAGGCTCTTCTTGCTTGTGTCGTGCGTCGATTGGGCCGTGTCTTCCTCGAGATGGATGCGCTCGATGGCCACGCCCGAAAGCTCGCCGTCGGATACCAGGGGGTATTTATACTGGCTGATCTGGTAGCCCTTCGGTATGTCGGGATAGAAATAATTCTTGCGGTCCCACTCGGTGAAATCCGCCAGATTGCCGCAGAGTGCCACGCCCACCTTGAGGACGTGCTTTATGGCTTCTCTATTCAGGACCGGCAGGGTGCCGGGGTGGCCGAGGCAGATAGGGCAGACGTTCGCGTTCGGGCGCTCCTCGTCCGGGTCGTTCTTGCACGAGCAGAACATCTTCGAGGCCGTCTTCAGTTCGGCATGGATCTCCAGGCCGATGGTCGGGATGTAATCAGGCGTCTTCATGGCAGAAAGTCATTATACCGATATTTTAGCACACAGCCATGTTTTGAGCCGACGATAGGCCTTGCTTTTTGTCTCCTATCGTGCTATGCTTTCCGATGTGTAAGTTTCTCGTCCTTACGCGTTAGCATAGTGAACGAGAGGTGCCGCTAACGCGTTTACGGTATGTAGCGTGGTGTGCGGTAAGAAACAATGTCGAAAAGAATCTTCGTGGGTTCGATCGCCTGGGGTACGACCTCCGACAGCTTGAAGAAGCACTTCGAGCAGGTCGGGGCCGTCGCCAAGGCTGACGTCCTCACGGACAAGATGACCGGTCGCTCGCGCGGCTTTGGCTTCGTGGAAATGGAGTCAGACGCCGACGCAGACGCCGCCATCTCGAAGCTGAACGGCTCCGAGCTGGATGGCCGCAAGATCGTCGTCTCCGAAGCCCGCCCGAAGGCTGAATAAGCCTGAAGCCCCGCTTCGAACAGGATCCCGCCTCACGGCGGGATTTTGTTTTTAGGTGAAGCTGGAGGTGCGAGGATTGCCTCTTGAGGAACATTCCCAGCGGGATCAGTAGGTTGAGCCGCTCTCTTTAGGCACAAAAGTCGAATGAGTGGAGTTCCTCAAGAGGCAATCCTCGCACCTCCCGCTGCCTTTAATTAATATTCCGCCACCAATCGGAGACCGGCGCCTTCCTTATGATCTCTATGACCCGATCGATGCTGTCGGTTATCTCGAACAAGCCCAGATCCTGCAGATCGATGGTGCGCTCCGCCCCCAGCATGTTCTTCTGGATGAATTCCTTGAGGGGATTCCAGAAAGAGGACTCGAAGAGGATGATGGGCACTCGCGGGACCTTGTCGGTCTGGATCAGGGTCATGATGTTGAAAAGCTCGTCGAAGGTGCCGTAGCCGCCGGGGAAGAAGACGTATGCCTCCGCGGCAAAAGCCATCATGGTCTTCCTGGTGAAGAAATAGGTGAAATCGACGCCGTCCGCGGTGTAGGGATTGGCCGTGCGCTCCCGGAGGAGATTGATCCTCAAGCCGATAGAGGTGCCTCCGCCTTCCGCCGCGCCCTTCGAAGACGCTTCCATGATGCCCGGGCCGCCCCCGTTCGCCACGACGTACCCAGTATCCTTGACGATGCGCTTCCCGAGCTCATAGGCGCGGACGTATCGCTCGCTGCCGCGCACCGCCATGGACGAGCCGAATATGGTCACCGATCTCGGGTATTTCTGCAAGAATTCGAAGCCGCGCCGGAATTCGCGCTGGATGCGGTCGAGGTGTTCCTCGATGGCCCTCTCATGGATGGCCCGGCGGGTGAGCTCTCCCGGATCATCTTTCCCGTTCGTTTTTTTATTCCCGTTATTTTCCTTGTTCCCGTTCGACATGGGCAACATTATACCTTATCCTTACTTCATGCTCCAATTCACCGTCGAGGGAAAGCTCTCTAACGGCCGCGGCCGGGCCGGCCGGATCGCGACGCCGCACGGGACGATCGAGACGCCGGCTTTCATCCCCGTGGCGACCAAGGCCACGGTCAAGTCGCTCACTCCGGAGATGGTCCGAGACGAAGTCGGCGCCCAGGCCGTCCTGGCCAATGCTTATCACCTTTATCTCCAGCCCGGAACAGAGATAGTCGAGAAAGCCGGCGGCCTCTCCAAGTTCATGAACTGGCCCGGACCGACCTTCACAGATTCCGGAGGTTTCCAGGCATTTTCTCTGCAAGGAGGATTGAAGGATCGGCAGTCGAAGTTTTCGTCCGAGCAAGAGGAGGATTTGCTCCCTGATCGAACGGCGTCCGGCCGTGCTCGGCCGGCGCCTCGTTCTCGGCCGCCTTCGCGGCCTCCGAAGGTCGATCCGGAAGCAAATCCTCCTCTTGCTCAAGTCGACGACGACGGCGTGACGTTCAAGTCCGTGATCGACGGCTCGACGCACCGCTTCACGCCGGAATCATCCATCGACATCCAGCACGCTATCGGCGCCGACATCATGTTCACCCTCGACGAGTGCGCCCCGCCGGAAGCCGATCACACATACCAGAAGCGCGCTATAGAACGCACTCTCGCCTGGGCGAAGCGGGGCTTGATACGGCACACTGAAGCGAAAAAGGCTGAAAATCACGATGCCCAGGCGCTTTTCGGCATCGTCCAGGGCGGCCGTTTCGAGGACCTCCGCCGCCAAAGCGCCAAAGATATAGGCGCTATAGCCTTCGACGGCTTCGGCATCGGCGGCACATTCGAGAAGGCCGACATGGCCACGTCCGTCGGCTGGGTCTCCGACGAGCTTCCGGAAGGGAAGCCGCGCCATCTCCTGGGGATCGGCGAACCGGCTGATCTGATCCTTGGCATAGAGAACGGCGCCGACACTTTCGACTGCGTCTCTCCGACCCGGCTCGGCAGGAACGGTGCCGCCTATACAGGGTCAGGCCGCATCAACCTCTGGAACGCCGGATTCGCTTCCGACCTTTCCCCGCTCGACCCTGCCTGCGGCTGTTACGCTTGCAAGAATTATTCGCGCGCCTACATAGCCCATCTCTTCAGGGCCAAGGAGATCCTGGCCGCTACCTTGGTCTCACTCCATAACCTGTATTTTCTGGTCGGCTTGGCGAAAAAAGCCCGTGAGGCGATCCTCGACGGGACATTCGAGAAGTTCAAAAGCTCTAAGCTCAGATCTCTTTCGGCCTGAAGTCGGCCGGCGCACGCTTGAGCCACCACTCCAATTGGTCAAGAGTGAGCAATCCTTCCTGAGCCCCGACGAACTGGGCCACGGACATGGGGTTGACCGGCGCCCAGGTGAAGGCCTCGAGAGGCGTTTTGCCGAGGGCTAGGGCAGAGACGAAAGTGGAAGCGAAAGCGTCGCCGCAGCCCGTCCGGTCGAAAGCCGGTCGCGGGTCAGGGTACATGGCGATGTGGTAATCATGCTCGCCATCGAACATGTAGGCGCCGTTCGTATTGTCCGTGACGATGACGAGCTTCGGGCCGTGATCGGCCAAGCCCTTCATCAAGACCTTGATGTCCGTCGAATCGCTCTTCAAGATCCTCTGAGCTTCCTGGACGTTCACGACGAAGACTTCCGTCCTCGCATATATGCGCTTGAGCTCGTCGAGCCCCAGCTGCATCTGGAAAGTGCCGGGCTGGAAGGCCAATTTGACGCCCGGATGGGCCTCCAGATAATCGGCTACGGCCATGTGATAGGGGAAGGTATTGGCGGCCAAGGAAGACAGATACATCCATTTCGGCGGCAGGCCGCTCGACCGGCCCTTCTCGAAAGCTTCCGGCAGGCGGTAATCGTACTCTACGTGATTCACCAGGATGGTCCGGTCGGCCTCGTACCATAGGACGAAATGGTAATTGGTCGGCTTATCCTTGTGGATCTTGATGAAAGAGGTGCTGACGCCGTTCTTCTTCAGTTCGGCCAGGCAGTCGCGGCCGTTCTCGTCGTCGCCTATGTTGGCGACCAGGGCGGACCGGAGGCCGAGCCTCGAGCCGGCCACGGCGGCGTTCGCGGCGTTCCCCACCGCCCGGACGACCTTGACGTATTCGAACGGCACCTTGTCGCCGAAGCGGACGCACAGCTCGCAATCTTCCTGGTTCAGCTTGCAGTGGACGGCGGCGTCCTTCAAACGGATGAAGGCATCGGTGACGAGATCGCCCACGGCCAGAAAGTCGATTTGCTTGTGCATGAGTTTATTGCGTATAATTATACCAATGCCTCTCTCTTTACGCGAGCATGTAGCCCTGGCCAGGAAGGACAAGACCGCTATCGGCCATTTCAACGCCTCGACCATAGACGGCATCTGGGCCATCGCCGACGCCGCGGCGAAGCTTTCTCTCCCGGTCATAGTGGGCGTCTCCGAAGGGGAGCGCGATTACATCGGCGTCAGGCAGGCCGCGGCCCTCGTCCAGAGCATCCGGGAAGAGCGGGACGCGCCGATCTTCCTCGACGCGGACCATACCTATTCGTTCGAGCGGGTCAAGGAGGCGGTCGATGCCGGCTTCGACGCCGTCATCTTCGACGGCGCCCAGCTTTCGCTTGCGGAGAACATCGAGGCGACGAAAAAGTGCGTCGAATACGTGAGGTCCGTGAGCCAACGAACCGGCCTGGACGTCCTCGTCGAAGGCGAACTGGGTTTCATCGGGACCTCTTCCAAGGTCCTTGATGCCGTCCCCGCCGGGGCGGCGGTGACTGAGGCCGAGATGACCAAACCGGCCGACGCCCTGAAGTTCGTTCGGGAGACTGGCGTGGATCTCCTGGCGCCGGCTGTGGGCAACGTCCACGGCGTCATCCGCGGCGGCGACCCGGCTCTCGACGTGAAGCGGGTCAAAGAGATCGCGGAAGCGGTCGGCCTGCCCCTGGTCCTCCACGGCGCTTCCGGCAACACCGCCGAAGACGTGAGGAAGACGGTCGCAAACGGTGTTGCCATAGTCCACGTCAACACCGAGCTGCGCATCGCCTATCGCGCCGGGCTCATAAAATCGCTCTCCGAGAATCAGGACGAGGTGGCCCCGTACAAATACCTGAAGCCTGCCAAGCTCTCGATGCAAAAGGTCGTCGAGGAGAAACTGAAGACGATCGGCGGCCTATGAGGTCCGCGCCGCATTTTGGACGGGCCGATGGTTTCCCCTGTGCATAACTTTTCCTTGTATGGCGCGTATCCTTGGTCTATAATTAATGCCTCTATAGCATTAAAAATGGCTTCAGACAACGTACAATTTGACGAAGACCAGATAGATTACGGCAAGAAATCCGGGCGAGGGATGCCAGGCGCCCAGCCGAAGATGGTACAATGGTTCATAGATAAGGGCGTCGTCCAGACACCGGCCGCCGCCAAGGGCCTGATGGCTGCGATAGTCGTCCTCGCCTGGGTCGTGATCATCTATATCTTCATGCATTATCTGTAAAAATAATATGGAGGATAACGCTATCAAGGAAGCTGCTGTTCGTCCGATGGAAGCTCGGCGCGGTTTCACCCTAATCGAGCTTCTGGTGGTCGTTTCCATCATCGGCCTGCTGGCCGCCATCATCCTCGCTTCTTTGAGTTCGGCCAGGAAGAAAGGCAACGACGCCCGCATCATCTCCGATGTCCAGCAGACCAGGGTCGCTCTCCATCTGGGCTTCAACGGCAACGGCTATCCGGACCTGGTCAACGGCCAGAACGCGAACTGCAACGGCGGCAACACCCTGAATGCCACCTTCGCTAACTGCGTGAACGCTTCAGGGCCGTATTTCACTGCCCTGAACGCTCTCAACAACGACGCGACAGTCCAAGGAGGGGTCTTGTACTACACCGTGACGGGCGGGAACAACACCAACACCACTGCTTTCGCCATAAGAGGCCAGCTGGTTGCCAATAACTCCGCTTACTTCTGCATCGACTCGAACGGCCGGACCAACGCCATCGACAACAACGCCGCGGCCGGAAGCGCCGCCTGCCACTGATCCGTCTCTTGGAGGCGCGCGCCTTTACAGGCGCGCGCCGAAGTGTATACTGTCCTTCATGTTGTCTTTGAACGCGGAAAAGCGCGACGTCGCCATTCGGCCGGAAAAGATCCGCAAGGCCGGCAAGCTGCCGGCCGTCTATTACGGCCCGAAAGAAGCTTCCACGCCGATCGCCGTTCCTATGGCCGAATTCAAGAAGATCTGGAAAAAGGCCGGCGAATCGTCGGTCATCATCCTGAAAGACGGCGCGAGCGAGCACGAAGTCCTGATCCACGGCGTCGATCCGCATCCTGTCTCCGGCGAGCCGCGCCACGCCGACTTTTACGTGATAGAAAAAGGCAAGAAAGTCCAGGTCAAGGTGCCGATCGTCTTCTCCGGCACGGCTCCGGCGGTGAAAGACAAGGGAGGCATCCTGGTCAAGGTCTTGCGCGAGATAGAGGTCGAGGCCGCCCCCAAGGATCTGCCGCGCGAGATCGTCGCCGACATCTCCGCTCTGGCCGAGCTTACCGACATCATCCACCTTAGCGACATAAGAGCGCCGGAAGGAGTCGAATTCAAACTCGGCGCCGACGAGGTGATAGCGTCTGTGTCCGAGGCCAAGGAAGAAGTCGTGGAAGCCCCGGCGCCGATCGACATGTCGGCGATCGAGGTTGAAGGCAAGGGCGGGGAAGCGAAGGAAGGCGAGGCGAGACCCGCGGCCGGGACCGCCGGAGCTGCCGGAGCGGCGCCGAAACCAGGCGAGCCGAAGGCGGCGGAGGGCAAGAAAGAGGAAAGAAAGCCGGCGGAGAAGAGATAAGGCCGAGTCTGTTATAATTCAATCCATGAAGCCGACAAAGAGCATGGCCGCATGGGTTTTTTCATTCATGCTGTTTTCAGCCGGTCTCTCAGGCCTGCCGGGCCGAGCGCATGCCCAGACCATCCAGTGCGTCACGCCGCAGCAGAAGGTCGCCTGCCAGGCCGCTCTCGACCAGGCTGAAGCGGAATTGAAGCAGGCACAAGACCAGCTCTCGGCCGCCCAAAGCCAGAGCGCCTCGCTCGCGAACGACATCGCCGTCCTGGGCGCCAAGATAAAAGTCGCCACGGCCGACATCAAGGCCAAGAACCTCTTGATCCAGAGCTTGGGGAATGACATCGCCGACAAAGAGAGCCACATCAACGACCTGGAAGACCACATCGGCCGGGGCAAGGAGACCTTAGCCGATCTATTGAGGAAGACCAACGAGCTCGGGCAGTATTCGCTGCCGGAGGTGCTGTTATCGCAGACCTCGGTATCGGGGTTCTTCAATGACATAGATGCCTTCCAGTCGGTCCAACAAGGCCTGGGGCAGGTCTTCGGAGAGCTCCAAGCCGATGCGTCCTCGACGGCTGCCGAGAAAGACGCCCTGACCGCGCGCCAGAACGCCGAGATGGACGCTAGATATGAGATCCAGCTGCAACAGAAGAGCATCCAAGCCGACCAGACCCAGCAGAAGCAGCTCCTATCGATCAGTAAAGGCAATGAGAAGGCGTACTCAGCGGTCGTGGCGGACAGGCAAGCTAGGGCGGCCCAGATCCGTTCCGCTCTCTTCGCTCTTTCCGGCGCCCAGGCTATCCAGTTCGGCGATGCAGTGAGCTTCGCCAACACGGTCTACCAAAAGACCGGCGTACAGCCGGCCTTTCTCCTAGCCATCCTGAAGCAGGAGACGAATATCGGCAGCAACGTGGGGACTTGTTACCTGACGAACGTGAATGACGGCTCTGGCCTCAACGTGAAGACCAATACCTATACCCCGAACGTCATGAAGCCATCGCGCGACGTCCAGCCGTTCCTCTCCATCACCTCGGCCCTCGGCCTCGAATACAAGAACATGCCCGTGTCATGCCCGCAGTCGATAGGCTACGGCGGCGGCATGGGCCCGGCCCAATTCATCCCTTCCACCTGGGTCTTGTCCGATCTGAACGGCCGGATCCAACAAGCTCTCGGCATCTCTGCCATGCCGAACCCATGGAAGCCTTTGGACGCCTTCATGGCCGCCGGCATCTATCTTTCCGACTTGGGCGCGGACTCGGCGAGCTACTCGGCCCAGAGGAACGCGGCCTGCAAGTATTATTCAGGCCGGGCCTGCGGCTACGTCTCCGGCGCCACCGCTTATGGCAACAGCGTCATCTCGCTCGCTTACACTTCATACAACAGTATCCAGTCGCAGATAGACGAGCTGCAATAGTCGATTCAGGATTAAAGAAAGCCGAAGAAACGGTCCCGAGGGACTCCACTTATTCAGGATTCAAGGCTGAAGAATTAAACGCTCGGACGGCTCCCGCTGGGAATGTCCCTCAGGACCGTTTCTTCGGCTTTCCTATATGTTATATCGTCAAGATTACCGGTATGACCATCGGCCGCTTGGCGGTCTCCTGAAGCAGGTATTTCGAGACCGCGTCGGTGACGTTGTCCTTGATGAAATCGACGTTGATCGGATTCTGGCCGCGCGAGGACTGCTCGATAGTGTCCTTGATGACGAGCCGCACGCCGTGCAAGAGCTCCTGCGACTCGCGCAGATAGACGAAGCCGCGGGAGATGATGTCCGGCGACTTCCTGAGCTTTCCATTCGAGGCGTTCACGATGCCGAAGATGATGAAGATGCCGTCCTGGGCGAGCATCTGCCTGTCGCGGATGACAACGTCCTGGACGTCGCCCACGGAGAAGCCGTCAACCAGGACCAGGCCCGACGGGGCTTTTTCCTTGAGCTTGACGATCCTGGCTCCGCCGCCCTGGATCTCGATGACCGAGCTGTTGTCCGGGATGACCACGTCTTCCTCCTTCAAACCGTTGGCTTCCTTGGCCAGATCGGCGTGGACGCGCAGCATGTAATGGTAGCCGTGGCAGGGCATGAAGAACTTCGGGCGGATCTGACGGTGGATCCAGGCGGTCTCGTCGCGGTTGGCGTGGCCGGACGAATGGACATCGGCGATCCTGTAGTGGATGATCTTGGCGCCCTGGCGGGAGAGGTTGTCCTTCAGCTTCTGGACGGCCCGCTCGTTCCCAGGCACGATCGACGATGACAGGAGGACCGTGTCGCGGGGCGTGATCCTGACCTTCTGGTGGGTCTTGTTGGAGATGCGCATAAGAGCCGCATACTCGTCTCCCTGGGCGCCGGTCGCCAGGATGATGATGCGATCCGGCGGATAGTTGTCCATGTCGTCGGTCGAGATCATCGTCTCCTTCTTGGCCTTCAAAAGCCCCAGATGCTTGCAGATCTCGAGGTTCTGCTTCATGCTGCGGCCTTCGACCACCACTTTCTTGCCGTAGGTCTCGGCGAATTCGATGATCTTCATCAGGCGCTCAAGGAGGGAAGAAAAGGTGGCGATGATGAGCCGGCCCTGGGCGTTTCGGATTATCTCCTCGATGTTCTTGTGGACCTTCTTCTCGGGAATGGAAAAGCCGGGGTTCTCCACGTTGGTGGAGTCGGCCATGAGCATGAGGACCTTCTCGTTCTTGAAGGCCCGGCCGTATTCAGCCACTTCCTCGGCGGTCGGCACGCCGTCCACGTGATCGAGCTTCAGGTCGCCGGTGTGGACGATCGAGCCGTACGGCGTCTCGATGATGACGCCCATGGAGTCCGGGATGGTGTGGGTCACGGCGAAGAATCTGACCTTGAACTTCCCGATGGTGACGGTCTGGTTCTTCTCGACCACGGTCATGTCGAGCTTCGGCACGTGCGGGAACTCCTCCTGCCTCTTCTCTATGAGGACCGATGTGAGAAGACGCGTGTAGATGGGCGGATTGCCTATCCTCGGCATGATGTAAGGGATGCCGCCGATGTGATCGAGGTGGCCGTGGGTGATGATGACGCCGCGCACCTTGTCTCGGCGCTCCTCCAGGTATTTGGTATTGGGCAGAATATAATCGATGCCCGGAGTGTTCTCGTCCTTGAATTGGAAGCCGATGTCGATGACCAGGATGTCGTTCCCGAACTCGATGGCCGTCATATTGCGGCCGATCTCCTCGACGCCGCCCAATGGGATGATGCGGATCGAGTCCGGTGCCAGAGCCGGGATCTTGTCGCCGTCCTTAGCGTTCGGGGAGGCCGAAAGCGGCCGTGAAGGCCCCGGCGGCCGGCCGCGCTTCATCGGCCTGGATTCTTTCCTGACGATCGACATGCGCGCCCCGGCTATATGGTCGAGACCGGCGATCTTCCGGGCGCCGCGGCCGAGGACGATGCGATGGCCGTTATGGACCGACTCTTGGCCGCGGCTGTGGCCGGGTTTGGGCGGCGCGTAAGATGGCCTCGATGCCTGCTCATGCGCCGGTCCTGGCCCGTCGTTCCGTAGGATGCGGGTCCTTGCGGGGTTAGGCCGGCGCCGGAAGCCGAAGTCCCTCCGGCCATGCGGCGGGCGGGATTGCGGGGCGCGGGATTGGGGGAATGGTGTGTTCATATGGTTTATTTTGCGAATATCTTCCAGACGCGCTCGGTGCCGAGGTACCAATCGGAGACGGAGCCGAAGCGGTCGGCTGGCGCGGTCATAACGCCCAGGTCGACGCCCTTGAGCGCCTTGGGCACGGCGTAGACGAAGTCCGGCGCGTACAGGAAGACGGCCGGGAAGTCGGCACCGATCATCTGGTCGAGCTCGGCGTAAGAAGCGGCCATGGCATCGGTCCCGGTCGCGGAGCGGATGCCCTCGAGGATCTTGTCCACCTTGCTATTGGCGTACATGGCCACGTTCAGGCCGGGGGCGTTCCTTTGCGAGGAGTGCCAGAAGGCGAAGAGGTCATTGTCCCGCCCGGCGGCCTCGCCGAAGAGGAGGGCGTCGTAGGCCCTGGTGCGGATGATGTTCTGATATAGCTCGCTCGGCTCGAAGACTTTGACGTCGACCCCGGCGCCGAGCTTGATCCACGAGTCTTTGAGCTCTCCGGCGGCCTGTTTCAGGTCTGGCGCGTCGGCGGTATACAAAGATATGGAGAGAGGCAGGACCTTCGCCGAGCCCTTGGCGGCCTTCTTGGCGTATATGCCGTCGTCGCCTTTTTTCCAGCCGCTTTTTTCGAGCAGAGCCTGCGCTCCGGCGACGTCTGTCTGTCCGACCGCGGTCTCCCCGCTCCCGAGGCTGGGCGGCAGAGGCCCCGATACGGCCTTGCCGTAGCCGTAAAGGACCGTCCCGACGAGAGCGCTCCGGTCGACGGACATGTCGAGGGCCTGTCGCACGGCTGGATCGGCCAAGGCCGCGTTCATGTTCTGATTAAAGAAGACTCCGAAGATGCGGGAAAGCGGCGCGGATATCATGGCGTAAGGCTCGCCTGAGTTGGAAGCGAGCTTCGCCGCCTCCTGGGGCGGCACGGACGGCAGGCTGTCGATCGTCCCGCTCTCCAGGGCGCTAAGGGCGTGGTCTTGATCCGGGAAGAAAGAAAAGTCGATGTCCGTCACGTACGGCTTCTTGCCGAAATAGCCGTTCCAAGCCGACAGGCGATAGCCGGTCGGGATGCCGCCCTGGTCGCGGTCGACGCCGGCCACCTTGTACGGTCCGGCCCCGACAGGCTCGATGTTATATTCGCTGAAGATGAATTGGTCGTCGCTCACGTGGCTCCAGATGTGTCTAGGGATGATGCCGACCCCGGTGTTGGCGAGGAAGGGGCTGTAGGGCTGTCTCAAGGTGAACAGGACGGAAGTGGGGGAAGTGGCCGTGGCCGTGACCCCGGCCCATTCGGCGGCCCGCGGGCTCTTCAGGGACGGGTCTTGGATCCTTTCCACCGTGAAGACCACGTCGTCGGCGTTAAGCGGCGTGCCGTCGCTCCATTCGATGCCCGGCCGGAGGGTAAAAGCGTAGGAAAGGCCGTCGGCCGACACGCTCCAGCCGGAGGCCAAATCCGGCACGATCGAACCGTCTTTGTACTTGGTGAGCCCGGCGTAGACCAGGGAAGAGATGTCGCGATCGACGTCGGTCACGGCCAGGACGGGGTTGACGGTGTGCGGCAGGCCGACTTCGCCTTCATGGAGAGCGCCGCCTTCGGCGGGGACTTCCGTCATGAAGTATCCGTTGGCGTTTCCGGCCATAATGAGAGCGGCCCAGAGCGCCGTGAGGACCAGGATGCCGAAAATGAGCTTCTCGGTGGCGGAGAAGCGCCGGATGCAGTCCAATATGGCAGAACCGCCCTTCAGGCGGAATTCTTTATATGGCTGTAGAGTCACAATGACGGTATGCGGGTCCCATATCTTTTAGGAGGGGAGTCTTAGATGAGGTTCACCAGAGCCGAAACGGCGAACAGGACGGCGATCACTATGGTGGCGCCGAACAGGCCCTTTTCCAGGCCGCGCCTGGTATGGAAAGCCGAGCTGAAATTGTCGCTGCCGCCGAAAGCGCCGCCGACTTGGGCGCCGGTCTGCTGCAAAAGTATGACCACAACCAGAAGAACGGACAGGATGATCTGTACGTAGGGAAGGAGAGACTTCATTGGAAGCTATACTAGCACAAGCCGGCCGGCGGTGCAAACCGGATCCGGCATCCCGTTTGGATCGTCAACATAATAAAAATCCCGCACGGCAAGCGCGCCGGGCGGGATGGAAAGCCGAGCTAGAGAATCGGACGGTCGAACAAGCCCCTGAAGGCATATGACTTTCCTTTTCCTTCAGGGGTGAAGCATAGTTCACCGCTCAACCCCGGAAAAATCCATTTCCAGCCGACCGGGCCTTGAAAATGGATGAATCTTTCAGATCGCGTCTCACCGTCTTTTTGGAAGTCCACGCATGGTTTGCCGTCGTATCGTCCCGTAGAAGTGACGGTGCCTTTTGCGATGACCTGGTCATCCTCGACCAACTCCACTCGCATGCCCGGTTTCAAGGCGTCCGGTTCGGCGATAGAACGCGGGTGCGGGCGTTTGTCCGTAGTCGTTGAATTCATTGTTATGGTTCTCTGTTCTTAATCAATCAAATATATGCCGGTCTGTCAAGTTGCTATATCTATCTCCATGTCTATAATACGGATTGTTTACATACCCCTAAACACCGCACAATTAACGGTGTTTTAAAAAGGTCATCGCTTATCAATCTATCCAACCAATCCAACCATGCCCATCAAAGCAAAAGACATCATCAAGAAGCTGAAGCCGCTCGCCGACCGCGTGGTCATCAAGGAAGACACTGATTCCGCCGAAAAGAAGACCTCGGCCGGCATCATCATCCCGGTCACGGTGGGCGACGACAAGGGAGGTAAGCGCGGGGAAGTCGTAGCCGTGGGCCCCGGCCGGATCGAGGAGGGCGAGCTCGTCCCGCCGTCGGTCAAGGCCGGCGACAAGGTCATCTTCCAGTGGGGCGACAAGGTCAAGATCGGCGAGGACGAGTACTACATCGTCCGTGAGAGCGAGATCCTGGCCGTGATCAAATGAACCGTCGATCCATTTCAAAATAATAATCCCTAAACCATCATGGCAAAGAAGATCCTATACAACGAAGAGGCCCGCAAGGCCCTGAAGCGCGGCGTCGACACGGTAGCCGACGCGGTCAAGATAACCCTAGGGCCTCGCGGCCGGAACGTCGTTCTGGACAAGAGCTACGGCTCCCCGACTGTCACCAATGACGGCGTCACCATCGCGAGAGAGATCACCTTGAAGGACAAATTCGAGAACATGGGTGCCGAGATCGCCAAGGAAGTCGCTTCCAAGACGAACGAAGTGGCGGGCGACGGCACGACCACGGCCACCATCATCACCCAGGCCGTCTTCTCGGAAGGCCTGAAGCAGACGACCATGGGCATGAACGCCATGGGCATCCGCTTCGGCATCGAAGCGGCGACCAAAGACGTAGTCAAGGCCCTGAAGGCCATCGCCAAGCCCATAAAGAGCGACGAAGAGGTCAGGCAGGTCGCCGAGATCGCCGCCGAATCGCCGGAGCTCGGCGCGAAGATCGCCGATACCATAAGACAAGTGGGCAAGGACGGCGTGGTCACGGTGGAGGAATCCCAGTCCATGGGCCTGGAATCGGAAGTGGTCGAAGGTATCGAGTTCGACAAGGGCTACGTCTCCGCCTACATGATCACCAATCCGGAGCGTATGGAAGCCGAGCTCAAGGAGCCAGCCATCCTCCTCACCGACAAGAAGATCTCGACTGTCAAGGAGGTCTTGCCGCTCCTCGAGCGGCTGGCCCAGACCGGCAAGAAAGACCTGGTCTTGATTGCCGAAGACGTGGATGGAGAGGCATTGGCCACCTTCGTGGTGAATAAGCTGCGCGGGACATTCAACGTGCTTGCCGTGAAAGCTCCCGGCTACGGCGACAACAAAAAAGAAATGCTCCAAGACATCGCCGTCACGGTGGGGGCCACCGTCATCTCCGAGGAAGTCGGCATAAAGTTCGAGAAGGCTGATCTCTCCATGCTGGGGCATGCCCGCAAGGTCATAGCCACCAAAGATTCGACCATAGTGGTCGGCGGCAAGGGTAAGAAGGTTGACATCGACGAGCGCGTCAAGCGCTTGAAGAAGCAGCGCGAATCGACCGATTCCAAATATGACAAAGAGAAGCTAGACGAGCGCATCGCCAAGCTCTCGGGCGGCGTGGCCGTGATCCGCGTCGGGGCGGCCACCGAGACCGAGATGAAGTACTTGAAGCTGAAGATCGAAGACGCGGTGAATGCCACCAAGGCGGCCATCGAAGAAGGCATCGTGGCCGGCGGCGGCGTCGCGCTCTTAAGAGTAGCCAAGGAATTACATACATCAAAAGACAGGAATTATGATAGTCAAGAAAAAGCTCTTGGCTATTCGATCGTCGTTAAGGCACTTGAGGCACCATTTCGCCAGATTGTGATCAATGCAGGGAAGGATGACGGAGCGGCGCTGGCAGAGGTAGCTAGGAAGATTGCCAATAAGAAAACAGAGAATGCCGGCTACGATGCCTTAAAAGATGGTTTTGTCGACGACATGATCGCCGCCGGCATAGTGGACCCGGTCAAGGTCGCCCGCCTTGGCGTCGAGAACGCCTGCTCGGCCGCGGCCATCTTGCTCACCACTGAAGCGGCAATAGCCGACGAACCGGAAGAGAAGAAGGAACACGAACACGGCGGCGGATCGGCCGGCATGGATTACTGAAAATCGGAGGATTCTGTTCTATAATGTGCCGATGACTTCGCGCCCGCTCGTCATTTTGGGCCTCATCATCATAGCCATCGCGGTCTTCGCCGCCATCGGATCTTTCGTGCGCGGCCTTGGTTCCGGCGCGGCGCCTAAAGAGAACGCCGCGAACCAGGCTCCGGCCGCGCCCGAGGCCGTATCCCCGAGCTTCTACGCTTCCACGACCCAGACGGCGGGGAGCCAGTCGCCCTCGTCCTACCAGACCCTCACGGCCTCCTCGACCTTCACTGTCCCGTTCCCGGATTCCTCGACCATCGACACTTCTTCTTGGCTCATGTACGTGGATAACCAGAACGGCTATACCATCGAATACCCGCCGGACCTCGTCCAGGGCGGGAGCAAGAATGCGCCGTCATTCGCCTTCCCGACGAAGACGTATTTCCACTGGCCGCTCCAGGACGACGCCAAGGTGACGATAACCGTCGCCGCCTCGTGTCCAGGCGTGGTCTCGCAAGGCCTGGGCGGAGAAGGACCTGATAAGCTCACCCTGAACGGCCAACCATCCGTCCGCACCGTCGGCGTAGACGTGACCGCGGGGAACCGCTACCTTGAGATCGCCTATGACACCACGGCCTCCGGCAAATGCTATCATGTCGATTTCCTCGACCACGGAGCGAACGGAGCGAGTGGGGCTGGCATCGACGACATCTCTCTGGACAAGAAGTATGATGCAGCGCATGACGCCGACCTTGCGGCGGTCATAACCATTTTTAACGGCATGGTCAAGAATTTCCACATCCTTGCCCAATGAGGCCGGATGTCATACAATATAGCCATTACAATCTTTAAACCATCTCACCCATGAACAGGAACAGCAAGAATGTCGTCATCATCGTAGCCGTCATCGTCGTCATAGCCGTAGTCGCGGCCATCGTCTGGCACGGCGGCGGGAATGCTACGCCTTCCGGCGCCGTCCAGAACCCGCTCGACCAGGCGAACGGCGGCTCGACGGCGCCCTTGCCCGTATCCGAGACGACCAAGACCGGGTCATCGTCGCAATATCAGAATGCGGAACTCGGCTTCTCGGTCAAATACCCGAGCGAATGGGAGAAGGAAGAGACCAATACCGGCGTCCAATTCATCATGCCGATCGACCAATCGCAGGTCTCGACCGTGGCCAAGCTGGAGTCCGACGTCACCGTCTCTCCCGGGAAGTGCGCCTTCCCGCCGGTCACCACCGTGGAAGACCGCGGAGCCATCAATGTCGGCAGCCTGGCGCTCAACATGATATCCATGTCGAACAGCGTCCAAGGCCGGGCCTACTTCAACCGGATGTATTCTCTTCAGAACGGCGAGACATGCTATCTCTTCGCCTTCTCTTACATCGCTCTGTCGCCGGATTCCAAAGGCCTCACTGGTTCCAACCTGACCCAGGCCAAGAACAACAACAAGGCCATCATGTCTACGGCCGACGCCGCCTTCACCAACATGGTCAAGACCTTCGCCCTTGTCTCGACGCCGGCCGGCAAGGACGAGACGCAGGCCTCGCCTTCGAAATAAGCCGGAGCCGGTCATCACCAAATCACTTCCATGACATTCATCATCGTCCTCATAATCTTTGCCCTGCTCCTGTGGGCGGCCATCGTCTTCAATAGGCTTGTGACCCTCCGGAACCGCGCCGCCGAAGCCTGGGCCGACATCGATGTCCAGCTGAAGCGCAGATACGACCTCATCCCGAACCTGGTGGCGACGGTCAAGGCCTATGCCGAGCACGAGAGCCAGGTCTTCGAGAACGTAACCCAGGCCCGGGCCGCCGCCATGGGCGCCGAGACCTTGGCCGATAAGGGCCAGGCCGAAGCCACCCTGGCCGGAGCCCTGAAATCCGTCTTCGCCGTCGGCGAAGCCTATCCGGACCTGAAGGCCAACCAGAATTTCCTGACCCTCCAGAACGAGCTGACCGACATCGAGGACAAGATCCAGGCCTCGCGCCGCTTCTATAACGGGAACGTCCGCGACCTGAATACGGCTATCCAGAAATTCCCAGGCAACCTGATCGCGGGGCCCCTGCACTTCCTGCCGATGGACCTCTTCCAGCTCGAAGCGACCGCTCCCGCCAAGGAGCCGGTCCAGGTGAAGTTCTAGATGGCGACCTTATATACGCAACAGGGCAAGAACGTCAGGCGGACGTGGCTCTTGATGGCCATGTTCCTTTTGATCGTAGGCGCGATCGGCTGGTTCATCTCCTATTATTATCAAAGTCCCGGCATCTTGGTCATCGCCGTCATCTTCGCTCTGAGCATGAACATGGCGAGCTACTGGTATTCGGACAAGATCTCGCTCGGCCTGGCTAGGGCGGTGCCGGCCGAAAGGGAAGGCAATCTGGAATTGTTCAGGATCGTCGAGAATCTCTCGATCACCGCGGGCCTGCCGATGCCGAGGGTCTACATCATCCCTGATCCTGCTCCGAACGCCTTCGCCACGGGCCGAGACAAGGAGCACGCCTCGGTGGCCGTCACCTCCGGCCTTCTCGGCATGATGGACAAGAATGAGCTCCAAGGCGTCCTGGCCCACGAGCTCTCGCACATCGGCAACCGCGACATCCTGCTCTCAACGGTCGTGGTCGTCCTCGTCGGCTTCATCGCTATCCTCGCCAACATCTTCACTCGCAGCATGTGGTTCGGCGCCGGGCGCCGCCGCAACGACCGTGAAGGCGAAGCCGGCGCGATCCTCATGATAGTCGGCGTCGTCTTCGTCATCCTTTCGCCGATCGTAGCCAAGTTGATCCAGCTCGCCATCTCCCGCCGCCGCGAATCGCTGGCGGATGCCGACGGTGCTCTCCTCACCCGCTACCCGGAAGGCCTAGCCTCGGCTCTCGAGAAGATCCAGGCTTACGAGGAGCCGATGAGGACCGCCAACAACGCCACAGCCCACCTTTACATCTCCAATCCGTTCGGTGCCGGAGCAGCAAAAGGCCTCGCAAGATTGTTCATGACCCACCCGCCGACCGAAGAGCGCATCGCCGCCCTCCGGGGTATGGACATTTCCGGCGCGCCCGCCTAAAGTTAGTACGCCCGGAGGGTTCGCATAGCGGTCTAGTGCGCACGCTTGGAAAGCGTGTGTGGGGCAACCCACCAAGGGTTCGAATCCCTTACCCTCCGCAAAAAAGTGAAATCGGTTTCCGTGGGAGAAATCGCATCGTCGCAAACCACGAATTGAGGGCGGGGCGGCATTCCTCCCCAGACCCCTCCTGCCGCCCCGCCCGCATTTTCCTTGGGGTTCGAACCGACCTTTTGGAAAAATTCCCGGATTTTCGTCTGATTGCCACTCTCTGCCACAATAGCGGCCTGTTTACAGTCCTTAAAGAAATTCACCACAGGTTCGAACCGGTTCGTCGAGATACGTTCCAATGACGTTAATTTGTCCGTAAGGGCGTGCTTTTCAACCACAAGTTTGTTTTTCTCATTTTGATACTCCGGAAGCGTCAGGGCGTTCTCAAGGTAGGCTGTCATGAGCTTGTCGAGCTTGGCGTCGATCTCTGAGATTTCAGTATTGGCAATGTCAGTCTGATTTTTCAAAAGTTTATCATTTTCTGATCTGTCTTTTTCGGTCTCAGCAATGAGCCAATCGGTAACGGCATCTGACAGCGAATACTTTTTCAGTTCGGTCTGAATCTGCGAAGTAACGATCTCCTCACGGACATATTTCTGCTCGCATGGACCTTTCCTTTTTGTGCATCGCAGGTAGTTATGACCTTTATGCGTCTCGGTCGTGATGAAGCATCCGCACTCGCCGCAGTGGAATAATCCGCGATATGCATACGGCTTCAGATCTGTCGTCTTCGGCTTCGATTTCCTCGTCATGACCTCCTGGACATCGTCAAAGAGCTTCTTCGAGATGATCGGCTCGTGCTTGCCTTCGTAAAATTCGCCATGATAGCGAATGAGACCGTGGTAGAAAGGATTTTTGAGCAGATACTGGTAGTTGGAAATGGAAAGCACGCCGTCTCCGGTGCCTTTGAGGCCAAGATCGTTGATTTTTCTCCTGACTTGGGCGAATGTGAAGTTACCTGTGGCATATGCTTCGAAGGTTTTCTTCACCAATGGCGCTTTAACAGTATCAACGATGATATTCTTGGTCTTTTTGTCGTTCAGATATCCAAGTGGCGCTTTCTGCGGCCAGATGCCGTTCTTCAATTTCTGTCTGTGCCCACGTTTGATGTTCTCCGAGAGGTTGTCCACATAGTATTTCGACTGTGAGAATGCAATCGAGAGCATAAACTTGCCTTGCGGCGTCGCATCGAACCAGAAAGTCGAGAATTTTAGGTCCTCAATCTTGCCGGTGTCTACCAGATATATGATCCTGCCTCCATCAACGGAGTTGCGAGCGAGCCTGTCAGGGTGCCATGCCAAGATGCCGGAAGCCTCACCGGCCTCTATGCGGCCTAGCATCTCTGCAAACACCGGTCTACCAGGAATTTTGGCAGTCTGCTTTTCTACGAAAGTATCAACAACATCGATCTTCTCCTTTTTGGCGAGCTCGCGAAGCTCCGCCAACTGGTCAGGCAGGCTTCTGATCTGATGGTCCTTGTCATCAGTGGATTTTCTAGCATAGATGAAATATTTTTTCTCGCTCATACAGTAATTTTACCAAAAAATCTAGAAGTCAAGAAGAAAAATCTGTGCGCAAGCGGTGCACAACGTGCATCGCTTCGCCGCGCACCTCGTGCTCGGTCGAGAAGCGGTCGACTTCCGCTTCTTCTCACGGACTTCTATTCGCGCCCGGCGGATGTCGGTACGGCGGAGCGCACGCGGCCGCCCCAAGCGGCGGCGGAATGCGCGGGAGCCGTACGGACAGACGCCTCGAGCGCGCCACTAGCATCCACGGAAGCGGAAGTGGGCCGCTTCGAGCCTGTGATCTGCATTTGCGACGGAAAATAACACGCCGGTGAGAATCCGACTCCTCCGCGACCGCGCCCTCGCGTTCTCGCCGCGCGGCCCCTGGGCGCTCCTGTCGCACATCCCCAAAAACGCCAAGGAAAATGCGGGCGGGGCGGCAGGAGGGGTCTGGGGAGGAA
>JBEKVT010000002.1:0-194300 GCA_049997795.1 Minisyncoccia bacterium
AAAAATGCTATGGTATAGCGCACGGAAAGGTGGCTGAGTGGTCGAAGGCACCGCACTCGAAATGCGGCAGGGGCGCAAGCTCCTCGAGGGTTCGAATCCCTCCCTTTCCGCAAGCTTTTGTTCTGGTATACTTCTTTCCACGGGAAGGTGTCTGCGGAGCGATCTTCTGCGCTTCGTGGAAATGAAATACAAAAAATTAGTCGTCATCGTATGCGGCGGCGTGTGTTTATGCCTGCTTGTCTATTATTATCTTCAAGGCGCCGGTATCATCCGAGCCTGGTCCGGCGAGGTCTCGATCGACGAGACTAAGCATTATCCTGTCTCATACGTGGTCGACGGCGACACATTCAAGGCCGATATCGACGGAAGGGAGATCACTGTGCGCCTCCTTGGCATCAATGCGCCGGAGACGGTCGATCCGAGGAAGCCCGTTGAATGCTTCGGGCCCGAAGCTTCGGCAGAAGCGAAATCGCTGCTTAACGGCCGTACGGTCGAGCTGAGGTTCAATCCGAACAGGGAACGGACCGACAGATACGGCCGCTACCTGTTGTATGCCTATCGCGACGACGGCTTGTTCGTGAATGAGGATCTGATCAAAGACGGCTTCGCCCGAGAATACACCGTCGGCACGCCGTATTCATTCCAGGCGGAATTCAGGAAGGCCGAGGCCGAGGCAAAAGCGTCGGGGAAAGGGCTATGGAAGGCCTGTCCGGCTATTTAGCGTGCAGGTTGAGATAGATGTCCTCGACGGCCCTTATGGCGTCGCCGGCGGCGATGTTGTTCTGGTGATATAGGCTGTCCGTGCAGTCGCCGGCGGCCCAGATCCTGTATTCCGAGGCGTGCTGGTTCTTGTAGTCGACCATGATGCGGCCGTACTGGTCCAGCTTGACGATGTCCTTCACGAAGCCGGTGTTGGGGACAGAGCCGATCTCGACGAATATGCCGGTCACTGGGATCTCGGCTTCTTCTTTGGTCTCTATGTCGGCGTACACCAATGACTTCACGAACTTGTCGCCCCTGACCTCTTTCGGCACGACGCCCTTCACGATCTTCATCTTCGGATCTCGGAGGACCTTGTCGACGGTCACCTGATCGGCCTTGGGCTTGCTCCGGATGAGCATGGTGACGCTCTTGCAATACGCCAGGAGCTGGACGGCGGTCTCGAAAGCAGCGTTACCGCCGCCTATGACAGCCACGTCTTGATCGGCGTAGAGCGGTCCGTCGCAAGAGGCGCAGTAGACTATCCCCTTATTGTCGTATTCGGCCGCGCCGGGGACTTCCAATTTACGGCGGCTCGAGCCGGTCGTGACAAGGACGGCACGGACGACGTAAGAGCCCTTGTCGGTCTTCACTTTGAAAGTATCGGCCCTTTTTTCGATGGCCGTCACAGACTCGCCCTCTTTGATGTGGACGACGTCGCCGGCGTAAGCCTTGAGATGCTTCTCGAGCTTCTTGGCGAGGTCCAAGCCGGTGATCTTGACTTCGCCTATCCAATTCTCGATGCCTTCCGAGACAGCGCTCTGGCCGTTCCAGTCTCTGGTTATGAAAACGGTAGACAGGTGCTTCCTCGCGGCATAGACGCCGGCAGCCGCGCCGGCCGGTCCGCCACCCAGGATAGCTAAGTCGTAAGTCATGCTCGCCGTGTCCTTTCTATTTTAATCGCGAACGCCTGAGGAAGGCCGGCACGGCGCCCCAATCGTCATCATCGTCCGGCTTCGCCTCCTTCTTCGCCTCCGAACGTTCGGTTTTGTTTGTTCCGGCCTCGCGCTTGCCGTCGCCGATGGCATTGTAGATCTTGCCTTTCTCGGCCGCGCCCCTCATCAACGAAGCGACGGACGGCTCGCTCCCCGAGGCCAGGGACCTCGGCGGCTTGTCGGAGGCCGGATGGCCCTCCGGGAAGCCCGTGGCTATGACGGTGACCTTGACCTCGTTCTTCCGGAGCTTATCGTTCCTGACCGTGCCGAAGATGATCTTGGCCTCCGGATCGATGGATTCGGTGATGACCTTGGCGGCGTCCTGGATCTCGAACATGGTCAGGTCCTCGCCGCCGGCTATCGAGAACAAGACGCCCTTGGCGCCGGCGATGGAGACGTCGAGGAGAGGAGAATTGATGGCGGCCCTGGCGGCCTCGGTGGCGCGGTTCTCGCCGGTCGCCATGCCGATGCCCATCAGAGCCGAGCCGGCGTTCTCCATGACCGTCCTGATGTCGGCGAAGTCGATGTTGACGAGCCCCGGAGTGGTGATGAGGTCGGCGATGCCCTCGACGGCGTGCCGTAGGATGTCGTCGCACATGGCGAAGGCGTTCTTGACGGTGGTGGTCTTGTCGATATTCGAGAGCAGGCGGTCATTCGGGATGACGATGATGGCGTCCACTTCCTTGCGGAGCTCTTCAAGGCCGGCTTCGGCGATCCTCGAGCGTTGGCGGCCTTCGAAGAAGAACGGCTTGGTGACTACGGCTACCGTAAGGCAGCCGAGCTCTTTGGCGATCCTCGCCACTATGGGGCTTGCCGAAGAGCCGGTGCCGCCGCCTTCGCCGCAGGTCAGGAAGACCATATCGGCGCCCTTGACCGCCTCCTGGATCTCGTCGCGGGCTTCCTCGGCGGCCCGGCGGCCGAGGTCCGGATTCATGCCCGTGCCGAGGCCGCGAGTGATGTTTTTGCCCATGTGGACGCACTTCTTGGTGAGAGAGCGGTGCAGGTCTTGGGAGTCCGTGTTGAGGGCGATGAAGTCCACGCCTCTCACCTTACAGTTGATCATGTGGTTCACGGCATTATTGCCGGAACCGCCTATGCCGAGGACTTTGATGCGGGCAAAAGCTTCGATGTCTGGCGAGATCTTTGGCATGGATGGGAGATTAGCTCTGGGTAGATTGTATGCGGTGTATCATAGCAAGTTATCGTCCCGGCGCAAGCCTAGTGGAGCGCTACCCAGACGGCGACGAGGATTATCGCTATCTCGAAGTAGAAAGTGATCTGTCCCGGATACGTCGTGGTGACGAGCGCCCAATAATATGACAAAGTGCCGCTCGGTTTATCGGTCACGAACTCAGGCACTTCCTTCAGGCAGAAGCGCTTGTTCGTGAACGGCCACAGCCAGCGGATGCCGTATTCCATGGAATCCAGGACGAAATGAGACCAGGAGCCGGCCAGGATAGTCCAGCCGACGAGCGCTATAAAGGACGAGCCGGCGATATGGCCGCCAAGGACGATCGCAAGGCAGGCGAGGAGCCAGGCAAAAGGCGCGTGAGTCGGGTAAGAGCGATGGCTGTCCATCTTCTTCGAGGTCGCGGACCTCTGATTGAAATAGAAGAATATAAGGTCGATGTCCGGTGCTTCGCCGGCGAGCGTCCCTATGGCGAGAAGGCTAGCTGTTTGAACGGGCGAAAGGACCGCGTTGGCGAAAAACAGCACTGCCCGTGCCGCCAAATAACCTCCAGCCAGATGTCCGGGTAAGACCATATCGGGATATATCTAAGGCAGGAACTGCTTGAACCAGCGGCCGATGGCCCGCCACGACTTCCTCAGGAATTCGACCGACGTGTCGATCTCCGGCCCTTCTTCGGTATGATGGCCCCAGATGCACAGGCCGTAGGCCACCGCCCAGGTGGCGTCTTTGAAGGACGATTTGCTGTCCAGGGCTCCGATCGAGCCGATCCTGGAAGGCAGCTTCAGAGCCGCCTTGGCCAGGGCATCTATCGAATTCAGGCTGGAGCCGCCGCCCGTTATGACGATGCCAGCCGGTAGGAGGCCATTGCGGCCGATCTTTCGGAGATGCGTCTCGATGAGCTCGAAGATGTCATACAGGCGCGCGGCCACTATCTCCTCCAGCTTCTTCCTCGGGAAGGATGCTCCGGTGATGGCGCCGATCTTTATCTGCTCGGCCTCTTCCAGGGGCACCTTGAGGCCCAGGGCGATGTCGTTCGTTATGTCGGTCGAGCCGATGGGGAAGACCTCTAGCGAGGTCGGGACGTTATTCTCGAAGACAGCGATGGAAACGGTCTCGGCGCCGACGTTGGCCAAGATGCAGCCGGCGACTTTCTGGGCCTTGGACAGGGTCACGAAGCCGGCGGCGATCGGCGCCACCATGACGTCCTCGACTTCGATGCCGGCCTCGTTCACGGCGGCGATCAAGTCCGCCACGTGGTGGTCTAGGCAGGTGATGAAGAGCGTCTTCTGTTCGATCTTATTGCCGCTCTGGCCCAGAGGATTCCCGAGAGACGGCTCGCCGTCTATCCTATATTCGAGGGGAATGTCGTATATGATCCGCCGGTTGGCTATGGCGCTACGGGGGATGTCCTTCTCGCACTGTTCCCGGAGCTTTTCCAGATCGAGCCTGGTGATCACGGCGTCGGCCCTGGAAGTCATGACGGAGCTCACGACGGTCGTGCTGCCCAGACCGATGCCGCCGACGCCGACGAAGGCCTTCTTGACCTTGAGGCCCGATTTCTCCTCGGCGCCCCGGACGGCCCGGCGGATGCTGTCGGCGACGTCGCGGACGTTGGTGACGTAGCCGTGGCGCACGCCGCGGGATTCGGCGATGCCGGCTCCCACGACCCTCGGTAGGCCCTTCTCGTTCCTTTCCCTGGCATCAGATGTGACGACCTTGACGAAGTCGGTGCCGACGTCGATGCCTGTGATGATGTTTCGGGCCATTTGGGCTTAGACCTTGAATGCCCTGCGGATCCGGGCTTCCATGCGTTCCATTGTAGCGCCATGGGCGTATCCTTTCAAATGGACGCAGCCGTGGATAAAGAGGAGGGCGACGAAATTCTCGTATGACCGCCCGAACCTCCTTGCTTCCTTCCGGGCCTCGGTCGGAGAGATGCATATCTCTCCTTCGGTCCTGGATATCGGGAAAGAGAGGACGTCCGTCGCTTCGTCCTTGTTCCGGTATGTCAGGTTCAGCTTTCGGATGTCTCCAGAGCCGATGAAAGCGAGATCGAGCCTGTAATCGGAGCCGAGGACGGAATCCTTGATGGCGCGAAAGCGCGCCCGAGGGATGCTCGCGCGCGTTCGATTGATGATGTCGAAATGAGCGGACATCTCCGCTTACCTCCGCTCCGGTTTTGCCGGAGCCTTGCCCTGCTTGACCAATTCAGCCATGGCCTTGCGCCTCGAGATCTGCTTCAGAGCCTTCTGTTTGACCTTGTATGGAGACTGCTTGCGGCTCGAGAAGCGGATGCTCCTCATGCGCGGGATGACCCCGGCCGACTGGACCTTTCGGCTGAAGCGGCGGATGGTGCTGAGGGCGCTCTCGCCGGGAGCGCGAGTTATCTCCACGTTTATCATGCGGGGAAGATTAACACATGCCGGCGGGACGCGCAACGGACGGCCTATTTCTTCCAGTAAGCCCTCTCCGCTCTTTTCATGTATGACGGCAGGTCTGAGAGAGGAACGATGTCTTGCGAATAGGTGTCGGTGCGCCGGACGATGGCCGTCTTGTCCATGGCCTCTTTTTTGCCCATGACGATGACGTAAGGAGTGTGGTACTTCTCGACGGTCGAAACCTGGGCGCCGAGCCGGTCTTTGGAAAGCGACAGATAGAGCGGGATCTTGGCCTGGTGCAGGCTCTCCACCACCCGAAGGGAGATGAGCTTGGATTCCGTGCCGAGCTGGACGAACGAGGCGATCGGGCGCTTTATCTTCCTCATGTTGTCGCGCAATCTCGCGGCCCGGCCCTTGATGAGTAGCGACAGGCCGATCCCCTGGATGTCTTTTTTCATCTCGAGCCGTTTGGCCAGGCCGTTGTAGCGCACGCCGACGCCGAGGATGTGCTGGCGATCCTTGGCCCGGCCCTTGTCGGCGTCTATCAGGGTGAAGATGGTCTCCGTGCAGTACGAACGGTTGCCTATGAGGCCGTTATTCAGGACGTAGGGCACCGCCAAGGCTTCCAGGTATTCTAGGACCTCTTCGAGATGCCGCCGGCTGCCTTCGGAGAGGAAATCTATAGAATGCGGGGCGCCGGCGTTCAGTTCCTTGCACGATCCGTCGTGCGACGATAAGAGCTCGAAGGGATCGCGCTTCAGGATCTGGCGGCACTCCGGCGTCATACCGTTTATATTCTTCCGGTAGTAGTCGACGAGTTCTCTCGTGAAGCGGGCCAGGGAATCGCGGTCGCCGATCGAGCTTATCTCGACGGCGATGTCTTTGTAACCTTCCTCGGCGAGCATGGCCCGTCCGGCTTGGATCAGGGTGGCCTCGGCGATCGGCCCGGAATTGCCGAGGATCTCCAAATCGGCGTAGCGGTGGCAGCCGCTCTTCTTCCCGGCCGCCGGGGCTCCGGCGGCGCGGCGGCAGCGGTCTTTCAGGTAGATCTGGACCGGCTGCGGCCGGTCGCTCCAACCGTCTTCAAGATACGTGCGGATCAAGGCGATCTTCTCTTCGACCCGGAGCGGCAGCCTGGCGTGGCGCTCGGTCTCGTCGTCCACGAAATCCGCCCCGGTTATGCTGCGCGCGGCGTCCAAATCGGCCTTGGTTATGGCCGGGCTCTTCACCGGGGTGAAGCCGTAATAGACGGCCGTTTCGCCTATCCTGTCGAGATGCTCGACCGGCATGAATTTCGTGATCTTATTTGGCGCTTGTCTCATCGATTTGTCCTGGCATGACGGCGATCTCCGTAAGCGGCATCAGGCGGATGACCGGCCGGCCGATGATGAGATCGGCGGGAAGCGGCCCCCAGACGCGGGAATCAGAACTCTGGGCGCGGTTGTCTCCCATGACGAAATATTGTGTCGAACCCAAGATGACGGCCGGAGCGGTGTCGTGCGAGGCGTGAGCGGCTTCGACGTACGGCTCGTCGAGAAAGACGGCCGTCGACGTCCCGGCCGGAGCGATGCCGACCCTGCCGTCCTTCAAGGACACTTTCTCGCCCGGCAGGCCGACGATGCGCTTGATATAGTAGACCGAGGGGTCGTCCGGATATTCGAAGACGATGACGTCGCCCCTTTTGGGCGGTTCGAAGCGGTAGGTCAGGCGGTCGACGAGCAGGAATTGGCCGGAAGAGAAGGTCGGATCCATCGAGGCGCCGTTCACCACGAACGGCTCGACGACGAAGAAACGGATGGGCAGAGCGATGACGAGGGCGATGACGATGATCCTAGCCCATTCACGGACCCCGTTCCAGAATCCGCTTCTTTTCTCGCCATCCATAGTGCGGCCATTCTAATACGGCTGGCCGATTGACGCAAGTTTTTCACCCGTTTATAATCATGCGGCATGATGTTCACGATCGCCGGCCTCGGCAATCCCGGAAAGGAATACGAAGGCACCCGCCACAACAGCGGGCGGATCATCCTCGACCACATCCGCAAAGAGTGGGACGGCGAGTTCGAACCAGATAAGAAGCTGAATGCGCTAGTCTCGGAAGTAAAGATCGGCAAGGAGAAAGCGACGCTCGTGGCCCCGGACACCTTCATGAACAATTCCGGCAAGGCCATCGGGAAGCTCATCAAGAATGAGAAGGCCGCCGAGAAGCTCGTCGTCATCTACGATGATTTCCAGTTGCCGCTAGGCCGCATGAAGATATCTTTCAATAAGAGCGCCGGCGGCCATCGCGGCCTCGATTCGGTCATCAAGGCCGTGAAGACCGAAGCCTTCACGCGCATCCGGATCGGCACGGCTCCCGCGAATTCGAAAGGCGAAGCCAAAGTGCCGCACGGCGACGAAAAGATCAATAAGTTCATACTGGGTAAGTTCAAGCCGGATGAATTAAAAACCATCAAGAAAGTCGCCAAGAGAGCCGCCGAAGCCGTCGAAATGATCGTCAAAGAGGGCAGGGAAAAGGCTATGAGCGTGTTCAATCAAGCGTAGTCTGATAAGAAAACAAACACATACCTAAAAGAACATTCCCAGCGGGAGCCCACTGGGAATGTTTTTCTTCAGCTAGAACTCTCGCTTAAGTGGGGTTCTTTTAGGTATGTGTTTGTTTCCTAGCTCTTCTCCCCAGCGTACGCCAGGGCCATCTTCTGCTCTTTCGGGTCGAAAAGGGCGATCTTGAAGGGATAGGTCTTGCCGAGCTCCAGGACCTTTCGGAGCTTCTCTTCGGAGCCGAATTCGGAGACGTGCACCAGGCCGGCCACGCCCTCCTCGATCGAGGCCAGGGCGCCGTGCTTGTTGAACTTGATGATCACGCCGGAGACAGGCATGTCCTTCTTGTACTTCTTGCCGGCCTCGATCCAGGGATTGGGCCGGAGCTGCTTGATGGAGAGGGACACCTTGCCGTCCTTGATCTCGATGATCTTGGCCTTGATCTTCTGACCGGTCTTGACGAAGTTGCGCGGATCGTCCACCAGACCCCAGTCGATCTCCGAGATGTGGACCAGGCCCTCGAGGCCCTCTTCCAGCTTGACGAAGACGCCGAAATCGACCGCGCCCGTGACCACGCCCTCGACTTCGTCGCCGATCTCGTATTTGCTGACGATCTTCTCCTTCTCTTTGTGCTCCAGGCCCTTCTCGGAGAAGATGAGCTTGCCTTCCTTCGGGTCGGCGGTGATGATCGAGACCTGGAGGCGCTCCCCGACCAGTTTCCGGAGCTCTTCCAGGATTTTATCCTTGTCGCCGTCGGAGACCCGCGGATAATGGTCGGTCTTCAGCTGGGAAGCCGGCAGGAAGCCGACGATGCCCTGCCATTCCATGAGCAGGCCGCCCTTGTTCGCTTCTTTGACGAGGAGGTCGAGGACGCGCTTCTCCTTGATGGCCGCTTCGGCCTCGCTCCAGATCAGGGCTTGCCTGGCCTCTTTCAAGGACAGCTCGTAATAGCCGTCTTTGTGGGCGTCATCGACGATCTTGGCGGCCACGACGTCGCCGACATTCACCTTCTTGATGACGTCGCGGGCCACGATGTATTCGCGGCCGTATATGATGCCGGTGCCGAAAGGCGCGAGGTCCACGTAGACCGAGGCCTTGTCCACCGCGATGACCGGCCCCTCGACGAGGTCGCCCACTTGAGGCGGATTCTTCATGGCCGTGATGAAAGGCGCCATGGCGCTGGCTTTTTGGGCGTCGGAGAGCTCAAGCTCGCCGTTCTTCTTGCCGATCGTTCCGGCGGCCTTCCCGGCCTTCTTCTCGGCCTTTTTATTCGTTTGTTCTCCGGCTGTCTCTTCGGGATGCTTCCCGGTCTGTTTCTTCGGGACCAGGCCTTCCGTGTCGGGACCCGGGCTCTTGGTCCCGGTCAAAGTCTCTTTTAATCTTTTGAACATGACTGGCCTCCGCGCCCCGCTTTTTAGTCTGTTAATGCTCGGCCAAGGGACGGCCCCGGAGCCGGAAGATTGCGGGATGACGCGGACTTGTTAATCTCACGCTTGGAACTGACTAAAAACGGCCCATGCCGCAGGTTGGTAATATAGCACGCGGTGTGATAAATTACCAGCCAAGAGCATGATCATCACTTACCTCGGCGGCGAATTCATGAAGGTCCAATTCGGCGAGATCACGCTGGCCTTCAATCCGATCTCCAAAGACTCGAAGCTCCCGACGTCCAAGTTCGGCGCGGACATCGTCCTCTCGAGCTTGAATCACCCGGACATGAACGGCATCGACCAGGTCTCGTTCGGGGACAAGAAGGCCTTCGCCGTGACCGGTCCAGGCGAGTACGAGATAAGGGGAGTGTTCATCAAAGGCCTACCGTCCGAGTCAGGATATGACGGCGAGAAGCGCGTCAATACCGTCTACACGGTGGCGCTCGAAGGCATGAACATCTGCTATCTCGGCGCTGTCGATCAATCGGAGTTGCCGAAGGAGACCGACGAAGCCATCGACGAGGTGGATATCCTATTCGTGCCGATCGGAGGCGGCGGCGTCTTGGACCCGGCCCGGGCTTACAAGCTGGCGGTCTCGATCGGGCCGAAGGTCATGATCCCCATGCATTACGGGGATCTGGGTGGCAGGGATTCACTCAAGGCTTTCCTCAAGGAAGCCGGCGAGAGCCCCAAGCCCGAGACCAGGCTGACCCTCAAAAAGAAAGACCTGGAAGGGAAGGAGGCCGAGGTGGTCGTATTGCAGAAAGAATGAGAGCTGGCCCTTGCATATATATCATTTGAGTGGTATGCTCCAGAATATCTACCATGAATCTCCAAGCCTATCTGGAAGAGCTGCGCGCAAGGCCCGAGCATGAGCGCCGGAAGATCGCCCTTTGGTGGTCGGCCGGCCTGACGGCGGTCATATTCCTTTTCTGGATATCTTCGATGACCATAACCCAGATCTCGGCCAGACAGGCAGTCTCCGCCGCCATCCAAAAGACCAGTTCGCCGGCGCAGTC
The DNA here is from genome assembly GCA_049997795.1 of Minisyncoccia bacterium. Classification (GTDB taxonomy): domain Bacteria; phylum Patescibacteriota; class Minisyncoccia; order Phycocordibacterales; family PALSA-1337; genus C7867-002. Next base: position 10,255 of record JBEKVT010000002.1, read on the forward strand.
GCTGGTAGCCGGCGTCGGTGCCTTCACCGGCGACGTCTGGAACATGATCGTCGGACCGAAGAAGATAACCTATTCGACTGTCGAAGTCCTGCCGGGCAGCAGGTGATTTTTCCCTCAAATTCGGCCTCAGAAACGGTTGCGGAAAAGGCCGATTTTTGCTATACTATAAGGACGAATGGCGAAGAGATCCGACCATAACGAGCCCCAAAACAAGCCGGTTCCAGCCGGCATTGTCGCTCGCAACATCTCGACCGAGATGCGCGAGTCTTTTCTCGACTACGCCATGTCGGTCATCACCGACCGCGCCCTGCCCGACGTCCGCGACGGCCTGAAGCCGGTCCATCGCCGCATCCTGTATGCCATGCACGAGAAGGGCCTCACATTCCAGGCCAAATTCCGCAAGTCGGCTGTCCCTGTCTCCGATACCATGGGCAATTACCACCCGCACGGCGATGCTGCCATATATGAATCCCTGGTCAAGATGGCCCAGGATTTCACCATGCGTTATCCCTTGATCCAGGGCCAGGGCAATTTCGGCACGGTAGACGGCGACCCGGCCGCGGCTATGCGCTACACCGAGGCTCGCATGTCGCGCCTGTCTTCCGAATTACTGCGCGACATAGACAAGGATACCGTCGAATTCAGACCGAACTACGACGGTACCAAGAAGGAGCCGTCGGTCCTGCCGACTTCGGTGCCGAACCTCTTATTGAACGGTACCTTAGGCATCGCCGTCGGCATGGCCACCAACATCGCTCCGCACAATTTACGCGAGGTCGTGGATGCCACTGTCCACCTGGTGGACAATAAGGATGCCGCTACTGAGGATCTACTCCAATTCATCAAAGGCCCCGATTTTCCTTTGGGCGCCGTCATCTATGGCGAGAAAGACATCCATCATGCCTATGCCACTGGCCGCGGCGGCATGATGGTGCGCGGCGAGGCCGAGATCACCGAAGACAAGAAAGGCCAGTATCAGATCGTCATCACTTCGATCCCGTTCCGGGTGAACAAGAGCGAGCTCATCATGAAGATCGCCGACCTGGTGCACGGGAAGGTGATCGAAGGCGTCAAAAGCCTGCGCGACGAGTCTGACAAGGAGATGCGCATCGTGATCGACCTGAAACAGGGCTCATATCCGGAGAAGGTCCTGAATCTTCTCTACAAGCACACCCAGCTCGAAGAGACTTTCCATATGAACACTGTGGCCCTGGTCGGCGGCGTGCCGCAGACCCTGGGTCTCAAATCCATCCTCCAGGAATTCATCGCCCACAGGATCGAGGTCATCCGCCGCCGCACCAAGTTCGATCTCGCCACGGCGGAAGCGCGCGAGCACATCCTAGTCGGCCTGAAGAAGGCTCTCGACCATATCGATGAGATCATAAAATTGATCCGCGCCGCCAAGGACGCGACCGAAGCCCACGCCGGGCTCGTGAAGAAGTTCAAATTCAGCGATTTGCAAGCCACGGCCATCCTGGAGATGAAGCTCGTCAAGCTCGCCGGCTTGGAGCGCAAGAAGGTCCTCGACGAGCTCAAGGAAGTCCAAACGCTGATCGAAGACCTGAAGAGCATCCTCGGCAGCGAAAAACGAGTTCGCACGATCATCAAAACAGAGCTTGCCGAGATAAGAGGGAAGTACGGAGACGACCGCCGGACCAAGATAGTGAAGCACGGCGTCAAAGAGTTCAACCCCGAAGACCTGATCGCCGACGAGGAATCGGTGCTGGTCCTTACGAAAGGCGGCTATATCAAGCGCACCGACCCTGGCGAATATCGCAAACAGAGGCGCGGCGGCGTCGGGGTGGTTGATCTCGACACCAAGGAGGAGGACTTCATCTCGCATCTCATCTTCGCTACCACCCACAACGACTTGCTCTTCTTCACGGACAAAGGCAAGGCCTACCAGATCAAGATGTACGAGATCCCGGAAGGCAAGCGGGCGACCAAGGGCAAGTCGATCATGAATTTCCTGTCGCTCGCGGACGGTGAGCGCGTGACCTCCATCCTGCCCATGCCCAAGAACAAGAAAGAAGCCGAGGGACTATCTCTCATGATGGTGACCAAGAACGGCACCGGCAAGAAGACCGCCGCAGAGCATTTCAAGGACGTCCGCCGCTCGGGGCTCATCGCCATCACTCTCGACAAGGGCGACGAATTGATATCGGCCTCTTTCGTCTCCAAGCCTGACGAGGTCGTGATAGCGACCAAAGAAGGCCAATCCATCCATTTCAAAGAAAGCGACGTGCGCCAAATGGGCCGCAATGCCGCCGGCGTGCGCGTCGTCCGCCTGGGGAAGAGCGACCGCGTCATCTCGGCAGACATCGTCGGGAAAGAAGCCAAGAACCCGTGCCTTTTCGTCATGGGGGCGAACGGCTACGGCAAGAAGACCAAGCTCTCTGAATACAAGGTCCAGAATCGCGGCGGCTCCGGCATTCTGACCATGAACGTGACGGGGAAGACCGGCTCTCTGATGGCCGCCAAGGTCGTGACCGATCTCGACCAGGAAATCGTGGCCATGTCCAAGAAGTCCCAAGTCATCCGCGTCGATCTAAAGGAGATACCCACTCTCTCTCGCGCCACCCAGGGTGTCCGGGTCATGAAGCTCCGCGAGGGCGATTCGCTGGCGAGCTTGATTTGCATATAAACGTTAGGCCGCGAGGGTGATTCAGTCCGAGTCCAAACCAGCCAGCTAGCACATGAATGCAGATGCGCTTAAAGGAGTAACCATTAAAGATGCCGGAGTGAAAGGCCGCGGAATCTTTGCTCTGCGAGATTTCAAGAAAGGAGAGCTGGTGTTAGGTTGGAATAAAGAAAATAGATTTCTTTCTGAAGAGGAAATTTCAGATCTGCCAGAGGGAGAAAAAAAGTATGTTGCCTTGTGCAACGGGAAATATCTTCTAATCTCAGAACCAGAACGTTACATGAATCATTCTTGTGATCCTAATACTATAAATGAAAACGGTCTTGACTACGCTCTTAGAGATATCAAGAAAGGCGAGGAGATTACAGGAGATTATGATCGGGGAGGTTCATTGTTAGGATTTGAATGTAAATGCGACAGTAAAAATTGCAGAAAGGTAGTTCGTCCCAGGAAGCTTAATTGAGTTGTTTCAGGTCAATTATAGTTCCGACATCGTACCACGCAGCCAGCCAATAAAATGAACAATTATATCTTTGGTTATGGAAGTCTCGTGAACAAAGAAAGTCGCGGACTTACCGGTAAATCAGCACTGATCGGCCCAGTACGAGTGCGCGGAATAAGACGCGGGTGGAATGTCCAAGTCACTGATAAAACAGTACTTGGCGCCACATAAGAGCCGGGCGCTATTTGTAATGGAGTAATCGTGTCTGTGCCAGAGCAGGAATTAGCAAGGTACGATGAAAGGGAGATCCCATCGAAATATAAAAGAATTGAATTACCAGTGGCGAATGTAAATCTTCTCAATAATAAAAGTTCGAGTGGAACCTTCTGGACATATGTCGCGATTGATCCAAAAGATCCTGACGCTGAACATCCCATCCCTCAGTCATATATAGATGTAGTACTCACCGGTTTTTTGGATTTTGGGACTGACTTTGCAAAAGAGTTCGTCGATTCTACGGAGGGATGGAAATATATTGTGAATGATCGAGATAACCCACTGTACTCGAGAGCATTAAAGAATGTTGAACGTAGAGCTGAAATTGACACCCTCCTTTCCAAGGCAAGTCTAGTCTCCTAGCAAGGTTCCAACATCGTACCACGCAGCCAGCCGATTGAAGCACAGCATTTTTGTCCCCACCGGCCGAGACAGGCCGGCCCTTCAAACGTGGTAAAATGATATGGTCATGTTTTCGGATCCAGCCGCGAATCTGGCGAAATTAGGCCTTGCGGACGGCATGAAAGTCGTCGATCTGGGGGCCGGCTCCGGCTTCTATTCCATGGAGGCGGCCAAGATGGTCGGCGCGACCGGCCGGGTCTACGCCGTGGACGTTCAGAAAGAGCTCCTCGAGCGCCTGCGGGGGGTTGCGGCCTCGCACGGCATCCGCAACATCGAAGTCATCTGGGGCAACGCCGAGAAGATCGGCGGGCTCAGATTGAGGGATGGTCTGGCGGACCGGGTCATCGCCTCGAACATCCTCTTTCAGATAGCCAAGCCGGACGATTTCGTCTTGGAGATAAAGCGCGCTCTGAAGCCCGGCGGCAAGGTCCTCCTCATCGACTGGAGCGGGGCCAGCGCCTTGAGCCCCAAGACCATCGTGCCGGCTCAAAAGGCCCAGACGCTTTTCGAGAAGAACGGCTTCGGGCTCGAACAGTCTTTCGGAGCGGGAGACCACCATTACGGGCTCGTATTTGTCAGGAATTGACCGATGAAAACCTCGAAATTCCAACTCATCATATTCATAGTCTTCATCCTCTTCATCGCGGCCGGGGTGGCGGCCTTCGCCACCTACAAAGGTTCCAGCTCCGGTAGCCAGCTGCCGACGATCACCGTCTGGGGCACGTTCCCGAAGGACGTCTTCGACCAGTATGTCATCCAAGTGGGCAACTCTCTATCCTCGCCGATCTCGGTCAAATACGTCCAGGAATCGCCGGACGCCTTCCTGCAGGATTTCATCTCGGCCCTGGCGCGGGGGGCCGGCCCGGATGCCGTCCTCATACCGGCCGACATGATCCTGCCGGCCGAAGACAAGCTCGTGCCCATCCCGTACTCGGCCCTGCCGCAGGCTTCGTTCAAGAGCGCCTACATCGACGAGAGCTTCGTCTATCTCGGTTCAAACGGCGTCATGGCCGTGCCGTTCGCCGTCGACCCGATAGTCATGTACTGGGATCGCGACATGTTCGACGCCGCCGGCATCGCCTCGCCGCCCAAGTACTGGGACGATTTCGCGAACGCCATCAAGAAGATCACCGTTAAGAACGAGAATGGCACGGTGACGAGGAGCGCCGTGGCCATGGGTGATTTCACCAACGTGGTGAACGCCCGTGAGCTCCTCGGCTCGCTCTTCCTCCAGCTCGGCAATCCCATCACGGTCCAGGCGTCGGACGGCAGCGTCTCGAGCGCCCTTAAGACCTCCGCCAAGGCCGATCCGACCCCGGCTCTGCAATTCTTCGCCGGCTTCGTCGATCCGACGAGCGATTATTACTCGTGGAATCGGAGCTGGCCGGATTCCAAGACGGCTTTCCTGGCCGGCAGTCTGGCCACTTATTTCGGCTTCGCTTCTGAGCTCGCGGACATCCGGTCCAAGAATCCCAATCTGAATTTCGACGTGACAGCCCTGCCCGAGGCCCGTTCAGGCGGCACGACGGCGGTCTACGGCAAGCTCTACGGCTTCTCCTTGGTCAAGGCCTCGCCCAACAATAATGCCGCATACGAGATCATCTCGACCTTGACGATGCCGCAATATCTGGTCAAGGTCTCCGACGCCATGTATCTGCCGTCGGTCTCTCGCGACGTGATCGCCAGCGGCTCGACCGATCAATACATCACCATTTTCAACCAAGCGGCGCTCATCTCGAGGACCTGGCTCGACGCCGACCCGGCGAAGTCCGGCCAGATCTTCGGCTCCATGGTCCAAGCCGTCGTCTCCGGCCAGAGATCGGCCAGTCAGGCGGTCTCGGACGCGGGGAACCAGTATGACGCCGTGCTGCGGCAAGCCACCGGACAATAACGCCTAAAATCATGAAACACGCTCTCTTCATCGCATCGCTTCTCGTCCTTCTCGGTCCGTTCGCCGCGCCGACCGTCCTGGCCCAGGTGCCGGAAGCCAACATAAACAACGCCAGCTTCCGTCTCGTCATCTGCGATGGACCGGCTCTGCCGGCGAACGTCCCGCCGCCGACAACTGACTACGTCCCTTGTGACTTCCAGCATCTCATGATAGAGGCCCAATACCTGATCAACGTCATGATAATCCTCGGCACACTCGGAGCCTTGATAGGCTTCGCTTACGCCGGCTATCTCTACATAACCGGCACCCAGCCGAATCTGGCCAAGGCCAAGGGCATATTTCCAAAGGTCTTCTGGGGGTTTATACTGATGCTGACCGCCTGGTTCATCGTCTATCAGATCCTCTCTTGGCTGACCGGGAACGCCGCGACGTATCTCGGCGGCTCGTAATCACATGAAGAACATCCCGATGAAGAATCTCATTTATACCTTGGCTCTGGCCGTTTTGCTCGTCGGGGCTGCTCAATCCGCGAACGCCGATATCCAATCGGGGAACCCGAGCGGCACCTTCTCCCTTCAAAACCCTCTGCAATTCACGACCGTCGGCGACCTCATCAACGGCTTCCTGCAGATATTCTCATATGTGGCCGTCCTGTTCGCCGTCCTGATGCTAGTCTGGGTCGGCCTGCAATTCGTCCTGGCCAGGGGCAACCCCGAACGCATGAAAGTGCTGAAAAACTGGCTCCTGTGGATCGTCATCGGGGCGGCCATCGTGATCGGCGCCAGGATCATCGTCTCGGTCGTCATAAACACCCTAGGCTCGACAGGCGCGGTCAACCAGAATATCCTGAATAGCGCCAATAACGCCCTCAATAAGCCGTGAGACCTCTTGGCCGATTAACAGCCGTTTAAAAACATAACCATGAAGAAAAAGCTCATCGTGTTTGCCTCCGTCCTCCCGTTCATCTTGCCGACCGTGGTTCAAGCTCAAACCCCCGTCGCTCTCAATTGTGATCCGAAGACATTATGCTATGTCGTGAGCCAGGTCATCGCGTACCTGAACCTGGCCTTGAGCTTGCTGATGGCGGTGGCCATCGTCATGTTCGTGTGGTACGTGATCAAGTATTACATCAGGCCCAACGAGGAGCGCAAACAAGCCGGACTATACGTCATGTACAGCATCATCGGCTTTTTCGTCATCCTGTCCATCTGGGGCATCATCAACATCCTCGGCAGCACCTTCGGTCTGGGGAACGCCGGCAACCAGCAAAAGAGCTGGAGCAGCTTCGTCAATCTCTTCCCGCAGCAATGAAATATTATGATCGACCATAACCGATACACACTATCATGATGCAAGTCACGGACGTCAATTCACTGTTCTACAAGCTGAATGGGATCGGCAACGCCGTGACCATTCTGCTCGTCTCGCTCGCGGTCATCTGGATAGTCGTCTCCGTCGTGCGTTTCATCATGGCGAGCGGGGAGAACCGGGCCGTTCACCGGGCTTCCGTCCTTTGGGGCATCGTCGGTCTAGCCGTCATCCTGTCCATCTGGGGCATCATCAACATCTTCGGGCGCACTTTTGGACTGGGAAATGCCCAGAATCAATGGCGATCTTCGAGGGACGCGAACAGCCTGATCATGACGCCTCCGGTATCGCCATTCCAGTAATCCACAGCCAGCGCTTCTTTTTAGAGGCGATATCGGCTATAATCCGGATGGCTACAAGTGATTTTAACAGTCGTCATTAACCAATCATCCATCAGCATTATCATGAAAAAGCTCATAGCATCGCTCGCGGTCCTGACCCCGTCGGTCGCCTTCGCCGCCCAGCCGATCACTGACGTCAACTCGCTGACCCAGAAGCTGACCGGCATCGGCAATACCGTGATCGGCATCCTGATCTCGCTCGCGGTCATCTGGATCATCTGGAACGTCGTCTCTTTCATCATCCACGCCGACAATCCGGAGAAGCGCGGCGAGAGCGGCAAGGCCATCCTTTGGGGCGTCGTCGGCCTGTTCGTCATCCTGTCCATCTGGGGCCTGGTCAACATCCTGACCGGCACGTTCAGCACCAATACCCAGGCGCCGGTCCAGAACTACCCGGTCAATCCCAATCCGCCGATAGTCCAGTGACCGAATAGCCAGCGTGGCTTCCCCGTTCTTCAAGGCCATAAACCCGATCATCACCAACGTGGTCAATCCGCTGGTGTGGCTGGCTTTCGCCGTGGCCTTCGTCGTCTTCGCCTACGGGGTCGTCCAGATGATCACTCACGAAACGGACGCGGAGGCCCACAAGCGGGGAAGATGGAGCATCTTGAGCGGCATAATCGGCATGTTCATCATGTTCTCGGCCTGGGGCATCATCAATATCGTCGCCAACACGGTCAAGTCGCTTTGAGCCCAGGCAAGCGAAAACCTGGGAAATAAAAAAAGGGCCGCAGGAGAGTTCGTCTCCGCGGCCCTTGGACGTCAAGCGCCGTCCTCAGGTGTCATCCTTCTTGAAGGTGCAAGTGACCTCGGCGTATCCGGTTTTTTCCCGGTTGAGCCGATATCCCTTTTTCCAGATCCCCTTGCCGCGATCCTGATAAGGCCGGGGCAGGATGTATTCGGTCGGAGGGAGCGATCTGTCCGTTCCCCTGTATACCCGAAGGTCGACGGGAGCCGAACCCCAATCGTCGGTCATCGTCCAGCCGTCCTTGATCTCGACGTATACCCAAGGGTGATCCGGCATCTCCCTCACCCAGAAGGTCTTGGTATAGGAGGTCCGGCCCCGGCTGCCGTCGTCTCCGGCCCTTGGGCCGGATCCGTGCAGCGTCGGTGGGTTGGCCAAGAAGTACAGAACGATGAGCGACCCGAAGCCTATCAATACAGTCAGCCATTTGCGCTTCTTGTTCATGATTTGCCTCCTTTATTGCCCCCTTGGGCCATGTTCACGATGGTGTCGCGAAGGACGATTCCGCTGACCGGGTGTTCGCCCTTGCTCTCGATCTGCAGACGGTTGACGTGCTCGTCCCTGACGAGGCGCGCTTCGACCGCGGCATTCCAGGCAGCCTGCTCGTCGAGGCCGAGCTCCGTCATGAAGAGCTTTGCCGTGGCGATATCGCCCTTGGATTCCGTCGCTCGCGCGTCGGTCTCGTAGACGATGCTGACGGCGTCGGTCATGCTCTGGTTTATCTTTTCGGGGATGGTGGCTTCGATCTGCACGCCCTGGCATTCGACCCCGAATGATCTTTCCTCGAGCACTCCCTTATGGTCGCCGTCGCCCTTCAGATGCTTCTCGAGCTCTCTCGAGATCAAGTCGCCGTGCTGGACCAGCTCGATGAAGTTCAGGCCGGCTTTATGGTCCGCGCCTTCCATGGTCTTGACCAGCCTTTGGACCTCGCGGTAGGGGATGCCCCCCATGAGTTCCTTGATCTTGTCCAGATCGCGGCCGCTCTGAATGTATGAATTCAGATGTTCCTTGTCAGGCCGGGCGGGGATATGGACTCTCACCGGCACCGCCACCGACCGTTGGTTGCCCCTGTCGTCGACCGTGTCCTCCACGGTCAGGATTATCATGTTGAAGACCCATTCCTTGCTCGTCATGTCGATGGGCTTGACGCCGATGAAGAACGGGAAGTAATCCGCCAGGATGACCTTGCCGCGCAGGGCTATGGTCTTCCTGGTGTCTTCCTTCGGAGTCTTCCGGCCGGTCTTCACGGCTCTGCCCCAGCAGGTGAGCATGCCGAGCTCCAACGGATCGGGGGAGAGATTGGTCCAGCCCAAGGCGATGGCGACGAACCCCAGGCCGCCCACCACGATCCCCGCCCGCGAGTGCAGGACGACGATCATGAAGATGCCGGCCGAGATCAGGGATCCGATCCACGACAATATCCCTAACATTATCAGCAGCTTTTTCATAAATCCTTTCAGTTGCGAACCGCCCCCGCAAGCAGGGAAGCTCTGGTTTCTGGTTAAATTGTCAACGTGCGTCCGAGCGGGCGCACAACAATTCCGCTGCCTGAAATGGTATCATTTTTTGACTGCAATGTCAAGCTAGCCGAGGCCTTCGCTCGGGTGTTATACTTCCGCCATTATTTGACCGGCAGAATCATCCCAAAAACGAACATGGACCAGCGCTCCGAGCAGCCGTCGAAATATTCCGTGCCGATCGCCATCATCATCGGTTCGTTCGTCATAGCCGGCGCCATCATGCTCTCAGGAGGGAAATACTCGACCGCGCCGACGGCCGCACCGAACAACGCTGTCCAACAAAGAGTCCAGCCGCCGGTGGATTCTTCCAAGGTCAACGCCCAGGGCGAGCCGTTCATAGGAGAGAAGAGCGCCCCGGTCATCATAGCCTACTGGTACGATTATCAGTGCCCGTTCTGCAAGCAGAATGAAGAGACATCCATGACCGAGCTCCTCAAGGATTACGTGGATACGGGCAAGGCCAGGATCATCTTCAAGGATTTCCAGTTCCTCGGTCCGGACTCACAGACTCTGGGCAAGGTCTCGCGCGCCGTCTGGGAAGCGGCCCCGGATAAGTTCTATGCCTGGCACAAGGCCATCTTCGATAACCAAGGACAGGAGGGAAGCGGCTGGGCTACCCAAGCGAAGATCCAGTCGATCACAGTCTCGGTCCTGGGACAGGCCGACGCGGCCAAGGCTCTGGCCTTGGCGGATCAGAACGCTGCGACGTATCAGAAAGAGATGGATGCCGACAAGACCGAGGCCGCGAGCTTCGGCGTGAACGGCACGCCGGCCATGGTGATAGGGAAGCTCCTGGTCACGGGAGCGGCGCCGTATGCGGAGATAAAGTCCGACATCGAGACGACGCTCGCGGGGAAATAAAAAGGGCCCGGCCTAAGCGGGGCCCTGATGAGAGGTGAGCGGAAGAGAAAGCTGTTTGCCTTCAGACTTGCCGCTGATCGTGCCGGAGCGAAGGTAACGAGCGACCATCCTCCTCATGTCTTCTCCGAATCGGTTCTGATACCCTTCATTCGTCTTATCGAAAGCGGCATTGAATGGCTTGCCGCACCTCATCCACTGAGCCACCACTCCGCTCAGCCGACGGACCCTGACCTCCAAAGGGTCTCCGTCGTCGATCCTTACGTAGTCGATTCTTGCGTATGAAGTAGTCATGGTACCTCCTTTGTCTGCGATTGTATCATATTTAAAACTTAAAGTCAAATAAATAAAACCCCCGCAGGAACCTGGTTCCTGCGGGGTATTCGATCCGTGGCCTGGGTAGGCCTCGGATCATCTGTGGCCTCGATCGGTCCCGCGACCGTGAGGCGCCTGGCCGGTGTCAGGTCTTCGGCCGATATGGCTTGGCGGCTGGCCGCCGCGATTGCCGTGGAATCCGTTCGGCGCGCCGTTGCCGCGCCGGACGTAGTGGTTGGACAGACGCCATACGTGGCCCCAGCCGTCCCACCACCAGCCGTATTCGACATATCCGTACGGATCTTCGTAGTAATAGACCTCCCGGTCTTGTTGCGGATATGACTCCACGTACCATACCGCTTCCGGCGCTTGTGCCGGAGGGTTTTCGGCGCTCGGGACCTTGGGCGACTCGTCGACGATCGTCACGTTCGTAGTCACTTTCGTCACGGAGGAGGAGGCCTCGGTCTTGGCTGCCGGCTCTTTGTCTCCCCATGTCTTCTTTTCAAGTCCCTGCTTCGACTGGTTCAGCGCGTCGACGAGCGCCGCCTGACTGGCTTTGTAAGCAGTCTGGATGGAGTTGAGCGTCTCCACGTAAGCCGCCTTGGCGTTATCCGCGTCGGCAGCTGCCGATCGTTTGGCGGTCCAGACCTCCAGGCTCTGTTGGACAGGTTGGAACAGCGCTGGCATCTTCGAGGCCATGAAGACGAAGCCGTAGAGCAGCAGGCCGACTCCGCCGGCGAGGGCGATACGATGCAAGATGCCTTCGTATGTCATATTGTCCTTGAATAGGCTCCGGGTCTTATTGGCCTCCGGTCTGCCTTCAGGCTCGACCGGAGCAGGCCCCGGAACCACTGCCGCTCCCGCCGCGGCCGGCGTTGCCGCCGGCACTGCCGGTGCCGGAACGGGGGCCGTTGCTTGCGAGGCTTCCTCGAGCAAAGTCACCCTGCGATTGAGGAACGACCATCTCCAGAAAAGGCTTTTGCAGTCCCTTCCGAGCCTGGTGATCTTGACACTGAGCCGGATCAGCCCTCTGGAAAGACTGCCGTCCCTCAGCTTGGACAAGCGCTGGAGGCTTCCCACCTTCCTGAAAAGGTCGCGTAGCGAGATTTTCTTGGGCGACGTCTGCATGACGCCCCTCCTTTCTTGGTTGTGGCCTCCGTTCGGACGGTGGCCATTATTGTTGAGTTTATTCGGTTATCAAAAGGTTGTCTGACAAAAGACAGCCGAACTATATTTGTCGGGATTATATATCAAGAAGATTGATAAGTCAAGGTGCCGGGGAGAGGACTCGAACCTCCATAGATTGCTCCACATGCTCCTAAGGCATGCGCGTCTACCAATTTCGCCACCCCGGCATTGACGAAGGACCCAACGCTCGGAACTGCCTTGTCCGCCCAGTTGGATTCGAACCAACGACCAATCGCTTAAGAGGCGAGTGCTCTACCAGCTGAGCTATGGGCGGGCGTCTCAAACGGGGAAAATATATCAGATTTTGGCGATATCGGCAATAAAAAAGCCTTGCGATCACCGATCGCAAGGCTTCGAACAAAATGCGCGTTCCCGTCAAAATGCCAGACGGGCCCGGACCTTCTTCAGCGTTTCCTGAATGGACATCCGGAGGCCCTTCGGGGGAGGGGATGGCTCCGGAGTGATGACCGGATACGCCTCATGGCTCCAATGCTTGAAGACGAATCCGATCCTTTTGAAGAACGCGACAACGTCGCCGAAATTCAAACGACGACTGCCGCGAAAAGAAATGACCTCGCCGTTTCTCGTGATCATGGTGAAGGTGCTAGGGGTTCTAGGTTGAAAGGTGCCAGGCCACACCTTACCAGCTTGAACGGAAACGCGCAATATGGCATACTATCCCGCATGGTGAACCGAATGCGCGCCACGCGCAGCCACCGCGGCAACAGACGCTCGCATCACGCCCTAGACCGGGCGCGTTTGTCGAAGTGTCAGAATTGCGGAGCGCCGCACAGGAGCCACGTTGTCTGCATGAATTGCGGATGGTACAAGGGCCGGAAAGTCCTTGATCTGGCCGCCAAGGCGGCAGCCAAGGCCAAGAAGGCCGTGCCTGCCGGCAAGCAGGCTGGGGCCGCGAAAAGCGCCGATTAGGTTCGCCAGACGCGCTGATTTTTGATCAATCCGATCGACCAGTGTTCCAGTCGATCGCGTCGACGAGGAATCAATCACTGCACATTAGCATGGCCAATCGACATCTCTCCCGTTCCGTCGTCCTGCAGTCCCTTTTTGAATGGGATTTCTGCGGTCAGAAGCCGAAGGCCGTCCCGGCCATCGTCGAGAGGAACGTCAAGGAATTCGCTCCCGGCCTCTCCGACATCTCTTTCGTCGGGGACCTCTTGAAAGGCGTCATCGGCAAGAGAAAGGAGATCGACGCCATCATCGAGAAGGCCGCTCCAGAATGGCCTCTAGACAAGATCTCTCCGGTGGACCGGAACGTCCTTCGATTAGGCCTCTACGAGCTCCTGTTCGCCGACCGCTCCGAAGTGCCGGCCAAGGTGGCCATCAACGAAGCCATCGAGCTCGGCAAGACTTTCGGCGGCGAGGCTTCCGGTCGTTTCGTGAACGGCGTCCTCGGGGCCGTCTACAAGGAGCTCGGCGAGCCGGGCAAGGACGCCACGCCGGCCAAAGACAAGAAGAAAAGGCCGGCCGAAGTGCCGTACGAGAAGATGCCGGTCCAGCATTTGGGCGGAGCGGTGGTCTACGCAAGGAGCGGCAAGGACATATATCTGGCCTTCGTCCACGACATCTTCGGACACTGGACCCTGTCGAAGGGCAAGATCGCCGAAGGCATAGATCCGGCCGAGGGCACGATAAGCAAGGTCAAGGAGGAGATTGGCCTTTCCGTCACGATCAAGGCCGACCTCGGCACGAACGAGTACATCGCCAACGACCCGGAGATCGGCAAGCTCAGGAAACAAGTGCATTATTATCTGGCCGAAGCGCCCTTCGGAGATCTCGCCCTGGCCAAGAAGCCGGGCCTCGACGACGCCAAGTGGTTCAAGCTCGCCGATATCCTCGAACTGAATTTCTACAACGACATCCTGCCGATCGTCACCAAGGCCATAACTATCCTGTCCCAGAAGGAAAAATGACATGAGCGCGAACTTCGAATCATTGGCGGAACATATCGGCGTCGATTTCGACGATATCTCGCTCCTTAGAGCCGCCTGCACCCACCGCTCTTACTTGAACGAGAACAAAGGCGCCGGCCTGGAGCACAATGAGCGCTTGGAATTCCTGGGCGACGCGGTCCTCGAGCTTGTCACGACAAGCTTCCTCTTCCGCAAATACCCGAAAAAATCGGAAGGGGAGCTGACCGCCTTCCGCTCGGCCATCGTCAATACGGTCTCTCTTACCAAGGTGGCGGAGCGCATCGGCCTGGACGGCTTCATCCTCTTGTCCAAAGGCGAGGCCAAAGACACCGGCCGGGCCCGTTCGGTCATCATCGCCAACGCCGTCGAAGCCGTTATCGGCGCCATATACATCGACAAAGGATACGACGCCGCGGCCAATTTCATCTCCGATCACGTCCTTTACGTCATCGACATCGAGAATATCGTCGAGAACAAGTCCTGGCTCGACGCCAAGAGCCATTTCCAGGAGGCGGCCCAAGAAAAAGCCGGGGCCACGCCGACCTACCGGACTCTGAAAGAGACCGGCCCTGACCACGACAAGCACTTCGTCTTGGGCGTGTTCCTCGGCGACGTCCAAATAGCGACGGGGAGCGGCGCTTCGAAGCAGGAAGCCGAGCAGATGGCGGCCAAGAAGGCGCTCGAGGTCAAGGGTTGGTAGCGGAACGGGAGAACATGCCTCTGAATGACATTCCCAGCGGGAGTTCGTCTGGGATATTTTCCTTTAGCCTTGGATCCGAATAAGTGGAGTCATTCGGGGGCATGTTCTCCCGTTCTGCGATACGCTATAATTCACTCGTGAACCTAAAATCCCTGGAATTGTCTGGCTTCAAGTCGTTCGCCAAGAAGGCGACGCTTCATTTTAGCTCGCCGATAACCGGCATCGTTGGGCCCAACGGCTCCGGCAAATCGAACGTGGCCGAAGCCTTCCAGTTCGTCCTGGGCGAGCAATCCATCAAGTCCCTGCGGGGCAAGCGCGGCGAAGACCTCATCTGGAACGGCGGCGGGAATGCCCCGGCCGGCACAGGCCGGGCCAACCGGGCCGGGGTCAAGCTCACCTTCGACAATTCGCGGCGGATGTTCCCGGCCGTGGACTTCGACGAGGTGGCCGTCGAGCGCGTCGTCCACCGCGATAACCTGAACGAATACATATTGAACGGCAGCCAGGTTCGCCTGAAAGACATCGTCGAGATCCTCTCCGGCGCCCACATCGGCGCGACGGGCCATCACATCATCTCCCAAGGCGAAGCCGACCGCATCCTGTCCGCCTCCATAAGAGAGCGGCGCGAGATGATCGAGGACGCCTTGGGCCTCAAGATCTACCAATGGAAGAAGCTCGAGAGCCTCCGAAAGCTCGAGCGGACCGACGAGAACATGAAGCAGGTCGAGTCGTTGCGCCGGGAGATCGCTCCTCACCTCAAGTTCCTTAAGAAGCAAGTCGAAAAGATCGAAAAGGCCGAATCGATGCGCTCAGAGCTCATCTCCCTGTACAAAGAATATTTTGGGAGGGAAGAGCGCCGCCTGAAGGCGGAAAGGGAGAGGCTGGAGCGCGGCTTGGCTGGGCCGAAGAAGGAACTGGCTGAGCTCGACCACGGCCTGGAGAAAGCCAAAGAAACCTTGACGGCTTCGAAGAACAAGGATCATAAGAGCGACGAGATAGTGGCTCTCGAAGGCAAGCTTGCCGGCATCCGCGCCGAGAAAGACGCAGTCACCCGAAAGCTGGGACGCCTCGAAGGCGAGATGAACGCCGACAAGAGAGCCATCGAGAAGGAGAAAGAGAGGCAGAAGAGGGACGAGTTCAAGACGGTCTATCTGAAGGATCTCGAGGAAGTCGTGGCCAAGATCGAATCCTTTGAGTCCATCACCGAAGCCGGCAGATTATTCTCTGAAACCATCGGCCTGCTTAAGGCATTTATCGCCAAGCACCGCGGCGCGCCGGATTCTTCCTTGGTCGGCGAGGCGGAAAGGGAGATCGAGGCGCTCTCCAAAGAAAGGTCTGGTCACGAAGAGAGGCTCGAAGCTCTCAGCGCTTCCGAATCGGAGGTTTCGGCCGAGTACGACAGCCTGAAGAAAGCCATCGAGAAAGAGAAAGACACCGACCGGGACGCCGAGAAAGACGTCTTCAGGATCATCGCCAGGCAGAACGAGGTACGGGCCGTCGTCTCGAGCCTTTCCACGGAGCTCGACGCCGTCGGACGCGACGAGGCGGCCATGAAACGCGAACTCGGCGAAGCCGGTTCGATAGCCGGGCGGCAAGCCCTGGATTACGCCGGCACGGCGGCGCCGGCCGGAGAAGCGAAGGAAGTCCAGGAAGAGAGGAAGAAGAGGATCGAGAAGCTCAAGATCCGCCTGGAGGACGCCGGCGGCGGCGATCTCGAGGTCATGAAGGAATACAAAGAAACCGAGGAGCGGGACGCCTTCCTCGGACGCGAGCTCGGAGATCTCGACAAGGCCGGCAAGGAATTGAGGCAGCTCGTCGCCGATCTCGAGACGCGGATAGATTCGGAATTCAAGAGCGGCGTATCGAAGATCAACGCCGAGTTCCAGAAGTTCTTCACGCTGATGTTCGGCGGAGGTAGGGCGGAGCTCTACGTCGTCAAGGAGCCGAAACGCCGCAAGAGGAGCGAGACGGAAGAGCTCGGGGAAGCCCTATCCAGCGGCGAGGAGGAACTGGGAAAAGGCGAGGATGAAGACGAAGAAGAAGGCCCTGAAGGCCTGGAGATAGACGTCAGCCTCCCCAGGAAGAAAGTGAAAGGCCTGATGATGCTCTCCGGCGGCGAACGGGCCCTGACCTCGATCGCCCTTCTCTTCGCCGTCTCCCAAGTCAATCCGCCGCCTTTTATCGTCCTCGACGAGACTGACGCGGCCCTCGACGAGGCCAACTCGAGGAAATACGGCGACATGATCAAGGACCTTTCCAAGCGCTCCCAGCTCATCTTGATCACCCACAATCGGGAGACGATGTCTCGGGCCGGCGTCCTCTACGGCGTCACTATGGGAAGCGATGGGGCGTCGAAGCTCCTTTCGATCGCCTTCGAAGAGGCGGTACGAGTGGCGAAGTAAGGAACGCTTCAAGAGCCGGAACGGCCTTTACATTTGGGCCGTTTCCTTTTAGACTGCAGATATATGGAGTCTCTCTCGAAACAGCAAATGATACTCCTTGCCCTCTTGGTGTCTTTCGTGACCTCTCTCGCCACGGGCATCACCACGGTCTCGCTCATGGACCAGTCGCCCAATATGACGAGGACCATCACCCAGGTCATACAGCAGACCGTTTCAGGGCTATCGACCGGCGGGGCATCTTCGACAGCCGCCGTGGCCATAGCCGTGAATGACGAAGTTGCTGACGCCACTGCCTCGATCGAGCCTTCCATCGTCCGCTTGCGCGACGGAGACAGCGGTCCGGTCGTGGGCTTGGGCCTCATCGTCTCCGGATCGGGGGCCATCATGTCCGACAAGGATCTGACCGATACCCTCAATTCGCCGGAGGCGGTCTTCCCGAACGGTACTTCCGTGCCGATCGCCGTGGCCCGCTTCCAGATAAACGGCGACGTGGCCTTCCTCGTCCCGACCAGGTCCATCTCGATCTCCATGAGGCCGATCGTCTTCGGCTCCGCGGCCCGTCTCGGCGCCTCGCTTTGGTCCTTGACCGGCACATCCACTTATACCTTGTCGCAAGGCATCGTGACCGAGCTCGTCCCGATCTCCGGATCCGAGCTTTCGTCGATACGCACCTCGATCGTCGCTCCCAAGATGCTTCCTGGCACGCCGCTCTTCGACGCCACGGGCGCAGTCATAGGCATGGCTACCACCGGTTCGCTTTCAGGCAGCCAAGGCGCTTCATTCTATCCGATCCAGGAAGTTAGGACCGCCGTGCCGAGATGAGCCGAAAAGGATATGTCTTGAAAGAACTCCACTTATTCGGCTTTTGTGCCTAAAGAAAGCGTCTCAACCTACTGATCCCGCTGGGAATGTTCTTTCAAGGCATATCCTTGTCGGCTCTTCATTCACGGCCGTCCCGCACCGCCGGATTTGATTCCGGCGTATTTTTGTAGTAATATATGGCCGAAATCGATGCCTCCTATCAATAAACTCACCACAAAGGCCAGGGAAGCCCTTAAAAAGGCCCACGAATTGGCCATAGAACGCGGCCAGAACCACGTCAACCCCGTGCACCTTTTATGCGCTCTCATCCTCCAGGAAGAGAGCATGGTGGCTTCGATCCTGGACAAGCTGGAAGTCGACACGCCGATGCTCTCGGACATCGTCCTGGAGCACATCGAGGCGCCCGAAGGCTCGAGCGTCCTGTCGCCGTCATATCAGATCTACCTCACCCCGGACCTGGCTCAGATCCTGGACAATTCGCTCCGAGTGGCCGGACTCTTGAAGGATGAGTTCATCTCCACCGAGCACCTCTTCCTGTCGATCTTCGACATCCCGTGCACGGCCCGTGACATCCTCGGCCGTTTCAAGATAGAGCGCGACGCCGTGACCAAGGTCATTGAAGAACTCAAGGCCAACCCGCCTTCCCGCGACACCGAGCCGAAGAAATTCCGCACTCTCTACAAATACGCCAGATCGCTCACTAGGCTTGCCCGCGAGAACAAGCTCGATCCGGTCATAGGCCGCGATAACGAGATCATGCGCATCATCCAAATCCTGTCGCGCCGGACCAAGAACAACCCGATCCTGATCGGCGAGGCCGGCGTGGGCAAGACCGCCATCGTGGAAGGCTTGGCTCTTCGCATGTCCCAAGGCGACGTGCCGGAATCGATCAAAGACAAGGAGCTGGTATCGCTCGACCTCGGCCAATTGATCGCCGGCACCAAGTACCGCGGCGAATTCGAAGAACGCCTGAAGAACATCCTGAAGGAAGTCGAACGAGCCGAAGGCAAGATCATCCTCTTCGTCGACGAGATCCACACCCTGGTCGGCGCCGGCGCCTCCGAGGGTTCGATGGACGCCTCCAACATGCTGAAGCCGGCCCTCTCCCGGGGTGAACTCCGGGCCATCGGCGCCACCACCATAAAGGAATACCAGAAATACATCGAGCGCGACCCGGCCCTGACCCGCCGCTTCCAGCCAGTCTATGTCTCCGAGCCCTCCGTCGAAGATGCCATCTCCATCCTGCGCGGCCTCAAGGAGAAATACGAGATGTTCCACGGCGTACGGATCACCGACGACGCCATCGTGGCGGCCGTCAACCTGGCCAGCCGCTACATCACCGATCGCTTCCTGCCGGACAAAGTTGTCGACCTCGTGGATGAAGCCGCCTCCTCGCTCAGGATCTCGCTCGAGAACATGCCGCCCAAGCTGGAAGAGACCAGGAGGAAGATCATGCGGCTCGGGATAGAGCGCGAAGCCCTGAAGAAAGAGACGGAGAAAGCCGCCAGGATGCGCATGACGAAGATCGATCACGAAATAGCGGATCTCAAAGAATCGACTTCGGAGCTTGAGCTCAAATGGAAGAACGAGAAGGAGACCATCACCGACCTGAAGCGCATCAAGAGGGAACTAGAGGCCATGCGCATCGAGGCCGACATGGCCGAAGCCAGGTCCGACCTCTCGAAGGCCGCTGAATTGCGCTACGGACGCATCCCGGCTCTGGAAAAAGACCTCGAATCAAAGAATCGCCGCCTGAAGAAGCTGCAGTCCTCGAGGCGCATCCTGAAGGAAGAGATCACCGCCGAAGACATCGCCGGCGTGGTCTCTCGCTGGACCGGCATCCCGGTCTCGCGGATGCTGGAGTCCGAGGCCTCGAAGTTGACGCGCATGGAGATCGAATTGAAGAAGCGCATCGTGGGCCAGGACGAGGCCGTCACGAAGATATCCGACACGGTCAGGCGCTCCAGAGCCGGCATCGCCGACCCGGCCCGGCCGATCGGCTCGTTCATCTTCCTGGGCCCGACCGGCGTCGGCAAGACGGAGCTCACCAAGGCCCTGGCCGAATTCCTGTTCAACGACGAAAAGGCCCTGATCCGGGTGGACATGTCCGAATTCATGGAGAAGCACAGTGTCTCGAAGTTGATCGGCGCCCCTCCGGGCTACGTGGGCTACGACGAGGCCGGCAGCCTGACCGAGGCAGTCCGCCACCGTCCGTACGCGGTCATCCTCTTCGACGAGATAGAGAAAGCCCATCCGGAAGTCTTCAACATCCTCTTGCAGGTCCTCGACAACGGCCGGCTGACCGACTCCAAGGGCCGGGTGGTCAACTTCAGGAACACGGTCATCATCATGACCTCGAACATCGGCGCCCAACACATCGAGCGCATGGAGAAGCTCGGCTTCTCGAAGGACCAAGGCAACCGCGACCGCGACAATTACGCCGAGGCCAAGGAGAAGATCAACGCCGCCCTCAAGGATTATTTCCGTCCCGAATTCCTGAACCGCATAGACGACATCATCATCTTCGACATCCTGTCGCCGGAAGCGGTCAGGGAGATAGTCAGGATCCAAGTCGGGGAAGTGACGAAGCGCCTCGCCGAGAAGTCAGTCGAGCTCATCCTCTCGCCGGCCGCTCTGGATTATCTGGCCAAGGAGGGCTACAACCCGCAGTACGGCGCCCGGCCCTTGAAGCGCCTGATCCAATCGAGGATACTCACCCCGGTGGCGAACCTGCTTATCGGCCAGGAAGTGGCGAAGGGCGGTCAGGTCCTGGTCGGCGTGAAAGACGTCGCCGGCAAGGAGGGCGTCAAGGAATTCACTTTCGAAGTCAAGAAGAAGCACAAAGGCGAGAGCCCGATCATCGCGCGCGAAACGGCGGCAGAGAAACGCTAGATTGCGGATTCTCCGAAATCGTATTAAAATCAACGCGTTCCCTAAAAACGCGCAGGTGGCAGAGTGGTCAATTGCAATGGACTGTAAATCCATCGCCCTATGGGCTACGGGGGTTCAAATCCCTCCCTGCGCACAAATCTTTTGTGATATGGTAAAGAAAAAAGCCCGCGTCGATGGCGCGGGCTCACAAAACATTCACGGATAGCCCAGTTGCTGGAAAGCCGCGTAGAAAGCGGCTGCGTCTCTGGCTGATTTATCTGCCGCTTCTTGGGTGGCTGTCCATCGCCTGTCGATCCTGACGACATCTCCGACCTTGATAACTGCGCTTAGGGGAGCATAGGTTGACATTGAATGAAGGCGGACACTGACCTCATCTCCTGTGGGGAAAGAAGTCTTACCGTCCTTGTCGCAGTCGAGGTAACGGATCATGATAAAGCTGTTGCCCACTACATTATTGTCGACCGCTACCACCTTGCCGTAGGACACAGGATTCAGTTGACCACGAGATCCTTTGTATATCACTACGCCGGCTAAGACAGCCAAGACAACAACCCCGAGATAGAGGAATACAAGGGGAGGATATTCCTTGAAAAATAGAAATAGTTTTTTCATAGCTGAAGTTTGGTTGAAAGACGCGACAGAATTGTCTCGCCTTCGTTCCCAAACTCCAACTCATTTCAATGATCCTAACTACCTAACATTATATAGCATTTAATATCTATTTGTCAAGCTCTATTAATTCCATCGGAACGCTGTTTTAGTGACTTAAGTTCATTAAAAAGGTTCTAACTTCGTCCCACGCAGCGCACAAATCCTTCCAACAACAATCAGTAATACAAAAAGCCGCTCGGAATGGTACGAGCGGCCGATAACACATCATTGACGAGATTCGATCGTGACATTATCCGCCGTCCTCGACAAGTTCTTCCGGCTTGACCGGTTCTCCATATCTGGGAGCTTTCCAGTCTGGCTGACAGCTTGGACAATGCAGATGCCCAACTTGTATCACCTTGCCGCTCCCCGAAAGCGGAAATGGTCCATCGTGGAGTGAACGGCCTGTCTGGGTGCACAGAATGTCGACTCCCGTCTTTTTGCAAGTCCAACCATTGGGTCCGTGAACAGCGTGTTCCTGGAGCCATTTTGCATCTGTTGCGAGAATAGTCACGGCTTACCTTTCTATATTTGAATGACCACCGAGATAAGTATCCGGGACTGACATTACTACTTAAACCACTACTGTCAAGATAATGATTTAACGGCTCAGACTCATCAAAGAGGTTTCAACTTCATCCTACGCAGCGCACGATTCAATCGACCACGACCCGCTTGAGGTGTGCCGGGATCTTCACGGCGACTTCGTAAGTGATGGTGCCGCAGAGCTTGGCCACGGCCTTGATGGAATTGAGATCGACGACCTCGCGGCTGAAAACGACGGCTTGCATGCCTATCTTGGAGTCAGGGACCTTCGAGACGTCTATGGTGGCGATATTCATGCTGACCCGGCCGACGATGGGACAGAGGATGCGATCCGGACCGACCTGGATGAAGCCGCTCCCGGAAAGCCGGCGGTCGAGACCTTCGAAATAGCCGACGGGGATGGTGGCTATCGTCATGTCCTTGTCGGCCCTGAAGGTATTACCGTAGCCGACGGTCTCTCCGGCCGTGAGCTTCTTGACGCCGGTTATGATCGTCCTCATCTCCAATACTGGCCGGAGCTTCAGGCTTGAATACAGGGCGGAATTCTCGGACAAGCCGTATAGGCCGATGCCGAGCCGGATGACGTTGCCGTTTATGTCCTTGGAGAAGCGCGAGCCGTCGGTGGCGGCGGCGTGGAAGTATTTGAGGCGCGGAAATGAGGCCTTGAACTGATTGACTATCCGATTCCAGGCGCTTATCTGGCTCTCGGTGAATGATCCATCGGGGTTATCGGCGCTCGAGAAGTGGGTGCAGATCCCTTCCAGGACGATGCAAGGATTTGCTTTGATTACATCGATCGTTGTCGGGATCTCCTCGGGCAATATGCCTTGCCGGCGCATGCCCGTGTCGATCTTTAGATGGATAGGGATGTAATGCCGGGCGCCCATCAATCCCTCGAGAGTTTCCAAGCTGGTCACGGCGAAAGCCGTCTTCTTCAAGCTGGATTTTCTGATGGTCTCGGGCCTGGTGTAGCCGATGACGAGCAGGGGAGCCCTGAATCGGCGGGCCCGCAGAGCCACGGCTTCGAAATACGAATCGACGATGAAGAAAGGCATATCGTCTCGAGATTTGAGGACGCTGGCGACTTCGGCTAGGCCGTGGCCGTAGGCGTTGGACTTCAAGACAGAGGCGATGCCCGCGCCGGGCGCCAGTTTCTTGAATTCATCCAGATTTTCGAGCAGGCGGCTCTTCGATATCTCGACCGTGATGAGCGGCTCGTAGGGGAACCGGCGGCGCGAAAGCCAGGTCAGGAGTCTCATGTTTGCATTATGTCTTAGCCTGGGTTATATTACAACCTCACTCGAATCATCATGTCGCAGGACCAACTCATCCAATTGCGAAACAAGGAGACCGGCGAGGTCTATTGGACGCGCAAGAACAAGAAGAAGGTGGAGCGCAAGATCGAGCTCAAGAAATATTCGGCCAGGCTCCGTAAGCACGTCGTCTTCAAAGAATCCAAGAAATAATCGCAGGAAAGGAAGTGCTTCTGAAGAACTCCTCTTTACATCCCGCTTTAGGCTGAAGGCAAGGGTCATCGGACGTATCCCGCTGGGAATGTTCTTCAGAAGCACTTCCTTTCCTGCTATACTTCTCGTGTTCCTTAGATGGGCGATTAGTTAAGTGGCATAACTGCGGTCTCCAAAACCGCTGTCGGGGGTTCGATTCCCTCATCGCCCGCAATAAAAAGAGCGGACAGAAGTCCGCTCCATAGTGACGCTATCCGGCGTCAGAAACCGGTTCTTTGCGCGACGTCAGAGCGTTTAGACCCCGTCGCTCCAGGAATTCGCGGCCCTTGCCGACATGCGGGTTGACGGGAATCCCTTGTTTGCACAGAGGGCACTCGGATTCAGGCCAGTGGGCGGAACTCAACTTGACGTTCGCCAGCGAGACCAGCTCCGGCACGTCGCCAATGTCTGCGGCCGTGATACCGCCGGAATTCACCAGAGCCGCGGCGCCGATGACATGGCCGCCCCTCCGTCTCACGGCTTCGACGACCGTTCTGACGATATTGCGGCCGTCGGACAGGATATCCTCGACCACCAACACCTGCTTATTCCGGATCAACTTGTCATAATCGAGCCCGGGAATGAACAGATCTTGATCGATTTTTTCGGTGTGCATGGCTAAAACCTGGTGCTTCGTAAGCTCGCTCAAGTGGAATGCTGTCCACTGCGCGAGGATAGAGCCGTCGGTGCCATGGCCGATGACTACCCAGACGTTATCGCCCATGAACTTCTTGGCGATCTCCATGCACAGGCTGGAGGTTTGGATGGGGTGCGAGTATATCGCATCCCTGTTAACGTAAGAGTTTTCATGCAGGCGAGGGGAACTGACGATGTGATCGTCGATGATCATGGCGTTGAGCCATTTGAGGGTAGCGATCACCCTCTGTTCCAATTCAGGATCGTGTAGCTTCATGATTCCGTCCCTTTCAAGGCAAATACTGACGTTGGACTGACAAAGTAGCTGTTCGGTTGCCATACTACCGCCCGGCGCCTGTTTGTCAACGCGTTGACTTTCGGCACGCCCGGAAATTGAAAGACACACAGACCAATCATCTTGCATTAGTCATAGATATATGTTATTATATGCGCCGGTTTCAGTCTTTGACAGAACAAACTCACACAGCAAACTCAGCCAAGAAAAAGAGAGGATACCCATGAAAGCAGGCAATTTGTTGCTGGCTCTCGGTGCTCTGGTCACGGCGCTCATGCTGGTCGGATGCACGGAGGAACATCACGTGCGCCGTCATCACAAGAAGCATTATGGTCTCATCTATCACGGGACCGACGGCCACTATTACACCAGGAGCCACGAAGGCAACCGGTTTCTTTGCTGGAGACTGGTCAACGACACCTTGTCCGGCCTGTCTCCCGACATGGCCGACTGGAGCAAGAGCTCGTCGATCTCCGGTAACTGGGTGCGGACGTCTACGCTCCCGACCGGGCTCGTGCCGACCTCCAAGGTCGTGGTCGAGGAAGAAGGCAAACCCACCTCGGAGATCGAAGAAGAGTCCCCGGCCACGGAGCAGGAAACGGTCACAGAATCGACCACCGAATCTCAAGCCGAAAGCGCCGAAGCCGGTTCGGATGATTCCGGAAGCGATTCATCGTCAAGCGGAGACGGCGACAGTTCCGGCGGAGACGCCGGGGGCGGTGGCGATAGCGGTGGCGGCGGAGACAGCGGCGGTGGCGACGGTGGTGGTGATGGCGGCGGAGGCGGGGATTGATCCCGCGAGACGCTTACAAGGGCAGGCAGTGATCACTCGCTTGCCCTTTTTTATTGAACGGATAGTTATATCCTTGATAGAAGAGTGATGCCTCTGAACTATCTGAAACCTGATCTTCTTTTTGCTTATGAAATCAACAGGCGTATACTACGCCTATGGAACCTCTCGCCAACAAAATACGGCCGCAGAACCTGAAAGAGTTCATGGGCCAGGAGCACCTGGTGGGGCCGAAGGGGCCTTTGCGCCAGGCGATACGGGATAAGCATCTCTTCTCGTTCATCCTCTGGGGCCCGCCGGGCTCGGGCAAGACGACCCTAGCCCGAATCTACGCCAAAGCTCTCGACGTCAAGCTCTACGAGCTCTCGGCTGTGAACGCCGGCAAGGACGACATCAAGAGGATCATCGACGACCCGGCTCTCCTCGACCAGCGGCCCAAGCTCCTATTCCTCGATGAGATCCACAGGTTCAACAAGGCCCAGCAAGATTTCCTTCTGCCGTTCGTGGAGACCGGGACGCTCACCTTGATCGGCGCCACCACCGAGAACCCGAGCTTCGAGGTCATCTCGCCCTTACTCTCGCGCTGCCGCGTTTTCACCTTGAACGCCTTGTCGGAGAAAGATTTGAGGAAGATCATCGAGCGCACCAAGATAAAAGTGCCCAAGGACGCCCTGGATTGGTTGGTGACTCTGGCGAACGGCGACGCCCGCATCGCCATCACCGCTCTCGAGAACACCAAGCGCGTCTACGGCTCCGTCACGGTGGGGACCTTGAAGAACGCCTTCGAGCACGCCTTTATCCGCTTTGACAAGAAAGGCGACGAACATTACGACACCATTTCCGCGTACATAAAGAGCCTGCGGGCCGGAGACGCCGATGCGGCGCTCTACTACCTGGCCCGCATGATAGAAGGCGGCGAAGACCCCAAGTTCATCGCCCGCCGGATGGTCATATTCGCCTCCGAAGATATCGGTTTGGCTCAACCTACCGCATTGGTCGTGGCTAATGCAGTTTTTGCCGCCGTTGATGTCATAGGCATGCCCGAGGCTCAGATCAATCTGGCGCACGGCACCGCCTATCTAGCTCTGGCCGCAAAAGACCGCAGCGCCTACAATGCCTATTTTGAAGCTCTTGATGACGTCAAGAAGACGGGGAACTTGCCCATTCCGCTCAAGATCCGCAATGCGCCCACCAAGCTCATGAAAGAGCTCGGCTATCACGAAGGCTATGAGATGTACGACAAGACCGGCTATTTGCCTGAAAAGCTGAAAGGGAAGAAGTATTTAAAAGCGAAGAAAGGGAGGAATGCAGGGAAATAAAAACGGCTAGCGAGACCTCGGAGGTCTGCTAGCCGTGGAAGGAGAGGAGTCGGGAATGACCGTCAATCTGGCAGGAATTCCTTGGGAAACCTGCGTTTGAGCCAGTCGAGGATCAGAAGGTCGGTGGAACCCGAGGGGATCAGACGCGTTGGACATGATGGGCACTGGTCTGCGATCTCCAGCACGATGAACTCCAGATGGTTGGCGGCCATCTCTGACGCCGTCATCGTCTGGTAGATGCACACGTACCCCCTGACATTCCGATTGGTCCTGACCGTCTCCGCCAAGGGGATTCCCCGGGCGTACAGGCTGACGAGGATGACCCGTTGGCCGTAATTCTTCAGGAAGGCCGATGCATCCTTGCCGCCGACCTCGTAACATTCGAACCCGACGGAGCTCAAGGTCAGCATGACCCTGCGGAACGAATGGACGCCGTTCTCCGATTCGTCAACAAAGACGAGCGGATATGCGAAGCCATGCTTTGCAGGGACGGAGCGCTTGACGCTTCTCCCGCCGATCTCGACCGTCTCAAAGACTGCTGTGGTCAATGTATTCATTAGTGGATATGAAATTGTCAAACTGCCATTTCACTGCCTGCATCCGGATCTCGTACGGCCGTCTGAAGACGGACACCCCGGATGGTTCGGCCATAATTATAGTACTTTTGACAAGTTTTGTCAAATCCTGGTGTAGTGCAGGAGATCGGCTGTCAGGGCGCTTATTTCCGCCAGATTCACAGGCTGTTCAAACCATCGTATCCTTGCGTCGCGCTTGAACCAGGTCTTCTGTCGACGCGCGTACTGCCAGATCCTCGTCAAAAGGAGCTCGATCATCGGTTCTCTGGCGATCTTACCTTCCAGATATTGCGCCAGATAGCGGTATTCGAGGCCGAGCTCATCCATGCGTTCATATGAGAGGCCGTTCTCGTGCAACTGTTCCACCTCTTTGATCATGCCGGCATCCAAGCGTTTAGTCAGGCGGTCACGGATGCGATCCCTTAACACATGGTCGGGGATGGCGACACCGATTATGATGGCGTCATATTTCGGCTCCGCAGGCTGGGCGATCGGCGGCACGGCGCCCAATTCGCGGGCGATAAGGATGGCGCGGGCCATGCGACGCTTGTTCTTGAGATCGATGGTGGCGGCGCGATTCGGGTCAAGTTTTTTCAATTCTTCGAATAGTTCCTCGGCAGTCTTCGATTCAAGGGCTTTCTGTTCCTCCGTATCAGCCTTGACATCCGGAAATCCAAGATCGTCTATCAGAGCGGAGATATAAAAACCAGTGCCGCCGCATATTATCGGTAATTTACCGCGAGACACGATATCGGCGACAGCTGTTTCGGCGGCTTTCTTCCAATCCATGGCCGTGAAGCGCTCTTTCGGATCGGCGATGTCGAGGCACCAGTGCCGCACGCTCTTCATCTCGGCGGCAGTGATCTTACCAGTGCCGATGTCGAGGCCTTTGTAGACCTGTCTCGAGTCGGCGGATATGACCTCGCCGTTCAACTTCAATGCCAATTCTACGGCTAGATCGCTCTTGCCGGACGCGGTAGGGCCTAGTATGACCAGGACTTTCGGTTTCATTGTGCCGGGAGGGAGAATCGAACTCCCATGGATTACTCCGCACGATTTTGAGTCGTGTGCGTCTACCAATTCCGCCATCCCGGCGCGGTGCCCAAAGTGTACATCGCTTTTTCGGTAAATCAAAGAGGTGATACAATATCTCCATGTCCTCGCCTTACGTCGACAACGCCGTCTTCCTGATAGAAGTCGGGAAGATCAGCTCGAACCCGTATCAGCCGCGGCGCGACTTCGACGAAGCTAAGATGAAGGACCTCTCGGAATCCATCCGCATGTACGGCATCCTCCAGCCATTGATCGTCACCAGGAAGGAAGTCTTCCGCGACGACGGCGGCATGAGCGTCGAATATGAGCTCATCTCCGGCGAACGGCGCCTGCGGGCCGCCCGGCTTGCCGGCCTATCCCAAGTGCCGGTCCTCATCCGGAGCGGCGAAGAAAGCGCCCAATTGAAGCTCGAGATGGCCATCATCGAGAACCTCCAGCGCGAGGACCTGAATCCCGTCGACCGGGCCAGGTCGTTCGAACGGCTGACCAAGGAGTTCAAGCTGAAGCAGTCCGAGATCGCCGACAAGGTCGGCAAGAGCCGGGAATACGTCTCGAACTCCATGCGCATCCTGTCCTTGCCGGACGAGATGATAAACGCCCTTTCGGACGGCAAGATATCCGAAGGACATACCAGGCCCTTGCTCATGCTCGTCGACCGGCCGGAAGAGCAGGCCGTCCTCTTCAAGGAGATCATGACGAAGAAGCTGACGGTGCGCGAGGCCGAATCGCTCTCGAGACGGGTGGCAACTGAAAGGATCAGGAATAAGACCAAATACCTTGACCCGGCCATCATAGAGATGGAGAAGACTTTCACGGAATCGCTCGGCACCAGAGTGAGGATCGAAAAGAACAAGGATGGCGGCACGGTCGTCATCGATTTCTTCTCGCCGGACGACTTGCGCCAGATATTCGAGAGATTGAACACCGGAGCCGCCGAGAAGCCGGCTACGATCGGAGATCCGAAACCATCATCGCCTAACACGTCTCCCATCGACGACCGCGCGCCGGCGGAAGCGGCGAAGGAAGAGAATGACGAAGGCTTGTATTCGCTGAAAGACTTCTCGATCTAAGCGGCCTTTTTCTTTGATCTGAATCCGCGTTTGGCTTTCGGCTGGGCCAGGAGCTCCAATGCCCGTTCCAAGGTGATGGCGTAGACGTCGTCCGGCGCTTTCAGAGAACGGAAGTCGCTGTCGCGGACTATATATGGGCCGAAACGGCCGACGGAAGCGGTGACGACGAGGCCTGTCGCGGGATCGGTGCCTAGAGCTCGCGGAAGGCTCAAGTATTTGAGAGCGTCGGCCACGGTTATTTTCGCCGGATCCATCGCCTTGGGAATGGAAGCCATCCGAGGTTTTGCCGGCTTCGGTTCGCCCTTCTCGGGCTTTTCCGGCTTCATGCCGAGCTGGACATATGGCCCGAAGCGGCCGGTCAAGACGAAGATCGGCAGGCCAGTCGTCGGATCGGTCCCAATCGGCTCATCTTTCTTGAATTCATGGCCATCCATGGTCAAGGCGCCGTCGCAATCAGGATAGCGAGAGCAGGACAGGAATTTGCCGTTCCGGCCGAGCTTGACGTCCATCTTGCTGCCGCATTTCGGGCACTTGAATCTCGAGTCGGCCGCGCCTAGGTTCGTGGCCTTGGCCAAAGTCTCTTTCGATTTCACGTCTTTGGCGAATGGCTTGTAGAAGTCGGATAAGGTCTTCAGGTAAGTACGATCGCCGTTCGCGATCTCGTCGAGCTCGTCCTCCATCTCGGCGGTGAACGAATCGCTGATGTAGGTCGGGAAATATTCCTCGAGGAAAGACGAGACGACGTCGCCGGTGTCCGTCGGCCGGAGCGAGCGGTTCTCCTTCTCGACGTAGCCGCGGTCCTCGATGGTCTTCACTATGGAAGCATAGGTCGAGGGCCGGCCGATGCCGCGCTTCTCGAGCTCCTTGATGAGGCCGGCTTCGGTATAGCGCTGAGGCGGCTCGGTCTGTTTCTCCGTCGGCTCCATGGACAGGAGCTCCAGCTTCTCGCCCTTCCCGCATTTCGGCAGGGTCACTTCATCGCCGTTCGATTCCGGATCGGCCTTGAGCCAGCCGTCGAAGACGACGCGGGCGCCGTTGGCCTCGAAATCCGGTATCTTGGGCGTGACGGGCGCGATCACGTTCGCCGTGATCTTCGTCCGGCCTATGCGCGCGTCAGCCATCTGGGAAGCCACGGCTCTCTGCCATATCAGGCGATAAAGCCTCTTCTGCTCGTCGTTATGGCCGGCGTTCATCTTGTCGAAATGCGAGGGGCGGATGGCCTCGTGGGCTTCCTGGGCGTTCTTCGACTTCCCGGCGTACGTCCGGAACTGCAGATACTCCTTGCCGAACTCCTTTTCGACGGTCCCGGCGATCGCCCCGAGGGCCTGCTTGCCGAGGTTGGTCGAATCGGTGCGCATGTAGGTGATGTAGCCGGCTTCGTAGAGCTTCTGGGCGATACCCATGGTCCGGGCCGGCGTGAAGCCGTAGCGGGTGCTCGCCGCTTGCTGGAGGGTGGAGGTGATGAAGGGCGGCCGGGGCGAACGCTTGACTTCGGACTCTTCGACGCCGACCACGCGCCAGTTCTCTCTTTTGGCGGCCTCCAGTATCGAATCCACTTCCTTCTTGTCGCGCGGCTCTTTCGAAGAGACGAGGACGAGCGTCTCGCCCTTGGCGGTCTTCCATTTGCCGGAGATCGTCCAGTATGTCTCCGGCTTGAAGGCCCTTATCTCGCGTTCGCGCTCCATGATTATCCGGAGAGCCGGCGATTGGACGCGGCCGGCGGAGAGACCGTAGCGGACCTTCTTCCAGATGAGCCCGGACAAGTCGTAGCCCACGATGCGGTCGAGGACGCGCCGCGCTTCCTGGGCTTCGCGCAAATGCTGGTCGATCGGCCGCGGATGCTCCAGGGCCTCGTCCACGGCTTCCTTGGTTATCTCATGGAAAGCGATGCGCTCTATCTTCTTGTCTATGCCGGCGCCGAGGCGATCCTTCAGGACTTCGGCGATGTGCCAGGCGATGGCTTCGCCTTCGCGGTCCGGGTCGGTGGCCAAGATGACCTCGTCCGCCTTGCCGGCCGCGCGCACGATATCGCTTATGACGGCCTCTTTCTTCGGCACGATCTCGTAATGGGGGACGAAGCCGCCTTCGATGTCTACCGCCTTCTTGTTCGATTTCGGCAGGTCCCGGACGTGGCCGATCGAAGCGCGCACGACGAAACCGTCTCCGAGATACTTGGAGATGGTCTTCGATTTCGACGGAGATTCAACGATCACCAATTTCATTGCCGGTAAGTATTACACTATTACGGAGAAAGCCGCAACAAGGCGCAGTCTGCCTCGATCAATCCTTCGAGCTCGAGGGACGACAATCTGGCGCTCGCTTCCTGCGGTTCTACGCCGAGGGTTTCGATGAGGGCGTCGGATGAGATCTCGCCGCGGCGAAGGACGTCTATGATCCGCCTAGAGAGCGGATCCAAGGCCTCCAAGCGGCGCTTTGCGATTGTCTCATGCGCGGGTGGGACGAAGCCGAGCGCCTCCAAAAGGTCGTCCGACGAGGCGACCAGTCCCGCCCCGCGGTGAAGGAGCATGTGCGCGCCGTACGAGTGATCGGCGAATATCGAACCCGGCACGGCCAGGACGTCGCGATCGAAATCCTCGGCATATCTGGCGGTCATGAGCGAGCCTGAGCCGTGGCCGGCTTCGACGATCAAGGTGGCGTGAGATATGCCGGCCATCAGGCGATTACGGGTAGGGAACATGAACTCAGCGGTCCGGCATTCAGGAGCGTATTCGGAAAGGAGCGCTCCGCCGGCCTCTATGATCTTCCGCGCAAGCGGCTCGTTCGAATATGGATACACGACATCCCAATCAAGGCCTGATCCGGGGAACGCGACGCAATGTAAACCAGCTTCTAGAGCTGCTTCATGGGCCATGCCGTCTATGCCGATCGCCAATCCCGAAACGATCGAGATAGGATAGCCCTTGAGGCCCAAGACGAGCTTGGCCACGGCTTCTTCGCCGTACCGGCTCGGATGGCGGGAACCAACCACGCATAAAAATTTCAGGCCATCTGGATCTGGCCATTTACCCCGCATCCAGAGCTTCTTCGGCGGCCTGTGCATGTTCTGCATTGTTATAGGATAAGAATCCGGAAAGATCACTCTGATTTGATTATTTTCCATGGTTGTTCGACGATTAAGCTTCATAAACTAGATGCGGCGTAATAAAAAAGGCGCCTCGCGGGCCTCGTGACGCGGCCATTATAACACTTTTTTCTTATGTCAAAGATTGCTATGATGTAAGGGCTTCCATGCTCGACATAAGATTCATCCGCGAGAACAGGGATATCGTCGCCGCGGCGGCCAAGAAGAAGCGCCTGCCATTCAAGGTGGACGAGCTCATCGCCGTGGACGACAAAAGGAAGAGCCTGCTCATGGGCGTCGAGAAGAAGCGGGCCGAACAAAATGCCGCTAACAATAAGATAGCGAGCGCTATCGCCGCGTCAGACCGGGCCGAGCTCATTGCCAGGATGAAGGTCGTCAAGGCCGATCTCGAGAAAGCCGAAGCCGAATTGAAGGACGTCATGAAGGCCTGGCAGGACCTGATGCTCCAAGTGCCGAACATCCCCGACATGGCCGTCCCAGACGGCGCTTCCGAGGCTGATAACAAGGAAGTCAAGGTCTGGGGGACCAAGCCGAAGTTCGCCTTCGAGCCCAAAGACCACGTCGAGCTCATGACTTCGCTCGGCATGGCTGATCTAGAGCGCGGCGCCAAGGTCCACGGCTTCCGCGGATATTTCCTGACAGGCGACGGGGCCCGCCTTTCCTTTGCCATCTGGAATTTCGCCCTGGATTTCTTCTCAAGCAAGGGCTTCACGCCGGTTCTGCCGCCCGCAGTCGTCCGCAAACTGAATCTATACGGCACCGGCTATCTGCCGGGCGGCGAAGAGGACTTGTACAAGACCCAGGATGGCGATTATCTCGCCGGCACGGCTGAAGTGCCGCTCATGGGCTTCCATGGAGGCGAAGTCCTGGCTCTCGAAGACCTGCCGAAGCGGTATCTCGGCTTCTCGCCGTGTTATCGCCGGGAAGCGGGCGCCCATGGCAAGGATATGCGGGGCCTGGTCCGGGTCAACGAATTCTTCAAATTCGAACAGCTCATCCTCTGCGAGGCCGACCATCAGGTCTCCGTCAAGTTCCACGAGGAATTGAACCGCAACACCGAAGAGTTCATCGAAGCTCTCGGCATCCCGTACCACACTATAATCAATTGCGGAGCGGATCTCGGTTTGGGCCAGGTCAAGAAATACGACATCGAGCTCTGGGTGCCGAAAGAGAATAGATATCGGGAGATCGGCTCGGCATCTTATTTCCATGATTTCCAGTGCCGACGCCTCGACATCCGCTACAAGGACGCGGAAGGCAAGCTCAAGTATTGCCATTCGCTGAACGCCACGGCCATCCCCACGCCGCGCATCCTGGTCTCGCTCGTCGAGAATCTCCAGCAGGCGGACGGCACGATCAGATTGCCTGAAACTCTGATCAAGTATTTCGGCAAAGGCACTATCGGGAAATGAATGCCAGGACAGCGCTCAAAACTCCGCTCGCACCAATCGAGGCCGTTCAATGAGCGCCGGCGACGGCGCGTCGTCCTCGGCTACGCGGCCGCCATCACGGCCGCCGTCTCGTTTCTGTTCGTCTCCTCCCGCTTGAGTTTCCTGCCGGCTCTTTCCATCGAGACCGTGGAAGTGTACGGCGCTGACGCCAGCATCACTCCGGCCATGGAAACGGCCGCTTACGGCGCCATCCAAGGCTCGTATCTCGGCCTTTTCTCCAAGTCGAACGCTCTCATATATCCGGGTTCGGCCGTGGCCGCGGCCGTGGCTTCGTTGTCGCCGAAAGTCGAGACGGTCAGCGTCGAGCTCTCCGGCATGCGCTCGCTCGCCGTGTCGGTCTCGGAAAAGGCGCCGGCGGCCGTCGTTTGCGCCGACCTGCCGAATTGGGACGAGAACGGCGCGCTTCTGCCGGAGAGCGGCTGCTATTTCGCCGACGAGGACGGCCTGATCTTCGACCAAGCGCCGGAAGACGCGGGAGATCTTTATAATCGCTATTACGTCCCGGGCCTCTCCGGCAGCGATCGCGTGATAGGCCTTTTCGCCACTTCGACGGCCGAATTCAAGAGCCTCCAGGGATTCATGGACAGCGTCAAGGCCGCCGGCATCAGAACGGAAGCGATGCTCATGGAGGACGGCGGCGAGTACGAGCTTTACGCACATAATCCGCCGGCCGTCTCGACCACGTCTTCCGAAGGGAGCGTCGTCGTCATCCATTTCAACGACGCGGCGGGCCTCAGGACGGAGCGCGACAACCTCGTGTTGTTCTGGAGCTCGATGACCGATAAGGCCAAGGCCGCCGGCGCCGCGCCGGAATGGAGCGACATCAAGCTTCAATATCCGCCGAATATCGACTACACTGAAACGAAATGAGGGATTTCCTGTATATCGTCTTCGGCGGGCTAGTGGCCATCTTCTTCGGCGTAACCGTCGTCTGGGGCGCGATCCGCGCCGTCGTCTTCTTCTTGCCGCCTTCCTCGAGCCGCAATCCGTCCTCGGCTACCGATACGGCTCTTCCCCAGCCGGCCCAACTGGTTTCTTCGGACGAGACCGCCAGTTCGACTCCGATCATTCGATATACCGCTCTGGAGGAAGAAGACCTCATCAACGAGGCGGCGCAGGCCCTGCCGTCAGGCGCCGACAACAAGATATCGGCGAAGGCGTACCTCGTGAAAGACCTCGTGACCGGCGCCATATCGGCCGAATACGCCGAGACCAGGCTCCTGCCCATCGCCTCGCTCACCAAGCTCGTCACGGCCGAGATTGCCCGCCGATTCATCCCGCCGGACATGAAGATCACGCTCACCAAGGAAGTCATGGCCACGTACGGCAATACCGCCGACTTCAAGGTAGGGGAGACCTTCACGGCTAGCGATCTCCTGTATCCGCTCCTCATGGTCTCGTCGAATGACGCCGCCGAGGCTTACGCCAGAGCCTACGGCCGCGACCAATTCATCTCGGAGATGAACGCTTTCAGCCAGTCGATCGGCGCTTATCGCACCTATTTTGCCGATCCGTCCGGCCTGTCGCCCTTGAATGAATCGACGGCCACCGACTTAGGCCTGATTATCGACTGGATCAGGAAGAACGATCCGGCGATCATAGACACGACCGCCCTCAAGATAAAGACCGTGCGCGACCACACCTGGGTCGATCCGACGCATTTCCTGTCGTGGTCTTACTATCTCGGCGGCAAGGACGGCTACACCGACGAGGCCGACCGCACCGCCGTATCGCTCTTCGCCATGGGACCGCGCAAGGACGTCTATGCCGTGGTGGTCTTGGGAAGCGCGAGCCGGGACGCCGACATCGTCAAGCTCCTGAGGAAGATCAAGGATTAGACATGACAAGATCGGCCAAAAACCGCATGTCCGGATCCGCCGGCAGAAGAGCCGCCGGTTTCTGGAGCCGCCTGCCACGGCCCATCTTCGCCATGGCACCGATGGCCAACGTCACCGACTGCGCCATGAGGAAGCTCATCGCGAAGTACGGCAAACCGGATGTCATGTGGACAGAATTCGTCTCGGCGGACGGCCTCGTATCTGTAGGCGGCAAGAAGTTGCTTGTCGATCTCGAATACTCGCCGAAAGAAAGGCCGATCGTGGCCCAGCTCTTCACCGGCCATCCCGAAGCCATGAAAAAAGCCGCCGCCATCGCCCGCAAGCTCGGCTTCGACGGATTGGACGTCAACATGGGCTGTCCGGACCGCGCCGTTGAAAGGCAGGGCGGGGGAGCAGCCATGATGAAGGACCAGAAGGCAGCTATTGAAGTGCTGGCGGCGGCGCGCGAAGGATTCAAGACCGGCCCGGTCTCGGTCAAAACCCGCCTGGGATATAAAGCCATCGACTTGGATTGGATCAAATTACTTTTAGAACAAAAGTTGGCGGCCTTGACTGTTCATTTAAGGACACGCAAGGAGATGTCGGATGTTCCGGCCCATTGGGAATCGATGCCGGCCATTATCAAGCTTCGAAATCAAATCAGTCCAGAGACTTTGATCATCGGCAATGGCGATGTCGAGAATGTAAAAGACGGCCTGGCCAAGATCGAGAGATACGGCTGTGACGGCGTGATGATCGGGCGCGGCATCTTCGGCAAGCCGTGGCTGTTCGAGAACGTGAGAAAGGGCCGCGACGCCAAAGAGAGGACTCCGGAAGAGCGGCTTAAGATAATGCTCGAGCACGCCAAGCTATTCGAGAGAGAGTTCTGCGGCAGGAGACGTTTGAAAAATTTCGCCATCATGCGTAAGCATTTCAAGGCCTACGTCTCAGGATGGGACGGCGCCAAAGAGCTTCGGGTCAAGCTGATGAAGGCCGAGAACGCCAAGGAAGTGCAAAAAGTGATTAAGGATTATCTTAAGGGTCCATGCTAAAATAACCAATCATGCCCGTCCTCTACCGCACCTATCGCCCGCAGAAATGGTCCGAAGTCATGGGCCAGGACCACATCGTGGAAGCTCTGAAAGATGCCGTTGCGAATAAGCGGGTGTCTCACGCCTACCTTTTTTCCGGCTCGCGCGGCACCGGCAAGACCACGGTGGCCCGCATCCTGGCCAAATCGGTCGAGACGGCCGACGAGGACGTCTACGAGATAGACGCGGCCTCGAATCGCGGCATCGACGACATCCGCGAGCTCCGCGAGCATGTCTCGGTCCTGCCGTTCTCCTCGCCTTTCAAGGTCTATATCATCGACGAGGTGCACATGCTCTCCAAGGACGCTTGGAACGCTCTCCTGAAGACCCTGGAAGAGCCGCCGAAGCACGTCATCTTCATCCTGGCCACTACGGAGATAGAGAAGGTGCCGGAGACCATAGTCTCGCGCTGCCAGACATTCGCTTTCAGGAAACCCGGCAGAGAAATCATAAGGAAATTGGTGCTCGCGGTAGCCAAGAAAGAGGGTTGCGACCTCGACGCCGGCGCTTCCGATCTGATCGCGCTCCTCGGCGACGGCTCGTTCAGGGACGCCCTGGGCATGCTCGAGAAGGTCATGGCTGCCTCGGCGGATAAGAAGCTGACTCGGCAAGAAGTGGAATCCATCACCGGAGCGCCGAGGGCCGGCTTGGTCAATCGTTTCATCGAGGATCTGGCCGCCAAGAACGGGGACGCCGCTCTGGCGGTCATCGCGGAAACGGAGAAGGCCGGCATCTCCATGAATATCTTCGCCACCCTAGTCCTCGAGAAGATGCGCTTCATCCTGCTCGTGGAGCATTCGAAGGCCTCCGAAGCGGCCATACGCGAGCGCGTCTCGCCTGACGACTGGGAATTCATTTCAGCGGAAGCAGGGAAGAGGAGCATGGCTCCGGAGACGCTCATCGCCATGCTCGAAGCCGTCGAGGCCGTCCCTCGCGCCAGGATCGAGCAGCTGCCCCTCGAGTTGGCTGTCGTCAAGATCTGTGGTTAAATGACGGTGCCATTTGCGGGATCGTCTAATGGTAGGACACGAGCCTTTGAAGCTCGCTATCTTGGTTCGACTCCAAGTCCCGCAGCAGACAAAAAATTGTTTATCCTAGACAAGCCAAACGTTCCGTGGTAGATTCTCCACGATTTCGAACGTTCTTTTCCCAACCATCCAACCAACCCAGTCCGAATCATGAAAAAGGTAGTCAGCCCGGAAGTCGCTAAGGCAGAACGCAGAGGTAATAAAGATACGAATCATCCGTGGAAGATCGTTTATCTCTCCGCGGATGGCGTTCCCATCAAAAAGAAGGAGGATGCCTGCTGTGGGTTCTCGTGCGCCCTGAAGAAGGCCCGCCACGCTCTCAACGGCAAGAGTTCGCCGCCGGTCAAGGAAGTCCGCATCTACGGGGACAGCAATAAAGCTCCGGCGAAATTCCGGGACGGATTCAAGAACGGGTATTTCACTGTCATCGCCGCCTGAATCGATTGTGAGCTAGCTATTTCGGCCGCAGGATTCCCTGCGGTTTTTTATTGAAGAACGGGCGCGTATGTTAGACTATACCCCATGCTCGCCATCAGTTTGTTCCTGATCATAGGGACCCTCATCATCGGTCTGATCCACGCGGTCATATACAAGGCCGTGGTAGTGGCTTTCGCCGTTTCATCCTCTGTCTGGCTCCTGGCTCTTAGGATCGTCTTCGCGATCCTCACCGTCAGTTTCGTGCTGGCCCTGTTCCTCGTCCGTTCTTTTGACACTGCCGTTGTCCAGATGTTCTACAAAGCTGCTGCCGTCTGGATGGGCTTCGCCGTATACCTATTCTTCGCCGCCTGCCTGTACGGCCTTGCCGTCGGCATCTTGGCGATAGTCCGACCAGGGACAAATCTCATGTGGCTCGCCGTCGTCCTCTTCGCCGTCGCCATCGGCACCGGTATCTATGGCCTCATCCACGCCGCTGATCTGAAAACCAAGGAAGTGACCGTATCGTTGTCGAATCTGCCTACGGCTTGGCAAGGCAGGCGCGCCGTCTGGGTGAGTGACATGCACTTGGGTGCCATTTACGGAGCCGACTTCAGCCGCGAGGTGACCGACGCCGTTAATGCTCTCCATCCAGACATCGTCTGGATCGGCGGCGACCTGTACGATGGCGTCAAGGTTGACGATGATGCCATCATCGCTCCGCTCGCTGGTTTGAAAGCGCCTCTCGGTATATATTTCGTCACCGGCAATCATGAGGAGTTCGGGGATTCCGGGCCCTTCATCACGGCCATAAAGAAGATCGGCATCCGCGTTCTCAATAACGAATCCGTGGGCATCAATGGATTGCAGCTCGTCGGCGTCGACGACCGCGATTCAACAGATCAGGTCAAGTTCGCCGCCATATTGTCCGGGCTCAACATCGACAAGAGTCGGCCGTCGATCCTTCTCAAACATCAGCCATCACAGCTAGATATGGCCGAGAAGGCCGGCATATCGCTCCAGATCTCCGGCCATACCCACCGCGCCCAGATATGGCCCTTTTCTCTGATCACTCATTGGATATTCCACGGCTACGATTACGGCCTGAATGAATGGGGGACCATGAAAGTCTTGTCTTCGAGCGGAGCCGGCACCTGGGGACCGCCCATGCGCGTCGGCACCGATGCCGAGATCGTCGTTATCACCTTCGATTTACGCTGAAAGCCTTTCTTCTGGTATAATATCCGCTCCAGAGGCCATGCAATTCATCCAAGCGAAAGATCCGAGCGGGGGCGCCGCGGCCGTGGCGGACCGCATCGCCCGAACGCTCCGACAGGGAAAAAAGGTCCTGTGGTTCGTCTGTGGCGGTTCCAACATCCCGATCTCAGTAGAGATCCTGGCGGTGATCCGGCGGGAGGTCTCCAAGAGATCGATAAGCAATCTGACGGTAGCCCAGACCGACGAGCGCTACGACCATGTCGGCCATCCCGAATCAAACTGGCAGATGCTCATCGACGCCGGCTTCAATCAGGCGAACCTCAGCGTCTTGCCGATCCTGACCGGCAAATCAGTCAAAGACACCGTGACCGACTACTCCAGGAAAGTGGAGGCGGCGATGATGACCTCGGCAGGCGAAGGAGATCTCGTCATCGGCCAATTCGGCATGGGTGAGGATGGGCATATCGCCGGCATCATGCCGCATTCGCCGGCCATTTCAGATCCGGGACCGATATCGGCTTACGAGGCCGGCCCGTTAGTCCGGATAACTGTGTCGCCAGCCATGATCGAGA
Source organism: Minisyncoccia bacterium (assembly GCA_049997795.1). Classification (GTDB taxonomy): domain Bacteria; phylum Patescibacteriota; class Minisyncoccia; order Phycocordibacterales; family PALSA-1337; genus C7867-002. The sequence goes on from JBEKVT010000002.1 coordinate 50,123, forward strand.
GGATCCCCGTCGCTTACGCTTTCGTTTTCGGCTCCCCCAAGAAAGAAGCCGTGCGGCGCCTGCGCGAAGAGAATCTCTCCATCCAAGACCAGCCTGCCCAGGTATTGAAAAGGCTGAAAGAAGCCTATGTATACAGCGACCAATGAAGGCTGCAGGCACCACCATTCATCCATCCGTCGTATGTGTAGTATAATGATGTCCATCTCATTATCAGCCATAATCATCAGTGCATGCATCAAAAACATATGTCAAGCATGACTAAAACGGCTATCGCCCTTATCGTCCTGATCGTGGTCATCCTTGTCGGCTGGCTCTGGTACGTTAATTCTTCCGGCGGCATGCCGACAGCGGGACAATCTGCGCCGATCACGCCGATCCCTCCGACGCCGAACGGCCAAGGGGCGACTCCCATCGGCGGCGTGACCGCTCCTTCCGACTCGTCGGACGCGGCCATAGACCAAGACATGACGTCAATCGGCGGCCAGGTGAACGGCCTTAACGCCGATTCGGCCAATGCCGGTCAGAACTCAGCGGTTCCGCAGCTGCAGTGAGGCGGCCAGTCTATCTATCAGAACTTAATCGCACATGCATCACATCATGAAATCACGCATCATATACACAGCCGCCTCTCTGGCATTATGCGCTTCGTTTGCGGCGGTTCTGCCGGCCTTCGCCCAAACGGGCGAGAATGCGGCGACGGCCGGTCCGACGAACCCTCCTGGCGCGCCGGCGATAACGGCTAGGAGCGCCGCCTTGGCAGGACGGATAGACAGCCTAGAGAACCGCGCCGAACAGGCTGTCACTGATCGCATCGACAGCCTGAACATGATGGTAGGCCGGATCACAGGCATGAAGAACCTCTCCGACAGTCAGAAGACGGCGCTCTCGACGACCATCCAAGCCGAGATCGCGGACATGAACGCCCTCAAGACGAAGCTCCAAGCCGACGCTTCCACCACCAGCCTGAGGACCGATATCAAATCGATCACTTCGGACTATCGCATATATATGGTGGTCGAACCGCAGATCTCCATCTTGGCGGCGGCCGACAGGACAAGCACGATCGTTGGCTTGCTCACCACGCTTTCCGGCAAACTCGAGACGCGGTTGTCCCAGGCTGCCAACGCGTCTAACCTTGCCTCTCTCCAGGCAGACCTCGCCGACATGAGCGCCAAGCTGACCGACGCTGCGGCGCAAGCCACGGCCGCCGCAAGCGAAGTGGCAGGCCTGCAGCCTGATAAAGGCGATCAGACGGTCATGCAGTCGAACAACGCCGCCCTTAAAGACGCCCGCTCGAAGATCCAGGCTGCCAATAAGGACATCCAAGCCGCCTACAAGGACGCCCAAGCGATCGTCGCCGGCATGAGAGGCAATAAGCCGCCGGCAGCCTCGGTAGTGCCTACGACGACGCCTCCTACGACTAACCAATAAGCCCTATCACCGTTCCCATGAAGACCGCCCTATTTCTGGGGCGGTTTTCTCTTCATGAAGATCTGTTTGAAGAAATGCAGGATGTATCTGCTTTCAAGCCTAATGATGCCTTCCTTTTTGAACCGGCGGGCCGATGTCTTCATGACCAGACCGGAATCGAAGACGACTTTGCCGTGGCGGGCCAGGCGCTTGGCGGTATCCGTGTCGTCGCCGTAGAAGGTCAGGGCGGTATCGAAGCCGCCTTCGGCCGCGAGAGCCGAGGCACGCATGAAGCTATTGCCGCCGATCATGACCGCGCCGCTGCCGAGCGCTTGGGCAAGCCGATTGAACCGATGATACAACGAGCTTTGAAAGACTAGGGCGAACCATCGGAAGGCCGCGTGGCTATCATGGTAGTCATACGGGCCGCTCGCGCCGGAAACGTCCGGGTCGCTGAAATGCGCCAGACCGCGAGAGAGCCAGCTTCTGTCCGGCAGACAATCGGCGTCCATCCTGACGATGATCTGGCCCGACGCCTCGAGGCGGCCGCGCTCGCAGGCCCACATCGTACCCCTGCGCTCCTCGCGCACGATCTTCACCGGGAATCCGCCGGCGACCGCGGCGGTCCGGTCGGTGCTCCCGTTGTCGACGATGATGACTTCGAAGTCCGGGTGGTCCTGGTCCAGGACCGCCCGCAGGGCCTCGGCCAAGAGGGCCTCTTCATTGCGAGCCGGTATTATGATCGACGCTCTCATCGCGGATCACCTTATGGGTTCCCACTCCTTGACGAAAGCTCTGCCTTTCACGACCATGAAGACCGAATTCAGGAACCAGAGCGATAAGAGGCGGAGCCAGCCGATCTTATGGGCTCGGCGGCCGGTATGATATATCACAAGGCCTTTCTCGTAGCGGACGTGGCCGGCCTTGGCGAGCCTGGAGAACAACTCAATGTCTTCGCTCGCCGCCAGCCGCCCGTTATAGCCCCCGAGCCGGTCGAAGGCGTCCTTGCGGATCATCTGGAATTCTCCGGCGGACATGCCGAAATGGAGGATATCGTTCACGAACCAGAGGTAATCATTGAACAGGTTGAAGATGACCCAATCGGTCAGCGTCTCGAACTCCGGCAGGACCCGGATGGCGACGTTCACGGCCACGAGCTTCGGGTCTCTCCCGAAATGCTTCATGATCTTGTTGAAGAAAGAATCCGGCTCTTTGATGGTGCAATCAGCGTCCATAAATACCAGGAATTCTCCCCGGGCGGCTTTGGCGCCGTCGTTCCGGCCTTCGGCGATGGTCTGGCGCTTCTTCCCGGAGTAGACGATGACTTTGTCTGCGTATCTTCCGGCGATCTCCGCCGTGCGATCCGAGCTCCGGCCGTCGGAGATGATGATCTCGTAAGGGATCGAGAGCTTTGATTTCAAAGACGTCAGCGTCTTCTCGATGACGCTCTCCTCATTCAAGGTTGGGATGATGATCGAAAGCATGGCAGTCGCGTCATATCTCTATCTCCTCGGCCCGCTTGCGCAGGTATTGGACATATCGGAAAAGGGCGAAACATACGAGGACGATGCCGACTATCAAGGAGATCCGGCCGGCCCAGTTGTTGACCTGGATGTAGGCGCTCGAGAAGAAATAGCCGACGGCGAGCAGAATGCCAGTCCAGACGAATTGCCCGAGCAGGTTGACAGAGAGGTATTCGCCGAAGGGGATGCGGACCACGCCGGCAGTCATCAAGGTGACGAGCGAGAAGCCGAAGCCGTTCGAGATCTTGGAGATGAACAGTACGGCGTGCTTGTATTTGTGGAACAATCTGGTCATCTTCCCGACCTTCTCTTCGGTGACGCCGAAATATTTGCCCCAGCGCGCGATGAAGCCGTGGCCGTAGACCCGGCCGATCCGATACCAGATGCCGTCTCCGATCAAGTCGCCGAGCATGAGACAGGCATAAATCGGGATGAAGTGCAGATAGCCGAGGCGGAGCAGGACGCCGAAGACGACGGAAAGGATCGGGCCCTCGGCGCAGGCCAGGATGATGATCAGAAAATATATGAGCAGATTGTGGTCGAGGGCGAAGCCGATAGTCCACTGCAGCATAAGCCATATTCTACACGCTTTCATGTTATATTGAAATCATGTTTTACGAAAAGGTCCTGAAACCGATACTGTTCCGCCGCGATCCGGAGTCGGTCCACGATCTCTTCACGCGCATAGGTGAATCCCTGGGCAAGCGCGGCCTTGGCCGCGGCGCCGTTGAAGCCGTGTACGGCTATCATGGCGCCGACATCTCCAAGACCTTGGACGGCATAAGATATCGTACGCCGTTCCTTCTGGCGGCCGGCTTCGATTACAACGCTAGGCTGACGAGGATATTGCCGCACATCGGCCTCGGCGGGGAAGAGATCGGCTCGATCACCGCTCGAGCCTGCGAAGGCAATCCCAAGCCGCGCCTCTCGCGCCTGTCGAGATCCAAGAGTATCTTGGTAAATAAAGGGCTTAGAAACGACGGCGTAGAGGCTATTATCGAACGGCTGAAAGCCGCGCCGCGCGAGAAAGATTTCGTCCTCGGCGTCTCTATCGCCAGGACCAACGATCGGACGTCGGCGCCGATCCAGGCCGGCATAGACGATTACGTCCAGTCGTTCAGGCGCTTGAATGAAGAGAAGATCGGCGATTATTACACCATCAACATATCCTGTCCAAACGCTTTCGGCGGCGAAGCCTTCACCACGCCGGAGCTCCTGGACCGTTTGCTCCAAGCCATAAGGGCCGTGCCGTCGAAGAAGCCGGCTTACGTCAAGATGCCCATCAACTTGCCCTGGGACCGCTTCGACGCCTTGCTCAAGGTGATCGACCGTCGGAATCTTAACGGCGTGGTCATCGGCAATCTGAACAAAGATTACGATTCTCTCGATTTCCGCGACGAGGCCCCGGCCGTCTATAAGGGCGGCTTATCCGGAAAGCCATGCATGCATCCGTCGACCGACCTCATATACAAGACCCGCGAGCTCTACGGCCGCCGTTTCACCATCTTCGGCGTAGGGGGAGTGATGTCGCCGGAGACCGCCAAGGAAAAATTCGACGCCGGCGCCGATCTAATCCAGCTCATCACTGGGCTCATCTTCAAAGGGCCCGGCCTCGTCAGGAGGATGTGCGCGGCCCGCGCCCTGCCGCTCAAATAAAAAGCGGCCCCGCGAGCGGGCCGCCGAAAGTAAAGAACAGTGGACGAAGAGTCCGATCAGACGCACGCGGCGCTTGCCGCAGATCGCAAGCAGCCGAGACGATGATTCCTGTCCAGGCCGAGCTTGAGGCATTCCGCGACCTTGCGCTTCACGGTATGGAACGTGTCGCGAATGTAGAGGAGGAGGGTCAAGACGCCATTGTCTCGCAGCAGTCTTTTGAACTCGCTCTTCTTCGGCCGCGACGGCAGGACCACGATGCGCAACCTGAATCCCAAGCTCCTTCTGCCGGTGCCTTGGACGACCGTCCGGAAATCAGCGAGCTGCTCGGGGGTACGCTTCACTCGACAGAAGCGCACTACGGGGTATCTGAGGCCGTATGCCGGCTTCTCGGTCAAGGCAAGGAGAGCTAATTCGACTTTCGTCATCATCTCTCCGATGACATTGCGGTGACAAGCGAATGATTCAGTGGACATACTGCCCATCAATATAACATGCTTATCCAGGCCGGCTATTCACATGCCGGAGCGCCACTCCCGTATGATACAATGTAAGCGCTATCTTTAACCGTCCTCGGACGGAAAACACCATGAAAAAAATCCGCGTCGCCATCAACGGTTTCGGCAGGATCGGCCGGGCCTTCCTCCGGGTCGCCAAGGAGCGCCAGGAGATAGAGGTCGTGGCCGTGAACGACCTCGGCGACATCGAGAATTTCGCCTATCTCCTGAAGCACGACAGCGTCTACGGCACGAGCCCATTCGACGTCTCCGTGAACGAGAAGAACGGCTCGCTCATGGTCGACGGCCAGGAGATCCTGTTCGTAAGCGAGAAGGACCCGACCATGCTGCCGTGGAAGAAATTGGATATCGACGTAGTCGTCGAGTCCACTGGGCTGTTCACCTCCGCAGAGAAGGCTAACCATCACATCGATGCCGGCGCCAAGCGGGTGGTCATCTCCGCGCCGATTAAAGATGCTCCGGATGCCGCAGTAAAAGGCGAGACCGTCCTCATGGCCATGAACGAGGTTAAGCTCGAATCATGCCCGATCTCTTCCAACGCCTCCTGCACCACCAATGCCGGCTCGCCCCTGATCGCCATCCTCGACGAAGCTATCGGCATAGAGAAGGCGCTCCTCAACACCGTGCATGCCTACACCGCGAGCCAATCGATAGTTGACGGACCATCCAAGAAAGACCTGCGTGAAGGCCGGGCCGGCGCCGAGAACATCGTGCCCTCATCGACCGGAGCGGCCATAGCAGTCACCAAGGTCATCACCCAATTGAGCGGCAAGTTCGACGGCATCTCCATCAGGGTGCCAGTCGTGGCGGGCTCGATCGTCGACGTCACTTTCGTCGGGAAGCGCGACACGACCGCCGAAGAGGTGAATTCCATCCTGAAGAAAGCCGCCGAGAGCCCGCGCTGGCGGGGTATCTTCGCTGTAACGGAGGAGCCGCTTGTCTCGCGAGACATCATCGGCAACCGCCACGCCTCCATCGCCGATCTCAATTTCACCCGCGTGGTAGGCGGCAATCTGGTCAAGGTCTTGGCTTGGTATGACAATGAGATGGGATACACCTATACCCTGGTGGATCATGTGATCAAGGCCGGCAGGCTCGTATAATCAAAGATGGGAAGCTACAACAAATTGGTCAGGGATAAAATCCCTGAAATCCTCGATAAGAAAGGCGTTGCATACGAGAAGAGGGCTGCTTCTCCTGAAGAATACAAGGCTGAGCTCGTAAAGAAGCTCGGTGAAGAGGCCGGGGAATTATCTGAGACTGGAGATCCGGAAGAATTAGCTGATATTGCGGAAGTCATCGAAGCCCTTAAGAAGCTCCCTGAATATAAAAATATCGAGGAACTAAGACGGAAAAAGCACGCGGAACGTGGGGGTTTTGACAAAAAGATCATCCTTAGGGGCGAGAAGTGATAATATGGCAATATGTCAGCATCCGGCAATTTTTTCCAAGTCATCGCCAAAACGGCTTTTGAATGGGCGTATGGGGGATTGAGAACTATAGCAGTCGCGCACGGCTTGGCGATATTGGAAGTGCTTGTCTTATTGGTCGTCATCGTCATCCTTATTAAAATATACCACCGCATAAAGATAAAATGAGCAAAGACGCAAAAACGATCATTCTCGCCGCCGACCATGCGGGCTTCAAGCTGAAGGAAGCAGTTAAATCGTTCTTGGAAGCGAAGAAGTTCCGGGTCCTGGACGTCGGCGCTCATGAATATACGGAAGACGACGATTATCCGGTTTACATGACGGCTGCGGCCATGAAAGTGGCGGAAGATCTAAGCGGGGAGACGAAGGCGGTGATCTTCGGCGGCTCGGGGGCAGGGGAAGCCATCGTGGCCAATAGATTCCCAGGCGTCCGGGCTCTGGTCTGGTACGGCGGCAATAAGGAAATCTTGAAGCTGTCTCGCGAGCACAATAACGCAAATGTCCTGTCGATGGGCGCCAGATTCGTGGACGAAAGTACTGCCAAGGAAGCAATCGAATTGTGGTTTTCCACGCCATTCTCGAACGAAGAGCGGCACAAGCGCAGGATCCAGGAGATAGACAACATCGAGTGATGAGCAAGATCGAGATAATCCCGGCGATCCTTCCCAAGGACTTCAAAGAGATTGAAGACAAGGCCGTCATGGTGAAGGGCCTGGTGAAGACCGTGCAGATCGACATCTGCGACGGTCATTTCGTGCCTTCATTCACTTGGCCCTACAAGAAGCATGACGATTCTTTCGAGAAGATAGTCCATGAGGAAGAAGGCCTGCCGTGCTGGCAAGATCTTGATTACGAATTCGATCTGATGGTCGATAGTCCGGAGAAAGTCGTCGACGAATGGGTGGAGGCCGGCGGGAGCAGGATCATCGTCCACGCGGAGTCGAAGGGCAACGTCGGTAAAGCGATCGATATCTTGCAAGACCGCGTCGAGATCGGGTTGGCCCTGAATGAAGACACGCCGCTCGACGCCATCAATCCCTACCGTGAGAAGATAAACTTCGTCCAGCTCATGGGCATAGATAAGATCGGCTTCCAAGGCCAGGCTTTTGACGAGAAGGTGGACGGCAGGATAAAGGAAGCCAGGATAAAGTTCCCGGGCTTACCGATCTCGATCGACGGCGGAGTCTCATTAGAGACAGCGCCGGAGCTCGTTGCCGCAGGCGCTGACAGGCTGGTGGCAGGATCAGCCATATTCAGTTCCGACAACGTGGTGGAAGCCTTGGAGAAGTTCAAACGGCTCTCTTCACGGCCGAAGTGATATAATAAAGGCGAGATGCCTCTCACCGACGAAAAAGTCAAGTTCTTGGAAGGCAAGGCCGCGGACATCCGCCGATCTATCATCGAGTCATTGATCGAGGCCAAGTCAGGCCACACCGCCGGACCGCTCGACATGGCGGATATCTTCACATATTTATATTTCCACGCCTTGAAGCACGATCCGAAGAAGCCAGACTGGGAGTATCGCGATCGCTTGGTATTGTCTAACGGCCATATATGTCCTGTCTTGTACGCTACCATGGCTCACGCTGGCTATTTCCCAGTGTCCGAATTGAAGACCTTGCGCAAGCTGGGAAGCCGCCTGCAGGGCCATCCGCATCGCGATTGGCTGCCCATGCTCGAGACCTCTTCAGGACCTCTCGGATCGGGCCTATCCCAGGCCGTTGGCATGGCTCTGGCCGACCGCATCGACAACGGCAGGTCCTCCGGCCGTCAGATCTATTGCCTGATGAGCGACGGCGAGCTGGATGCCGGCAATTCATGGGAAGGGGCGATGTTGGGCGGCAAAGAAAGGCTCCAGAACCTGACCGCCATAGTGGACAGGAATAACATCCAGATCGACGGCTTCACGGAGGACATCATGCCTTTGAACCCGCTCCTCGATAAATGGCGGGCCTGGAATTGGCACGTCCAGGAGATAAACGGCAATGATTTCCGCGACATAGACCGGGCGGTGGGTGAAGCTCATGCCGTCTTTGACAAACCTTCCGTCATCATCGCCAACACCATCCCTTCGAAAGGCATCCCTGAATTCGAGCGCAAATTCGAATGGCACGGCAAGCCGCCGACCACGCCGGAGGAGATAGAGACGGCGCGCAAGGCCTTGAGGGAGGTGCGCACAATGGGCGGCAAGGTCGAAGCGCCGCACAACGATTGATCCATACCGACGATCATCATGCTCAATCCAGACCTAAAACTGAATCTTAAGCTCTTCGATGCCGATGTCGATCAGATACCTATCCGCCAGGGTTTCGGCGAGGGCTTGTTGAAAGCGGCCGAGATGGATAAGCGCGTCGTGGGGTTGTGCGCCGACCTGACTGAGTCCACGCATATGCTGGCTTTCAAACAGAAATTCCCGGACAGATTCGTAGAGATCGGGGTGGCAGAACAGAATCTGGCGACTGTGGCTTCCGGTATGGCGGCCATGGGCAAGATCCCGTTCATCTCCTCGTACGCCATGTTCAGCCCGGGCAGGAATTGGGAGCAGATCCGGACTACCGTCGCCTACAACAACCGGCCGGTGAAGATAGCCGGTTCGCACGCCGGTGTGTCGGTTGGACCGGACGGCGGTACACATCAGGCCATAGAAGACCTGGCCATCACCCGAGTCATCCCGCGTATGGTCGTCATTTCGCCATGCGATGCCATTGAAGCCAGGAAAGCTACCTTGGCGGCGGCTAAGACCGACTCACCGACCTACATCCGTCTAGCCCGCGAGAAGACGCCGATAATGACAACGGATGACACGCCATTTTCCATAGGCAAGGCTGCCATCTTCTTCATGCCTGAAAATGGCAAGAAGGCCGACGTGGCTATCATCGCTACAGGCGCTCTCCTCCATAGGGCTTTGAAGACCGCCAAAGAATTGGAAGGGAACGGCAAAAACGTCACAGTGATGAACCTTTCGACCATAAAGCCCCTGGACGCCGACGCCGTCATCAATCTAGCTCATGAAGCCGGGGCCGTCGTCACGGTAGAAGAACATCAGGTCGCCGGGGGCATGGGTTCGGCCGTGGCGGAATGCCTGGCGGCGCATTATCCCGTTCCCATCGAATTCATAGGCATCAAGGACAGATTCGGCCAGTCTGGAAGACCGGATGAGCTGATCGAACTCTATGGCATGGGAGAGAAAGATATATTGGATGCGGCCAGGAAGGCCATGGTCAGGAAGAAATAAGCCCTTAAGCGCTCTCCACATCCTGCCTTTACAGGATGCGTCAGGGTGATAAAATATCGCCATCATGGATTTCCGAGTTATCGAGGCCGTCAAGCTCGCCTGCCTTAGCGTCGTCATCGACGCCTTGGTTGGAAGCCGGCCTTTGTAACGAATCTCCCAAAATTGGTTACAGGAACGGGCTTCCAACCGGAAGCCCGTTTTGTTCATCCTGCCGCAAGTGCGGACAGGAACGAGAACAGATTTGCACCTTAAACGATCGAAATATCACGCCTATGAACGACGGAATTGATTACGACAAGATGTGCGATGAGATCGTGGAACAGATGAGAAGAGACAGCCAAACGACCATATTGATCACTCTTCCGCCGCCGATATCAGTCACATTCCCGATCTCGGATCAACCGGCGCCGGCCGTAGCCGATGCCGGCATCGGCGGACATGAATTCATGGACTGATAATGGGAGATCGGTCCGCGAGCCGCTGCGAACACCAGCGGCTTTTTTATCCCCTTATGCTATAGTCTTGCCATGCCGTTATTCAAGCTATCCACGAAGATGAAGCCGGCCGGCGACCAGCCAGGGGCCATAGAGGCCCTGGTCGGCGGCCTCAAAAAAGGTCTCGACAGAGAGACGCTCTTCGGTGTGACCGGCTCGGGCAAGACCTTCACCATGGCCAACGTCATAGCCGCATACGGAAGGCCGACCCTGGTCATCGCCCACAACAAGACTCTAGCCGCCCAGTTGGCCCAGGAGTATCGCGAGTTCTTCCCAGAAAATGCCGTCCAATATTTCGTCTCTTACTATGATTACTATCAGCCTGAGGCTTACATACCGGCTTCCGATACTTACATCGAGAAAGAGGCCATGATCAACGAGGAGATCGAGCGCCTGCGGCACGCTTCCACCCAGGCTCTTTTGACCAGGAAAGACGTGATAATCGTGGCTTCGGTCTCTTGCATCTACGGCTTGGGCAGTCCCGAAGAATACGAAAGGGTTAATCTGAAACTGTCGGCCGGTATGGAACTGTCCCGCGCCGAACTGATCCGCAAACTCATAAACATCCACTTTGAGCGAACCAACGCCGACATCAACCCGGGCCGATTCAGGGCCGTCGGCAACGTTCTGGAGATCATGCCGGTCAACGAGAAAACCGTCTATCGGATCGAATACGATGCCGGCAAGATAAGCGATATCATCGAGCTCGACCCGGTGACTATGAGGATCAGAAAGCGCCACAAGACCGTCTTCGTCTTCCCGGCCAAGCATTTCATATCGAGCGAAGATCAGGCGAAGAAAGCCCTGGAGACCATCCAGACCGAGCTTGCGGATCGTCTGAAGACCCTCGAGAAAGAGGGCAAGGCCCTCGAGGCGGAAAGGCTGAAGAGGCGCGTCAAATACGACCTGTCCATGATCCGCGAGATCGGCTACACGAACGGCATCGAGAACTATTCACGGCATTTCTCCGGAAAGATGCCCGGGGAGCCGCCGGATACGCTTTTGTCGTATTTCCCGCACAAAGCCGACGGCAGGGCGGATTTTCTGACTATTATCGACGAGTCGCACGTCACCGTGCCCCAATTGAACGGCATGTACGCCGGCGATGCTTCACGCAAGGAGACTCTGGTCGAGCACGGCTTCCGCCTGCCCTCGGCCAAGGATAACCGCCCGCTCAAGTTCCCGGAATTCCTAGAGAAGGTCGGGCCGATCGTCTACACGTCGGCCACGCCGGGCGATTACGAGAGGAAGACGAGTGGGCTCATAGTCGAACAGGTCATCCGACCGACCGGCCTGGTCGACCCTGAGATCGACATCAAGCCTCTCGCGGAAAAAGGGAAGCATAAGGGCCAAGTCTTCGATTTCATAGACGAAGCCGCGGCCGTCATCAAGAAGGGCGACAGGGTCTTGGCTACGACCCTGACCAAGAAGATGGCCGAGGATCTGGCCGAATTCTTGAAGGAGAAGGGCACCAGGGCGAACTATCTACACAGCGGCGTGAAGACCATCGACCGGATAGGCGTCCTCACCGATTTCAGGAAGGGCAAGTTCGATTGCTTGGTGGGCGTCAACCTGCTCCGCGAAGGGCTAGACCTGCCGGAAGTCTCCCTGATCGGCATCCTCGACGCCGACAAAGAGGGTTTCCTCCGTTCCGAGACCGCTCTCATCCAGACCATCGGCCGAGCTGCCAGGAATGCCGCCGGCCGCGTCATCCTCTATGCCGATACCGTGACGGACTCGCTCCGGACAGCGGCAAGCGAGACGGAGCGCCGCCGCGCTATCCAGACCGCCTATAATGCCGAGCACGGCATCACCCCGGAGACCATCCAAAAGCACGTCCACGACATCACCGAGGGCCTCCGGACCGGGCATGATAAGGCCGTGGACGAACTCGTCAGGCTGGACGAAGAGCTCTTGCGCCTCGACCCGAAGCTCCTCGTCCGCCAAAAAGAGGCGCAGATGACGGAGGCAGCCAGAGACCTGGATTTCGAGACCGCCGCTCTTCTCCGCGACGAGCTCATCGTCCTCAAGGAGAGGCTGGGGATTGTACGCCCTAGCAGACGCCGGAAATAGTCTGGTATAATGTCTTCCATGCCTTCCGACGCCGCCAAAGAAAAGGTCCTGATAATCGAGAGCAACGGGACTTTCTGCGAACAGATCGGGGACGCTCTTAGGAAGAGCGGCTACATGACCATCCTGGTCAAGAACGGCCAGGAAGGCCTGAAAAGCATATACGACCTGTCGCCGCAGCTGGTCCTTCTCGACGTCGTCACGACGGGCGCTGACAGCTACGAGATCCTGGAAAAGAAACAGGCCGACCAAAAGCTCGCGGCTATACCGGTCTTCCTGATGTCATCCGAGGGCGTGCCGATAAATATGCGCCGGGTCCCGCCAGGCAGCGTGGCCGAATTCATGATGGCCCTGCATCTCGATCCGGCCGACATCGTCGAAAAGGTTGATCGGTATTTCGGGCACGAAGCCGCGCCGGCGGCCGTCAATCCGGCGGTTGAGGCGGCTAAAAAGAAGATACTGTGGGTCGAAGATGACAAGCTAATCGGCACGATCCTGTCAAAGAAGCTCATCGCTTCAGGCTTCGATCTGTTCCACGCCAAGAACGGGGAAGAGGCCATGGAAGCCCTGAAGCAGGTGATCCCGGACGCTACCCAGAAATTCCTTGTGAAAGCGGCAGTCTCCCTGGACCAGATCGTCGAGGAGATAAGGAGCCTTTGCAGACAATAGCCGGTAAATATAGGGGGTGATTTGCCCGAAAGCCGAAAATATGCTAGTATCCGCGCCACTATGGCCGGAATCGCTAAGAAGCCGACGCGCGACGGCGATAAGATCGTCGTCAAGGGCGCACGCACCCATAACTTGAAGAACATAACGGTCGAGATGCCGCGGAACGCCATGATCGCCGTGACCGGCTTGTCCGGCTCCGGCAAATCGTCGCTCGCGTTCGACACCATCTTCGCCGAAGGCCAGCGCCGCTACGTGGAATCGCTGTCCGCTTACGCCCGCCAGTTCCTGCATAAGCTCCAGAAGCCGGACGTCGACGAGATCTCCGGCCTGTCGCCGGCCATCTCCATAGACCAGAAGTCCCGGTCGAACAACCCGCGCTCGACCGTGGCCACCATCACGGAGATCTACGATTACCTGCGAGTCCTTTTCGCCAGGGTCGGCAAGCCTCACTGCCTCGTCTGCGGCAGAGAGATCCACCGGATCTCGAAGGAAGAGATACTCGAGACGGTCCTCCATACGGTCACGGCCCAATCCACGCGGGCCAAGAAAGTCTTCGGGGTCGGCATCGACAGCGCTAAGGTCAGAGTCTACGCGCCCGTGGTGGTCGGCCGGAAAGGGGAGTATTACCAGCTGCTCTACGACCTTCTCGGCAAGGGCTACGACCGGGTGCGCATAGACGGCAAGATCCACCGCCTGCGCGACCGGATAATCCTCGAGAAGAACAAGAAACACTCGATAGATGTCCTGGTCGACGAGCTTTTTATAAGCGAGTTCAACGACAAGAAGCAGTCCGACAACGCCCGCGAGCGCCTGTCCGAGGCCTTGGAGCAGGCCATTCATGAGGCCGACGGCCTGATTCGGCTGGAATACCCCGGGGAAGAGAAGCTTCTGTCTGTCAGATTCATGTGCCCTTACGACGGCTTCTCCTATCCGGACGTCGAACCGCGCCTATTCTCGTTCAATTCCCCTTACGGGGCCTGTCCGGCCTGCAACGGCCTAGGCACGGAGAGCATATGGAGCGACAAGCCGTGCCCGGTCTGCAAGGGCGGGCGCCTGCGCGAAGAGGCTCTGCACGTCATCGTGGACGGCAAGAACATCGTCGACGTGGCAGCCCTGTCCATAGAACGCGCCGTCGATTTCTTCAAGGACATCAAGCTCTCCGACGCAGAGAAGGAAATAGCCAAAGTGGTCTTGAAGGAGATCGACGCCCGCCTCTCGTTCATGGTCAACGTCGGCATAGAATACCTGACCCTGGACCGCCGGGCCGGCACTCTCTCGGGCGGGGAAGCCCAGCGCATCAGGCTGGCTTCCCAATTGGGTTCCGGCCTGGTCGGCGCTCTTTACGTCCTGGACGAGCCGACCATCGGCCTCCATCAGAAGGACAACAGCAGGTTGATCGGGACGTTGCTCCATCTCAGGGATCTCGGTAACACCATCCTCATCGTCGAGCACGACGAAGACACCATGTTCTCGTCCGATTATATCGTTGACATCGGGCCTGGAGCCGGCATCCATGGCGGCAGAGTGGTCGTCTCCGGCTGGCTCGACGAATTGCTGACGGCCAAGAAGAATCCGTCGGGCTCGCTCACCCTGGCCTATCTGCGCGGCGAGAAGAAGATAGATATGCCGGAGAAGCGCCGCGAGCCGAAAGGTAAGCTTATGATCCGCGGCGGCCGAGTCTTCAACATCAAAGATATGGACGTGGACGTGCCGCTCGGGTCGTTCAACGTCATCACCGGCGTCTCCGGCTCCGGCAAATCGTCTCTCATGCATGAGATCATATACCGGAACCTTGAAGCCAGGTTGGGCTTGCGGTACCGCTCGGCCGAGACGGTCAATTGCCGGTCCTTCACCGGCAGCGAATATCTCGGCCGGGCCGTTTTCATAGACCAATCGCCGATCGGCCGGACCCCGCGCTCCAATCCAGTGACTTACACCGGCGCCTGGACGCATATCCGGGACCTCTTCGCGGCCGAACCGGAAGCTCGCGCCAGGGGCTGGGGTCCCGGCCGTTTCTCTTTCAACCGCCCCGGCGGCCGCTGCGAGGCCTGCGAGGGGAACGGCGAGATAGCCGTGGAGATGCATTTCCTGCCGACCGTCTACGTGACCTGCGACGTCTGCGGCGGCAAGCGCTTCACCAAGGAGACGCTCGACATACGGTACCGCAAGAAGAGCATCCATGACGTCCTGGAGATGACCATCGAGGAGGCCCTCGGCTTCTTCGAGGACATCCCGGCGGTCTATGACCGCCTACGGACGCTCTACGAGGTCGGCCTCGGCTACCTGAAGCTCAGCCAATCGGCCACCACTCTCTCCGGCGGCGAAGCCCAGCGCGTCAAGATCTCGGCGGAACTCTATCGGGCCCACGTCCAGAAGACCATATACCTCCTCGACGAGCCGACGGTCGGCCTGCATTACGAGGACGTCAAGAAGCTCCTCGACATCCTGCAGAGGCTCGTCGACAAGGGCAACACCGTTGTGGTCATCGAGCACAACCTGGACGTCATCAAGAACGCCGACCACGTCATCGACGTCGGACCTGACGGCGGCGAGCGCGGCGGCAAGCTCGTGGCTCACGGCACGCCGGAGAACGTGGCCGGGAACCCGAGATCTTACACGGGAAAGTATCTGAAGAGGGTGTTAAAGGGCAATCTCTGAAAATAAAAGCTCGGCGATGGGCCAAGCTAGAAAGAGAGGGGGTTTAGAGACGGCGGGAACTTTATTTGACGCAAGCATAGACTAGCCAGCCCGCGATAGAGAAAAACGTTATCCAGAACAGTCCTCCCCACAGAAGAGCCTTGGTAATATGATCTTCGCGTTCATTGGTGGCTCGATTTTCATACGGAGCGTCCGGCGAAATGGCCAGACGCGGCGAGCGAGACAGGTTTGACATGGATAGGTCCTCCGGTTATCGGTTCCGAGTCTAAATTGATGAGCGGCCGGTTTTACTATACGCTTACCGATATGATCGGTCAACGCCTGGCAAAGCTCAAGATACCAGACTCTCCTGGCGTCTACACATTCAAGGACGCCAAGGGACGGCCGCTATACATCGGTCGCGCCACCTCGCTCAAGGACCGGGTCAAAAGCTATTTCGGCGCCGACCTTATCGCGATGCGAGGCCCCAGGATCGTGAACATGGTCACCAAGGCCAGAACGGTCGTCTGGGAGAAGACCAGCTCGGTGCTCGAGGCCGTCTTGCTCGAAAGCGAGAGGATCAAAAAGTGTCAACCTCCTTACAACGTCGACGAGCGGGACAATAAAAGCTCGCAGTACGTTGTTATCACCGACGAGTTGTGGCCGCGGGTCTTCCTGGCGCGCTCACGGGATTTCGATCAAGCCGCCAATGAGGGCCGCCTGTCTTACGCCGTCAAGCGCCGCTTCGGCCCGTATCCGGAGTCCGGCCTCATCAAAGAGGCGCTCAAGATCCTCCGCAAGATGTTCCCGTTCAAGGACAAGAAATCTTTCGACCCGCGGCACGACGCTTTTTATCGCGCTCTGGGCCGCTCTCCGGACGACAGCGACGCATCGGCTCGCCGCCGTTATCTGAGAACGATCGGCCATCTCATCCTTTTCTTCGAAGGGAAGAGGGGACAGCTCAAGACCAAGCTCAAAAGACAGATGGCGGCTTTTTCAAGACAGCTCAAGTTCGAGGATGCCGGCGAGATCAAGAGGCTTTTGTACGCTCTTGAGCACATCAACGACATCGCCCTGGTCAAGGGCGAAACGGTCGGCCGTTTCAGGACCGGCCGACAATTCCGCTTGGAAGCTTATGACGTGGCGCATCTCGGCGGGATGGAAACGGTCGGAGCCATGGCCGTGTCGGAAAACGGCGAGCCGACGCCGGCCGGATACAGGAAGTTCAAGCTCTCAAGGAATCGGAACGATGACGTCGCCGGCCTGGCCGAGATCCTGTCACGGCGCCTCGATCATCCTGAATGGCCTTATCCGGATGTCATCGTCGTAGACGGCAATGAGGTCCAGAAGAAGCGCGCCGAAGGGATATTGAGCGCCAGGCGCCTGGCGATCCCGGTCGTGGCCGTGACCAAGGACGAGAGGCACAAGGCGGACAGGCTCATCGGCCCCGTGGAGCTTCTCGGCCGTTATAAGCGCGACATCGTCGCGGTGAACGCCGAGGCGCATCGTTTCGCCATCAAGTACCATCGTAAGAGGAGAAGCAAGAGGGTGTTGTCTTGAAGAACTCCACTTATACAAGATTACTGGCTAAAGAATGGAACACTCGGACTGCTCCCGCTGGGAATGTTCTTCAAGACAACACCCTCCTAGCTCTCCTCCGTGATTTATGGCATGCTACAATTGATTCATGGCAAATCGCATCAAAGTCGGCGTGCTCCGGGGCGGACCGAGCGCCGAATATGAGATCTCTTTGAAGACCGGCGCGGCCGTCCTTTCCGCCATCCGGTCATTCCTGGAAGATAAATACGAGCCGCGCGATGTCTTCGTCGATCGGAGCTGCATCTGGCACATCGACGGCCGGATGATACGGCCCGAAGACGCCAAGCTCTATTTCGACGTCGCTTTCAACGCCATGCACGGCGCGTACGGGGAGGACGGCAAGGTCCAAGCCATCCTCGAAGCGCACAATATACCTTTCACCGGTTCCGGTTCGCTGGCTTCGGCTCTCGGCATGAACAAGATCCTGGCGAAGAAAGTCCTGGCCATGCAGGGCATCAGATCGCCGCGTGGAAAAGAGGTCGCTTCCGAGGCCGTGGAGGCCGGCGCGGCCAAGGCGGCGGAAGGGCTTTTCAGGGCCTTTCCCGTGCCGATGGTCGTGAAGCCGGCCGGAAGCGGCTCGTCCGTCGGCGTCTCGATCGTCCGGATGCACCGGGAACTGGAACCGGCGCTCGTCGAAGCCGCAAAGCACGGCCACGCCATCCTGGTGGAAGAATATATCCCCGGCCGCGAGGCCACCTGCGCCGTCATCGAGGGCTTCAGGGGACAGGAGCTCTACGCCCTGCCGCCGATCGAGATCAGGCCGAGGAACGCCTTCTTCGACTATGAAGCCAAATACGAGGGGAAGTCCGACGAGATCGTGCCTTCGACCTTTCCGGAAGAGACCAAGAAGGAGCTTGAGGCGCTGGCCCGCAAGGTCCACGAGGCCTTGGGGCTGGTCCATTATTCGCGGACGGATTTCATCGTCCACCCGCGTCGAGGCATCTACGTCCTGGAAACGAACACCTTGCCCGGCCTGACCGAGGGATCGCTCCTGCCGAAAGCCCTGCGCGCCGTCGGCAGCGACCTGCCGGAATTCGTCGACCATATCATCCGGCTGGCTCTGGATTGAGCCGTCTTTCGCCTTGTGGACCCGAGCGGAATCGAACCGCTGACCTCCGCTTTGCAAAAGCGGCGCTCTAGCCGACTGAGCTACGGGCCCTTGGTCTATGGACTTCGGAACGATTTGGATTATACTCAATCTCGGACAATAAAACCAACGACAGGATAGAAAGGAGAGCGCATGAAAACGATTTGTTTGTGCCTGGTTTTCCTGTGTGCCCTCCCGGTTTTCGGCGAAGGGGCACGGACGCCGACTAATTTTCTGGCGAATATCTACCATTGGGGCGACAAATCCACGGAAGTTCCGCCCGGAACCGTGGCCATGCAGCCGTTCAACGTCTCGGCGACCAAGATCGAGTCTGATGCCGTCTCTAAGGAAATGGACCAGTTGTTCGGTTATCACCCGGCCGACGATGAAGGAGAGGGGGGCTTGGCCAATCGATCGCTGCCGTCGTTCAGCCAGAATGAACCGGTGCTGGATGACATCGTCGACAGTTTGACGGTCCTTTCGAGGGACATCGCCCTGAAGTATCGCGGGGGAGTGAAGATCTCCCCGCGGGTCACCCTCTTTTTCAAGGGCGGCCTGTTCTGGAAGGTGAACGACAAGTATTCGATCGGCATCAGATCATTCGACTTCGGCGTCAAGGGCCTGGTCGTGAGGATCACCTGGTAGGTCAAGCTCCGGACAGTCGGAGCTTTTTTGTCGAAGCCGTCGTCTTCGTCGACATCATCTAGGCCTTCTTCGTCTTCGCCGCTTTCGCCATGCTATAATTTCCACATGGGAATCTTTAACCGCTTCTCTTTTCGTGGCTCCCAAAAAAATCTCATTCTGGCCGGCGCAGTCATGGCGCTCGTGATCGCCGTATTTTTTGTTTTTCGCCCACAGCTTGGTGAGGCGAGTGTTGCGACTTCTTCTCAAGCCACGAATGGACAAGGCGCGACGGTGTCCGGAACCGTGGCTGGAGAAGGCGGCACGTCGCTCCGGATGCGATACAAAAACGCGTGGATCACTGAGCAGGCGACCAACACGCGCAGGGGAAGGCTGGTCACGATATCGGCCCAGAATGAGGACCGGGATCATCCTCTCGTCGATGTGATCGCTTCCACCACGATCCCGAAGATATTCAAAGTGGGGGACGAGAGCAAGATACGGGTCAGATGGAGGGATAACGGCGATCAGGATGTCTCTTTCCGCGCCTACGACACGGACCACGACGGCTACATCGACCGCCTAGAGTGGACGGTCCCTCATTTGTCGGACGAGACGTACGAGATCATATTCATCTCCAAGGCGTTTCAGCTCGACTCTAACCAGAATGTCATAGCCGACATATATCCCCAGGTCGAGGCCAAAGACGGCAACTGGGCGACGATCAATGACGGCCAATACGTGAGAGCCACCTTCAACCAGGTGCTGGACGATTCGAAGGATATCACCGTCTACGCCAGACCGACGGATCAGAGCCAACCGGCAGGGATACAGGTCTATCCCGTGTACACTGACCAGAATGGCAACCAGACCGAAGGATCGCAGATCGCCGCCTTCCCGGCGATAGACCATGAGGGTACTTACAGGATCCTGCTCACCGGACTTCCGACGCCGACCGGCGTCTTCGACCTGAAGATCGCCGGCAGCGTCGCCATCGATTGGATCGTCGACCCTCCGGGCTGGCTCTCCGGCTGGTCATACAGGAAGAAGGTAACGATATCGAACACCAATGTGGGCTCCTCTGATCTTCCGTATTTCCCTCTGCTCGTGAATATAGCCGAGACCGGAGGCGGTTCGACCAACATCGGATATAACCTGAGCGACAAGACCAATGGCTACGACATCAGGTTCACGGATTCGAGCGGAACGAGCCTGCTCCCATACGAAAGGGAAGCCTTGAGCGTCGCTTCGAATAACCTCACGGCCAAACTTTGGGTCCAAGTCCCGACCGTGAACCACCTGACCACCACGGATATCTATATCTATTACGGCAATTCCGGCCAGTCAGGGAGCGACTGGACGGCCACGACTGGCTCCGGCAACTGCAGCACCATGACAGAAGCCAAATGCACGTGGAAAGAAGGCTCTTCGCAGAACTACGACGCCGTCTGGCATTTCAAGGAAACGGGGACTAACCCGACGATCCACGACTCGACCGCTAAAGCAAACGACAGCACGGTCCAGACATGGACGCCTACGAGTGGGCCGGTCGACGGAGCGGGAGGCGATGACGGCAGCAA
This sequence comes from Minisyncoccia bacterium, assembly GCA_049997795.1. Taxonomy (GTDB): domain Bacteria; phylum Patescibacteriota; class Minisyncoccia; order Phycocordibacterales; family PALSA-1337; genus C7867-002. Next base: position 70,649 of record JBEKVT010000002.1, read on the forward strand.
ATGGGTCGAATTCAATGGGAGCACCGTATTTCTGACCGCCACAAACGCTCATACATCCTCCTTTTGGGTCAATGTCACGAGCTATGATACCGGAGGCCATACTTACCCGACCATATTGAACCTCAAGACGGATATCGACTATTACGCGGTCTATCTGAGCGACGTATCCGGATACGAGGGTATCAGCGCGAGCACGGTCGGGATAAATGGGTGGAGAGCTTCGGGAACGAGCGCAGCCTTAATCGGCTCCTGGAATTATATAACCGTGGTCTTCGACGGGGTGGACAGGACTAATGTGAATTCCTGGAAGATCTATGTTAACGGCGTCTCCAAATCGCTGACGACGGCGGGAGGATGGAACACTATATCGGACAACATAATCTACACCGACGACAAATCCACCGCGGACACGCTTTATGGCACCATCGACGAATTGCGAGTCGCGTCTATCGCTCGCTCTGTCGGCTGGATAAATTTCGAATATTGCAACATGATGTCGACCGCGAGCGGGACTTGCAGCGGGACGAACGAGCTCACCTTCGGCAGCCAAGACACGGGCGGCACGGACAGATACTGGATCGGCGGTACCGGCAACTGGTCGGATACCAGCCATTGGGCGAACGCGTCCGGCGGGGGAGGGGGATACAGCGTTCCAGACTCGACCACCAACGTGCACTTCGATTCCGCTTCCGGAGGAGGAACCGCGACTGTGGATGTCGCGGCTTCCGCGGCGAATTTCACGATGGATACCGGGAACACGACCAACGTCACCCTAGGGAATACCTTGACCGCCTCGGGCAATTTTACGATAACGGCCGGCACCTTCGATGTCTCCTCCGGAAATTATGCCCTGAGCGTCGCAGGTAATTGGTCCAATGCCGGGACTTTCACGGCAAGATCAGGCACAACGACTTTTAGCGGCGCCGCTGCCGAGACGCTCGCCGGCTCGATGGTGGGTGGGAACGCGTTTAACAACATCGCTTTTAGCGGGGCCGGCACTAAATCCTTTTCGAACAACGCCTCGACGACCAATGTGACCATCCAGGCCGGTTCGGGAGCGGTGACGGCTCCGTCCGGGCTCTGGTCCGTATCCGGCTACTGGAACAACGGCGCCACCTTCTCGCAGACCGCCGGAACGGTCGATTTCAACTCATCGGGACCGCAATCGATCTCTGGCTCTAATACCTGGTTCGGCCTGTCGGTCTCCGGCACGACCGCCCGCACTGTATCGTTCCAGAGCGGGGCCATCCAGACAATATCCGGGAACGGCTCACTGACGTTCATGGGAGCACCGAGCCAGACGCTCTTGCTCTCGCCGATCACTCCAGGGAGCGCCTGGAAATTGGCCGTGTCGACAACCAACGTGACCCAATCGGTCACTTACACCTCGCCGTCATACTCGGACGCGTCGGGCTCGTCGAACTACAACCAGACGGTGTACGCGACTGGCGCTGGAGACAGCGACGGCGGCAACAACACGAACTGGTCATTCGGCGTATATTCGGTCACGATAACGAGCAGCGGGGTCATCTCGTACGGCTATGTGACCTTGAGCACCTCATCGACGACCCTGGGCAGCGCCTACACCCAGGTCGCGAAGAATGACGGTGCCGTGAACGAAAGATTGAACGTCAAATCGAGCGACGCCACCGGCGGAACAGGATGGACGCTCGCTTCAATCATAGGGACGAACCAGTACACCCACGAATTTTCCACGACTACGGGATCGACCTGGACGCTCCTGCCGGACAGCTCGACCTATGTCACCGCCGACCCGGCCGTCGCGCCGAGCGGGACGACGAATTTCGATTTCCGGGTGACAGTGCCCAGCACGTCGGATTACCAGCAAAAATCCATCACTATCACCATCCAAGCGGCTGCGCCATGATCGTCATGAGAACAGGTATGTGGATATCTTCTCGTTATCATATGATCCCCGGATAAGCTATACTGTATGCGCGTTACAGGGATACTATATTTATTCGATCGATTAATACAAAACATAATATATGAAACAGGATTCTCTTTTGTCTCATAAGACGTCCCAGTCTTGGCATTATGCCCTGGCGTCCCTCGTGGCCCTGGCTCTTCTCTCATGGAATATCGCCATGGCTGGTAGCACGGCCACCGTCGCGGCGACGGTCACCGCGCAGCTCTTAAACATCTCCGTCGCGCCCGGGACCATCGCTTATGGCTCGGTTCCGCTGAATACGGCTACCACCACGGTGAACCACGGCTATCAGCAGACAGTGACAAACAGCGGTTCGACTATCCAGCTCAACGTGAAGTCGAGCGACGCGACCAATGGAACGTCGTGGACGCTTGCTTCTTCCCCGGGATCCGACACATACGAGCATCAGGTCTCCACGACGACAGGATCGACCTATATGATAATGCCGAACAGCTCGACCTATATCACCGCCTCATCGACCATGACGACCGGCGTGACCAATACGCAGAAGCTGGACTTCCAGCTGACTACGCCGACCGCCTCGACGGATTTCCTCCAAAAGTCGATCACTATCACGGTCCAAGCGGCCGCTATCTAGGACATTCGTTTGGAGAATATCGCATGCTCCATATCGCGGCTGTCCGTATCGTAATGCCATAAAAAAATGAAACCATCCAAGCGCGTCGCAATATTCTCTTTTGTTCTGTCGGCATTCCTCCTGCTCAGTGCTTTCTTGACAGCTTCCTATGCGGAGGCGAGGATCGGCGTGGGCATGGGCTCGAGCGAGATACGCATAACTGACTCGGTGAAACCCGGCGGCATATACAAGCTCCCGACCCTGCGCATCTTCAATACGGGCGACGAGACGACTACCTACGGCATGGACGTCAGCTATCACGAGGATTACAAACAGATCCGGCCGGCGCCGGGATGGTTCACTTTCAGTCCCACCACCTTCACTCTCGATGCCGGGAAAAGCCAGGACGTCTCGATCACCATGGTCGTTCCCGTCAAGGCGGTACCGGGCGATTATTTCGCTTTCCTCGAGGGCGGTCCGGTCTCGAGCAACAAGCCCGGCACCACCGTCGGCGTGGCCGTCGCGGCAAAATTGTTCTTCACCGTGGCGCCCGCGAACATCTTCCAGGCAGCCTTATATAGGATATCTTCGTTCTTCTCGGCATACTCGCCGTGGACATGGATAGTCTTGGGCCTCGTCCTGTGCGCCGTCGTCGTGTATCTATTCAGGAGATTCTTCTCGCTAAGCTTTGCCGTGCGGAAGAGATAGAAAAAAGTGGCCAACAAGAACCTGCGCATCGCGCTAGTCTCTGCCTTAACGGTCAGTGCCGTACTTTTCGCGGGGAAGGCCCTTGCGGTCGACATCACTGCCACAGTAAGTCTGGGCGTTTTCGTCCCAGGCCAACCATCCAATCTGGCGGCGACCATCGGAGACAAGAGCGTCGAGCTGTCGTGGTCGCCGCCGTCGAACGGCGGATCGGCCATAACCGATTATATAGTCGAATACAGGCTCTCGTTGGGCGGCAGCTGGTCTTCGTTCGATGTCGGTTCCGGCGGTGATACGTCGGCGACCTTGACCGGCTTGTCCAACGATAATTCATACGACTTTCGCGTCTCCGCCGTAAACGCCATAGGCCAGGGTCCGCCATCGCCTGTAGTGAGCGCCACGCCCGGACCGCCCGCTCAGGTCATCGTCCAGAGCTTCCTCGATCTCTATGTGCCGAGCATAGGGACGAATGTGCGCATAACTAACGAAGGGCTGACAGCTTATGAATACAACTATACTTGGTGCGTGACCGACTCAGACACGAACCTGTGCGGCGGAGGCGACGATGTCTTCGACTCTACGGCCGCCAAATGGATCGATCCAGGACAGAACTACGATACGACGTTGAATTCCACCGTACCGTCTCCGGGGAACTATTGGTTCCATGTCGCCGTGCAGTACGGCTCTGACTCCTCGCAAGCAAGCCAGTCTTTTACAGCTGTTACGGAAACCACGCCTCCGCCGCCACCGCCACCACCGGGTGGTGGAGGGGGCGGCGGAAGTGGAGGAGCTCCGGCTTGCGTCGGCGCAGATTTCAACCATGACGGCAGGGTGGATTCGGTGGATTTCTCGATAATGCTCGCCTACTGGGGAACTTCCGGACCGATCAATAATCCTTGCGTGGACATAAACGGCGACAAAAAGATCGATTCCGTGGACTTCTCGATCCTGCTCTACCAATGGGGCAGGAGCCCTATCCCTTTTAAATAGAACGCCATGCGCAGGATATCTTTATCGGATCTGATATTCGGGATAGCGATCGGATCTTTGGCGCTCTTGCCGCGCGGCGTATCTGCTGCAGAGTTGAGCTTCAAACTGATCTCTGATGATGCCGCCGGCAACGGAGCGGCCGTCGTCGAGGCCCGTATCGACTCACAAGAGAAGGACATAAACGCGATCGACGGCATAATCAGCCTCGTGGGCACGGGAAAGACGGATATATCGTCGGTCGGGATAGAGACCGGAGGGTCGGTATTGACGTTCTGGCCGGTCCCGCCGCAGTATTCTCCGACCGAAAAAGTCATCCGCTTCACCGGGGGAGTGCCGAACGGCTTCGATCGCGAGGGACCTCTCTTCCGCATGCATATCTTCACGTCCTCGCCTGGCGACGTGACCATCTCGTGGATCGGCGGCTCCGCCTATCTTAATGACGGCAAGGGCACTAGAGAGGGCATATACGCCAAATCCATCGTTGTGTCACTCGCCCCGCAAAACCAGAGCACATCTAACGGGTATTCTTACGACAAGACGCCGCCGAATTTCGATTCTGTCCTCGTCGGACGAGATCCGAACACGTACGGCGGAAGATATTTCGTGAGCTTCCACGCGATCGACGACATCTCCGGCGTAGCCCGATACGAAGTCAGGGAAGGACAGGCCGTGACGAGCGTCGCGAACGGAGTCTATGTGTTCAAAGACCAGACCATGGCGACGCCGGTCTTCATCACGGCGTATGATCAGGCGGGGAACAGCAAGACGGTGACCGTCGGATCGCCATCCAACCGGCCGAAAGACATCATGATTACGGCATTATTCGCGGTCATCCTAATCATCCTTTTCGCCGTATTCAGATACGGACATAAAAGAGCCGCCAAGAGATAGGATAGCGGAGCTTTCGGTGGCGTCGTGATCGTAAACGATCACGACATCCTACCGAAATATAGTCACTTCGTTCCTTATTTCGGTGGACCTAGGGGGAGTCGAACCCCCGCCTCGGCAATGCGAATGCCGCGTAATACCACTTTACTATAGGCCCCAGCGAGGTGCGAAATGAATATACCATGTCCATTCCGTCCGAGCGACAGGCCTATATGAGCTAAGCGATCATAGGCCCGGCCGCCGCCTGCGGGTGCTTCTTGGCGGCTCTTTCAATGTCGGGGCGCCGAGAATCGAACTCGGACCTCACGCACCCGAAGCGTGTATACTACCACTATACTACGCCCCGTGTGGACCATACCGGACTCGAACCGGTCACCTCACCCATGCCATGGGTGCGCTCTACCAGATGAGCTAATGGCCCGTCATTCTGGCGCCTCCACTCTATCATAATTTGATGATTTTTCAAGAATGCCGTAAGCTTGGGGACGTGCCGACCGATCGGCTCGCGATTCCGGGCTGTAGTATAGTGGTAGTATACATCCATGGGGTGGATGCGGTCCGGGTTCGATTCCCGGCAGCCCGACCAGTGCGATTCGTTGGCGTGAATTATCAGCACCCTTAGCTCAGTCGGCTAGAGCGCGCCCTTCACACGGGCGAGGTCGCAGGTTCGAGCCCTGCAGGGTGCACAACAAAAATAGGGGGAAATAAAAAAGCGGCGCGGGCCGCTTGGTTCCTTATAGGAAGAATCAGAAGATCAAGAACAATATAAGCGAGAGGGTAGCTACAACGCCGACGAGGATGATGGTGGCGTTCCGCGACTTCCCGTACGCTTCGAGCTCCAGATCTCTGCCCGGCGACGGCATCTTGAGCATGGGGACTATCTCATCGAGCATCAGGCCGAAGCCGAGACCGACCAGGCCGATCGAGGCTGCGTTCCTCCAGCCGAAGACGAGCATGAATGCAGAGATCATGGCTAGCAGGAATCCCCAGTGGCCGTGATGGATATTGAGGCCGCTCTTCTCGCGAAGCGGCGTCCTGTCGAACGACGATCGCTTAATATTGAATTTGGTTCGCTGGTAGATCGTCGGCATGATCAACAACATCACGAAGACCGCGAATTGCAAGTTTGTCAGAGTTTTCATTGTTCAACATTCGGTTGTGTGTTCTAACAGTGATGTTAGCATAAGAAACCAGTTTGTCATCCCGTGATGAGCTTGCACCAACTGGGCTGTTTACGCTAGTATATCCGTCATGGAAATGTTCGGCGACGCCATCGGGGCGCTTTTTAAGTTATGGGAAGAGATGTTCCTCGTCATTCTTGCCGTCCTGCCGAAAGCCTTCAAACTCGTCCTGTGGGTTCTCCTCGCCGCCGTCATCCTGCCGTGCGTCTTCGTGGCCGGCAACATATACCCGAAGTGGGTGGAGTGGGGCGAAGATTTCTAGTACAATGACCGTATGAGCCAGACCCAAGGGAAAGCCGCCGCTTCGGCCGCTCTCCATCCGACCATCTTCGTCATCTTCGGCGTGACGGGCGACCTTGCCGGCCGCAAGCTCATCCCGGCTCTCCTAGGCCTTTTCTCCAAAAGGATGCTGCCTCAGCGCTTCGCCGTCATCGGCTTCTCCCGCCGGCCGTTCTCGAGAGAGGAGTTCCGCGAACTCATCCGGGAGAAGATGGGCGTCAAGCCGGGCGAATTCAGGGAAGAGGACGTGAAGCATTTCCTGGATCACATGTCGTACGAGCAGGGCTTGTTCGACGAGCCGGCAGCTTATGAACGGCTGTCGGCCCACGTCAAGGCGATCGACGACCGCTGGGGCCAATGCTCGAACAAGCTGTTCCATCTGGCCGTGCCGCCGAGCCTCTACGAAGGCATCCTGAGGCGCCTGTCAGAATCGGGCCTGACCGAGACGTGCGCCGACGAGACCGGCTGGACCAGGATACTCATCGAGAAGCCTTTCGGCCGCGACCTGCCGACGGCCCAGGCCCTGGACAAGCTCCTGGGCAAGCTCTTCGAAGAGGAGCAGATCTTCCGCATCGACCATTACCTCGCCAAGGAATCATTGCAGAACATCCTGGCCTTCCGCTTCAACAACTCGCTGTTCGAGCCTATCTGGCGCCGAGATTTCATCGACAAGATCCACATCAAGCTCTTCGACGGAAGCGGCGTGGAAGAGCGGGGCGACACCTACGACGCCATGGGCGCTCTTAAGGATGTCGGCCAGAACCACATGCTGATGATGCTCTCGGCCATGACCATGGACAAGCCGAAGTCGTTCTCCGGCGCCGACATCCGGGCCGAGCGCGCCCGCGTCCTAAGTAAGCTCAGGGTCGCCACAGACCGGTCGGCGAAAAAGTGTTCGGTGAGAGGGCAATATTCCGGCTACCAGGCCGAGCCGGGTGTCTCGAAGCAATCGGAGACGGAGACTTATTTCCGCGTCAAGTCTTACATCAGCTCCTTCCGCTGGAAAAAAGTGCCGCTCTATCTCGAGTCCGGCAAGGGCCTCTCGGAGACCAAGACCGAGATCGACGTCTATTTCAAGGGCGGCAAGAACGAGAACGAGCAGAACATCCTGACTTTCCGCATCCAGCCGGACGAGGGCATCAAGATCAAGTTCTTCGTCAAGACGCCGGGCCATGAATTCAGGGTCGAGCCGAAGACCTTGAAGTTCAAGTACGCCGACGTGCCAGCCGCCAACTGGCAGTCCATGCCCAACGACTATGAGCGCCTGATCCACGATGCTTTCATCGGCGACCAAACCTTGTTCGCCTCGACCGAAGAGATCCTGGCCTCATGGAAATTCATCGAAGCCGTCCTCACGAGCTGGGAGGGCCTGCCGCTAATCAAATACGGAAGGGGAGCGAGGGAAGTGGGGTAAAGGAAAAGCCCGCTCCAGTGAAGGTGCGGGCTTGTAAATGCTCGTCTCGTCAGTCGCTTACCTCATCATCTTCAGCGTTTCTTCAATGAGGAACGCTGCGATAAACGCGGTGAGCATGATCGCAGGCAAGTACCTGAGGGCCATGCTCGGCGGGCCCTTCCATTCGCCCGGGGGAGCCTTCAGCCCCTTGCTCACACTGACGAGGATGAACGCCACCCCGGCCACGAACGAGCAGAAGCTCAACAATTCGGTCAGACGGATGTAGGGCAGGGCTTTCGCTACCCCCAGCGGCTCACAGAGGATGTAGCCAAATCCCCAGAAAGAGAGGATGACACCACCCACTCCGAGGAAGAGACAAATATCCGAGATGATGTTTTTGGTCTTGTTATTCATTGGTTAAGTCTGGTTTGAAAGGCGATAATCCGCTCGGCGCAATGCCGGCAAGTCGATTATTTCCTTTCTGCCAAACTCAACCTGAATACCTGATCTCAATGTGCTTTTACCCTTATATTATACACCATAATATACCTACTTGTCAAGCTCTATTAAACGCCTCAAAATAATGCTAATTTAGCCGTATGTCTCTCTCTATCGGCATAGTTGGCTTGCCGAATGTCGGAAAATCGACGCTATTCAACGCGCTCACGAAAAAGTCGGTGCCGGCGGAGAATTATCCTTTCTGCACCATAGACCCGTCGGTCGGTGTGGTGGCCGTGCCCGACGAGCGACTCGGCAAGCTCTCGGCATTCTCGAAGTCCGAAAAGACCATTCCGGCGGCGGTCGAATTCACGGACATCGCCGGCCTGGTCAAGGGCGCCTCGGAAGGCGAGGGCCTCGGCAACCAGTTCCTGTCGCACATCCGCGAGACCGATGCCATCGCCGAGGTCGTGCGCATCTTCGAGGACGAGAACGTCATCCATGTGCACGGCAAGATCGACCCCCTGAAAGACATAGAAGTCGTCAACCTGGAATTGATCATGGCTGATATGCAGACCATCGCCAAGAGGAAGAATTCCATCGGCAAAGAGGTCAAGGCCGGCAAGAAGGAGGCCGTCATTGAGGCCGGGCTATTGGAAAAACTCGAACCGGCCCTTCAGGCCGGCAAATTGGCTTCAATGGTCAAAACGACCGAGTTCGAAGCGCCTTTCTTGAAACAATTGTGTTTGATAACCGCCAAGCCGATCCTGTACGTCCTGAACAAGAAGGCCGGCGCGAAGAATCTGGACGAATTGAAAGACGGAAGATGGAACAGGCTCATGGAGCTTTTAAAATCAACGAATGCCGGCTATGTGATAGTGGACGCCGGCATCGAACAGGAATTGAAAGACCTGGAAGAATCTGACAAGAAGGAGATGCGGGAAGGGCTTGGCTCGCATGACGACGGAGTCAACGACCTCATCCGCAAGGGTTATGACCTGCTTGGCCTCATCACTTACTTCACGACTGGGACCGACGAGACGCGAGCCTGGACGATCAAGGGCGGCTGGACTGCCCCGGAAGCCGGCACCGCCATTCACACCGACTTCAAGGATAAATTCGTGCGGGCCGAAGTCATTCAATGGCAAGAGCTCCTCAACGTAGGCTCTTACGCCGCTGCCCGCGAGAAGGGCCTGATCAGGACGGAAGGGAAAGAATACGTCGTCAAGGACGGCGACGTCATCGAATTCAAGATATAGCCGGCAAGTGCTATGATGATGCGTATGAATAACAAGCTCCCGGCATACGACCCGGCCAAGATAGAGAAGAAGTGGCAGAAGAAGTGGGCCGCTTCGAAGCTGTACCGCTCCGAAGAGACGGCCGGCAAGAAGAAGGCTTATATCCTGGACATGTTCCCGTATCCGTCCGGCGAAGGCCTTCACGTCGGTCATCCCAAAGGCTACATCGCCACGGATATTGTCTCGCGCATGAGGCGCATGCAGGGCCTGAACGTCCTGCATCCCATGGGCTTCGACGCTTTCGGCCTGCCGGCGGAGAATTACGCCCTGAAGATGAAGACCAATCCCATGATCGGCGTAGCCAAGAACGTCGAGCGCTTCAAGGAACAGCTGGAGATCCTCGGCTTCGATTATGATTGGTCGCGGGAGATCAATACGACCGACCCGGAGTATTACAAGTGGACGCAATGGATCTTCTTGCGATTATTCAAGAAGGGCCTGGCCTACGAATCGTACGAGCCGATCAACTGGTGCCCGTCGTGCAAGACGGGACTCGCCAATGAGGACGTCGAGGGCAGCCGGTGCGAGCGCTGCGGCACGCCGGTCGAGAAGAAGCCGATGAGGCAGTGGGTGCTCAAGATCACCGACTACGCAGACAAGCTTCTGCGCGATCTCGACGCGAAAGGCCCGGACAGCAAGCCGCTCATCGAATGGCCGGAGTCCATCAAGGAATTACAGAGAAACTGGATAGGCCGGAGCGAGGGGGCGCTCCTCACGTTCAAGGTGAAGGGCGGCGGACGGGCGATCGACGTCTTCACCACGAGGCCGGACACTTTGTTCGGCGTGACTTACATGGTCGTCGCCCCAGAACACAAGCTGGTGAAAGAGCTTTTGCCGTCCGTCGAGAACAAGAAGGAAGTAGAGAGTTATATCGCCAAGGCCGCGATCGCCACGGAGATCGAGCGGACGGACATGACCAAGGATAAGACCGGCGTCGAATTGAGGGGCGTCAAGGCGGTGAATCCCGCCAACAATGAGGAAGTGCCGGTATGGATCGCCGACTACGTTCTGGCCGATTACGGCACCGGCGCCGTCATGGCCGTGCCGGCACACGATGATAGGGATTACGCTTTCGCCAAGAAGTTCGGGCTGGCTATACGGGAAGTCATCGCGGGAGGGGATATCAACAAGACCGCGTACATCGAAGACGGTCGACTGGTCAATTCCGGCAAGTTCGACGGCAAGGATTCGCAAGCCGTGATGAAAGAGATCACGGGCTTCGCCCACGGCAAATGGGTGACGAAATACAAGCTCCGCGACTGGGTCTTCTCGCGCCAGAGGTATTGGGGCGAGCCGATCCCGATCATCCATTGCGAGAAGTGCGGCGCGGTGCCCGTGCCCGAAGAAGACCTGCCGGTCAAATTGCCTAAGGTGAAATACTATGAGCCTACGGGGACGGGGGAATCACCTCTGGCCGCTATCGATAAGTGGGTGAATGTGAAGTGCCCCAAGTGCGGCGGCAAAGGAAAGCGCGAGACCAACACCATGCCGCAATGGGCCGGCTCGAGCTGGTACTATTTGCGATACGAGGACCCGAAGAATGACAAGGCGCTCGTCGACCTCGAAAAAGAGAAGTATTGGTCGCCTGTCGATTTGTATGTTGGTGGCGCCGAGCACGCCACCCGCCATTTGATCTACGCCCGCTTCTGGCACAAATTCTTGTATGACATCGGCGCGGTCTCGACCATCGAGCCGTTCACCAGATTGCAGTCTGTCGGCCTCATCATGGGCGAGGACGGCCGGAAGATGTCCAAGCGCTTCGGCAACATCGTCAACCCGGACGACATCGTCAAGACTTACGGCGCCGACACCATGCGCCTCTATGAGATGTTCATGGGGCCGTTCGATCAGCAGATCTCTTGGAACACCTCGAGCATGGTCGGAGCGCGGCGGTTCATCGAGCGGGTGTGGAAATTAAGAGAGAAAGCCGCCGAAGTTGGAGCTTCCGACCGGATCATTCACAAGACCGTCAAGAAGGTCACTGAGGACATAGAGAACCTCCGTTTCAACACTGCCATCAGCGCTCTGATGATAGCCCTGAACGAACTGGATAAAGGCAAGTCGATCGCCAGAAAAGACTTTGAATCATATTTGAAGCTACTGGCTCCGTTCGCTCCTCACGTCGCCGAAGAGCTGTGGATATCTCTCGGCAACAAGAAGTCGATCCATGTATCCGAATGGCCGAAATTCGATCCTGCCATGGTCAAGGACTCGAATGCGTCGATAGTCGTCCAGATAAACGGCAGAGTCCGCGGATCCTTCGAGTCGGAGCGCGGGAAGGGGAAGGAATGGCTGGAGAACACGGCAAAAACCCTTCCGGAGGCCAAAAAATGGCTCGAGGGCAAGAAGATCAAGCGGATCGTGGTCGTGCCGGACAAATTGGTCAATGTCGTGACGGAATCTTGACAAATCATAGATATGAAGGTAATATGAAAAAACCCTGATTTTGACCGATTTTCAGCAAATCCACACATAATTGACTTTATTACAAGCAGGTGATAGAAATAACATAACAACACCCACCATGGCCACCGCCGTCGTCTCATTCAAACCAAAACAAGTCGTCAAGCGCCTGCTTTCGAGCCTGCCTGATCGCGCCCGCGAGATCATCGTCTATCGCTACGGCCTCGGCTCGGACGACAAACGCATGACCCTGGACGCCATCGGCAAAAAATACGGCATCACCAGGGAACGCGTCAGGCAAGTCGAGAATTACGCTCTCGGCGTCGTCCGCAAATCGCAGGAATATGCCCGCGAGAAAGCGGCCTTCGCGGAGATGGAGACTCTGCTGCACTCGCTCGGCGGGGTAGTGGTGGAAGAAGACTTCCTCGGCCACGTCTCCAAAGACAAGAGCCTGCAGAATCACGTCCACTTCCTCTTGGTCGTGGGCGAGCCTTTCAAGAAGCGCAAGGAAGACGAGGATTTCCGCCACCGCTGGCACGTCAACGAGGAGCTCGCCAAGAAGGTCGAAGAGGCTCTGAAGAAGCTGTACGCCGGCCTCTCCACCGAAGCCCTTCTACCGGAGTCGGAGATGGTCAACCGGCTCCTCACTCACCTCGAAGACGTCTCCGAGCGCTACAAGAACCAGGAGATCATCAAGCGCTGGCTTTCCATCTCCAAGAAGGTCGGCCGTAACAGCCTGGGCGATTGGGGTCTCACCCATTCCTCGAACATCCGCACCAAGGGCGTGCGCGACTACGCATTCCTGGCTATCCGGAAGCACGGTTCGCCGATCCATTTTCGCGACGTGGCCAAGCAGATCGAGAAGCTTTTCAACAAGAAAGCCCACGTGGCCACCACCCATAACGAGCTCATCAAGGACAAGCGCTTCGTCCTGGTCGGCCGCGGCCTCTACGCCCTGGCCGAGTGGGGCTATGCGCCCGGCGTCGTCCGTGACGTCATCAAGAATATCCTGGAGAAGAACGGGCCGCTTTCGAAGGAGGACGTCATCGCCAAGGTCCTGAAAGAGCGCTACGTCAAAGAGAACACCATCGCCGTCAATCTGCAGAACCCGAAATATTTCAAGCACGACAAGGACGGCAGATACGCCATCGCGGCATAGGAAACTTTGTTATAATAGGGCCATGACATACGCCGATATCGTCCGGCTCCTCGTTGGGAGCTTCCGATCTTCGCTCTGGCCGTCTACCCTGAATCATCTTATCTACGTCTCGCCGATCGTCCTGGCTATATGCCTGGGCGCGATCTTCTGGCACGTCTGGGTCCGTTATGTCCGGCTCAAGCGATTCCTCGGCTCGAAATACACGGTGCTGGAGCTTCGGCTGCCGAAAGACACCTACAAGTCGCCGCTCGCCATGGAGACCGTCCTGCACGCTATCCACAGCACTTCCGACGGCACCGCATACGACCAATACTGGAAGGGCAAGGTGAGAACTTGGTATTCGCTGGAGATCGTGTCCTTCGAGGGCCAGGTTAAATTCATGATATGGACCGAGGACGGCCGCAAGGCCAATCTGATGTCGGCCTTGTACGCGCAATATCCTGGCGTGGAGATATACGAACGGGATGATTACGCCAAGGCGGTCCAATTCGATCCAGAGAAGATAAAGATCTGGGCCGCTGAGTTCGAATTCACTAAGCCAGACCCGTATCCCATCAAGACGTACGTGGATTTCGGCCTCGGCGACGATCCCAAGGAGGAATTTAAGGTGGATCCGCTGACGCACATAATCGAATGGATGGGGAGCCTAGGCCCGAACGAGGAAGTCTGGTTCCAATTCATCATCCGGGCCCACAAGAAGGACGCCCGGAAGCCCGGCCACATCTTCAAGAAGACCGACCGCTGGAAAGACCAGGCGGAGGAGGAAGTGAACACGATCTTGATGCGCAAAAAGGGCACCAAGACGGCCGCAGGAGAGCCGGATCCTGATACCGGCTATACCAAGATGCCCATCATATCCAAGGGCGAGCAGGAGATCGTGGCGGCCCTGGAACGTAGCGTGACCAAGCTCCCGTTCGACGTCTGCGTGCGCACCTTGTACATCGCCGAAAAGGAAGCTTTTGACACGGCTTTCGGCGCCGGCGGGTGCATCTCCTGCATGAAGCAATTCAATACCGAGCACCTGAACGGCTTCAGGCCGAACGGCAAGATATACCACAACAGGCTATCCGGCGTGCCGTGGGAAGACTACAAAGGCCTCCGGGAGAACCGCTTCAGCCGGCAGGCGCTCATGGCTTACCGCCGGCGTTCGGCTTTCTATCCGCCGTACAAGACGAGAACCTTGGTCTTGAATACCGAGGAGCTCGCGACTATATACCACCTGCCCGGCTCCGTGTCCGCCACACCGGGCCTCGAGCGCGTGCCTTCGAAGAAGGCCCAGGCACCGACCAATCTGCCGGTGTAACATGGAACAGCATTTCATCGATCCGTCGCGCCCGATCGCCGCGCCATCTTCGGGCTTTTCCCGCACGGCCTGGGCCGTCTGCCTCGTCGTCGCGTTCGCCGCCGTCTCGGGCGGCATCATCGTCCTGGATTCGGCCGCTCCGGCCGATTTTCCGAGCGGCACGGTCGTATCCATAGAGAACGGCCTCACCCTCGACCAGACCGCCGGCCTCTTAGCGGCCAAGGGGATCATCCGTTCCGCCTTCCTGTACAAGGTCTATTCGGTCTTCCTCGAGGGGGGCACCACCGGCGTCAAGACCGGCGATTATCTCTTCGACGCTCCCCAGTCCGCTCTACGCGTGGCATATCGGACGGCGCGTGGTCTTGAAGGGTTTCCGACGGTGAAAGTGACCATACCGGAGGGCAGCGATTCGACGGACATGGCTGGGGTGATATCCAAAGCCATCCCCGGTTTCGACGCCGCCGGCTGGAAGAAGCTGGCCGCGCCCGAAGAAGGATACCTCTTTCCGGATACGTACCTTTGGGCCGTCAATATCAAACCTGACCAGGCCGTCGCCGACATGAGGGGGGTCTTCGACACCAAAATCCGATCTATCGGCAATGACCTGTCCGCCTTCGGCAAGCCATTGAAAGACGTCGTGGCCATGGCCTCGATCATCGAAAAAGAAGCGACTTCGAGCGCCGACCGGCGCATCGTCGCCGGCATCCTCTGGAAGCGCCTCTCGATCGGCATGGCTCTACAGGTCGACCCGCCGTTCTATTATTTCCTGGATAAGCGTCCGGACCAGTTGACGCTCGACGATCTGAAGATCGAATCGCCTTATAATCTCTATCTGCATACGGGGTTGCCGCCGACGCCGATAGACAGCCCGGGCCTGGATGCCATCATCGATACTATCCATTCTTCTACGACGACCCCATACTGGTTCTATCTCTCCGGTAAAGACGGCTCTATGCATTACGCCACTGATCTGGACGGACACAACGCCAATAAAGCAAAATATCTGAATTGAGAGCTTCCCCGGGAAAAACCAATAAAAACGTATTCGTCGGCATGTCCGGCGGAGTGGATTCATCCGTCTCGGCGGCCCTGCTCAAAAAGGCCGGCAACGATGTTACCGGCGTCTTCATGAAGGTCTGGCAGCCGGATTGGCTCGAGTGCGATTGGAAAGAAGAACGGCTGGACGCCATGCGCGCGGCGGCTCACATCGGCATCCCGTTCGTGACGCTCGACCTCCAAAAAGAATACAAGGAAGGCGTCATCGATTACATGATCTCAGAATACAAGGCCGGCCGGACGCCGAATCCTGACGTCGCGTGCAACAGGGAAGTGAAGTTCGGCGCTTTCTGGAAGTGGGCCAAAGGACAAGGCGCCGATCTTATCGCCACAGGGCATTATGCCAGGAATAAGGATGATCGCCTGTTCGTCTCAAAAGACACGAACAAGGACCAGACTTATTTTCTCTGGACGCTGACTAAGGATGATCTGAAACATATCCTATTCCCGATCGGCGGCATGACCAAGCCGGAGGTGCGTAAGCTCGCCAAAGATCTCAAATTGCCTAACGCCGACAAGAAAGACAGCCAGGGCCTCTGCTTCATCGGTAAGGTCGATCTGAAGGGATTCCTAAGACATTACATCAGGGCCGAACCGGGCGAAGTATTGAGTGAAAACGGAGAGGTCATCGGCAAGCATCCCGGCGCTTTGCTGTTCACGATAGGCGAGCGCCGCGGCTTCACCATCACCAAGAAGACGCCGGCCGACGCGCCGTATTTTGTAATCGGAAAAGATGTCGAGCACAACATCATCACGGTCTCGAATAAGAGCGCGGACAATTCATTATCCGGCGCAAAGAAGGTCGTTGAGATTTCCAGGATTAATTGGATATCGGGCGCGCCGGAGCCTGGCAGGCCGCTTAAGGCCAGGAGCCGCTATCGCGAGACTCTTCAGGGCGCAAAAGCCTCTTCGACGAGCGGCGATAAGGCTACGATAGAATTCGACGAGCCGCAGAGCACTTTGACGCCCGGCCAGTCGCTGGTCATATACGACGGCGGCGAATGCCTGGGCGGCGGAATCATTGTATAATCCTTCGCATGGACCGCCCCATCTCCGTCACCAAGTCCGACGGCACCAAACAGCTCTTCGACGAGGAGAAGCTCGTCAATTCTCTGAGGCGCGTCGGGGCTTCGGCCGGAGCCATCGATGAGATCACGGATGAGATAGAGAAGGAGATGTGGGACGGCATGCCGACCACCGACATCTACAGCCGAGCCTTCAACCTCCTCAAGAAGCACCATCATCCGACGGCGGTCAAATATTCGGTCCGCCGGGCCCTGTTCGAGCTCGGGCCGGACGGCTTCCCGTTCGAGAAGTTCGTGGCGCGCATCTTCAGGCTCTGGGGCTACGAGGCGGTGACCGATCAGACGCTCACGGGCACGTGCGTCGAGCATGAGGTCGACGTGGTGGCCTGGAAAGGGGACGAGCTTGCCATGGCCGAAGCCAAGTTCCACAATGTTTTCGGCCTGAAATCCGATCTGAAAGTGGCCCTCTACGTCAAGGCCAGGTTCGACGATCTCACCGAGACGATCTTCGATTTCGGCGGCCGGGAGCGCAAACTCTCGCCAACCGGGCATTATCTTGTGACCAATACCAAGTTCACCGACTCGGCCGTGAAGTACGGCGAATGCAAGGATTTGAAGATGATCGGCTGGAACTATCCGGCGAAAGGCAGCCTACACAAGATCATCGAGGAGAACGGCTTGCATCCCGTCACCTGCCTGACCTCGCTCTCGCATCAGGAGAAAAGGGACGTCATCGGCCGCGGCGTCCTGACTTGCGTCGATCTCATAGGGACCCCCGCCGTTCTGAAAGACGCTGGCGTGAAGGGCGAAGCGGCTGAAAAAGTCCTGACCGAAGCCGAGCTTATCGTCGAACAGGCGAAGTAATCCCATCATGGCCAAATACGACGAGATGAAGAAGATCCGCGACGAGCTTCTCAACTTCAAGGATTCGCCGCTTTACGAGTACCGCACGGGGAGCGGGTTCTTCCCGGTCATCGGCGAAGGCAGCCACGACGCCAAGATCATGTTCGTCGGCGAAGCCCCCGGCCTGAACGAGGCCAGGACGGGCCGGCCTTTCTGCGGAGCGGCGGGCAAGCTCCTGGACGAGCTCATCGCCGGCATCGGCCTGAAGCGGGGAGAGGTCTACATCACCAACGTCGTCAAGGATCGGCCGCCGGAGAACCGCGATCCGACGCCGGAAGAGATAGAGCTGTACGCCCCGTTCCTGGACCGGCAGATCGAGATTATCCAGCCGAGGGTCGTCGCCACCCTGGGGCGTTATTCGATGAATTACGTCATGAGGAAGTTCGGCCTCGACTTCGAGCTCGAGCCGATCGGCAAGATCCACGGTAAGTCGTTCGATGCCACGGCTTCATATGGCCCGCTATCGATAGTCACCCTGTACCATCCGGCTGCCGCGCTATACAACGGCTCCATGCGCGAGATCATGAAGAACGATTTCGAGATTTTGAAGAAGTTCGAGTGAGACGCTTGACAGAATTACATTATATATGCTACACTTTAAGCAAGCTTAAATGTGGGGAAGGTAACTAATAAGGTTGCCAGGTGGGAAGGTAAACCCACTGTCCATAAAAAAGCGAAAGGGGGGTCCTAAAGGCTTTCCCCATAGAATTCCCCCCGGCAGGCGCGTCTGTCGGGGTTTTCTTTTAAAAAATCGGATTAAATCGTGGCTGAATGATTGATTATCTGCTATATTTCTCGCATGAATTCAGCTGAGATCCGCAGGCGATTCCTGGCCTTCTTCGAAAAGCGCGGCCATGCGGTCATCCCGTCGGCCTCATTGGTAACTTCCGACGAGAAGGGGGTAACGAACCCGACTCTTTTCAACACGGCCGGCATGCAGCCCTTGATCCCGTTCCTTTTGGGCAAACCGCATCCCCTTGGTAATCGCCTTGTCGACATCCAGAAATGCTTGCGTACCGTCGATCTCGACGACGTCGGCGACGCCATCCACGCCACGTTCTTCGAGATGCTCGGCAACTGGTCGCTCGGCGATTATTTCAAGAAAGAAGCCATAAATTGGAGCTATGAATTCTTGACCGACAAGAATGAGGGCCTGGGTCTCGATCCGAAGCGGCTTTACATAACCGTCTTCGAGGGCGACGCCAATGCGCCCAAGGACGACGAGGCCGCGGACATCTGGCGCGAGGTCTTCAAGAAGAACGGGGTGGATGCCGACGGCCGGATCTTCTTCATGGGAGCGGACAAGAATTGGTGGGAGGCCGGCGAGAACGGCCCATGCGGACCGGACACGGAGATGTACTACGACATCAAAGGCAAGCATGGCGGCAATGGCATCACCAAAGAACAATTCCTCGCCGGCGACGAAGCTCGCGAAATCGTCGAGGTCTGGAACGACGTCTTCATGCAGTACGAGAAGAAAGACGACAAAGTCGTCGGCAAGCTGGCCAAGCCGTCCGTCGACACCGGCGCCGGCTTGGAGCGCATGGCCATGACTATGCAGAACGTGGACAGCATCTATGACATCGATTCGTTGAGGCTGGTGATGGAGAGAATCAAAGAATTTTCCAAGAATTGGGATCTGAGATCCGCTAGGATCATGGTAGATCACACGCGAGCATCGATTTTTCTAATAGCCGACGGGATAACTCCATCAAATGTTGATAGAGGGTATGTATTGCGCAAACTTATTCGGAGGGCAGTTCGATATTCGGACAAACTCGGCATCGAGTGGATAGAACAGGCGGGAGAAAAAGATTTAATCAAACCGATCGTAAGCGCATATAAAGATATATATCCGGAGATGCGGAATGAGGCCAACATACGTTCAGTTCTCCTTAAAGAAGAGACCAGATTTCGAGAGACCATCAAACTTGGCCTGAAAGAATTCGAAAAAGGCGTCGACGCTTTCACTCTCTTCTCGAGCTACGGCTTCCCGCTGGAGCTGACGCTCGAGCTCGCAAAAGAAAAGGGGGTAAAAGTGGACATCGAAGATTTCGAGAAAAAATTTAAGGCTCACCAGGAGCTCTCCCGCGCCGGCGCCGAGCAGAGATTCAAGGGCGGTTTGGCGGACGCGAGCGACGAAATGGTGGTCAGGTACCACACGGCCACGCACCTTTTGCATCAGGCTCTGCACGACGTCCTGGGCGAGAGCGTCGGCCAGAAAGGCTCGAATATAACGCCGGAAAGGCTGCGGTTCGACTTCTCGCACGGCACCAAGATGACGGACGAGGAGAAAAAGCGGGTCGAAGACATCGTCAATGGGAAGATCGCCGCGGCGATACCGGTCAACCAAGCCATAATGCCGCGCGCAGAGGCGGAAAAAACAGGGGCAAGGCATTTCTTCGGGGAGAAATACGGCGACCAGATATCCATCTATTTCATCGGTGACGACCTTCGGTCCGCGTATTCGAAAGAATTCTGCGGCGGACCGCACGTCAAGAACACGCGGGAATTGGCCGGCCCGGAAGGGAAGTGGCGGTTCAAGATCCAAAAAGAAGAGGCGGTGGCCCAGGGCGTCCGGAGGATAAGGGCGGTCTTAGGATGAGGCCTGTGCTATAATTCGGTCATGCTCTTCTCTCATAAAAAGGAGGGAAAGATCGTTCTGATGCTCGAGATCCAGAGCTCGCTTACGCGCGGCTCGCTCGTCTGGTTCCGTTCCGGAAGGCCTCCCATGGTCCTTTCGACCGACAGCCGCGCCGTCCCGTACAAATCGGACGTCGACACCTCTTATTTCATCAAGACGACCATGCAGGTCCTCGCCGAGACGATCGACGATGCCCTCCGGCGCCTTGCCAGCCTCAAGACGGAAGAGAACAGGAGGATGGGGATGCCACGGGCCGTCAAAGAGGCTCATTACGTCCTTTCTTCGCCCTGGATAGCTTCCCAAGCCAGGTCTCTCTCCTTGTCGTTCCACAAGGATACCGCCATAACCGGAGACAAGGTGGCTGGGATCCTGGACGCCGAGAGGGCCGCCCTAGCGCCGGAAGGCAGCGCCATCCTGGAAGCCATAGAGGAAAAGATATTCGACGTGCGCCTGAACGGCTATTCGGTCTCGGCCTGGCGCGGCAAACAGGCCCGCGAGCTCGGGATCTCATACGCCGTCTCCGTCTGCGGCGCCGACACGACCAGGCGCCTCCGGAGGGCCTGCGAACGGGCCGTGAAGCCGGCCGACGTGCATTTCCATTCGTCGCTCCTCCTGCAATACGTCGGCTTGTGCAAGGCCATGCCGGCACGCGACTCTTATATCTTGATCCACGTCCACGGCGAGCTGACCGACGCAGTGGTTGTGAAAGACGGCTCTTGCGTCTTCTTCGGCTCTTATCCGATGGGGACCAACACGGTCGTGAGGAAAATCGCTAAGGCAGCCAAGACGGACGTGGAGATAGCCGATTCGCTCCTTACGCTCTATTTGAGCGACAAGTTTGACAGAGAGCACGGAAAGCAAGCCGAGAAGATCATGGAAGAGATGTCCGCCGGCTGGAGCGGGGAATTCAAGAAGCTCTTCAAAGACAGCCCCCTCGCGGAGTCCATGCCGACGGAGGCGATCATGGCCGCCCGCGCCCACGAGGATTTCTTCCTGAGAAGCTTCAGCGCCGCGTATCCGGGGATCCGCTTGCAGACCCTGTCGATCGAAGACATCTCGCCGCTCATCGAATTCGACGCCCCGGCCGAGCTGAAACGCGTCGTCGGCCTTTACGCCCTGGCTATTAACAGCCTGAAAAAGGACTGATGACCGGGGCGTTATGTGATATCATGTAAGGAACATGCCTCGCCGCGTAGTAGAAGACATCGTCCTGAACGACCGGCGCTCGATCCGGGACATACCGATCGAGCGGGAACGGGAAAAACACAAGGCCGGACAGGCTGAAAAGGCTAAAGGGCAGCACCATCAGCCGGAAGGAACCGAGGAGATCCCCATCCATCGCATGCACGTGACGCCGCCCATGCCTCCGAAGCCGCGGCCTTTCCGGAAAAGCGGCTGGATGCTGGCTCTCGCGGCGCTTTCAGTCGTGATCCTGGCCGCCATAGCGGCTTATTCCTCTTCCATCTACTTCTCGCGAGCCATCTTCAACATCGTGGCCGTCTCGATGGACGTGCCGGTAGACAATGTCACCATCGTGGCCGTAGGGACAACCACTCCCGGATATCTAACGTACAAGACCGAGGAGTTCAAGGGCTCGGCTTCGGCGGTCGTGCCGGCTTCAGACGGTCCCTACGTCTCGACCAAAGCGACGGGCAGCGTCGCTCTGTACAATGCCTATTCGTCTCTACCGCAGAGGTTCATCGCCGGCACGCGCCTGGCTAACGATTCGGGCCTCATATACCGTCTCGCCGGATCGGTCGTCATACCGGGATACACGGTCGCAAATGGCGTGACGATCCCGGGGAAGGCCGGCGCGGCCATCGTGGCCGATGCTGCCGGAGCATCCTACAACATCTCAGGGAGCGATGCCCTCTCCGACTTCAAGATCGTCGCTTACAAGGGCACGCCGCGCTACAGCAGCTTCTATGGGAGGCTTGTCTCCGACGTCTCAGGCGGGTTCGTCGGCCGGAAGAAGATAGTGAGCCAAGACGCGATCTCGACCACCACCGCGGAGCTCCGGACAGCCATCACGACCAGGCTTCTCGCGGAAGCCAAGGCGGTGGTGCCGGCCGGATACATCATGTACGACACCGGCTATACGGCCTCATTCTCGGCACCGGTCGTAAGCGGCGAGGCGACAGGGACGGCCTCGATCGCCATCAACGGGACGCTTTACGGCGTTATTTTCCGGCAGACCGACCTCGTGGCCAAGCTCGACAAGGAACAAAAGCGGCTGGCCTTCGGAGGCCTGGCCTACGCGACCCTCGGTCTGGAATCGCTGTCTTTCTCTATCTCCAATCCAAAAGATTTCTCCCCGATGAAAGGCAATACTCTCATCGCCCGTCTGAACGGCAACGTCCGGCTCGTCGGCACAGTGCCGGTCCAAGAATTGAAGAAGAGGCTAGCCGGCCTGCCGCTTTCCGAGACGCAGAGCGTCTTGCAGTCCTACAGCCGGGTCATAGACGTCGCCAGAAGCTCCGGGGAGCTGTCCCCGTCATGGGCTGCTTCGGTGCCGAGGGATTTGAGCCGCATCTCGGTCACCCTGAACGGCCAGTGATAAAAACGCCTATATTCAGGCGCTATTGACTAGATAAGGCCTTATTTGCTAGGATTCAAAAACGCGTTCATACGCATGGATACCGCCCCAGAGCCGAAGAATACAGCCACCGGCACCGTTACAGAAGCGTTGCCGGATACGCTATTCCGTGTGACGCTTGAAGGAACGGATTCGGTCCTTCTGGCATATCTCTCCGGCAAGATGAGGATGAACCGGATCCGGGTGCTTGTCGGAGACCGGGTGGAGCTCACGCAAGATCCGTACGGCGGCAGAGCGCGCATCATAAGACGTTTATAACCATGAAAGTCAGAGCCGCGGTCAAGCGAATATGCCCGAAATGCAAGATCGTCCGCCGACGGGGCTATGTTTACGTGGTCTGCAAGGCTAACCCGCGCCATAAGCAACGGCAAGGATAATCTTATGCGCATCCTAGGAGTAACACTGCCGGAGAACAAGCGGATGGAGATCGCGTTGACCGCCATATACGGCGTCGGCCGTTCCAGGGCCCGCCAGATCCTTTTGAAGACCCGAGTCGACGGCGGCCTTTCTCCCAAGGATCTTTCGGTCGACCAGGAGAACGCCGTCCGCAAGGAGATCGAGGGTTTCAAGATCGAAGGCGACCTGAAGCGGGAAGTGGCCGGTAACATCAAGCGCCTGAAGGACATCAAGACCTATCGCGGCCTCCGCCATTCCCGGCATCTCCCCGCGCGCGGCCAGCGGACCAAGACCAATTCCAGGACCGTCCGAGGCAACACCAGAAAGACCATGGGCTCCGGCCGGCGCAAGGAAGAGAAGACATAATCATCCATATATGGGAAAGAAACGCATAGTCACAAGCGAGACGGGAGAAGGAGCCGCGGCCGAGAACAAGCCGAAGGCTTCTCCCGCATCCGGGAAGAAGCACTTGGAATCTGGCGTCTTGTACGTCCAATCAACATACAACAACACCAAGCTGTCCTTGGCAGACAGGGAAGGCAACGTCCTCTTGTGGGGATCGAGCGGCGGCGCCGGCTTCAGGGGCGCCAAGAAGGGCACGCCATTCGCCGCCGCCAAGGTCGGCGAAGCCCTGGCTGCCCGGGCCCAGAGCCTCGGCCTGAAAGAAGTCAGTATCGTAGTGAAGGGCGTCGGCTCCGGCCGCGAGTCCGCCATCCGCGGCTTCGTGAGCAAAGGCCTTGGCATCGTCTCCATCAAGGACGAGACGCCGGTGCCGTTCAACGGCCCGTCGCCGAAGAAGCCCCGCCGCGTCTAATCAATCATCATGCGAATCGGCCCACGCTACAAGAAAGCCCGCTATCTCGGCACTCCCGTCTTCAGGAAGACCCAGACCCAGAAGTACGCCATGCGCGCCCAGCGCAAGCAGAAGACGCCGCGGAGGCGCGGAGGCAAGAGCGAGTACGGCCGGCAGCTCCTGGAGAAGCAGAAGGCCCGCTACAGCTACGGCGTCTCCGGCGGCCAGTTCACCAACTACGTGAGGAAGGCCCTCCGGGCCGAAGGCGACAACGCCAAGAACCTGATTTGCCTCCTCGAGAGCCGGCTCGACAATGTGGTGGTCAGGGCTGGCTTCGCTCCGACCCGTGCGGCCGCCCGGCAGATGGTCTCGCACGGCCACATCACCGTCGGCGGCAAGATCGTCACCGTGCCGTCTTACGGGGTCGAGGTCGGCGACGTCATAGCCATCCGCGAAGGCAGCCGGAAGAAAGCCTTGTTCGCCAAATTGGACGAGGAGCTCGCGGACGTGAAGACGCCGGCTTGGCTCGTTGTCGACCCTTCGAAGAGGGAGATCCGGATCAACGGAGAGCCCGCGGCCGAGGCAAGCGACCTTTTGTTCGACGTGCGTTCGGTCCTGGAATTCTACACCCGCTAGACTTCCGGGCTTTTTGAAGTATAATTACTCATTTATCCAATAAATCATCATGACGTACGACATCGTCCTTCCTTCGAAGCCCAAGATCGTCCGCGAGGACGGCCCGAGCGGCGTGTATGAGATAGACGGCCTTTATCCGGGCTACGGTCACACTTTGGGCAATTCTCTGCGTCGCATCATCCTCTCGTCCCTGCCCGGCGCGGCCGTGACCCGGGTCAAGATCGCCGGCGTCGAGCATGAATTCTCGACCATAAGCGGCGTCAAAGAGGACGTCATCCTCATCATCCTTAACCTGAAGAAGCTCCGCATCCGCTTGAACACCGATGAGCCCCAGATCCTGAAGCTCAAAGGGAAAGGAGCCAAGGAATTGACTGGTAAGGACGTCGAGATCCCCGGCCAAGCCGAAATCCTGAATCCCGAACTGCACATCGCCACTCTCTCCGAAAAGTCGGCCGAGCTCGACATCGAGATGACCGTCGAGAAGGGCCTGGGCTACGTGCCGAAGGAGAGCCTTCAGAAAGAACGCGTGGAGATCGGCTCGATCACCCTGGACGCCGCCTTCACTCCCATCCGCAAGGCCAACTACGAAGTGGAGAACATGCGCGTCGGCGACCGCACCGATTTCAACCGCCTGCGCCTCTTCATCGAGACGGACGGCACCATAAGCCCGCGCGAAGCCATGGAGAAATCCATCATTTTGATGATAGAACAGCTGAAGGCCATCGTAGGCTTCGTCGAGAAAGAGCCGGCAGCCCCGGCGGAAACGAAAGCTGAGGAGGGCGCGCCGACTCCGGCGACAAGGCCTGAAAGGGAGATCGATACCGAGCTTCTGAAGACTAGGATAGACGCTCTTAACCTGTCGTCCAGGACCGTTAAGGCCCTGACCAACGCCAATATCCGCACTCTCGGGGGACTGGCCCGCAAGAAGGAGTCCGACATCATGGACGTCGACGGCCTGGGCGCCAAGGGCATGCAGGAGATCAAAAAATTACTGGCCCAACAGGGCATCATCCTGAAACAATAACCGTCTATCATGCGCCACCATTCGAACGTCAGGAAATTCGGCCGAGAGAAGAACCAGAGAAAAGCTCTGGTGCGTTCTTTGGCGCGCAACCTCATACGGGACAGCCGGATTCGGACCACCGTGGCCAAAGCCAAAGAGCTCAGGCCTTTTATCGAGAAGCTCGTGACCCGCGCCAAGACCACCACTGTGGCTTCGCGCCGCCTGGTGAACTCCAGGATAATGGGCGCCACGGAGACCAAGAAGCTCTTCGACGAGATAGCCCCCAAGTACAAGGACCGCCATGGCGGCTATACGAGGATCGTCCGCCTGCCCTCGCGCGAATTAGACGGCAGCCCTATGGCCCTGATCGAATTCGTCTAAAGCCATGAAGCACGTAATCGACGCGCAAGGCAAGAAGATCGGCAGGGTCGCGAGCCAAGCGGCGGCCGTCCTTCTCGGCAAGGATTCGCCGAGCTTCGCCAAGAATAAGGTGGCGGAGAGGCAAGTGGAGATCGTGAACGCCGGGAAAGCCGATGTGCCGCCCAGGAAGAAGCGGGACGACGTCTACGTGACCTATACCGGCCACCGGGGCGGCCTGAATAAGGAAACTCTCGGAAATCTGATCGCTCGCCGCGGCATGAAGGAAGTCTTCCGCCGGGCCGTCTATAGAATGCTGCCGTCGAACAAGCTGCGCGACATCCGCATGAAGAATCTCACCATTAAAGAATAAAACATGACGCCGACCGCCAAACCAGTGAGCAAATATTTCGAAGCCGTCGGGCGGCGCAAGACCGCCGTGGCCCGCGTCCGGCTCTTTCCGGGGAAGGAAACGCGCTATGAAGTGAACGGCAAGGCCTTGGAGGCATATTTTCCGGTCAAGGAGATGCAGATCACGGCTTCGGAATCCATGAAGAACGCCAAGGCCGCCGAGAAATTCATGGTCTCCGCCAAGATCAGGGGCGGCGGCATTGCCGCCCAATCGGAAGCTCTGCGCCTCGGCATCGCCCGCGCCCTCACAGTCTACGACCAGAATCTCCGCGGCCCTCTGAAGAAGGCCGGCTACCTGAAGCGCGACGCCCGGGCCAAGGAGCGCCGCAAGTTCGGCCTGAAGAAGGCCCGCAAGGCCCCGCAGTGGTCCAAGCGCTAAATCCCCCATGAAGGATAAGAAGCACGACGACATCTCGATTGGAACGGACGAGAGTCTGGATGATTCGGTCGTGGCCGAGGAAGCCGCCGCGGAGACCATCAAAAAGCTCCGGGAGAAGCTGAAGGCTTCCGAGAAGGAAAGGCATGAATACCTGACCGGCTGGCAAAGGGCTAAGGCAGATCTCATCAACGCCAGGAAGCGCGACGAGGCCGATCGCGTCGAATTCATGAAGTTCGCCAACGAGCGGCTCGTCGACGGCCTGATCCCGGTCCTTGAGAGCTTCGATCTGGCCGTGGCGAACAAGGAGGCCTGGGAGAAGGCCGACAAGAGCTGGCGCACTGGCGTGGAATACATCCATTCGCAATTGAAAAAGGCCCTGAATGACGCCGGACTCGAAGAAATAAATCCTGTCGGCAAGCTCTTCGATCACAACCGCGACGAAGCGGCCGAATACGTGCCTGTCGAGAAAGAGGCCGACCATCACAAGATCATTTCCGTGGTACAAAAAGGATATTCGCTCCACGGCAAGATCATGCGTCCGCCGAAGGTCAGGGTAGGGGAATTCAAGAAGCCGTAAAATAAAAAACCGCGGACTAGATGCCCGCGGCTGTCGAACGTGCCGTTCCTTTACGGCTTTTTCCTGAAGACCACGGTATAGCCGACGGCTTCCCCGTAAGCGGAGTCAAAGCGGCCTTGCTTCACGACATCCGGAGCGATGGCCGACACTTCCAGCCCGGGATGCGAGTCGAGGAACGACTTCAGGGTCTGCGGGAAATCCAGGTGGACTTGGGGAAAATAATAGATGATCTCCGAGAATCGGAGCGGCTGATGGCACTGTTTCGCTTCTTCCAGCGCCTCATCTGGCGTCGGCCTCTGCTTCTGCTGTCGTTGCACCTCATTATAGATTTTCTGATAAGCCGGGACAGCTATAGCGACAAGGAGGCCGATGATGCAGACGATTATCATGCCCTCGATGAGCGTAAAAGCCCTGTTCTTCATAAGTGGGTTCCTTTCCGATATGTGGTTTTAAAACAACTAGTGGATATTGGAGGCGTTTAATGTAACATTTATGGGTAAATATGTCAATACCAATCGGATTAAAAAGCCGCGGGCAAGATGTCCGCGGCCCTCAACTTGGCAATGGCCTTATGAAGTCGGGCGCTTCTTCAGTTTGTTCAGGAGATCGGGGATACCGAACTCCTTGAGATCACAGAGGTTGCCCCAGAGACTGCCGAGCAGGGCCAATACGACAAGCACCACAATCCCCACGCACCCCACGAGCGTGACCATGACATCACAGAGAAAGTGGCCGATTTTCCCAAGACAGAAAGAGACTATCTTCATGACTATCTCCAGGTTAAAGGTTTAGAGATCAACTAAGCTGTCTAAATCTTAACATATAATAATTCAATTTGTCAAGCAACCCTTGACCTGTGCATAAATATGCTATAATGGCCCCGTAATGCTCACGCCGTATATACAGCCAAGATTCGTAGAAAAGGTCATTTCTGACCGCTCTGGCCGCCGATTCCGGATGATATTCCTGGTGGCGCTCGTGGACGGGGAAGTGAAAGGACGCCTGATCTCCGTAGAGCTGATCGTCGAATCTTTCCGCTCCGCTGAATGCGTCGCTTGTTTGCCGGGCGCCAGCATCAAAAAGGTCCCCGCAACCGAATATATTCCTACTTTCGCTCCGGCCGTTTCTCCATATTTTTCTCTGGAATTTCTCATAAACAGCCAACCCACTCGGGCGCCCGCTTATAGATAAGCGTAATGCCCCTTAATCGGGGTGTTACGGGAACGCAGAATAGATTTTTGCGTGTTTATGTTATTCGTTATCACTTAATCAAACAATAATCATGTCCAAAATCATCGGAATAGACCTAGGCACGACATTCTCGGCAGTAGCCGTCGTGGAAGCCGGCGTGCCGAAAGTGCTCGAGAACGCCGAGGGCGCCAGGACCACGCCGTCGATCGTCGCCCAATCAAGAACGGGCGAGCGGATGGTCGGCCTTCTGGCCAGACGCCAAGCTGTCACCAACCCCAAGAACACCATCTTCCAGATCAAGCGCTTCATGGGCCATACTTTCGACGAGCCGGGCGTCCAAAAGGACATCAAGAACGTCTCGTTCGATGTCCACAAGGCCGCGAATGGCGGCGTCGAGGTCAAGATGGCCGACAAATGGTACCGGCCGGAAGAGATCTCGGCCATGATCCTCACCAAACTGAAGACCGACGCCGAGACTAGGCTCGGTGAGAAGATCACCGACGCCGTCATCACCGTGCCGGCCTACTTCAACGACTCCCAGCGCCAGGCCACCAAGGACGCAGGTAAGATCGCCGGCCTCGACGTCAAGCGCATCATCAACGAACCCACGGCCGCAGCTCTGGCTTACGGCTTCAACAAGAAGAAGAACGAGAAGATCGCTGTCTTCGACTTCGGCGGCGGCACCTTCGACATCTCCGTTCTGGAAGTCGGCGACGACGTCGTAGAGGTCAAATCCGTCGACGGTGACAGCCATCTCGGTGGCCGCGACATCGACGCCAAGATCGTCAATTGGCTGGCCGATACCTTCAATAAGGAGAACGGTATCGATCTGCGCAAGGATCCTTTGGCATTGCAGAGGCTAGATGAGTCCGCGGAGAAAGCCAAGATCGAGCTCTCGACCGCCATGCAGACTGAGATCAATGTCCCCTTCGTCTCGTCCGGCGCCGACGGGCCGAAACACCTTCTGGTGACCATGACTCGCGCCAAGCTCGAGGAGATCTGCCAGGAATTCATCGACCGGGCCATGATGATCACCAAGCGCGCCATGGAGGCCTCGCCTTTCAAGATCGGCGAGATCAACGAAGTGGTCCTGGTCGGCGGCCAGACGCGCATGCCGGCCCTGCAGGAGGCAGTCAAGAAATTCTTCGGCAAAGACCCTCACATGGGCGTCAACCCGGACGAAGTCGTAGCAGTAGGCGCCGCAATAGAAGGCGGCATCCTCGGGGGCGAGGTCCGCGACGTCCTTCTCTTGGACGTCATCCCGTTGTCCCTCGGCATCGAGACTTTGGGCGGCGTGGCCACGAAACTCATCGAAAAGAACACGACCGTGCCGACCCAGCGCTCGCAGATATTCTCTACGGCCGCGGATAATCAGACTTCCGTGGAAATCCACATAACCCAGGGCGAACGCGCCATGTCGGCGGACAATAAATCGCTAGGTAGGTTCATCCTGGACGGCATACCCCCGGCTCCGCGCGGCATGCCTCAGGTCGAAGTGACCTTCGACATCGACGCCAACGGCATCCTGAACGTCACCGCCAAGGATAAAGCTACGGGCAAGGCCAACAGCATCAAAATCACCGCCTCGTCCGGCTTGTCCAAGGAAGAGGTCGAGAAAATGAAGAAAGAGGCCGCGGCTCACGAAGCCGAAGACGCCAAGAAGAAAGAGGCCATCGAGGCCAAGAATATCGCCGAACAGCTTGTCTACACCTCGGAGAAGGCCTTGAAGGACGCCGGCGAGAAAGTCCCGGCTGAATTAAGGAAAACGATCGAAGACAAGATCTCCGACCTGAAGCGCGTCAAAGACGCGTCGACGCCGGATATGGCGGCCATCAGGACGGCCACGGAAGCGCTTTCGACCGAGATCCAGAAGATTGGCCAGTACATGAGCCAGCAGGGAAGTCAGCCCGGCTCGAATGACGGCAAAGGCCCCGAAGGCGGCGACGGCAACGTCAAAGACGCCGAGTTCAAGGAGAAGAAGTAGTTCATCAAAACAAAAAAGACCTCCGCCGTTTCCCCGAGCGCAAGCTCCAGGAAAACGTACGGGGATCTTGGGGATGAAGTTCAGAACGGGGAAAAATCGTCGACCGAGATCGGGGGGAGCTTCTTCATCCACCTGCCGAGATTAATCAGCAGAAGGATGACGAAGACAAGGAGCGAGAAGTAAAGCGACGATTCGTATAGACCCGCGACCACCTTGCTCGGCGCATCCATCAACGGGATGCCGCCGAATCCCACCAGGCCGGAGAAGACGGTGATCATTACGAGCAGGGGAAAATTGAGAAATCCCCAAAACGACTTGAGTGACGCTGGCATGCTGGAGGTTCGGTTTTGGATTCGGGAATAACCATGGCTTCCTTTCAGAGCCAACCCGTTGTTGATGTAAGAGGACCAAATTCAATTGGAGATTAAGACAAAACGTGTTACAAGTCAAGCCATTAAATGAAAGACTACTACAAAACCTTGGGCATTGATAAGAGCGCTTCGAAAGAGGACGTCAAGAAGGCGTTCCGAAGGCTCGCGCACGAATTCCACCCGGACAAGACCAAGAATGACCCGGCGGCTTCGCAGAAATTCAAGGAAGCCAGCGAGGCGTACGCGATCCTGTCCGATGACCAGAAGCGCAAGCAGTACGACATGTTCGGCCAGGCCGGCCCGGGCTTCAATCCCGGCGCCGGCGGCTTCCAGGGCGGATTCAATCCGGGCCAAGGCTTCGGCGGCTTCGACTTCTCGGGCTTCGCCCAGAATGGCGGCTTCAATTTCACCCAGAACGGCGTGGAGTTCGACCTGGGCGACATCTTCGGCGAATTCTTCGGCGGTGGCCGGCGGCCGAGGAGAGGCCGGAACATCACGATCGACGTGGAGCTCCCGTTCAAGGAATCGATCTTCGGAACGGAAAAGGAAGTGACGATCAACAACGAGCGCCTTACCGTGACCATCCCGCCGGGGGTGGAGAGCAATCAGGGCCTGCGGGTCAAGGAGAAGGGCGAGGAAGGCCCGGGCGGCCGGGGCGATCTCATCGTGCGCCTCTGGGTCAAGGAGCATCCCGTCTTCCGCAAGGAAGGTTTTAATCTCATCATGGAGCTCCAGATCAAGCTCACCGTGGCCCTTTTGGGCGGCACCGTCAATCTGGAGACCCTCGACGGCCCGATCGAGCTCAAGATCCCCGCCGGCACTTCCCACGGCGAGATTCTGCGCCTAAAAGGCAAGGGCGTGCCGTACGAAAGCTCCGGCGGCATGTTCAGCGGTCACGGCAAGCGCGGCGACCTCCTCATCGTCACCAAAGTCGTCATGCCCAAGAAGCTGTCAAAGGAGGCGCAGAGACTGATTGACGAGCTCAAAAAAGAGGGTATTTGATATAAAAACACCCTCGCCGCCGGAGCGGGGAGGGTGCAGTGGTTTGCGGGTGTTGGCAGCAGGGCCGTATTATTGGCTAGGAACTCGGTGGATTCACATCACTCCTGTATTCATCCGCCGTTTTGATGTTGCCGACAAAGTAAACTGATGTTCCTTGCGTCCTCGGATAGAGCAGGTAGGCCTTGTCGCCCTTGTCCAAGAACTTCATCTTGAGACAGACATTGTTATCGGGCGAACAAATTGCCAGGACCACCGGCAACTCCATGCGCTTTACGTAAGCTTGATCTACGGGTGTTTCGGCCGCAGGCGTTCTGGAGAGATAACACGTCACTTCCCACAATTGAGCTTTCTCGTTCCAGATCGGCTTGCTGGCGATGGTGCACCAGCCAACCTCGTCCGCAGGGATCGTTGATGCCTGAGTCGTTGCTGGGGCCTGGGCTGTTGAGGGGAGGATAACCTTAAACCAGAAGAAGGTGAAGGCTATAAGCAGGACAAACAATGCAGCAACAAGGAAATCTTTAGTTCCATCTTTAATTTTCATAAAGTCTCCTGAAAGCTCAAACCTCATCGCGTGATTGCGATTACAAAGAGCAGTGTTAAGGTTTAGCTAGCTAAATAATACATTGATTTAATATTTTGTCAATGGTATAGAAAACCCTGAATTCTTGGTATTATTTACCCATGCCAAAGAAAATCCTTCTTTCCGGCGTCAAACCGACCGGACGCCCTCATATAGGCAATTACTTCGGGGCCATGAAGCAATTCGTGGATCTTTTGAATAAGGGCGAATACGAGTGCTTCTTCTTCATCGCCGATTATCACGGGCTCAATTTCATCCAGAATAGGGAGGAGATGCGCCGGCTGTCCATGGACCTGGCCATCGATTATCTCGCTATCGGCATAGACCCAGACAAGGCCGTTCTCTTCAAGCAAAGCGACGTTTCGGCCCATACCGAGCTCGCTTGGATCTTCGACACCATCGTCACCGTGCCGTATCTCCAGAGGGCTCACGCCTACAAGGACGCCATCGCTAGGAAGGAAGAGGCGAGCGTCGGCACCTTCAATTATCCAGTGCTCATGGCCGCCGACATCCTGCTCTACGGCACCGACCTGGTGCCCGTGGGTCAAGATCAGAAACAGCATGTGGAATACGCCCGCGACATCGCCCAGAAGTTCAACAATGCCTTTGGCGAGACTTTCAAGCTGCCGGATGCGCTCATCCTGGAGCATGTCGCCGTCGTGCCCGGCACGGACGGCCAGAAGATGTCCAAGAGCTACAATAACGACATTCCGCTTTTTGCTACTCGTGCCGAAATTGAAAAAGCCGTTATGGGCATCGTCACAGATTCGAGCGGCGACAGGCCGGCTAATGTCTACAATATCCACAAGCTGTTTAGATCCGAGAAAGAGCTGAAGCCGCTTTATGATTCGAATAAGGGCAAATACAAGGTCCTTAAAGAAGCTCTGATCGAAGATATAGACGCTTTCGCCAAACCTTTGAGGGAACGCCGGGCGGAATTGGCTAAAGACAAGAAGAAGGTCCTAGAGATATTGAAGAAGGGCGCCGAGAAGGCTAATGCGGCGGCTTCTGCCAAGCTGCGCGAGGTGAAAGAGAGAATCGGTGTCATTTAAATGCCTTTCACTGTCAAAACCGAGGCGTTCAGCGGGCCTTTAGACCTTCTGCTCGAACTCATCGAGAACAGGAAGCTCTTCATCAATGACATCGCCCTGGCCAAGGTCACCGACGACTTCATCGAGCACGTTAAACAGTTCGAGGATCTGCCGATGGGGGAGTCGGCTCATTTTATTTTGATCGCTTCAACGCTCCTCCTCATCAAGTCTAAATCGCTCCTGCCCGGTTTGAATCTCACCGAGGAAGAACAAGGCGACATCCGCGACCTCGAGATCCGCCTGAAGATATACCAGCGCATCAAGGCCGCCGGGAAGCACGTTCAGGCGCTCTGGGACGGCGACATGATATTCCCGCAATCCGACAGGCGGGTCATAAACCCCGTATTCGTGCCGGATCCTGAATTCACGCTGAATAAGGCGCTCGATTCGTTGAAAGACCTCATCAGCCGCCTACCCAAGAAAGAGACTTTGCCGAAGGCTGTGGTGGAGAAAGTCATCAGCTTGGAGGACATGATAACCGACCTGACCAAGCGCATCACCGGACAACTCAAGATGAGCTTCAGCCAGTTCACCGCCGACCACAAGGAGAACCGCCTGAACGTCATCGTGAGCTTCCTGGCCATGCTCGAACTCGTGAAGCAAGGAGTCCTCCAGGTCTCCCAGAAGCGCGAATATGCCGACATCGAGATGGAGACTAAGGAAGTCGGCCTGCCGAAGTACTGATTCTGCTATAATCAACATCATGGATTTGCCGCAAAAGATCGAAGCCGTGCTGTTCTGGAAAGCCGAACCGGTGGCCGTGAAGAAGCTCGCTTCGCTCCTCGATACGGACGTGAAGTCGGTGAGAGACAGTCTAGCCGAATTGGAGAAATCCTTGCAGGGCAGGGGATTGACATTGGTCCAGACCGACGACGATGTCATGCTCGGCACGGCCAAGGAGCTTTCGCCTTTGATAGAGAAGCTTACGAAAGACGAGCTCAGCAGAGACCTGGGACGGGCAGGCCTGGAAACGCTCTCCATTGTCCTTTACCAGGGCCCTATCTCGCGCTCAAACATCGATTACATCCGCGGCGTCAATTCGCAGTTCATCCTGCGGTCGCTCATGATCCGCGGCTTGATCGAGAGGATAGACAATCCGGATGACGCCAGGAGCTATCTTTACAAGCCGACTTTGGACCTCCTGTCCCATCTCGGCATCTCCAAGATAGCCGACCTGCCGGAATACGGAGAGGTGAAGAAGGACATAGAATCGTTCAAACAGAGCGCCGCCCCCGCTTCGGCCGAGGCCAGAGACAGTGCTACAATAGGGGAGTGATGTCTTCCGGCGCTCGTATCGATCGTTTCTTCTTGTATTCGACCGCTCTCCTCACGACGGCCGGTTTTTTCATCTTCCTGTCCGCCTCGCTCGGTCTCCTCGCCCAGAACGGCGCCAGCTTCGGGACCGTGGCCGCGAAACAAGCTGTGAGCCTTCTCATGGGCGCCGGGGCATTCTATCTGTTCTCCAGGATAGATCATGCCTATCTGAGGAAGCTCGCCCTGCCGATCCTCTTCGGCGCCGTCTGCCT
This sequence comes from Minisyncoccia bacterium, assembly GCA_049997795.1. GTDB lineage: Bacteria > Patescibacteriota > Minisyncoccia > Phycocordibacterales > PALSA-1337 > C7867-002. The sequence goes on from JBEKVT010000002.1 coordinate 105,735, forward strand.
CAACCTGCTCATCTTCGTCCCCTGGCTCGCCATCCACTACAACGGCGCTTCCAGGTGGATTAACATCGGCCAGGTATCCGTCCAGCCATCGGAGTTCCTTAAGCTCGGCTTCATCATATACCTTTCGGCCTGGATATATTTCGCCAAGGACCGCGTCAAGCGCATGAAGTACGGCCTCGTCCCGTACGTCGCCATCATGGCCATCTTAGGCATCCTGCTCCTCGTCCAGTCCGACACCGATACCCTGGTCATCATCGGCGCAACGGGCATCATCATGCTCTGGGTCGCCGGCATGCCCATCCGGCACGTCTTCCTGGCCTTCCTTCTCATGGCGGCGGTCGTCGCCGGCGTGGTCTTCATGCGCCCGTACGCCTGGGAGCGCGTCAAGGTTTTCCTTGATCCGGGAGCGAGCTCCCAGAGCTCGAGCTATCAGATCAACCAGGCCAAGATCGCCATCGGCTCCGGCGGCCTCCTCGGCCGGGGCTTCGGCAAGAGCATCCAGAAATTCGGCTATCTGCCGCAGCCGACCGATGACTCGATATTCGCCGTGGCGGCCGAAGAGTTCGGCTTCGCCGGCATCATGGTCCTTCTCGCCTTATACTGCTCGTTCGCCGCGAGCGCCCTCCGAGTCGGCACCCGGGCGCCGGACGCTTTCGGCGGCTTCCTGTCGATAGGCATCGCCGTCCTCGTCATCATCGAATCGTTCCTGAACATGGCAGCCATGCTCGGCCTGGTGCCTCTCTCCGGCGTGCCGCTCCTCTTCGTCTCGCACGGCGGCACGGCTCTCATCATCACTCTCATGGCGGCCGGCATGGTGGCGAACATCTCCAGGCATCCCCGCGGCTCGTGATTATGATAAGATTAGATCTATGAAGATAGCGTTCACGGGAGGGGGGACCGGCGGCCATTTCTACCCGATAATCGCCGTAGTCGAGGCTCTCCGGGAGCGGGTCAAAGAGCGCAAGCTCATCGCGCCGGAGCTGTATTACCTAGCCCCGACGCCCTATAACCCCGGCATATTGTTCGACAATGAGATAAGATTCGTGTCCATGCCGGCCGGCAAGGTCCGGCGGTATTTCTCGCTGCTCAACCTGACCGACATCCTGAAGACCGTCTCCGGCTGCTTCATGGCCATTTTCAAGCTCTATTCCATATATCCGGACGTCGTCTTCTCGAAGGGCGGCTATGGGAGCTTCCCGGCCCTATTCGCCGCCCGCCTGCTCCGGATCCCGGTCATCATCCATGAATCCGATTCCAAGCCCGGCAGAGTGAACAGGTGGTCGGCTAACTTCGCCCGCAATATCGCCTTGTCATATCCGGCGGCGGCTCCGTTCTTCGGCGCCCGGAACCAGGCCAAGATCGCCTATACGGGCAACCCCATCCGCCACGACATCGAGAAGCCCTTGAAGAGCGGCGCCCATGAATTCCTGAAGCTCGAGCAGGGGACGCCCATGGTCCTCATCCTCGGCGGCTCGCAGGGCGCGGCTTCCATAAACGAGGTCCTTATGGAGGCCCTGCCGGATCTCTTGAACCGCTACCAGATCGTCCATCAGACCGGCCAAGCCAACTTCGATGAGATCAAGGGGACGTCGGCGGTCATCTTGAAGGATCATCCTTACGCTTACCGCTACCATCCTTTCGGCTATCTGAACGAGCTTTCCATGCGCATGGCTTCCGGCGTGGCCGACATCGTCGTCTCGCGCGCCGGTTCCACCATATTCGAGATCGCCGCCTGGGGCCTGCCGTCCATCATCATCCCTCTGCCGCCGTCGGTCTCGCACGACCAGACGGGGAATGCCTATGCCTACGCCGGGACCGGGGCCGCCTCGGTCATCGAAGAGAACAATCTCCACGCCCACATCCTCTCGGAAGAGATAGATCGGATCTATTCGTCCCCGGCCATAAGACAGACCATGAAGGAACGGGCCGCGGCTTTCGCCCGCCTGGACAGCGCCCGGGTGATCGCCGATGCCATCTTGAACATTGCTCTGGAGCACGAAAAGTAGTATGATAGGCCCTTAAATAAGGTCGTAGATTTAGCAGCCCCTAACGTCTATTACAAGGTCTAACCGACAAAATCATGGAACCAGAAACAGCAAGCGGCATCAGGACTTGGCAGTGGGTCGTCACGGTCATTGTCGTCATCGTCCTCATTGTGATCGGTGTCATGGTCTTCGGCAATAAGGGAGCTCAGGCGCCGACCGTCGCGCCCGCGGAAACGGCCAACAACAGCCAGACCGGCGCTCCGAGCGCGTCCGGCATCGTCATGTCCGATCAGTATCCGGGGAACGTCGTCTATCTTTCGTCAGTCCAGATGTCGGCCCCGGGCTGGGTCGTCATACACAAGGACAACGCCGGGCAGCCCGGCGACGCGATCGGCGAGACATATTTCAACGCCGGCATCAATCCCGGCAAGGTCACCCTGACCGAGCCCATGATCGACGGCGGCACGTATTACGCCGTGCTCAACTCAGATGACGGCAACAAGAAGTTCGACGCGACCACGGACTTGCCGATGAAGGACGGCAACGGGAACGTGATCATGCATGTCTTTCACGCCTCGTCTTCCGCCGGCGCCAACCTGAAAGGCTAAAGATTATCTCTTCCAGTCGTGAATAAAAGACCGGCTCTCCCGAGCCGGTCTTTTATTTCCTCTCCGAGCCAGACATTCCTGACAAATCCGCGGAATGCGCTATAATGCCTTCATGAACGGGAAAGTCGTCACCCGCTTCGCCCCTTCGCCGACCGGCTATTTGCACGCCGGCAGCTATCGCACGGCTCTTTACTCCTCGATCTTCGCCAGGCAGAACGGCGGCAAATTCATCCTGCGCATCGAAGACACCGACAGGGAGCGCTCCAAGAAAGAATACGAAGACGACATCATAGACAGCTTGAGGTGGCTCGGCTTGAAGTACGACGGGCTCTTCCGCCAGTCGGAGCGCCAAGGCATATATAAGAAACATCTGGAGAGCCTGCTCGCTTCCGGCTTGGCTTACGTCTCGAAAGAGACGCCAAAAGAGCCAGGTGACAGGGAAGAGGTCATCCGTTTCAAGAATCCGAACAGGCGGGTCGCTTTCGAAGACTTAATCCGCGGCCGCATAGAGTTCGACACCGCCGAGCTGGGAGATTTCGTCGTAGCGAAGAGCATGGACGAGCCGACCTTCCATCTGGCGAACGTCATCGACGACTACGAGATGGGCGTCTCCCACGTCATCCGCGGCGAAGACCACATCTCGAACACTCCGAGGCACATCCTCATATACGAAGCCCTGAAAGCGCCGGTCCCGAGGTTCGCTCACATCCCGCTTCTCCTCGCGGCCGATCGGTCCAAGCTGTCCAAGAGGAACGGCGCCGTGCCGGTCTCCGAGTACAGGGCCCGCGGCTTCCTGCCCGAGGCCGTGGTGAATTATCTCTCTCTCCTCGGCTGGCATCCGGAAGACGACAGGGAGATCCTGTCGTGGGGCGAGATCGTCAAGGAATTCTCCTTGGAGCGCGTCCAAAAAGCCGGCGCCGTCTTCGACGAAGACAAGCTCAGATGGTTCAACCGGCAATACTCGATGAAACTATCCGATGCCGATTTCGTCGCGCATGCCGCGGCATTCCTGCCAAAATGGCTCCAGGTGAAAAGCCCGGTCTTCAAGCGCTTGTTGCCGCTCGTAAGGAACAAGGTCTCGACGTTCGGGGATATCGCCGGCTTGTTCGGTCCAGAAGGGGAGCTTGGCTTCGTCCGGGCTCTGCCCGACTATCCGGCCGAGCTCATCCTCTGGAAGAAGGAACCGGATCGCAAGGCGGCGCTCGGACACCTCAAGGAATGCCGCGACCTCATGGGAAGATCACCAGACGGGGGATGGACAGCCGAGGCCCTGAAGCAGGCCGTCTGGCCTTACGCCGAGAAAGAAGGCAGGGGGAACGTCCTCTGGCCCCTGCGTGTCGCCTTGACTGGCCAAGAGAGATCCCCGGACCCGTTCGCCTCGGCCGCCCTCCTCGGCAGGGAAGAGTCTTTGCGCCGCATAGACGCGGCGATAAAGGGATGCGCCTGAGATATGCCCTAGTGCCGCTCGTAATGGCCGCAACGACATTCGCGCCCGGCCTTGCGCGTGGAGAGCAGGGCTTCATGGATCTGGAGACGAAGATCGATCAGCGCGCCGCCGACATCCAGGCCCTGGAAAAGGAGATCACGGGGTACCAAGACCAGATCGACGCTCTCGACAACCAGAAATCGTCGCTCTCCGCCGCTCTCCAATCGCTCGATCTGACCCAGAAGAAATTGCAGGCCAATATCAAAGTGACGCAGGACAAGATCGACTCCACCGCCCTGCAAATAGAACAATTGGCCTCGAAGATAGACACGACCGGGAATACGATAGCCGACGACGCTCGTTATGTGGCCGGGTCTTTCAGGGACATGGGCGAGCTTTCCAGCCGATCGCCTTTAGAGATATTCCTGGAGAGCCAATCCTTATCGGGCGCCTGGAATGCCGTGGCCGAGCTCTCCGCCCTAGAGAGCGGCTTGAACGACCGCATCGCCGGACTCTCGAAAGCCAAAGCGGACCTGGAAACCAACAAACGGGCCACCGAAAGGGCCAAGGCCGATCTGGTGACGCTTCAGGATCAGCTCAAAGACCAGCGCCGGGTCGTCCTTTCCACCCAGACGGAGAAGAGCCAGCTCCTGTCGCAAACCAAAGACTCCGAGGCGTCATATCAGACCCTTCTTGCCCAGAAAAAGGCCATGAAGGACGCCTTCGAGCGGGAGATGCTCGCGTACGAATCAGAGCTCCGGCTCGTCGTAGACCGCTCAAAACTGCCGCCGTCCGGTTCGGCTCCTTTGTCATGGCCCTTGGACAGCGTCTTCATCACCCAATATTTCGGCAACACTCCCTTCGCCACGGCCAATCCGCAGATCTACAACGGCTTCGGCCACGATGGCATAGACCTGCGGGCCTCGATCGGCACGCCGGTTCGAGCGGCTCTTTCCGGCACGGTCTCCGGGGCAGGGAACACGGACCTCGTCCCCGGCTGCTATTCCTTCGGCAAATGGATCATGGTCGAGCATCCGGACGGCCTGTCCACCCTGTACGCCCATCTTTCCTTGCAGACGGCCTCGGTCGGACAGGATGTGTATACGGGAGAGACGATAGGCTATAGCGGCAATACCGGCTACACCACCGGACCACATCTTCACCTCGGCGTCTATGCCACGGACGGCGTGGAGATAAAGCAGTTCACGGGGAGCAAGAATTGCCAGGGAGCGATCGTCCCGCTCGCCGTCCTGTCGGCTTATCTCAATCCACTTTCGTATTTGCCACCGGCGCCAAATTGAGGTATGATGTCGCCATGAAAAAATATGCGGCGGGGAACAGGGGGCTCATCAAGATGATCCTGATCGTAGTCATAGCCCTGCTCATCTTGAGCTACTTCAACATCAATCTCCGCCAATTGGTCAATGCTCCGACCACCCAGGACAACGTCTCCTACGTGGCTTCCAGCACCGTCACCATCTGGGACAGCTACCTCAAGGTCCCGGCTACTTATCTTTGGAACAACGTATTCATCGACCTCATCTGGAACCCGGCCATAACCAATCTGACGAACATGAAGAACGGGGAGCCGACGAACATAAGCACTTCGTCGCCGACTCTGCCGTCTATACCGCTGGTGCAGTAAGAATAAGGGGTTAGTGGATTAAAGTGCCAACAAGGTATATTGTACGACGTGGCATGTTTCAGTAAATTAACTGGTTTGTTTATCCCCTGTCCTGTTTGTTTGGTTCAGCAGCTAATTCAAGCAGCACCGTCTTCTTGAAAAATTTCTCCGTCATCACACTGATGTTTTGTGGTAGTTTCTTATCCTTCCTTCTTATAAGCTCATCAATCTCCTTTTGATCTATCTTCTCATTATTTACAAGAACAAAGTAGATCTTTGAGTGGATACTAGAATATCGCTTCATTTTAATACTAACCACTCCCCCGAGAGACTTGATATCCTGAGCATAGAATAGGTCTATTACGATACCCTCGTTATCTGATTTATAAATAAAGAAATCGCAACAAATATAGCCGGGCCGAAGAATTTTGTGTTCGTGTACCCTTACCTCCGGGATATTTGATATAAGATACCTATAAAAGCTTTCCTCATAATTTACAGCCTGTGAATGCGTTCTGCGCGCCACTGCAGCTCGATGTTCTCCCATGGTTAAATTAAGACCTGTGTTTAATGACAGTGCTTTTCTGACATTTGAAATGCCCTCGAAATTTCTTTGAATCAGCCTGGCTGACGGAAGATATTCAAAAGTATCAAAATCTTGGATTCTGGGATAATTACCATTCAAAGATTTGAAATACTCCATACCCTGCCTGATTTCCTCAAGAGTCCACTTTTGTTGGTGTCCGATTTTCTTTTTCTTATCTGGAATTATCATTGAATACACTTTAACACATAATAATATAGACGTGATCGTTTCCCCTTCCTATAGGAAAAAACCTTATAGCCTTGAGTCCAATATCACAAAAAGCCCTACCCTTCCGGACAGGACCTTCCGCGGTTTATGATAATTCACTTCCTGGCGAGATCTCCCGAACTTGACCAGCATTTTTCCGACGAGATCCACGGTTCTATCCCGTATTTCTCGTAAAGATGCTTGGCGAAAGCCACGTTCCCTTTGGTCTCGTATATGTCGTACCCCAGCTTGGCCGCCTCGGCGGCGTGATACTTCTCGTTGATCTGCATCACGCCCACGTCGGCCGGGTTGGCCTCGCCGCGGATGGCCTTGCCGCCGCTTCCGTACTGGCGGAAGGCCGACTCGCAACGGGCGATGTCGACCAAGATCGGCTCGTCCGCGTATTGCTCGCGGACGTACGCTTCTATGTCTTTGGAGACGTCCAGGGGCTGGGCTTCGGCGGCCGTCGCCTGCTCCGCCTGCGGAGGAGCGATGTCGGGAGCCGCCGCATTCGCCTGCCCCGCGCCGTAGAGCGAGGACATGAGGAATGCCGCACCTGTAGCTATTTCTATCATTTTCCAATTAAAAAACGAGCTTGCGAGCATGACGCTCATTAGCTCATTTTTGTGAGTCCAGTCTAGCAGATCAAGTCCATGAAGTCAATGCTGTCTGTGTCATAATATGGCTCAACGGAGGCATATTTTGTGACTAAAATAGCCTTATTTTGAGCCATTCTATCGAACTTGCGCCGAAAATAGCCTCGTGTTAAGCTCTATCCGCTATGGCGCATCGCAAAGCCGAAGGAACGACTAAGAACGGCCGGGATTCCAACCCGAAATATCTCGGCGTGAAGATAAACCACGGCCAGAGCGCCCTGACCGGCCAGATCATCGTGCGCCAGCGCGGCACGACTGTGCTTCCGGGCAAGAACGTCGGGGTCGGCAAGGACTATACCCTGTTCGCCCTGAAAGACGGCACGGTCCATTTCTCCTCGAAACGCAAGATCGGCTTCAACAGCGACATCGACCGCAGGAAGATAGTGAGCGTGGTGTAGACAATAAGGGAGACACGAAAACCTCTCTCTAAGAAACATTCCCAGCGGGAGCCCGTCTGGGACGTTTTTCTTCAGCCTTGAATCTTGAATAAGTAGAGTTTCTTAGGGAGAGGTTTTCGCGTCTCCTTACCTAAGCCTTTCACTGCGCCTCTATGACTATCTTGAACTTGGCCGACTCTCCCGTCGCCGTCTTGACTTCGATCTCGTGCTCGCCGGCCTCCTTGATAGGATGCTCCAGCTGGATGAACGACGGGTCCACTTGTAGCTGAGTCTGCTTCAAGATCTCCGCGGCGATCGCCTCGCGGTGCAGGCCGGCGAAGAGATGGCCTTTGTCGCTCGCCTTACCGGAGACCGAGAGGACGAGGCCATCGAGGCCTTTCAAATTCTTGGCGATCAAGTCTTCCTGGAGCTTCCTCTCTCCTTCCGCTTTCGCTCTTTCGGCCTTCAGGCGCTTCATGGCCTCTGGGACGGCGGCGACGGCCGCGCCGGTCGGGATGAGAAGGTTCAGAGCGTAGCCGGCCGGCACGTCTTTGACGTCGTATTTCTTGCCGAGCTTCGGCACGTCTTTCAAAAGGATGATCCTCATGGCGTTCGTATGATATCGGGGCTTAAGGTTTGGCCAGAAGAAGCTCGACGGCCTTGTCCATCTGCGGGTCTTTGCCGGCCTTGGCGTCGGCGTCCGTCAGGGGCACGTTATAATCTGGATCGAGGCCGTCATGGGAGAGATTGTGGCCGTTCGGCGTGAGCCAGCGGGCGATGGTCACTTTGAGCGAGGTGTCATCGGTGACCGGTATGAGCTCCTGGACGGAACCCTTGCCGAAGGTCTTCACGCCCACCAGCTCGGCCACACCCTGCTCTTCCAGGGCGCCAGCCAGGATCTCCGAGGCGGAAGCCGTGCCATTGTCCACCAGGATGACCATCTCCAGGCTGCTGCTGAAGACATTGTATCCTTTGCTCCGATATATCTGCGGCAAGCCGTTGTGGCCGAAGTCTTCCGTCACCACCACCTTGCCGATAGGCAGGAACCAGGACGCCATGTCCCAGGCGGCGTCTAGATAGCCCCCGGGATTGCCGCGCAAGTCGAGGACGAGCTTATGGTCGCCGGAGAGGACGAATTCCCGGAGAGCGTTCCTGAAGAGGTCCGGGGAATCCGAGGTGAAGCTGTATAGCTTGATGACGAAGATATGATCCGGCCTTTGGACGGTATCGAGAGTCGGGATATTGATGACCTCCCGGACGATGGTCCGATCGACCGGTTTGGACGCTCCTTGAGAAAGGAAGGATATCTTGACCTTGCTGCCTTCCGGCCCGCGGATAAGCCCCACCGCCTCGTCCACGCTCATGTCGGCCGTGGAAGTGCCGTTTATGGAAAGGACGGCGTCGCCGGCCTTGACGCCGGCTCTCTCGGCCGGGCCGCCCTTCAAGGGCGCCACCACCACGACTTGGCCGTCCTTCATGCCTATCTCCATGCCGACGCCGCCGAAATTGCCGGAGATGTTCTCCAGGAACATCTTCGACTGTTGCGGCGGGAAGAAGACGGTGTAGGGATCGCCGTAAGACGAGGCCAGGCCCTTGATCGAGCCCCAGACCTTATCCGCGGCCGTGGTCGAGGCGGCGTTCAGGGCTTTGTCATCCAGGATCTGCCAGGCCTTCCAGAACGGGTCGAATTGATCGGCGGTCGTGAACGAGCCGTTGGTCAGAGCGGAGGTGTCGAGGGGCGGCGCTTTCGTGCCGCCGGAACGGTAGCCGGCAAGGAAGGCGACCACCAGGGCCAGGAGGCCGATCGCGACATAGGCGGCTTTTCTGTTCTTTTCGCTTGGATGGTCCATGATGGAAGTCCGCCCATTATCGCATAGAACCGTTGTGGAGCAAAGCGGGAGCGGCCGATGTGCTATAATTCACGGCATGATAATCACTCACGCCGCGCGGGGATTGGTGTGGCTCGATCTCGTTTCGCCGACGGAAGAAGAAATCGGCGGACTGGTCAAGCGCTACAACCTGCACCCCTTGGTCGGCGAGGAGTTGAAGAGCTCCCCTTCCCTGGCCAAGATCGACTTCTACAAGGATTATGTCCTGGTGGTGCTCACCCTGCCGTCGCGAGAGAAGCGCGAGGAGGGGGGCTACACCATAACCGACCGCGAGGTGGATTTCGTCATCGGCCGGGACTTCCTGATAACTTCGCGCTCCGACACCGTCGAACAGCTAGAGTACTTCGCCAAGATCTTCGAGACCAACACCATCCTGAACAGGGACGAGAAGATCGAGCGCACCGCCCACCTGTTCTATTACATGGTCATGCGCCTCTACGCCGGCATGTGCGAGGACCTGGAGAACATCAAGGACGCCTTGATCGACGCAGAAAGCCGCATCTTCAAGGGCGACGAGCGCAGAATGGTCGAGGTCCTTTCCGGCCTGTCCCGGGAGCTCATCGACTTCCGCCAGACGGCCAGGGTCCATCGCGACATCTGGGAAGACATGGCCGTCCTCGCAGACAGGGATTTCTTCGGCAAGGACTTCAGGCCCTACGCCCATGACCTCTCCGAAGAGTTCGACCGGGTGAATGAGCTCGTCGACAACGCCCGCGAGCTTCTGGCCGATCTGCGCGAGACCAACGATTCTCTTTTGAACACCAAGCAGAACGAGATCATCAAGACTCTGACCATCGTCACTTTCATATTCTACCCGGCTACCTTCATCGCTTCCCTCTTCACCATCCCGGCGTCCTTCGTGCCTCTGGTCGGCGCCAAGAACGGCTGGACGATCATCCTCGTCTTCATGATCGCCGTGACCGCGCTCATCTGGTGGTACATCAAGCGCCAGAAGTGGCTCTAGGCGGCATCGAGGCCAGTCATGGACATCCAGCTCTACAACACCCTTTCCCGAGGCAAGGAGGCATTCAAACCCATAAAGAAGGGCCTAGTCGGCATGTACAACTGCGGGCCGACGGTCCACGATTACGCCCACATCGGCAATCTGCGGTCGTACGTCTTCGCCGATTCTCTGCGCCGGATGTTCGAATACAACGGCTATGAAGTCGCCCAGGTCGTAAATATCACCGACGTCGGCCATCTCGTGAGCGATGCCGACGAGGGCGAGGACAAGATGACCAAGGCCCTGAAGCGCGAGGGCAAGCCTCTCTCCCTGGAAGCGATGCGCGAGGTCGCTACTTTCTACTACGAGCGGTTCGTCGAAGACTTGAAGGCCTTGAATGTCGAGCTGCCGAAGGCGTTCCCGCGGGCGAGCGACCACATCAAAGAGGACATCGAGCTCATCGGCGCCCTGGAAAAGAAGGGGTTCGTCTACAAGGCGAGCGACGGGATCTATTTCGACACCAGGAGGTTCCCCGCTTACGGCAAGCTCGGCGGGCGCGCCGATAAGACCGCAGGGACCGGCTCGCGCATCGGCGCCAATCCGGAGAAGCGCGATCCCGCCGATTTCGCCTTGTGGAAATTCAATCCGAAGCTCGGCTGGCCGAGCCCGTGGGGCCAGGGCTTCCCGGGTTGGCACATTGAGTGCTCGGCCATGTCGGCGAAGTATCTCGGCCAGCCGTTCGACATCCACACCGGCGGCATCGACCACATCCCCGTGCACCACACGAACGAGATCGCCCAATCGGAAGCGGCGTACGGCAAGCCTCTCGCCCATTACTGGCTGCACAACGAATTCCTGACCGTCGGCGGAGACGGCAAGATGGCGAAATCGGCCGGCAACTTCATCACCTTGAAGACGCTCGCCGACGAGTCCATCTCTCCCCTCGCCTACCGGTATTGGCTCCTCTCCGCCCATTACCGTTCGCCAGTCAGATTCACCTATGATGCCGTCAGGGCGGCTCAAAACGCCCTTATAAGGCTCCTGGCGGCCGTGGGAAGCTATCCGGACGGCGGCAAGGCTGTTCCGGCCTATAAAGAGCGCTTTTTGGCTTTTGTAAACGATGACTTGGACATGCCCGAGGCCGTGGCTTTAGCTTGGGAACTGGTCAAGGACCCGAAGGTAAACGACGCTGACAAGCGCGCCACTCTCCTCGATTTTGATCGGGTCTTCGGCCTGAAGCTAGATTCCGCGCCCCGAGTCGAAGAAGAAACGGTTCCGGAAGAGATCAAGGCCCTCTCGGATGCTCGCGAAGGAGCCAGAAAAGCCAAAGACTGGAAGAAGGCCGACGCTATCCGCGTCGAGATAGAGGCCCGTGGCTTTGAAGTGAGCGACACCCCGGAGGGCGCCCGCGTCAGGCCGAAACGCTAGATAATCCGATCTTGTCTTCTACATCCGATAGTCTCGAATATATCCGCGACTCGGCGGCGTCGATGCGCTCTTCCAGGCGCTCGAAGCTCCTTGCGAGCGAAACGGCGATGTCGTCCCCATTCTTGTATATGACCCGTTCCAGCAATTCCACATCTTTTTGATCCAATGACATTTGAGTGCGCGGCGCTTCGGCAGCGCCGCAGCGGCTAGCTTTTAATGTGTAAAAGATACCAGACGCTTGCTAAAATGGGCCTCAAAAAAGGTTCAAATTCCGGTGAAAAAAGATTAAAATCCTGGTGAAGAAAATCTCAAATCCGCCTGAATTTCCTTTCCACACCTTTTCCACTTTTCCCTAAAACGCCGAAAAATCCCCGGCGGGACCGTGCTACAATCATCCGTGCTACAATGCTTCCATGAGCCCCGTATCCCCATACGTCAAAGCCAAAGACCTGAAGATCCCGCCCCAGAGCCTGGAAGCGGAAAAGGCCCTGCTCGGCTCGATCATGACCCGCGGCGAAGCCATGAACGACGTCGTGGACCTCGTGAACGAGCAGTCTTTCTATTCGAACCAGCACCGCATGATCTGGTCGGCGCTCCTGGAACTCCACACCAAGAGCAACCCGATAGACATCCTGTCCGTCTCGGCGCGCCTCAAGGACAAGGGCCAGTTGGACGAGATCGGCGGCATGTCATATCTCTCCGAGCTCATCAACACCGTCCCCTCTTCCACCAACGCCGCTCACTACGCCGAGATCGTCGAGAAGAAGCACGTCATGCGCGAGCTCCTGCGCGCCGCAGAAGTCATAAGCGGCCTCGGCTACGACGAAGAGGCCGACCTGCACGAGCTCCTGGAAAAGGCGGAGAAGGAGCTGTACGCCGTGACCTCGAAGACCGGCTCGCACAAGTTCGTGGCTCTGAAGGACATCCTGGACACGGCCTTCGAGCGGATCGACCATCTGCACAATACCAAGAACGAGCTGCGCGGCGTGCCTACCGGCTTCCCGGAGCTCGATAACAGGCTAGCCGGCTTCCAGAAATCTGACCTGATAATCTTGGCCGCCCGCCCCTCGATGGGCAAGACTTCGCTCGCCCTCGACATCGCCAGGAAGACGGCGGTCAACCACAAGATACCAGTGGCTATCTTCTCTCTCGAGATGAGCTCGCAGCAGCTCGTCGATCGCATGCTGGCCGCCGAATCGCACGTCGATTCCTGGAAGCTCCGGACCGGCCGCAATCTCTCGGTGGAGCACGACTTCAAAGCCATAGGCGACGCCATCAGCCGGCTGTCTGAAGCGCCGATATTCATCGACGACACCGCCGGCAACAACATCCTGAAGATCCGCGCCGTAGCCAGGCGCCTGAAGAGCGAGAAGAATCTGGGGCTCATCGTCGTCGATTACCTTCAGCTCATGGTGCCGACTCAGGCCGGCCGCTATAACGACAACCTCGTCCAGCAGGTCACGGAGATCTCAAGGTCGCTTAAGACCCTGGCCCGCGAGCTCGAGATACCCGTCTTGGCCCTTTCCCAGCTTTCCCGCGCCGTGGAACAGCGCGGCGGCAAGCCTCGCTTGTCCGACCTCCGCGATTCCGGCTCGATCGAGCAGGACGCCGACGTGGTCATGTTCATCCATCGCGAGATAGACCAGGAGCGGGGCGGCCACAAGGAGGAAGCCGATATCCTGATCGAGAAGCACCGGAACGGCCCGACCGGCTCGGTCAAGCTCTTCTTCGACCAGAGGAAGACGACTTTCTTGTCGATCGACAAGGCGGACTTCGGAGAAGCCGAGAAACCGGCCGAGCCGACGTTCTGAACATGAAGCGGGCAGTCATCGTCCATTGTTGGAGCGGCACCCCGGGATACTGCTGGTATCCGTACGCAAGGAGAGAGCTGGAAGGGCGCGGCTTCGAAGTGGAAGTGCCCGCCATGCCGGACACGGACGCGCCGGATCTCGCCAAGTGGCTGCCGAAGCTCCGGGAAGCCGTCGGAACGCCCGATGAAGACACGTATCTCGTGGGCCACAGCGTCGGTTGCATCACCATATTGCGCTATTTGGAGTCGCTGCCGGCCGGCCAAAGGGTCGGCGGCGCGGTCTTGGTCGCCGGTCCCGCTGACGACATCGGCTATGAAGAGATCGAAAGCTTTTTCAAGACGCCAGTCGATTTCAATAAAGCAAAGGCGAGCGTCAAGAACGGTTTCGTGGCCATACATTCCGATAATGATCCGTACGTCGGCCTCAAGCACGGCGAGACGCTCAAAAAAGAATTGGGCGCGGAATTGATCGTCAAGCACGACGCCAATCACTTCGCCGGGATGGAAAACTACGGCGAGAAGGACTGCCTTGAATTACCGGACGTTGTCGATGCCGTAGTCAGGCTTTCGTCGAGATAACGATCATTCCCTACCATGGATTCATTGCGGAAACTAGAAGAGATCTTCGCCCGCTTCCCCGGCATCGGGCCGCGGCAGGCCAGGCGCTTCGTCTATTACCTGTTGAATAAATCGCCGGCATCCATAAAAGAGCTGGCGGACTTGATAGAAGAGGTCAAAAAGACCACGGCCGAATGCAGCAGATGCCACAGGTTCTTCGTCGGCACGGATTCGAAAATCGTCGCGTGCCCCATCTGTTTGGACCAAACGCGCGACGCTTCGTCGCTCATGGTGGTCGCTCGTGACTCGGATTTCGAATCCATCGAGAAGAGCGGCGCCTACAAGGGCCTTTATTTCATCCTCGGCGGCACGGTGCCGATCCTAGATAAAGAGGCCGAGAAGCGCGTCCGCCTGAAGCCCTTGCTCGAAAGGATAGCCGGCAAGGCCTCCGGGATAAAAGAGGTCATCCTGTCCTTGAATGCCACGCCGGACGGCGAGAATACGGCGGAAATCGTCAAGGAGGCTATTTTAAAGACGGCCACCGGCAAGAGGATCAAGGTCACGATACTCGGCCGCGGTCTCTCGACTGGCGCCGAGCTCGAATACGCGGACACCGACACGATCAAAAGCGCCCTGAAGAATAGGCACTGAAACACATTCGTCTCTCGATACCCGGAAAAGCCCCTGCAGGGGCTTTTCCTTATCCTCGGAGATTTCTTGCTAGAAATCTCCTGCGGAGGTATTTCGAGACGAATGTGTTTCAGTGCTTATTTGAGCGAGTTTATCTTGACCTTGAAGAAGGGCTGGCGATGGCCGTTCCGCTTCCAGCCCGAGCGGCTCTTCTGCTTGTACCGGACGACCAGGACCTTCGGGGCGCGGCCGATCTTCGCGATGGTGCCGGTCACTTTGGCTTTGGGAATGTAAGGGGTGCCGATGGTTGTGTCCTTGCCGTCGTCGACCAGAAGGACTTTGTCAAAGGCAACAGAATCGCCCTCTTTGTGGGCGCCGGCGAGCTTCTCGATGGTGATGGTGTCACCTTTCGAGACCGTGTACTGCTTGCCTCCCGTTTGGATGACGGCGAATTCCATAGGCGGATACTATACAGGAATCCGCTAAGGAACGCAAACAGCAGCTTATAATATCGAGATCACTCGGTGTCGGGCTTCTCCAGCGCCGGCACTTCGATCCCAGGCGCTTCTCCGGTGATGCGCAGGACATCCTTGTCAACCTTCTTGAGCTCCTTGCCGGAATTATTGTAATGGTTGATGACCGTCGATAGCGACATGCCAAGCTTGCTGTGATAATCGGCGTATTTATTCAGATGCGTGCCGAGCTCTCCTACCCGCTTGATGATGTCTTTGGCAGTCTCTTCGATCTGCATAGCCTTCAAGCCCTGAAGAACGGTCTGCAGATAAGCCAGGAATGAGGTCGGCGAAACGATGATGACCTTGTATTTGCCGGCGGCGCGCTGGATCAAGTTGTCGGTCTCCTCGGTAACTTCCCCGATCTTATTCACCAAGAGGTCGTAATAGATGGCTTCGTGCGGGATGAACATGAAGGCGAAGTCCATGGTGCCTTCGGCCGGCCGGACGTATTTGGCGGTCTCCTGGATGCGGATCTTCAAGTCGCCGACGAAGGCCTTCTCCAGTTTCTCGCGCTCCGCCGGATTGTGCTCCTCGGCCAGCTTGTTGTAATTCTCGAGCGAGAACTTCGAATCGACCGGGATTATCTTGTCTTTGACGAAGATGGCGGCGTCCACCACTTCCCCGTTCTTGAAAGCGTACTGCATCTGATACTGGCCCGGCGCCAGGACGTTCTTCAGGAGCGTCTCCAGATAGTACTCGCCGAGGACGCCGCGGTGCTTCGGGTTTTTCAAGATGTCTTGGAGATCCTGCAGCTGCGTGGTGAACGAAACCGTCTGCTTGCCTATCTCCTTGACCTGGGCCAATTCATTGGTGATATCCTTGATCAACCGTTGCGACTCGCTGAATTGCCGGTGCAAGGCCGCGGCCATCTCTTTGGTATTTTCCCCGAGCTTGGCGTCGACGGAGCGGCGCAAATCGCTGACCTGATCGGCCACGAGCTTCAGGCCGGCCCCGTCCTCCTGTTTGTCCGGCTTGCGGCGCGAAAGCATCGTAGCCAGAACAATGTTGGCAATAACCGCCAAAACGATTAGAATGATGAGCACAGTCTCCATAACCATAAGTATATAGAAACTATCATGATTCACCAAACCATAAAAGAGCAGATCAAGGATGCCCTGCGCGCTAAGGACACGATCCGCCTGGAGACGTTGCGTGGCTTGAACGCCCTTTGTCAGAACGAGCTCCTGTCTGCCAAGGTGCCGGCCGGCCAGGCATTCCTGCCTGATGAAGCGGTCCTCGCCCTCATAAAGCGCAGCGTCAAGCAGAGGAAGGATTCCATCGAGCAATTCGGGAAGGGCGGCCGCGACGATCTGGTCGAGAAGGAGAAGGCCGAGCTCAAGATCCTGGAATCGTATCTGCCGCAGATGATGACCCGGGCCGAGATCGCGGTCGTAGCCAAGGCGCGCGTCGAAAAGCTCAAATCGGAAGGCACCTTCGACCCCAAGGCCGGCGGCAAGATGACGGGCATGATCATGAAGGAACTCGCCGGCAGGGCCGACGGCGCCGACGTGAAGGCGGTAGTAGACGAGCTCATGGAAGCCAAATAAAAACAGGCACCTCGGTGGAGACGCCTGTCCGTCAGTGGAGTTTGCCACTGGCTCTGCGTTTGACGGCAAGATCCCTGAACCATTCCCTTCCCCCGAGTTTATCGATGATAGGAAACAGAAGGGTCAGGAAGATGTCAGTAAGCGCATTTGTTGGTATCGGCATCCCCCACGTCGTGATGTGAGTCGCTTTCAAACCCCTGGCAAGCCTTTGGACCCTCCAGTGATGGAGAAAGCTTGAGATCAGGATCAATTCGACACCAGGTATTTTTTCGGCCAATGCTCCGGCCGCTTTCCTGATGAAATCGATTTGTCCCATGGTCTCTTTCCCTTTCCTGATTACCTTGAGGTTCTGACAGCCGAGCTCCTTGAGAGTCTCGGCATATGTGTCTGCCTCATGGCGCCCTCCTTTGATTTGTACGTCGGAGAGCACCAGGACCATCGAGTCTTTACTCGCCTTCGCGAGCTCGACGGCTCTTACCAGTCCCCGATACCAATCCTGCCATTTCCTTGGCCCGATCCGGAATCCGTAGGGCCATTTTGTCAATGGAACTATGAGTTTTATGGGTATTCACCCCCTTTCGGCTGACAGGATAACATAATAAATGGCTTCTGTCAATAAGTGTATAATAATATGGCATGGGGCCGCTCAAAAAAGAACCGCTCATCCTAGTCCTCACGGCGTTGGCCGTCTTTTCGATCGGCTGGCTCATTTGGAATACCTACCGCCCGACGGCCATCGTGAATCTCGACTCCAAGGGCACGGCCATCGTGGCCTTCGGGGACAGCCTGATCCAAGGCGTCGGCGCCTCGGAGGGGCATGACTTCGTTTCCCTGCTTGCGGCGCGCCTGGGTCAATCCATAGTCAATCTCGGCAAAAGCGGCGACACCGCGGCCGACGGCTTGGCGCGGCTCGACGACGTCTTCCGATACGATCCGCGGATCGTCATCGTCCTTCTGGGCGGCAACGACCTCCTGCACGGGGTGCCGATAGACAAGACCTTCGCCGATCTGGACAAGATCGTGACGACCATTGAATCCCGCGGCGCCGCGGTGCTCCTTCTCGGCGTGCGCGGCGGCCTCCTGTACGACAGCTACGACAGCCGGTTCGAGGCTCTCGCCAAGGCGCGCGGGACCGGCTTCGTGCCGAACGTCCTCGCGGGCCTCATCGGGGACCAGGAATACATGTCGGACGAGGTCCACCCCAACGACGCCGGCTACGCGAAGATCGCCGACAAGGTGGAACCGGTGTTAAAAGAGATGCTCGCCGGACGGTGAGGGACGGATTGACATAAGATCAACTACTGCTACTATTCCATTGGAAGGCCGTGGCGAAGAGTCCGGCAAAACCAAACAAAATCGAATATAGCTAAGGAGCGCCCACATGCTACTGCTAGCAATCTTGCTGCCATTCGTATACTTCTTTGTCAGAGGACGGATCCTGGCAGGGATCGTGACGGTTATCGTTCTCCTCATGTCCTTGGGATTCCTGTGGCCGGTCTTCTCGATCTGGGCGATTATCGACTGGAGCGCACAGCGCAGGGACAAGGCCTTGCACAAGCACGCCGAAGACATCGGCCGCCAAGTCGCCGCCAATATGGCCTCCGGCAAACAGACGCCGCCAATGCTCTGAGGATCCGCAGGATCCGCCGGCGGTCATCCCCCAAATGCCCTCTCGGATCGTCTTAAGAAGATGATCCACGAGGGCTTTTATTTTGTGCGGAGGAGGGATAGAAAAAGGGCCCGTCTGTGACGACGGGGCCCTGAAGGTCAACCTCTGTGGCTATTCACCACCTCGTTGATGTGCTTGTTCAGCAGCCTCTCCCGGCGGATCGCGAAGTAGATCGCAAGCGAGACACAGACTGCCCAGATGGGAAGAAATTCCATCTTCCAGAATTCATCCTGGTGGGACTTGAGCCAGTCGCTCGCAACGATGAGAGTGATGGCGAGAGCGAGGAATGACAGCGCGGCGGGGACGATGGAGAAAAAAACGGAAAGCCGTCCCAGCTTGTCCAACTCTTTGTCGATGTTCATGATAAACCCCTTCTAAATGATTTCTGTCTCTTCTTTCGCGGCCGGAGGTGGCGCTTCAGATTCGACAGGATAGCTTCTTATCTTCTTACATTATACTACTTTAGTGGTTATTTGTCAATAGCCCAACCTATACCTTCCCGAACGGTTCGATCTCGACGATGAAGGTGGCGCCCTTCCCTTCCCCGGCCGACTCGGCGCGGATCGTGCCGTGGTGGGCCTCCACCAGCTGTTTGGCCACGAAAAGGCCGAGGCCGGTGCCTTTGATGTTGACCTTCGAGGCGTTCTCGGCCCGGGAGAATTTCTGGAAGAGGTGCGGCAGGACTTTCGGGTCGATGCCGACGCCGGTGTCCTTGACGGCGAAGACGAAGAGGTGCCGCGGCCGGTCGAAGGCGAGAGTCACGGCGACCGAGCCGGACGGCGTGTATTTCATGGAATTGTCGATCAGGTTGGCGATGACCTGTTTGAATTTATCGCGGTCGGCGGTGATGCGGTAATCGATGTTGCTGTCCTCGGCGGTGAAGGAGAACTTGAGGCCGGCCTTCTCGATGTTCGGCTGGAGCTCGGCGATGACGTCTTCGATCAAGGTCTTCAGGTCAATGGTCTCGAAGTTGTACTTCATGGTGCCGAGTTCGATCCTGGAGACGTTCAGATAGTCATCGACGATGCTGACCAGGGTGTTGGTCGAATCGAAGATGTGCCGGATGCCGTCAAGGGCTTGCCGGCCGAGCTCCCCCATGTCGCCCTCAAGAAGGAGCGAGGCGTAGCCTTTCATGGCCGAGAGAGGGGCCCGCAGCTGATGCGTGGCGAAGGATATGAACTCCGACTTCTGCCGGTCCAGCTCCGTCAGCCGCTCGTTCGCCTTCTCCAGGTCATCCGCCAGCTTTTGGATGCGCTCGCGTTGAAGAACTTCTTTAATAACACTTCGAATTAAGAAAACACCCGTAATTATGACTAAAACAAAAAGAATCCCGTTTATAATAATATCTTCGAATGAAATCGAAAGCAGTGTCCTGACAAAGATAAAAATGGAAAGTGCAAAGACCAACAATTCGGTTGCGATAACCTTTATGTTCAAAAAGTGTAGTTTCAATATTGCATAAGCCGTGAAGCCGACAAATAAAATCAAGCTTGGCGCATCAAGGAGGGTAAAGTCAAAAACATTAAAATATACAGGCAATATAACGCTGAATGATAGAGCTGCAAGGCTATAAGATGAAACCCCAAGAAGGATGAACCTTAATTGTAATTTTGATATTCCTGTAGCCTTCTTTTGGGCTTGATATATAAGATAAATAAACGAACAGATGTAAAGCAGAAAATACAGCGCGTATATTGTGAAGAATGGCCCTAAATGACCTTGATAACCTAGCACGGTCAGACGATCAATTCCACTGACAACATATCCGTCTAAATAACAAATAGCGAAGAGGAAAATGCTGGGTATAAAAATGCCTATTTTTTGCCACAGTGGAATTCTTTTTAAATCAATGTTACATATTTCAAGAATCCAGATTAGGCCGGTTAGTGGTACAAGTGTCGTAAACGCATAACTGCTTCGTAGAATAATCAGGGTTGGGTAGAATCTGAACAAATAATCAAATATGATGGAAATGACTGTGCTAAGACTAAATACAGCAAAACCATAATTTAATCTTTCATTCGGTTTTCGTAACCAGACTATCAACCCAAGAAAAAGGTTGAGTATCCCGGATAATAAGATAATGACAGACATGATTTATACAGATATAAATTTATTAACAAAATTCCTTCCTAGTATATTCCCCATAATATCCCCAGACGTCTCTCCGTTATTGCATTTCTTCGCGGCCAGATATACACATCCTATGTTGTAAGCAATTCTATTGTACAGGGCATCCGATCCAAAGATAAGTTTTGAGCTTGGTATTATATTAAGAGTTCTTGAAATGACTGACGTGGACACGCCTGAGGTATCGAAAAACAGATTGCTGTATTTATCACTCAGTTTCTTTATCAAACGATAATCAATGTTAACCATACCGTAATGACCTATGTGGGCAATAATGACCTTTATGTCATAAGCGCTCAGAAGTTCACTGGCTCCATCTTTATCACAGAAATTTTCTAGTAAACCATTTGTCCTACTTCGTTCGATATAACCGTATTTCCTGTTTATCTTAAGGGTATAATTTGAAATGCCGCCGTGGAACAAAACATAAAGTTTGTATTTGGCGGCAGTCTCGTATATCTTGCGGAGTTTTTTTGCAATCTCATCGCCGTTTTTATATGGTTCTGGTTTGAAATTCTGAAGATTGGGGTGAAATTTAAGTCCAACAATATGGTAATTATCTACATACGACTTTATGGTGGATTCGATTTCTGAAAGATTGATGTTGTGGATGTCGACGGAACCAAGAAGCATAAATCTAGTATCCTGAGAATATTTTTTACCGACGTTTTCTGTCGGCGCCCATGGGTCGAGAGACAAAAGAATGCTTTTATCGGCTAGTGATGCTTCCATTTCTTCAAGGATTCGATCAGCATTAGTTTTTTTGTAAGTATGCTCAATCATAGAGAACACACTCCTAGGAAAAAGTTTAAAGTACAATCGTGATCCTATCTTTTCAAGTTTACTGTAATTAAATTTTTCTAAAATTCCTGGGCTCAAATAATCTTCGTGGCAGCATTCATCGACAATTTCTTCATAATGGACAACGCCCATAACGTCAATCGGGTGAATGTGAGTGTCAATGATCCGAAAACTTAAATCATTTTTTAGTTTTCGTACATCTTTTAGGACCTCTATAATTTGTCTTTTGTACATCAAAATCCTATTTCGCTTTTAATTTCTTTTAGATTTTCAATCAGGACGTTAATCTGTTCCTTTGTGTGTGCGGTTGACACGGTCGTGCGCAGGCGAGCCTTGCCTTTCGGTACGGCCGGCCAACGAGCTGCAGGAATGAAGATGCCGCGCTCCAGGAGCTTGACGCTGGCATCCATAGCCTTTTTCTCATTTCCTATAAAAATGGGTATTATCTGCGTTCTAGAATTGAGGAAATTGATTCCGATATTCGCTAATTGGTCTTTCATATATAGCGCATTGGCAAGTACTTTCTCTCTCCTCCAGGTCTCCTCGGTTGCGATCTCGATCGACTTAATCAGACCACAGACCACCGGGGGCGCGATCGGCGCCGTGAAGATGAATGAGTCAGAAGTTATTTTGAGATAATCGACCAAATCTTTTGAACCAACCACGAAACCACCGACCCCGCCAAAACATTTGGTGAATGTCCCCATAATCACATCGACTTGCCCTTCAACGTTGTAGTAGTCTTCGACTCCTCGGCCGTGCGGGCCAAGGATGCCAGTGCCGTGAGCATCATCGAGATAAACGATCGCTTTGTATTGTCTCGCTTGTTCAAGTATCTGGGGTAGCGGAGCGATGTCGCCATCCATACTAAAAACTCCGTCCGTCACAATCATCTTTCTTTGGGATACGGGATAATTCTTCAGTTTTTCCAGTAAGTCATTAATGTCCAAATGCTTGTAGATCTCTTTCTTCGCACCGCTCAATCGTATACCGGCGATGGCACTCGCGTGATTGTACTCATCGCTGAAGATAATTGTGTCTTTATCTTTCGCGATTTTTTCGCTGAAGAGCGACGCCAGAGAAAATTTCGGGACATTGACTAATGCCGGGATGGTGCCGGAGTTTGCCATGTATCCAGAGACGAACGACACTGCCGCTTCCCTGTGTTTGAACGCAGCGATTTTTTCTTCCAACTGATTATGAATCTCAAGATTGCCGGTCAGGAGACGGGCGCTGCCATTACCGATACCCCATTTCCTTGCTCCTTGAACAGCCGCCTCGATAACACGTGGATCTGTCATCAAATCCAAATAATTATTAGTCGCGAACATTAAGACCTTTTTTCCGTTGACTACAACTTCTGGAGCATGCGGCGAAGATACTACGGGCGGGTACGGGTAAAAACCATGTTTCTTAATGAAATTTACCGCTTGAGAAAGACTTTTCATGACTTCATTTTAACATTATCTGGTAATTTTTGCGTGTTGGATATGTGGGTAGAAATCTTATAGATGACGCGCGTAACAGATTTCTGAATTACCTTGGTACCTTATCTTGATATAATGAACGGCGTGGTTATATCAGCATATGTTGTAATCATCTGGACTGCTGCTGTACTTATTGGCAGTCTAGCTCTAGTTATATTTCTAGGTAACAACAAACCTTCTTCGAGGGCTTTCGCCTTTACTATATCCATAGTCACCTTGTGGACAATGAGTGTTGGGCTTTTTACAGCTTCAAGGGATCCGAATCTTGCTGAATTTTGTATAAAGATGAATTTTTTCCTTGGGAGCGCTATAGCCTCATCATTTTTATATTTTTTCTTCACATTTCCTTACGACAAAAGGCCTAACCATAAACTTGCCTTGTCTCTTGTAATGCTCCAACTTATTTTCTTATATTTATATTTTTTTACGAATATCATTGTATATGGACCAGTCCCATTAACAAATCCTTCTTCTGCTATTTGGTGGGGATGGGGATTGGGTCCAGGATATTTTGTATATAACCTATTCTTTTTCGGTTTTTTCTTGACCGGAATCGTACTCTTATATCATAGATACCGTTTAACCAAAGATTATTCTCAAAAGAATAATCTAAAATACATGTTGTCAACAGTGATTATAGGCCTAATCCCGCCAACGCTTTTTAATCTAATTTTACCTCCATTAGGATATTTTGGTCTTAATTGGGTTGGACCAGCCAGTGGTATGTTCTGGGTACCGATTATGGCCTATTCCATCATCCGTTATCATCAAATGAATGTACGGGTGGTGGTTACAGAGGTGCTGGCCATCGGTATGGCGTTCATTTTCTTCATGGACATCTTTATCACGATGTCGTTCGGTATTTGGGGGCGTATCGGTACCTTCGGGGCTTTCCTTGTTTTGAGCGCATATTTGATTCGCGGTGTTCTCCGGGAAGCTAAGCAGAGAGAACAGCTCGACGATCTAAACCGAAATCTCGAGCAGAAAGTCGCCGATCAGACGGTGGAGATCAGGAAGTCGTACGAAGCAGAGAAACATGCCCGCGCGGAATTGGAGAAATTGAACGACGCCAAGAATCAATTCATCATGATCACCCAGCACCACCTGCGCACGCCGGTCACCAGCCTCATCTGGGGACTGGAGTCCGTTCTGAAGGGGGTGACCGGCGTCATCGGGTCGGAGACGCGCTCGGCGGTCGAAGGCATGAAGTCGTCGGCGGACCGCCTGATGCATATCGTCGACGATTTCCTGAACATCACCACTCTGAAGATCGGCACGAGCATATTGAACATCTCCGATCGGAGCCTCAAACCGGCCATCGAAGGCATCATCGAGGAGCTTCAGCCGGAGATCAAGCGCATGAACATCGCCGTCTCCTGGCCGCGCAACGACAGGGGCTGGCCCGAGCTCAAGATTGATTACGACAAGATGCGCGAGATCCTCTTCATCGTCGTCGAGAATGCCGTGCGGTACAACCGCGAGGGCGGAATTGTCACGATATCCACGAAGACAGGCGGCGGCTCATTTGAGCTCTCGATCGAGAACACCGGTATCGGCATCACCCAGGAAGAGGCACGGAAGATCGGCTCGTCGCTCTTCTACCGCGGAGAATGCGCTCGCAAGGCCCATCCTATCGGCATGGGCATCGGCTTGTCCGTCGTCAAGGCCATCGTCAAGGCTCACCATGGGAGTTTTTCTATCGAATCGAAAGGGAAGGAAGAGGGGGCTAAGGTTACAGTGGAATTGCCAAAATAAATTACGTTGCTGAGATTTTATGCTCCAGTTTCTGCCGTCTTCGGCGCCATCTCGCGGATTCTATCCATGACGACGTTGGCGTAGGCCTTGAAATCGTCGGGTGAGAGGGCGGCAGCGCCGGGCTTGGGGGTGATGTAGATGGGCGCGCCGTAAGTGACAGAGAGCTTGCGGCGGCCGCGGAAGAAATCGGCGGGCGAGAGCCGGAAAGTGCCGCCGAGATAGACGGGTACGATGGGCCGGCCGGTCTTGTATGCGAGATAAGCCACGCCTCCCTTCCCTTCCTGGATCTTGCCGTCGAGGGTCCGGCGGCCTTCGGGGAAGATGCAGAGATTGCCCCGAAGCCGGAGGATGGCCAGGTGATTCACCAGCGACTTGTCGTAATCATTGAGGCCGGCATAGACCGGGTGGGCGCCCCAGGCCTTGAAGAAAGTCCCGCCATAGAAGCGCTGGCGCCAGCCGGAATTCTTGTAGAAGGCCCTTTCGCGCGAGGTGTAGAACATCGGGGCGAAGCGGGTGAACATCGGCAGAGAGCCGGGCACGAGAAAAACGTCAAATTCGCTGGAGTGGTTGGTGGCGAAGATGACGTTGGTCTTGAGGCCTTTCAGATGTTCCAAGCCTTTGATCTCGATATGGCCGCAGAAGATGAACAAGAGGCGGAACGGTATCCAGATGAGCTTCTGAAGAACAAATGGAACAAAAAAGTGCCAGTTTTTCACCGGAGCATTATATCACGCTTCCCTTGCCATCTCATGGAACAGGTGTTAGCATCATCTCGACGATCCGTTCTTTCCAAATGCAACAGGAAGGACGGCCCTATTTTTAACTGCAGATCAACAAGGAAGGAGCAGGTTATCATGAAGAACAGAAAAGAGGGCCGGCCGGCCCTTTGTTACGCGGTATTCGGGCTTGCTTTGCTCGCGGCGGCGACCTGTCTCTCGGGTTGCGCCGCCACCGAAGTGGCCCTCGAACACAAGGACCTCAAAGTCTCGACCCAGATGTCCTCGACCATATTCCTGGACGTGGAGAACCGCACCGCCAGGACCGTCTATCTCGACGTCCGGAACACTTCGGACAAGGATATCGACGTCAGGCCGCTCATCGAATCGCGGCTGGTCGCTCAGGGCTATACGGTCACCCCGAACGCCAAGGAGGCCTTCTACATCCTGCAGATGAACATCCTCCAGGTCGGCGTGGCCGATCCGTCCGCCGCGCACGAATCATTGTACGCGGGCTGGGGCGGTCAGCTTGCCGGGGGAGTGGCCGGAGCGATGATCGGCGGCAACCGGACGTCGAATTCCTTCGGGGGCGCGATGAACGGCGCCGGGATCGGCGGGCTTGTCGGCGGAGCCGGTGAATTGATCGCCGGAGCGCTGGTCAAGAACGTGACCTATTCGATCATCACCGACCTGCAGATCCTCGAGAGGACGGATGAAGCGGTCAAGCAGACCGTGCAATCCGACCTAGCCCAGGGTACCGGCACGCGCGTTCTCCAGACGAGCGAGAGCACGCAAGGCCGGAAGAAGTATCAGACCAGGATCCTTTCTACGGCGAACCAGGTCAACTTGAAATTCGAACAGGCCCTGCCAATCCTCGAGGAGCAGCTCGCCAAATCGGTGGCAGGTCTGCTGTGACCTTCACGGCGCGGCCTCCGGAGCGACGCACCCGCGTCGCTCTTTTTTATTGCTTCACAAGCTCACTCCCCACACTCTCCTGGCATTCTCGAGCAGGGCTTTTTCTACCTCCTCGAGCGGCAGTTTCTTGATGCGGGCGATCTTGTCGACGACTTCGGAGACGTAGGCCGGCTCGTTGCGCTCGCCTCTGTGGGGCACCGGAGCGACGAAGGGACAGTCAGTCTCGGCTTGGATCATATCGAGAGGCACGTACTCGACAAGCTCGGCATATTGTTTGGCGAAAGTTATGGCCCCGGTGAACGAGAGGGTGAAGCCGAGATCAAGGAACCGGCGGGCCTCTTCGATGGTGCCGGCGAAGAAATGGGAATCGCCCTTGACCTTGGCGTGGGCCGCGAGGATATCCAGGGCGTCGCCGTAAGCCTCCCGGATATGGAGCATGAGCGGCTTGCCAGATTCGTTGGCGAGGGCTATCTGCGCGATAAAGGCTTCTTTCTGTTTGGCGATCGAGTCGGCCGGCAGGCGGTGATAATCGAGACCGCACTCCCCTACCCCAACGACCTTCGGATGCTTGAGCAATTCCCGATAGACAACAGGGTCGAATGTCTCGCCGCGCGACGTGAATCCGCCTCCACCCTTTCCCAGCTCCTTCTCGTCATGGAAAGAGGCCGAGGTATGTATGGGGTGCAAGCCGACGATGGCATAGGCGCCTTCCGGATATTCCTCCGCTAATTCAAGGGCTTTTCCGGAGGTATCGATCTGGGTGCCTACGTTTATGAAAGCCGTGCCAGCGCGAAGAGCGCGCTTGGCCGTCGCCTCCCTGTCCGCGTCAAAGGCCGCGAAATTCAGGTGAGCGTGAATGTCGATGCGGCGGAACGGCACGACTTATATCTCGGTCTCGGAGGTATTGGTGATGATGAGATTGGCAGCCGGCGTATAGACCGGATCGCCCGAGACGCCGTCGGTGCAGGACAGATTGAAGTAATAGTGCCCGGTGGGAGAAGAGGTGTTGGTCGCCATCTGGGCGGTCGAACCCGTGCCGGTGAAGTTGGTGCCGGTCCAATTCGAGGTGAAGCTCGAGGGCGCGGTCTGGCCCGGAGGCGGAGTGACCGAGGCAGTGCAGGTGTATCCGGCGGGCAGGCTGTTCACCCATTTGACCACCACCGGCTGGCTTTGAGTGATGGTCAGGGAGCATGCCGTGGCAGAGGATGAGGTGTTGCCGATGTAGAGGGCGATCGAGCCCTGGTTGCAATTGCTGTTCACGCCAGCCACCGTCACGTTGCCGCAATTCGGCGAGGCCGTGGCCTGCAGGCTCTGATTGTTGTGGTCGCGGACCACGAGGCTCGGGCCGAAGCCGCCCGGGGTGCTGTAGCTTATGGTATCGGTAGTGTTAGAGCCCCAGCCGCCGCCGCTCCAGTTGTAATCGTAGCTGCCGGAGCCGCCGGAAGGATAGGCGGTGAAGGTCACGTTGCCGGCGGAAGAGAGATTGGTCGGAGACGACGGGCTACAGTATGCCGCCACGGCCGTCGAGACGAGCTTGACGCCCTTGGTTGGCCCGGCGGGATCGTTGAACTCTATCCAACCGACGACCGATCCGCCCCAGGCGTAGCCGACGAGGGTGTTGTCGCTGGTCTTCAGGGTGACGCCGCCGTTGCCGCTCGTGTCTCCCGTCACGTGGTTGGGGCCGGATAATTCTATCCAGCCGTCCCAGCCGTCGCTCCTAGACGTCATGCTGGAGCAATTTCCGGAAGCGGTCCCGGCGCAGGCCCTGGCCCAGCCGTTGACCGCTCCGGTCGACAATACCAGGGTGGCGTTGGTCGCGCTCGTCCCGCCCGAGGGGAAGCTCGACAGGCCGCCGAATTTGATCCAGCCGATGCCCGAAGACCACATATAGCCGGTGATATTGTTCAAGCTGTCCACCTGGAGGCCGTACGGTCCGCCGCCGGCTCCAGCGTCAGTGGAGCTCGCCGACAGCCAGCCGACATTCGACGACCAGGCCCAGCCCGAAAGATAGCCGGTGGTCGTCTGGGCATTAGTGGGCATGGTGCGGATGACGGCGACGAAGATCGCCGCGACGACGAGCAAGGCTGTCAGGCCGAGAAGGAGTTTTTTCATATTGAAACGGCGGAAGAGAACGGTGCTTCTTAATTGTACATCATGGCAGGGGCCCTGACGAGGATGATGTGGACAAAACGGAGCCCTTTCGACATCCCTTACTTAATGGCTTCTAACCTGGCCATTTCTCGACCATGAGCAGGCCCTTGCCTTTGCCGGAAGGCATGGCCGACCATATCTCTTCGGTGATGTAAGGCATGAACGGGTGTAGGGCCGCGATAAGGCCGGAGAAGACGGCGAGAAGCGCGCGCGAACGGCTTTCCTTGGCTTGCCGGTCGCTCCCGGACAATATCGGCTTCGACTCTTCGATCAGCTTGTCCGCCAATTCATGCCAGGCATAGTGATAGAGCTTCTCGCCGACCAGATAATACTTGTACTGGTCCATCTCGGCGGTGATCTCCTTGACCAGGCCGTTCCAATCGTCCAGGATTTTTTGATCGTCTTTATTCAAACCGGCTTGCGGTCCTCCGACCGCGTAAGTGAAGATGAATCTGGCGATGTTCCATAATTTGTTGGCGAACAGCTTGTATGCCCTGATCTTCTGCTCGTCTATCTTGCTGTCGCTTCCGGGACCGATGCCGACTATGAGAGACATGCGCACGGCGTCGGAACCGTATTTTCCGATCATCTCCAATGGGTCGACGTTGTTCCCCAAGGACTTGCTTATCTTGCGCCCCTTGGGGTCGCGAACGATGCCGTGCAGATAGACGGTCTTGAACGGCACTTCGTCCAAGAGATACGTGCTCATCAAGATCATGCGCGCCACCCAGAAGAAGATGATGTCGGAGCCGGTCTCCAGGATGGTCGTCGGGTGATACTGCCGATTGGCCTTGAATTCTTTCTCATCCGGCCAGCCGAGGGTGGAGAACGTCCACAGGCCGGAAGAGAACCAGGTATCGAGAGTATCTTCGTCCTGGGTCCAGCCGGCGCCCTTCGGCGCTTCCATGCCGCAATACGTCTCGCCGCCTTTATACCATACGGGGAGGCGGTGGCCGTACCAGATCTGCCTGGAGATGCACCAGTCGCGGAGGTTGTCTATCCAATTGAAATATACTCTCTCGAAGCGGTCCGGGATGATCTTGACGGCTCCGGAAGAGACCGCCTCTTTCATGAGATCCTTCAGGGTGGTCGTCCGGCCGGCGTGCTTGAATTCCTTATTCACCGCCACGAACCATTGGTTCATGATCTGCGGCTCGATGAATCCACCGCTGCGTTGGGCGGTGGCGATGTTATGGACGTAATCCTCTTCCCTGACGAGCAGGCCCTTGGAGGCCAGCTTTTCGACGATCTTCTGGCGCGCCTCGGCGATCTTCGTCCCGGCGAATTCGCCGGCGATCGGCAGCAACCTGCCGTACCGGTCTATGATCTGCTCCTTGTCCAGCTTGTGTCGTTCGGCTATCTCGAAGTCCACGTTGCTGTGCCAGGGCGTGATGGTCATGACTCCCGTGCCGAATTCCCTGTCTATGGACGCGTCTTTTACGACCGTGGCCGTTATCGGGCCGTTGATCCATTCAAGGCCGATCTTCTGGCCGTCCTTATAAGCGGCGTATCTCGGATCGTCCGGGTGCATCACCACGTATTTGTCTCCGAATTTAGTCTCCGGGCGGGCAGTGCCTATGACGAACGGGCCGTACTTGAAATAATAGAACTTCGCCTTTTCCTCCACATATTCGATCTCGTCGTCCGAGATGGTGGTCTGGCCCTTCGGGTCCCAGTTGACCACCCGATGCCCGCGATAGATGAGGCCGTCGTCATACATCCTCTTGAAGGCGGTGCGGACGGAGAGGTTGCGCTTGTCGTCGAGAGTGAAGGCCTCGCGCGACCAATCGAGGGAGGCGCCCATCTTGCGCATCTGCTTGACGATCGTATCGTGCGTCTCTGTCGCATATGCCCCGATGCGGCGGAGGAGCTCTTCCCGGCCCAGGTCGCGGCGGTTCTTGCCTTCCTCTTTCTGGATCTTCTTCTCCACCACTGCCTGAGTGGCGATGGCGGCATGATCGGTGCCGGGGATCCAGAGCGTCCGCCTGCCCTTCATGCGGGCGTAACGGACCATGATATCCTCGATGGCGAGCATGAGAGCCGAGCCCATATGCAAGACGCCCGTCACGTTGGGCGGCGGCAGGACGATCGTGAATGGTTCGCCATTTTGATTCCGCTCGGGCAGCTTGTCAGGATCGAAATAGCCGCTCTTCTCCCAAATGGAATAGATGCGGTCCTCGGTCGAGGCCGGATCGTAAGGTCTCAGGAATCTGTCGGGCACTGAAGCCGGTTTCTCATCCATGCAGGAAATAGTAGCAGAAAAACGCCCCGAACGAAAACCGCGCCTTGAAGCGCGGGTTTCGGGATCTTAGATCAGAGGATGCGGTCAGTTGCCTTAGAAGTGGTTTCCAAAACCGCCGCGGCCGTTGAAGCCGCCGTAGACCGGAGGAAAATATCGCACCGTCGGGACGAAATAGTTGTAATAGTAGCCGTTCGGGTAGGTCACCTGGAAGGTCCCGGTGTTGTAGTGAGTGGGAGCGGGCGGGTATGAATTGCCGTAACCGTTGCCCCAGTTGCCGTGACCGCCGCCATTCCAATTGCCGTTCCCGTTGCCGGTCCAGCCGCCATTGTGGTTGCTCGAGCCGGAACCGCTCCATTGGGCTGAAGCTAGACCGGGCGTAGAGACAAGAACGGCCGCTATGATCGCCAAGGCGATCACCCCCGCAAAAGACTGTATTTTAAGGCTATTTTGCATGATTATGTATATGATTAAGGTATAATACGGCAACGACCGGCTATTGGGTATTGCTTGTCGCATGCTATGTTAATGACACAGAAATGTCAAGTATGTCCATACTTCCATGATCATCCTCGGGATTGAGACTTCATGCGATGAGACGGCCCTGGCGCTTCTCGAGACGCGAGGGCATGGAGCGCCAGCCGGCCGGCGGATCGAATGCCGCGTGATATCCTCTCTCGTCCATTCGCAAGCGGACCTGCACAGCCCTTACGGCGGCGTCTTCCCTTCCCTCGCCAAGCGCGAACACGGCAAGAACCTCGTGCCGCTTTTGCACAAGCTGCTCACGGAGGCGGAACGGGAAGAGGCCCTGAAGAGTACGACGTCGGCGCGGCCATCGCGCCGCGTCTCATTCTCGCCGACGCATGGAAACCGGCATTCCGATATCGAGCGTGCGTCGGCTCCGAAAGCCTCTTCAGAACCTCTTCCCGTTCCGCTCGAAGACATCCTCGAGCAGTTCCGTGCCGAGGTAGCGCCTCAGAATCCGGAACTGTTCGAATCTTTTGCCGCGGCCGATTTCCTGAAAGACGCGCCGCCTATGATAGACAAGATCGCCGTGACCGAAGGGCCGGGTTTGGAGCCGACTCTGTGGGTCGGCATAAATTTCGCCAGGATGCTCGCGGCTCTCTGGAAGGCGCCGATCGTGCCTGTCGACCACATGGAGGGGCACATCGTCGGCTCGCTCCTTGCGCCGGAGGCGATGGACGGCGCCTGGCACGGATTGCACGAAGCGCCGATGCCGGCCGTCGCTCTTCTCATAAGCGGCGGCCACACGGAATTGGTGGAAGTGCGGAAGATCGGCGATTATAAAGTCATCGGCAAGACCCGGGACGATGCCGTGGGCGAAGCTTTCGACAAGGCGGCCAGGCTTATCGGCCTGCCCTATCCGGGAGGGCCGCATATAGAAGAACTCTCGCAGCTGGCGCGGGCGGAAAATCTGGAGCCGCCGGTAAAACTCCCCCGCCCGATGGTGAATAGCGGGAACCTCGATTTTTCCTTTTCAGGCCTGAAGACGGCCGTGCTGTACGCGGTGCGAGCCGCGCCGAAAGATCGGGGCGGAGTTTTGAGCGACGAATGGAAAAAAGGCCTGGCCCGCGAATTCGAACAGGCCGTTGTCGAGACTCTGGAAGCAAAATTGCGCTCGGCCGTAGAAAAGACCGGCGCGCGATCGATAATCGTGGGCGGCGGCGTCTCCGCCAACCGTT
Organism: Minisyncoccia bacterium; assembly: GCA_049997795.1. Lineage (GTDB taxonomy): Bacteria > Patescibacteriota > Minisyncoccia > Phycocordibacterales > PALSA-1337 > C7867-002. The sequence goes on from JBEKVT010000002.1 coordinate 138,090, forward strand.
CCTTGCAGGAGAATTTCAAAAAAATCGCGGCGGAAAACGGCATCCCGCTCTTCCTGCCGACGCAGCATGTCTCCGGCGACAATGCTCTGATGATCGCTCTTGCCGGAGCCATGCATGACGAGACGAGAGCGCCCGGGAAAATCCGGGCGCATGGCACGAAAAGCCTTTGACGGCTCTCCGAATCCCGCAAGAAAGTCACCGCCTGATGACGAACCTGAGGAAAGAGACGACGGCGAGGAGGACGGCTCCAGCGATTACTCCGGCATATCCGAATAGCCCGAGCCCCCTTCCCATGCCGAAGATGGCGTCATAGACAAAACCGACCGCCACCAGCTCGACATAGTACGGGAAGAGCCAAGCGGCGACGAGACCGAGCGGCAGGGCGACATACCATAGGCCGAGGATGGCGCAGAGCGTGATGACGACGTCGATGATGATGCGTAAGGTGAGTTTATTGTCCATGGCGATCGGCTTTAGAGCGACAGACTTGATATGACAGGAGAGAGATCGTTAAACAGCAAGGTCATTTGGATTTCGGCTTAAGGTTCTTGTCCGGCGAGTTCAATTGAAGAAGGACCCAGCGCAATCCGGAAACGTTGACCGGCGGGGCGATGAGGATCTCGTCGAACGGATTCGATGGCCCGGAGACGACCGAGACGACGACACCGAAGGGACCGTCGTAGAGCGACGGGTCGCTGACGAAGTCGCCGGCCGCGACGGACGAGCCGTGAGACAACTCGGCCCGGTACTGTCCGTCGCCGCGGCCGACGGCCGTGGCCGGCAGACGATCAGCGCCGATGAAGACGTTGTACGTTTCTCCGGGAGAGCTCAGCAGAGCCACCTCGGAGGTACGGGAAAGGACCGACACGACTCGGCCGATCAAGACATTGCCGGGAGCATAGACGAGGCTGGTCGTAGATACGCCATCGCTCCGACCGAGATCTATCGTCAATCCGTCATACGGCACCCATTGCGGGCGGGCGAGGACCGCCGCCAAGACGTACGGGGAGGGAGTGGTCGAGGCCCGGCCGAGCAAGGCCTTGAGCTCTGCGTTCTCGGTTTGGAGCATGGCCACGGACGAGCTCGCGACATAGAGCTTCAGGGCGGCAAGCTCCGTTTGGAGAGCCGCGTTCTCAGCCAAGAGCTCCGCCGGCGATCGGAGGGCGCCGCTCTCTATCGAGAATCGCTCGCGCCAGAACGGCACGGCCAGGCTCGTGAAGAGCCCGGGGAAAACGGACGGCAAGGACCATTGGACGAGGATGACCAGGAATATCAAAAAGACGGCAGAGCCCAGGGCGGCGCGCTTCCGGCGCGACAGGGGCAGCTTATGAGGACGAAGGTATGTCATCTTCGCTTTCGATCAAGACGGAGCGGTAACGGTCGATGTCTTCGAGGATGGCGCCGGCGCCCCGAGCCACGGCTGAGAGCGGGTCGTCGGCTATCGAGACCGGGAGCTTCAAGGTCTCGACGAGCAGGGCGTCGAGGCCTTTGATCAGAGCGCCGCCGCCCACGAGGTGCATGCCTCGGCGCATGACGTCGGAAAGGATCTCCGGCGGGGTGGTCTCCAGGACTTCTTTGGTCGCTTCGAGGATGGTCTCTATCGAGCTCGCCATGGCTTCGCGGATGTCGGAATCCGTGATGACGACTTCGCGAGGAAGCCCGGTGATGAGGTCGCGGCCGCGGATGGTCGTCTCCATGGGCTCGTCAGGCATGACCGCCCCGACGGCCATCTTCACCTGTTCGGCGGTGGTCTCGCCGATCAATATCTTGAATTCGTTCCTGATGTAAGAGACGATGTCGTTGTTCAATCGGTCGCCGGCGATCTTCAGGTTCTTGGAGCGGACGATGCCGCCGAGCGAGATCACGGCGATATCGGTCGTACCGCCGCCGATGTCGATGATCATCGAGCCGACGGGGTCGTGGACAGGCAGGCGGATGCCTATGGCCCCGGCCATGGGCTGCTCGATGATGTGGACTTCGCGGGCGCCGGCGTTCCTCGTGGCGTCGCGCACGGCCCGGACTTCGACGTTGGTCACGCCGGAAGGCACACCGACCACCACTCTGGGCCCGAAAGGCTTCTTCGGCATGTATTCGGAGGCCCGCTTCATGAGGTAAGAGAGCATCTCCTCGGTCACTTCGAAGTCAGAGATGACGCCGTCGACGAGCGGCCTTACAGCTGTGATATGGGCCGGCGTCCTACCGAGCATCTCTTTGGCGGCGGCGCCCACGGCCACCACCTGGCCGGTCTTCTCATTCACAGCCACGACCGACGGTTCGTTCACCACTATGCCCTTTCCGCGCACGTAAACAAGGGTATTTGCCGTGCCGAGGTCGATGCCAATATCGTTCGAAAAACGGCTGAAAAACCGGTCTTTCCACTCTTTGAACATACGGGAACATTACCACAAACCGCAAATATCGAGTAATTGACACCTCCACCTAAAAATGTTGAAAGATGCGGTTTTTTCTATACTAAATTTTTAGAGCGACTTCAGCTTTACCATCTCCACCTTCCCCGTCGCCCGGTCTTTGACCTCCACTGAATCGTCTTTAAGGGTTTTTTCGCTCACCACATAGCGCTTGGGAATGCCAATAAGATCGGCGTCGCTGAATTTCTCGCCGGCGGAGGCTTCGCGGTCGTCGTACAGCACCTCGACACCCCTCTTCGTCATCTTGGTATACAAATCGTCAGCCGCCTTTTTCACCTTTCCCGCTTCGTCGTATAACGCCACCAGATGCACGGCGAACGGCGCCACTGATTCCGGCCAGACCAGTCCCTTGTCATCGGCATGGATCTCCACGATCGTGCCCATCACTCTGCCCGGACCGATGCCGTAGCTGCCCATGACGACCGGCTTGGACTTCCCCGCAGCATCCTTGTAATTCAGGCCGAGCGCCTCGGAGAACCTAGTGCCCAACTGGAAGATGTTGCCGACTTCGATGGCCTTCTTCTCGACGAGCTCTTTCTTGTTCAGCTTTAGATCCTTGAGCACTTCGTCGCTCATGACCTCCTTGTTCACGGCGATCTTCTTGCCTTCATGCACATATATAGTATCCTCGCCGGCTTCGGAGACCGTCTGGAACTCGTGGGAATATTTCGAGAACGAGCCGCCGGAGGAAAAAGTCACATAAGTCTCGGCGCCAAGGCCCAAGCGGTCGAATATCTTGACGTACGCCTTCTTGGCCTTCTCGTAGAAAGCGTCTTGCTCCTTGACGTCCTTGCAGAACGAATATAGATCCTTCATCAGGAATTCCCTGCCGCGCAGGATGCCGCTCTTGGCCCGCTCCTCGTTGCGGAACTTGGTCTGGAATTGATAGACAGCCGTCGGCAGATCGCGGAACGAGCGGATGTGGTCCTTCATGAGGGCCGTCAGGGGTTCCTCATGGGTGAAGCTCAAACCGGTTTCGGCGCCGTTCTTGAACTTTGTCTTGAACCAATTATCCACCACCTCGTCGCTCCACCGGTTGGTCGTCTCCCATATCTTCTTGTCCTGAAGGGCCGCCAGGTAGACTTCCTGCCCGCCGATCGCGTCCATCTCATCGCGGATGACGTCGACGATCTTGTTCATGACGCGAAGGCCCAAAGGCAAGTATGAATAAACGCCTGCCATCTCCTTGTGGATGTAGCCGGCCCGGATCAGAAGCTCCGCGTTCTTGGCGACTTCGTCTTTGGGCGCTTCCCGGCGGGTCTTGGTGAAAAGCTGCGATTGGCGCATGGCTGAATTGTAGCAGAGAATCGGCGATTATTTAATCAGCCTGGCTATGTCCTGCCAGGTTACGATGACCATGAGCACCATGAGCAGGGCGAAGCCGGCGAGATTGACGGCGTTGATGACTTTGGCGGGTATGCGCCGGCGGACGGCGCCCTCGATGGCCACGACGAGGATGCGACCGCCGTCAAGGGCCGGGAATGGGATAAGGTTGACCACGCCGAGATTGATGGAGATGAGCGCCGTGACCATGAGGAGATAGGTGAAGCCCAGTTGGGCCGCGTTGCCGACGATGCCGGCGATGCCGACCGGCCCGGTCACTTCCGAGAAGTTCGGAGCGCCTCGGAAGATGTCGGCGACGAAGCCGTACAGGCTGACGAAAGTCTCTTTGATCAAGGTGAGGGTATAGCGCAAGCTCTCGGATACCGCATTGAAGAACGGCAGCTTAAGATCGACGACGTTGTCCATGGCTATGCCGATAGCGTACTTCCCCGTCACGAGGCCTGAGGCCGGTATGATCTCGACGGATTTCAATCCGGAGCCGCGCGCGTATTCCACGGAAATGGTATGGCTAGCGACAGAATTGATCGTGTTTTGGATATCCGCTACTGATTGCCTGACCTTGCCGCCGACCGAGACGAACACGTCCCCTTCCTTGAGCCCGGCCTTCTCCGCCGGAGAATCCGGCAAGACGTAAGTGATCATGACGCGCTGATTATGGAAGAGATCGGCATACTTCTCGAAACCGTCGACCGAGGCTGTCACGCCGGAAGCGAAGACCCCGGCGTAGAGGAGCCAGGCGAAGATGAAATTGGCGAGGACGCCGGAGGCGAGCACCAGGATCTGCTTTGAGCGCGGCTTATTGACGAGGCTTTTCGATGAATCCGGCCCGCTCGTGTTCTCCTCGTTCGGGTCCTCGCCGAAGATCTTGACGTAGCCGCCGAACGGGATCAAGTTCAGGGCATATTCCGTCTCCTTCCCTTTCCAGGAGACGATCCGCGGCCCGAAGCCGAGGGCGAACTTGTCCACCCGGACGCCACAGGCCCTGGCCACGAGGAAATGGCCCAGCTCGTGGGCCAGGATGAGCGCCGCCAGGACGATGATGAAGACGAGGACGGTCATCAGGAGAGGATCTCTTTTTCCTTCTTGGCGTACATCTCTTCCAGCTTCTTATTGGTCTCGTCCACGATCTTCTGGGTCTCGTTCTTCAGGCGGAAGACCTCATCCTTGCCGAAGCCGCTCGCCTTCTCCTTGGCCTGGAGGTCTTTGACGATCTGGTCGCGATGGCCGCGGACGTGCTTCTTGGCGTCCTCGAGCTTGTCCTTGGCCATCTTGGCGTAGTCCTTGCGCTTGTCCGACGTCAGCTCGGGGAAATTGACGCGCACGCCCTCCCCGTCGGCGGCCACGGACATGCCGAGATTCGCCTCGTTGACGGCTTTCTCTATCTCCTTCACCTGAGCCTTGTCCCACGGCGTGAGGCGCAGGGTCCGGGCCCCTTCTATGATGATGGAGGCCACTTCTTTCAAGGCCATGGGCGTGCCGTAGACTTCCACCCGCACGCCGTCGAGGACCGCCGGCGAAGCCTGGCCGGTCCTGATCTGGGTCAGTTCCTTCTTTAGCCATTCCTCGGCGCTCGCGAGATTCTTCTTGAATGGGTTGAAGTCGTAAGCCATCGGTACACGCATTATAACACGCATCGCACCAAGCAAGTATCGGGTTCGGGGACACGGATATTTTCCTGCCGGAAAATTCCTCGTGCTCGCGCCAGTCGCGCCCGCAAGGTCCCCTTACCCGACACTTGCTTGGAGCTCAGATGCTCAATGCTACGTATTCAAGGAGCATTTTGAGCGACGGTGCCCGGTCGTTCATGTACCTCCTCGCGGTTTCCACGGCCTCGAGCGCTCCGGCGTTTTTCTTCACGCTCCCTTCGTGGATCGTTTCCTCCAGAGCATTCAAAAAATCTATGGCGTCCTGCTTCGGCCGTTTTTCTTTAGAGATATCGTCCATCAGGGATTTGACGGCGTCCAATCTTTGCTTAACAGATGATTTTACAAATCTCTCCGCTTCTTTCATAAGTTCGGAATCGGCGGCTGCCTTTGATCCCCCATTCCCGATGAATGACAGCCGCGATTTGACCGTCGGCAAGAGCAAATGCGCCGAAGGTATGATCAAAAAGAAATGGGCACTCACCGGCGGCTCCTCGAGGAGCTTGAGCAAGGCGTTCTGGGCTTCGACCGTGATGCCATTCATCGTCAGGACGAACATCTTCCTGCCGGATTCGCGGACCGGCTTCGTCTCGGCCGCCGATTTCACCTCGCGGGCGTCGTCTATCGTGAACGTCTCGTAAGCCCTGTCGAAGAAGTCCGGGTTGCCTGCGATTTTGATCTTATGGCCCCGCTCCAGGATTTTGATCAGTTCAGTTTTAACAGGACCGTCGCCGACTAGACAGTACGCGTGGTGCGACAGGGATTCCAGGGCATCGGACAAATGCATGCCTGTATTGTAGCAAAAAAGAGGCCTCTCCCGGCATGCCGGAAGAGGCCTGATGAACGGAACCGAACTCTTGGAGAACCAGTCCCGTTCGGGGACGGGAGGGAAAGCTAATGATAATCTTCCTAGGCGATCTTTGTCAACCCCTTATTTTATCTCTTCGCCACGATGGCTTTCTTGTAGACGTCCAGGTGCTCGAGGGCGATGCCGGTGCCTTTGGCGACGCAAAGCAGAGGGTCTTCGGCAAGCTCCGCCTTGACGCCGATCCGGCGGAAGACGAGCTCGGGGAAATGCCTAAGGAGCGAGGAACCGCCGGTCATGGTGATGCCTTGGTCGATGATGTCGGCCGCGAGCTCCGGCGGCGTCTCCTGGAGGACATCCTTCATGGCCTTGATCATGTCTCGAAGGGGCGCGGCCACGGCCTTGACGATCTCGTTGGTCTTGATCTCAGTCGAGCGCGGCAGGCCGGAGATGAAGTCCCGGCCCTTCACGGTCATGCCGAGCTCGGCCTCGAGCGGGATGGCCGAGCCGATCTGGATCTTGATGATCTCCGCCATGTGGTCGCCGATCCAGAGATTGAAGACCTTCTTGATGTGGTCGGCGATGGCGGCGTCGAGCTTGTTCCCCGCGCATTTGACGGAGATGGAGGAGACGATGCCCCCGAGCGAGATGACCGCTATGTCGGTGGTGCCGCCGCCGATGTCGACGACCATGTGGCCGCGGGCTTCCTGGATGGGGATGCCGGCGCCGATAGCGGCCAGGACCGGCTCCTTGACCACGTAGGCATTCTTGGCCCCGGCCCGGATGGCCGCCTCTATGACGGCCCGGCGCTCGGTCGAAGTGACCGAAGCAGGCACGGAGATCATGACGTCTGGCTTGAAGAAGCCCAGGCGGCCGAGGGCTTTGTCCATGAAATAGCGCAGCATGGCCTCGGTGATGCGGTAATCGGCGATGACGCCATCCTTCATCGGCCGGTAGGCCACGATCGATTCCGGGGTCCGGCCGACCATCTCCTTGGCGTCGTTCCCCACCGCCAGGACCTTCTTGTCCACTTCGGAAACGGCCACCACAGACGGCTCGTTAAGGATGATGCCCTTGCCGGGCACGAAGACCAGAGTGTTGGCCGTGCCCAAATCGATGCCCAGTTTGGGGGCGAAAAAGCTCATGAAACGCACTATAGCACAACTCTTTTTATTTGTGCACCGAGCGGGATCAGGCGCTCTTCGAGCCTCTCATAGCCCCGATCTATCAGATTGACGTTCCCCACGGTGAAAGTCCCCTTGCCCGCGAGAGCCGCCAGGGTGACGGCGAAGCCGGCGCGGATGTCATGGGCCTTGAGCTCTCCGTCGCCTGGCAAGACCGCAAGCGGCGTAGGGCCTTTGATCTCTATCTCGCGCGGATTCATGACGGCGATCGAAGCGCCGAGCTTCTTGAGGTCTTCGACGTATTTGAATCTCCCGTCGTATATCGTCTCGAAGACCTTGCTCTCCCCGGAGACCTGAGTGAGATACGTCACCATGACCGGCTGCAGGTCGGTGGGAAAGCCCGGATATTCGTGGGTGCGCAGGTCCAGGACGGGCTTGAACGAGGAGGCCGGCTTCGAATTCCCCTTTATCCTGATCACGGACGACCCTGTCTCTATGGGCACTCCGGAATCCCTGAGGAGGCCGATCGTCGACTCGAGGTGGCCGGGCTCGCAGTCCTCGATGGCCAATTCTTCGGCGCACAGAGCGCCCAAGATGAGAAAACTGCCGGCTTCTATGCGGTCAGGGATGGTCACGTAAGGCTTTTTCGGCGATAGCAACTTGCCGGCCGTCCCTTCTATCTCGATGGTCGGGGTGCCGGCGCCTTTTATCTTCGCGCCGCAGGCATTGAGCCATCCGGCCAAGCTGACTATCTCCGGTTCCATGGCGCAGTTTTTCAAGACCGTCCGGCCAGCCGCCAGCACGGCGGCCATCATCAGAGTCTCAGTCCCGCCGACGGATACCTTGTCGAAAAAGATCCCCGCGCCCTTAAGGCCGCCGGGCGCTCCTATCTTATACAGGCGGTCCTCGTCGTCGAGCGCGGCCACGGCGCCCATCTTCCGGTATCCGGCGATGAAGAGATCTATGGGACGGGTGCCTATGACGCAGCCGCCGGGGGCCGGGAATGACGCTTCTTTGAAGCGCGAGAGGAGCGGGCCGGTGAGGACTACCGAGGCCCTCATATTCCCAGCCAACTCCGAATCTACGCTGGTCGAATCCAGGGCGCCTGCATCGACCGTCAAAGTCTTGCCTTTGCGGCCGATCTTCGTCCCGAGCTTCGCCAGGATCTTCGAAAGAGTATCGATGTCGTCCGTTTCCGGGACATTCTCGAGGCAGACCGGCCCGTCGAAAAGCACGGCCGCGGCCATGGCTTTCAGGGCCGCGTTCTTGGCGCCGTTCACCTTGACGGTCCCCTTCAACCGCTTCTTACCGGCCAGGCCTTCTATGACGAATGATTCCTTATTTTCCATTTGTTCGCGTATGGGCTATTGTAATCGGTTCAGGGATATTTCACAAATAAAAAGCCCCGTGCGCCATCCATCATGCGGATGGTCCACGGGGCGGCTGATCGATCGGAGAAGTCACGGTCTCGTCTCGTGGGACGGGGCCGGCTCGGCCGGAGCGGGAGAGGTTTTCCAGGTCCAACCGAGAAAATGGCCTACGACCCAGAGCACGCCTGCCGCGACGACGAAGATGATGATCGCCTTGGGCGCGGAGATCTTCTCCGACCTTGAAGAACTGTTGTAATCGAGCGGAGAGCTCATATGGCGTCTTATTGCTCCTTTCGAGATACGTAATAGCATCTATAGGATCTTTGTCAAGTATTTAAATGCCCTGAAAATAAGGTATAACTATGGCAATGAATCTGATCGCCGTCATCCCCCTCTCCCGCCTCAAGGTGGCTCCGACGCTCTCGTACTTCACTTCCTCGGAGGTGCCGGTCGGCGCGGTGGTGACCGTGCCCCTCCGGTCGAGGTCGGTCCACGCTATCGTGGCCGAAGCGCGCCGGGCCGAGGACTTGAAGGCCGAGCTCCGGAGCGCCCCGTACGAGATACGGAAGCTCGGCAAGGTCAAGGCCGGGGCCTTCTTCTCGACCGCTTTCATGGATTCGTGCCGAACGCTCGCCGACTGGTACGGGACGAATACCGGAGCCGTGGTCAAAGCCATGGTCTCCGAGACGATCTTGGAGAACGCCCATAGGATCGCCCCGCCCTTGCCGCTCCAGCCGAGCTTCCTAGGCGCCGAACCGGCCCCGGACGAGACCTACGCCGTAGAGGGAGACGACGCCGACCGCATGAGCTCGTGGCGGAGCCTCATCCGCCAGGAATTCGCCCGCAAGAAATCGGTGGCCGTCTACGTCCCGACCATCGAAGACGCCAGGCGGACCTTCGCCGCTCTGGAAAAAGGCATCGAAGGCTATATCATCCTCCTTCACGGGGGTCTTTCGAAGAAGAAGGCTTTGGAGGCTTGGGCGGCCGCGGCCGAGAACCGGCATCCGGTCGTGGTGGTGGCCACCGCTTCTTTTTCCGTCCTGCCGCGGGGCGACGTCGAGACCGTCGTCATCGAGCGGGAGAACAGCCGCGGCTGGGTCTCCCAGAGGGCGCCCTGCCTCGACCTGCGCCGGGCCCTGGAGGCCGCGGCGAGGCGAGAGCATCGGACCGTTTTCCTCTCGGATTGCTTGCTCCGAGTCGAGACCTTGAAGCGCCTGGACGAGCACGAGATCGCCCCGGGCACGCCATTCAAGTGGCGGTCCGTCTCCACAGCCAAGGATTCCTTGATAGACATGCGCCGCGTCCCGAAAGCCGGCGTCCCGGCGACGGCCAAGGGCAAACCAGGATCGGACGAAGAAAAACAACCCTTCAGAGTCATTTCGGCCGAGCTCGAGAGCTTGATAGCCGAGAATCGCCGCGACAGCACCCATCTTTTCATCCTGACGGCGAGGCGCGGCCTCTCGCCGATCACGACCTGCGACGATTGCGGCACCGTCGTCCTTTGTTCCCAATGTTCCGCTCCGGTCGTCCTGCACGCCTCGAAGGAGACTGGAGCGCCGGGCGGCAGGCAGGGCCTGCCTGCCGGTAGGCATGGCAAGAATTTCTTCATGTGCCATGTCTGCGGCGAGCGCCGGAGCGCCGAGGAGACCTGCAAGAACTGCGGCAGCTGGCGGCTCTCGCCCCTCGGCATCGGCATCGATCGGGCCGAGCAGGAGATCCGGGAGGGATTCCCGGATATAGACATGTTCAAGATAGACGCCGACGCCACCAAGACGGAGGGAGAGATGGCCGAGGTCATGGAGAAGTGGAAAGCAAGGCCCGGCAGCGTCCTCCTCGGCACGGAAGCGGCCCTCTCGCGCCTTGCCGCTCCGGTCGACCACGCGGCGGTGGTCTCGCTCGATTCCCTGTTCGCCCTGCCGGATTTCCGGATAACGGAGAGAGTGATGTATCTTCTGGTCCGCCTGCGGGCCGCCGTGAGCCGCTCCATCCTGGTCCAGACCAGGCGGCCGGAGGAGAAGATCTTTGAGTACGGCCTGAAGGGCAATTTGAGCGATTTTTACCACGCCGTCCTCTCCGAGCGCCGGCGCTTCGATTACCCGCCATTCTCCACCCTGATCAAGATCACCCTCGAGGGCAAGAAGGACAGGATCGCCAAGGAGATGGGCGAGCTGCAGGCCTTCCTCGCGCCGCACGACGTAGACGTCTTCCCCGCCTTCACCTCGACCGTCCGCGGCGCTTCCGTCATCCACGGCCTCATCAGGGTCCCGTCGAAGCATTGGCCGGAGCCGGAGCTCGTGGCCAAACTGCGGTCTTTGCCGCCCGGCGTTTCCGTCAAGATCGACCCGGAATCGCTATTGTAGCCGTTCCATGATACATTTTTCCCAATATGTCTGAGATCGTAGGGCGCGACAACCCGATATTGCGGGGCAGGGCCAAGACGGTGCCGAGAAGCGACATCGGCTCCGATCGCTTGAAGAAGATCGTCGCCCGCCTGAGGGCCGCCCTGGCTCCCGAGAAGGACGGCATCGCCATCGCCGCGCCGCAGATCGGCGAGCCGATCCGCCTTTTCCTCGTCTCGGGCGAGCTCTTGAAGAAAGCCGACAAGACCTACAAGGGCGACGGCTCCGACATGGTCTTCATAAATCCGGAGATCACCCGGCGGTCGCGGGACAAGAAGGAGGTCGAGGAGGGCTGCTTGTCCATCCGCTGGCTCTACGGCAAGGTCAAGCGCTCGACCCGCGTCACTTTGACCGCTCTGGACGAGAACGGCGCCAAGATCGAACGCGGCGCGAGCGGCCTCCTGTCGCAGATCTTCCAGCACGAGGTCGATCATCTCGACGGCGTCCTTTTCACCGACAAGGCCCGGGAGATATGGGAGCTTTCGCCGGAAGAGATCGCCGAACTGCAGAATAAGCCCTGAGCCGCGAGCGGCACTGCCATGGTGAGCAAAGACATCAAAATAGGATTCTTCGGGACGCCGGAATACGCCGCGACGACGCTCGAGCATCTGCAGAAAGCGGGCTTCAGCCTGAAGTTCGTCGTGACCAATCCGGACCGGCCGAGGGGCCGCGGCTTGGCCGTGACCGCTCCGCCCGCGAAGGTCTGGGCCGAAAAGCACGGCGTGCCCGTCCTCCAGCCGGAGACATTGCGCGGCAATAAGGAGCTCGCGGAAAAATTGAAATCCTACGGCTGCGACGTATTCATAGTGATAGCCTATGGAAAGATCATCCCTGAAGAAATATTCGATATCCCGCCGAGGAAGACTTTGAATATCCACGGCTCTCTTTTACCGAAACTGCGCGGAGCAAGCCCGATCGAGACCGCTATCCTGGAAGACCTGAGGGAGACCGGGGTGACCGTCATGCGCGTGGACGGCCTTTTGGATCACGGGCCGATCGTCGCGCAGAGAAAGGTCAGGGTCGAGCCATGGCCCCCATCGGCCCGCGAGTTGGGCGCGAAGATCGTCGAGGAAGGCGCAAGGCTGATCGTGGAGATCCTGCCGGACTGGGTAGCCGGGAAGATCCTGGAGACCGAGCAAAACCACGCCGCCGCGACCTTGACCAAGAAGATATCCAAAGAAGACGCGCTTCTCGACCTTAAGGCAGACCCGTACGAGAATTTCCGGAAGGTCCAGGCCTTCAGCGAATGGCCCGTAGCTTACTTCCTCGCGGAGCGCGGCGGCAAAAAGATCCGGGTGAAGATAACCCGGGCCTCATGGAAGGACGGCAAGCTCGAGATAGAGAAAGTCGTGCCGGAAGGAGCCAAAGAGATGGCTTACGGGGATTTTCTCAAAGGGCATCGTCTCTAGTCCGGCCCCTGCGCCATCCCCTCTCGCCCCACGGCCAGAGGCCCTTCATCATCGCCTTGACGCGGGCGCCGCTCCTCCGGATGAACGACCGGTGCTTCTTCTTGCCAGTGCGGATCTCTTTGACGATCTCGTCGCGGACGCCGCAGACGGCCAGATGCAAATCCTCGTTCATGACCGCGGCGTAGGCGTCCAAGCCGCGGCCAACGATGTGGATCTCGGCCCGGAAGACGTCGCCTTTCTGATGGTGATCGGTGGTGCGCGACAGCTCCACGTCGCAGACGACCGACGGGTCGCGGCTGACGAGCTTCCTTATCTTCGCCAGGCGTTTCTCGAGATAGCCGGAGACCGACGGGTTCAGGGAGAGATTGGTGGCTTTGACGCGGATGTTCATGTCTTTGGCGGGATCATGTCCCGACGGATCATTGCTTGGGCTGGAGCTTGCCGTACATGCCGACGAGCCTGGCCTGATCGAGGACATGGCCTTGCATGGCCTTGAAGACGTCGGCCTTTGACGCCCCTTCCGAAAGAGGCAGCATGCCGTCTACGGCGTAGACCATGAAGATATAATGGTGCGTCCCCAGGGGCGGGCACGGGCCGAAATAGCCGAGACCGCCGTTATCGTTCTTGCCGGAAGTGCCGACGGGGACCTGGCCCTCGGAGATGGCGGTGGTAGCCGGATCGATGTTGAAAGCCACCCAATGATCGAAACCCAGGGTGCTGGGGGCATCTGGGTCGTGCAAGACGAGAGTGAGCGACTGGGTTCCGGTCGGCACGCCGGAGATCGTAAGCGGCGGACTCGTGCCCCGGCCGTCGCAAGTATAGATGGCCGGAAGGCGCCCGTTATTCTCGAAGGCGGAGCTCGTCAGTTTTATGGTTGATGGTACGACGGCTGGCATGAATTCATTCGATGATCGCTCGTATATGAACTGCGGCAGGGAGAGCGCCGCCATCGAGACTACGGCTATGGTGACGGCGGCGGTGCAGAAGACGGCGAAGATGGTGGCGGTGTTCCACTTCACGGCTGTATCTTACCACCGTTTCCCCCGCTGCACACGGCCGCGTCCGGAGGCGAAGACTGGTTTTTGATTTAGGCCGGTTGATATGCTACATTTCCCGATGTCGGCCTCATTCAAAAGACATTCCGGAGTAGCTCAGCGGTAGAGCAGTCGCCTGTTAAGCGATTGGTCGGTGGTTCGAATCCACCCTCCGGAGCCGGTTGTGATATAATCCCGCCATGGATCCCGCGGTGGAAAAGGAGCTGCGCGAGCAGCGCGAGCTCATCGAGAAGATATACGTCTCGGTCGAAAAGACCAGGAAGTATTACCTTTGGACGGTGTGGGGCACGGTCATCATCTTCGTCGTGCCGCTCATCATCCTGGCCTTCGTCTTGCCTTCATTCATGAACACCTATTCCAGCTACTTGACCGGCAGCGGATTGGGTCTGTAGGAGCAGGTTTTGAGCCATATAACGGCAGACACCGGAACCTGGAACGAGAGAACTCATAACAGGGCCTGTGTTGATAAGCTCATGATGATTTGCTTTCGTAAAAGGGTTACAATATAGCCGTGACTCACGAAGAGAACGTTAAGAGCGCCAGAGCTTTGTGGTCGGTCCTCGCCGCGACCGCTTTGATCGGGGTGGCGTATTACATCTCTGTCGCCTGGGGCAGCGAAAACTGGGCCATGACCAATTCCCTGTCGCCAGCGGAGGCACAGAGGATCATGGAATCCCTGAAGACGAACCGGGCCAGCGCCGATCAGAACCCGACCTTGACGCCGGAACAGCAAAAAGCGCTCAACGCTCTGAAAGAGCCCGCTTCAAAGGCCTCGCAACCTTCGCAGAACGAAGCGCCGGAGGTGAACACCGCCCTGCTCGACGCCTTGAAGGCCCATTAATAGATCTGCAACGCTTAACAAAATAACTTTACAAACATGCGCCGCCACATGATCATCGCCTCAGTCGCCGCCGGAGCCCTCATCGTCGGTCCTCTTCTCGTCCTGGCCGACTGGACCGCCGCCCCGGCCAGCCCGCCTTCCAGCAACGCCAGCGCTCCTTTGAACGTGAGCAGCACGGACCAGGCCAAGGCTGGCGGCCTTCAAGTGGCTTCTTTCATTTCCACTGGCGGCGCGGAAATAGGGAGCGTATCAGGACTCTTGGGCGTCGGTATCAGTCCGAGCTACAAGCTCGACGTCTTGGGCGACATCAACTACACCGGCACCTTCTACCATAACGGCACAGCAGTCTCCTTCGGCGGCAGCCAGTGGACGACTACGGGTTCTGACATCTATTACAATACCGGCAAGGTTGGCATCGGAACGACGGGGCCAACTTATCCACTTGATGTTCAATCAAGTACAGGAAATGCCGTGATCAGGGCAAAAAGTACCGCTACCGCTGGCCAATCTTTTATTTTGATAGACCGGGCCACTATTTCTTCGGGAAATGCGGCATCGGTTGGTTGGTTGACAAATGGTACATATGATTGGGGGCTTGGAACCTCACAGGGGTCTGCTGGTTCGAGCGACTGGAGCCTCTATAATTATGGGACTTCAGGCAACGCCATCACTGTTCTAAAGTCGAACAGCAACGTCGGCATCGGAACGGTGAGCCCAGGGTATAAACTGGAAGTCAACGGCAACACGAAGATCGATACTGATTTGTATTTATTTAATACGGTATTAAATCCTGCCTCGGGATTTTCAAACCAGAGGGGGGCAGGCTTTAATTCTGCTACCGGAGCATTCGAAGTTGCAGCGAATAACGTTTCTCCTCTAACGGTAGGCAGATTTGGTGGTACTGGTTCGTTGATTAATTTCAGATACGCAGGCACGAGTATGGGAGATATTTCAACTGACGGCACAAATTTGTCTATTATGCCTACCGGCTATGTCGGCATCGGGACGGTGAGCCCGGGGTATAAACTGGAAGTTTATGGGGGTGGTGTGAAAATAAACGGCGGTGATCTTTACATTGCTAACACTGCCGCCCAAACAGCCACACAGCTCATCAGCTACAGTAACGCAAACAGTCTCTGGTTGATCCAGCCGACCACGCAAAACCTTGTTCTCGCCGATAGCTTAAGTTGGGACCGCAGTATGTCTATTCAATACACTGCCGGCACAACAGGAGCAGGTGCCGGACAGTTGATCATCGGGCAAATCAGTAAAAACGCCGGTACTTACACTCATGGGATCACATCTCTGTACACTAATGGTCTGGAAAGAATGAGGATCGATGCTAGCGGCCTTGTTGACATTGGGATGACCGGAGGAGATCAGAAACTAAACGTTAACGGTCAAATACACGTTTATAATGGCTCAAGCGTGAGCGCTGGCTACGTCTACAGCGACAGCTCCGGCTTTGGTTTGTTGAACAATAATGGGAGCTGGATTTCCCGTACTCCGCTTGGCTCAACGGATACTTACTTCAGCACTACCGTCAGCATCAACTCGAGCAACCCGCTCTACTTCAACACCTACGGCGGCGGCTGGTACATGGTTGACAGCACTTATATAAGAGCGTACAACGATAAATATGTCTATACGGGTGGCATGATAGAGTCGGGTTCCAGCATGTATTCTCCGATCTACTACGACCTCAACAACAGCGGCTACTATCTCGATCCCGCCAGCACATCCAACCTCAATATCGTATACGCCCAGGTCTACTACTATTCGGACGCCAATCTGAAAAAGAACGTGGAGTCGCTGTCTTCGGCCGATTCGCTCAAAAAGATCATGGCCCTCGATCCGGTGACATTCGAATGGAAAGACTCGTCTCGCGGTACGGGTACGAACCTCGGCCTCATAGCCCAGGACGTGGAAAAGGTCCTGCCCGAGGCGGTCCACACCGGAAAGGACGGAAAGGCTATAGACCTCGAAGGCTTGTCGGCGTCCATCATATCCGCCATGCAAGAGCAGCAGAAAGAGATAGACGCCCTGACGGCGAGAGTTAAGGCGCTCGAGGCCAGGCAATAAAAGGGACAAGGAATAAGGAAGATGAAAGACTTCTTCAAAAAACCGCTTTCCGAGACCGCTCTTATCGTCATCGCTCTTGTCGCAGGCGCCGGCATCGTCTATGCCGCCGCCAACAGCTTCAGCGCCCCGGGAAGCGGCGCCCAGACTTCGATCACCACGAACTTCGGCTGCCAGAAGGTAACGAACAACACCGGCTCCACCCTCTTCGTGCCAGCCAACACGTCGGCCGAGTGGAATTCCTTCTTGAACCATCTCCCCTCCGGGGTGACCATCTCTGCCTGCTGCGCCGGCAATTACGGCCAGACGTGCTACTCGGCTTACAACGACTGCGGCCAGAGGAATTCCAGCACTTATGACTGTTCCGGAAACTGCCCGGCCACCACTCCCGCCGATCCCTCATACTACGGCCAGACGTGCTACTCTAGCTATAACGACTGCAGTCAGAGGAACTCCGGAACGTATAACTGCAGCGATGTCTGTTCGGCTTCGACGCCAGCCGATCCAAGTTACTACAACACCAGCTGTTCAGTGACATCGCCACAGAACTCTTGCGGCCAGACTCAGCAATGTGGAGGTACCTATAATTGTGCTGATACATGCGTCACTGGGACTTGCAATGCTCCTTCCAATAGCGGCTGTCCGATATACGGCTGCACTGACTCGAATGCCTTCAACTACAACTCGGGCGCCAATACCAACGACGGCTCGTGCCATTACAACGGCTGCTACACGGTCTACTACGATCTGTATACATTCGGGTACTATGGAGGCGATGCTATAGACATCTGTCGCGATAACGTGTATGGCCCGGACAGCTCCGGTCAGTGGCTTGGAACTTGCTCTGGCATCTCGACATGTACGAATGATGCGGCCTCATACAGTAATAATCTCAGTCTCCCCCACTATAACCAATGTGATGACTGGTCAACAAACCAAAGCGGTGTTGGCATTATCACTTCAGTCGACACTCCGTATTCCTGCAATTAGCGCGACCCCTAAGCTAATCCTCATCCAAAAATGAACAAGATCGTAAAATATGTGGTCGGGATCGTCGCGGTAGCCATAATAATAGCCGTGCTCGTGCTCGGTTATCTCACGTATCAAGGACAGGCTCCGACAGCGGTCGCGCCAAAGGGAGCGCCTGTCTCCACGCCGGTAAACCCCGCTGCCCTGCTCCGTACGCCCAACGCCTCGTCGACCCAACAGGAACGCGGCTCGTATTTCGACCTTGTGACGAAGAACGCCGTGGAGACTGGCTCTATCGACATAACCTCTTGTTCGCCGAACCCCGTGGCTTCCTCGGTCAAAAAAGGCGCCGACCTGACCTTCGTCAATAAAGACAGCATGTCTCACACCGTCGCGTTCAACCCGGCTCAGTCTTTCACCGTCGGCACCACTTCCTCGAAGACGGTGAAGGCGGACTTCGGGAAGTTCTTGGGTATATATCCTTTCAGTTGCGACGGGTCTAGGAACCCTGTGGGCATCGTCGTCTTGAAGTGAGCGGCCCCTTATGAGATAACGGACATCAAAACCTCCCCGTTGCGGGGAGGTTTTTGTTGTATAATGCCTCCGGAAAGCCCAGCTTTCGATCGGCCGCCCGGGTGGCGAAATTGGTCATACGCGCAAGACTTAAAATCTTGTTTCCGTTCATTCGGAAGTGTGAGTTCGACTCTCACCCCGGGCACTGCGTGAGAAGGAGAAGGGATCGAAGAAGTAACAGGAATAGGGTTTGAAGGACCTTGCGCGCGCGACTGGCGCGCGCATCGAGGGATTTTCCAGCAGGAAAATCCCGTGTCCGGAAAACCCTATTCCTGTTACTTCTTTATCTTTACTCTCTTGAGGAAACTCCGGCGATGCTCCGGCGTCAGGCCGTGCTTCCGGATGGCACGATAATGAGCCTTGGTGCCGTAGCCTTTGTGCACCTCGAAGCCGTGATGCGGATATTTCCTCGCCAATCTCTTCATGCGCCGGTCGCGCAGGACCTTGGCGCAGATCGAGGCTAGGGCGATGACCCGCTCCTTCGAGTCGCCGTCTATGATGGTCGTCTGGTCCGTATAGCGCCCGGAGGCGTAGAGCAAACCGTCAAGGAGGATCTTCGAGTCCGGCGAGACGGCGAAGCGGCGTTCGAGCTTCTTCAAGGCGCGATTCAGAGCTGAATATATGGCTGGCGAAAGGCCCTTCCCGTCGATGGTCTCGGCCCGGCTGAATGAGACAGCGTATAGCGCTTCCCCGTCCTCCATGCGGCTTCTTATCGCCCTGAACCACTCTTCCCTTTGCTTCTCGGAGAGCTTTTTCGAGTCCTTGACGCCGCGGAATCTCGTGAGGGCCGCTTTCGACCGGACGGCGAAAGCGCCCACCGCCACCGGACCAGCCAAAGGCCCTCGTCCTGCTTCGTCGACGCCGATTAGATGCTTCCTCGCCATACGGTCAATTCTACCACTGATTATCTGTTATACTAATCCTACCGCCATGCCTGCCCGCTTCGTCCACCTCCATACCCATTCCCACTATTCCCTGCTCGCCGCCCTGCCCAAGATAGACGAATTGGTGGCCGAGGCCAAGATCCGCGGCATGGACGCCTTGGCGCTCACCGACAACGGCAATATGTACGGCGCCATCGAGTTCTACATGGCCTGCAAGAAGAAGGAGGTCAAGCCGATCCTCGGCGTGGATTTCTACGTGGCCGCGCGGGGGCGCAAGGACATGCAGGCAGGTATAGATAATCGACGTGCGCGGCTGGTTTTGCTCGCCATGAACGAGACCGGCTATAAGAATCTGTTGAAGCTCGTCACGGCCTCGCATCTCGAGGGCTTCTACTACAAGCCGCGCATAGACCATGAATTGCTTGGACAGATGAATGGAGGTTTGATCGCCGTCATCCCGTCCTTCTCCGGCGAGATCGCCCAGGCCCTGAAGGGCCGCAACCAGGACAAGGCCGCAGAGACCGCCGATTTCTACAAGAAGGCGTTCGGCGACCGCCTGTATCTCGAGATAACGAAACATCCCGAGATAGACGGACACGAGCAATCCATGAAAGCTCTCGCCGACTTCGGCAGGAAGCACGGCATCCCGCCGATGGCCGCTCACGACGTCTATTATCTCCACCCGGAAGACCGCCAAGCCAGGGAAACGCTCCTGCGCGTCAACTCCCATACCGACCCTTCCGACCGGGTCACGGACGGAGACGAGGATGATTTCTCTTTCATCCCGGCCGAAAAGGCTGAGGAATCATTCAGGGACTTGCCCGAAGCTCTCGACAATACCAGGAAGATAGCCGACGCTTGTAATCTGGAGCTCATCCTCGGCAAATGGGTCTTTCCGGACTATGTCGCGAAAAACGGCCTGTCGCACGACGCCGAATTGAGGCGCCTCGTCGAAGATGGCTACGCCAAGAAGGGCCTCGAGAAGACCAAGACGATGGCCGCTCGGGCCGACTATGAGCTAGAGATCATCAAGAACAAGGGTTATGCCCCGTATTTCCTGGTGGTCGCTGACCTCCTCGGCCACGCCCACGACAAAGGCATCATCACCACAACTAGAGGCTCGGCTGCCGGCTCGTTCGTCTCGTATTTGACCGGCATCACCAACGTCGACCCGATCGCCTTCAACCTGCCCTTCGAAAGATTCCTGAATCCGGACCGCCCTTCGCCGCCGGACATCGACATGGACATCGCCGACAACCGCCGCGACGAGATGATCGGCTACGTCAAGGAAAAGTACGGCGCCGACCGCGTGGCCCAGATCGGCACTTTCGGCACCATGCTCGCCCGCGGCGCGGTCCGCGACGTGGCCAGGGCCATGGGCTTCCCGTTCGACCGGGGCGACAGGATATCCAAGCTCATCCCTCTCGGCTCACAAGGCTTCCCCATGACCATAGACCACGCCATGGAGATGGTGCCGGAGATCCGCGCGATGTACGAGAAAGAGGCGGACACGCGCCGCATCATAGACATGGCGAAGAAGATCGAGGGCTGCGCCAGGCACATCTCGGTCCATGCCGCCGGGGTGGTCATCGCCCCGGAGCCCCTGGTCGGATTCACGCCGCTCCAGCTCGACCCGAAAGGCGAAGACAAGATCATCACTCAGTACGACATGTACGCCATCGAGGAGGCCGGCCTTCTGAAGCTCGACTTCCTCGGCATCAGGAACCTCGCCATCCTGGCCGACGCCGTGGAGCGCTTGAAAAAGATCGAGAACATCGACATCGACATCGAGAACATCCCGCTCGACGACAAGAAGACCTTCGAGATGCTCGCCCGCGGCGAGACCATCGGCCTTTTCCAGCTGAACGGCTCCGGCATGACGCGCTTTTTGGTCGAGCTCAAACCGACCGTCATCCACGACATCAACCTGATGATCGCCCTCTACCGTCCGGGCCCGATGGACAACATCAACGAGTACATCTTGCGCAAGAACGGCAAGAAGCCGGTAGTCTATCCTCATCCGGCCATGAAGAAATTCCTGGAGACGAATTACGGCGTGATGGTCTATCAGGACGATCTTCTGATGACCGCCGTCGAGGTGGCCGGCTATTCATGGAGCGAGGTGGACAAGTTCCGCAAGGCGGTCGGCAAGAAGATCCCGGAGGAGATGGCCAAACAGCACAAGACCTTCGTCGAGGGGGCCATGAAGCACGGCGGCCTTTCCGAGAAGAAGGCCGAGGGCATCTGGAAGCTCTTCGAGCCGTTCCAGGGCTACGGCTTCAACAAGGCCCACGCCGCCTCTTACGGCAAGGTGGCTTACCAGACGGCTTATCTCAAGGCCAATTACCCGGAGATCTACATGTCGGCTGTCTTATCGGCGGAATCGGGCGATATCGAGACGATCGGCGAGATCGTCACGGAGTGCCGGCGGATGGGCATCCCGGTCCTGCCGCCTGACGTGAACGAGAGCTACAGCCAATTCACGGTGGTCAAGGAGAGTGCGGGTAAGGAACCGGGCGGTCTTCAGGACACGCAGTCGTCCCCGCCGCTTCCGCATTATCACCGCATCCGCTTCGGCATGGTGACCATCAAGAATTTCGGCCAAGGCGTCTCGACGGCCATCATCGAGGAACGCAAAAGAGGCGGCAGATACAAGTCTCTTGCCGACTTCCTCGGCCGGGTCAAGGACCGTAACCTCAACAGGAAGTCGCTCGAGTCGCTCATCAGGGCCGGCGCCTTGGATTGTTTCGGCGAGGACCGGGGAGTGATGCTCGCCAACATAGACCGGCTCCTCGAATACAACAAGGAAGGCGGCAAACGGCACAGCGAGCAGGATTCCTTGTTCGGCGGCATGAGCGACGCCTCGAGCGTGCCAGGCTTGCGCCTCGACCCGGCGCCCAAGGCCGAACTCAAGGAGATGCTGGCCTGGGAGAAGGAGCTCCTCGGCCTTTACGTCTCCGGCCACCCGCTCGAGCGCTACCGCGAGACGATCGTCAAGAAGGACATCGACATCAAGAAAGCCAAGGAGACCGCCAAGGAAGGCGCCACGGTCATCTTGGGCGTGATCGTGAACGCCGTGCGCAACGTCCAGACCAAGAACAACGAGACCATGGCCTTCGTCACCATATCCGATTTCTCCGGCACCGCCGAGGCCGTAGTCTTCCCGCGCGTCTATAAGGCGCACAAGGAGATGCTCGTGCCGGACGCCTGTTTGGCCATCAGGGCCACCGTCAACACCCGAAACGGCGAAAAGGGCTTCCTCATCGAGAAAGCCAAGCGGCTATGAAGCAAGCGTCAGGATCGCGTCGAAATCGTCGTCCTCCGACGCCTTGTTCTTCTTCTCGAATCTGCATTTAACGCAACGGTGAGTGATCACATAGCCGCCATCTTTGGGCTCGGCGGCGATCGGTTCCATCATGCCTCCGCACCGCTCCAGGCGGTCGCCGGGGTTCATGTCCACGTGCTTGCTCCAAAGGCACCGCGGGCAGTGGTTGGTATAGCCGCTTCCCTTCACCTCAAAGCCGCAATGCTCGCAGGCGAAATCCTCGACGGCGCGCTGGAATCTCTTTGTTTCGTTCATGCTCCGGCCATGAGGACTATAGGTCTCTGGATTGTTGCGGGGGCCGGAGTCGAACCGGCATATTCAAGGTTATGAGCCTTGCGGGTTACCATTACCCTACCCCGCGGCGATTCGACGATTATGGCATAAGATGCCGCCCGGTGCAAATCGAGCCGAATAAAAAGCCGCGACACCACGTCGCGGCTGAAGGAGGGCGGGGACGGATCACGCGGAAACGGCGCGGCTGTTCGTGATATTCAGGGCCGGCCTTATCAGGCTGTCGAACCCGGGAATCTCGTTTCCACGGAGAATAGAAGATACACGACTGTTGTTCCGTACCTTGTGCAGGGCGTGAAGCTCTATCTGCCTCGCCCTTTCCCTGGTGCAGCGGATCTCATGAGCGACCTCATCGAGAATGAATCCTTTAAGGTAACGCATCTCGAGGACTTTCCACTCTCTCGGGGTCAAGATCTCTCTGATAGCGGCTATGACGTCTTCGCAGTTCAGGCCGGAACCGGCTTCCGGCAGCATGAAGACCTGTACATTCGAAGACGGCTCGATCTTCAAGGTCTCCATGTCCCTGTCCACGAAGAAATCGAACGACTTCGCCCTTTCCATCACTCTGTCGTTGAAGACCTCGCCGGGGAACAGCTCATCGAACGACTTTCCGGTGAGTATGAGGAGTTTGGCCTTGAGCCGTTCGAGCCTTGCCTGCCCTCCTTTTTGGTTCCTGAAAGCGGGGGGTTTCATCCTCAAATTGATGATCCTCCCAAGATGACCTTCGTCTATTCCCAGGAATTCGGCGGCTTGTCTTATGGTCCAGCCGCGCCTTTTGATGGCTTGATACAAGTCCCCGTGTTTATGACGGATGACCACTGCGACCTTGAATTTTTTGCTCATCGGTAATCGGTTTTGGAGGTTGAAGGTTTGGTTTGCAAAAAGGTTCTGAAAAAATTATACACAAATATTTGACTCTGTCAAGATAAGTTGCCGGCGGCCTCGAAAGAAGATATCATTATTTCCACCAACATGGCCGCCTCGATCGAGCACATCCGCCACTCCCTCGCCCACCTCCTGGCGGCGGCGGTCTTGGAGATGTACCCGGGGGCGAAGAACACCATCGGCCCGGCCATAGACAACGGCTTCTACTACGACTTCGAATTCCCCAAGGGCAAGGCGCCGTCGGACAAGGACCTGCCGAAGATAGAGAAGAAGATGAAGGAGATCCTCCCGACCTGGAAGGGCTTCACCGGCAAGGAAGTCTCGGCAAAGGAGGCCCGGGCCGCCTTCAAGGGCAACCCGTACAAGCTCGAGCTCATCAAGGACCTCGTCGCCGACAAGGAAAAGATCACTCTCTACACCGCCGGCTCATTCACCGACCTCTGCCGCGGCGGCCACGCCGAGAATCCGGGGAAGGATATCGCTCCCGACTCATTCAAGCTCGCGCGCCTGGCCGGTGCCTATTGGCGCGGCGACGAGAAGAACGCCATGCTCACCAGGATCTACGGCCTGGCTTTCGGCTCCAAGAAAGAGCTCGAGGACTACGAGGCCATGATGAAAGAGGCAGAGAAGCGGGACCACCGCAAGCTCGGCAAGGAGATGGACATCTTCGAGTTCGACGATGACGTCGGCCCCGGTCTTCCCCTCTGGCTCCCGAACGGCGGCGCCATGATCGAGGAATTGGAGAAGTTGGCCAAAGAGACCGAATTCAAGGCCGGCTATGTCCGGGTGCGCACCCCGCACATCGCCAAAGAATCCATGTACTTGAAGAGCGGCCATCTGCCCTATTACGAAGAGACCATGTTCCCACCCATGGAATACGAAGGCGGCAAGTACTACCTGAAGGCCATGAATTGCCCGCACCACCACAAGATCTACGCTTCGCGCAAGCGGAGCTGGCGGGATCTGCCCCTGCGCCTCGCAGAATACGGCACGAACTACCGGCACGAGAAGTCGGGCGAGCTCTTCGGCCTGATGAGGGTTCGCATGCTTTCGATGAACGACGCCCATATATATTGCTCGGAAGAGCAGTTCGCCGACGAATTCAGGGCCGTCAACGATATGTATCTCCAATACTTCAAGATCTTCGGCCTCGGCAGATACGTCATGCGCTTTTCCACTCATGACCCCGAGCAGCTCGGCAAAAAATACGTCGGCGAGCCGGAACTGTGGAAGAAGACCGAGGACATGGTCCGCAAGGTCCTGGTGGATTCGAAGATCCCGTTCGTGGAAGCGCCGAACGAGGCCGCCTTCTACGGTCCGAAGATAGACGTCCAGGTCTGGAGCGCCATCGGCCGGGAATTCACTCTGGCGACTAATCAAGTGGACTTCGCCGTGCCGCGCCGCTTCGGCCTCACCTACACCGACAAGGACGGCAAGGAGAAGACCCCGCTCTGCATCCACCGCGCGCCACTCGGCACACACGAGCGCTTCATCGGCTTCCTGATCGAGCATTACGGCGGCAACTTCCCTCTCTGGCTCGCGCCCGTCCAGGTCAAAGTCGTCCCGGTGGCCGAGGCCCATTTCGACGCCGCCAAGAAAGTCCATGAATCTCTGCGCGCCGCCATGATTCGCTCGGAGATAGACTTGTCGAACGACTCGTTCGGCAAGAAGATCCGGAACGCCAAGACCGCTCGCGTCCCTTATTTCATCGTGATCGGCGAGAAGGACATCCAAGCCGGCAAGGCCACCTTGGAGAGCCGCGACAAGGGCCAGATCGGGCAGATGCCGCTTCAGGAGATATTGAAAAGGTTCGAGGAAGAGATAAAAGAAAGGCGCGGCTGAAACGCACAAGCCGCGCATAACATAAAATGTTTCAGGCCCTTCGCATCGGATGCGAAAGGCCTGGGTTTGGGTTAAATCACGCTGCGCATCGGGCGCGGACTTGGGCGATACCCCGGAGCGTTTGCTCGCGGTCAGGGATATCCTCGCTTATCCACGCGCCGAACTGTTGCAGGCTCGAGATCATCTTCTTGGGATCGCCAGGTTCTCCGACGCACACCGGGATGAACTGCTTGCGTCTCAGGCTTTCCGAGAGGAATCTCATCGCTCCTGCCAAGGAGGCCTTGACTTGGACGGCGCCGATTTCCGGCACCATCACGTCTTTGCCTCCGTCATTGAGTCCGCCGACTACTTGTCCGCCAAGGAGGCGGGCATAAGCGGTCTCGAACTCATCGCCGACGAATTTGGTCGTCGTTCTCATGGGAGTTGTGTAACTGACAAGGTTCTGGAACAAAGGTTAGTCTGTCGTCTTACCGTCAGAAGAGGTGGAGTCCTTTCGAGAGTTCCCGAAGGATCCCCGCCCTCGCGCGATCCCATGTTTCCTTGTGCTCTGAAGCCATAAGGAAATGGATCGCCATGCGTGCCAGACTGCTATGGATCACTGCGCACGCCAGGAAAATTTCAAGCTTCTGTTTCATGGGATGATAAAGTGTTGTTTCCGTGATCTTTCTACTACATATTATAGCATATCAGTATACATAATGTCAAGTATCATTGCGCAATATTAAGACACGAAAAGCCCTTGATATTCAAGGGTTTCCTGGTTCAGTCCAAGGACATATCGAAAATAATGGTGCCCGGGAAGTTCATTCGCCGGGCACTGGTTCGCGCTTCGCCTCGTCGGAAGATCGGGACATCATTCCCGCCTTCATCCCTCTCGCCTTTATTCTCCTCGCCAGAGTAAGGATGGTCTCGCGGGTATAGCCGAGTTCTCTCGAGATCACGACCATCCCGGCCGTTGCTTCCGACTCTTCTTTGGTAAAAGAGCCTCTGCCCTCCCTCTCTCTCGCCTGGAGGACTTTCGCCAGTTCCGCGTAGCGCAGCACCTTCTCTCTTTCGAGGTCGTTCATTTTGTTGACCTCCTTTCTTTCCGCCGGTCCAAATCTATCACAGCCGACCGACGGGAGTCAAATCTCCGCAAAAACGAAAGGACTCCCTCTAGGGAGCCCTTTCGCCGTTTTTCCTTAAGGCTTATAAGCTTCAGATCTTCGGCCGATTGAAGAGGAGATACATGACCGTGGAGAAGAGAACCAGGATGACCATGACCGCTATCCAGCCCCAAGGCACATTGCCGAGAGAGAAGGCCGCGGCCGCGGGCAAGGCGTTCCCTTGCGTCTGTTGCTGGACCGCCGGTTGCTGTTGGACAGGGGCAGCAGTGCCACCGCCAGCGCCTCTTACAGTGACCGTGTTGGAGCAGGCCTTGGTGCCCGTCTTGCCGTCGGCCGAAGTGACCGCTACGATAGCGCTCTTGGCGCCGGAAGAAGCGTAGTACTTGATGGCCGAGCTCTGAGTGCCGGAAAGGCCGTCGGAGCCGGTCCAGGAATAGGTGTAGGGAGCGAGACCGCCGGAAACTTCAACAGACCAGGTGATCGGCTGATTCACGGCCGCAGTCGACGGGTCGGCGTAACAACCGATGTCGAGACCGCTCGCGTTGGACGAGCCGACCACAACCGTGGTGGCGCCGGCCGGGATCCCCACGTTCACGAAGCTATTGCAGGGCTCGGTGATGGTCTGGCCGTTGGAATAGACCGTGACCGAGGCGTACTTCGAGCCTGGCTGGCCATAGGTGTAGTAGATCGACTGGCCAGAGCCGGATATGCCGTCGGTGCCGGACCAGCTGTAGTTGTAGTAGCCGTTGCCGCCGGTCGCCGAGGCGCTCCAGGTGACGGCCGTGCCGAGGGGCGTGTAGGTCGTGTTGGCCTGGCAGGAAGCGGAGAGCGACGGATAGTAGGTGCCGTACGGCTGGTTGTAATAGTACGCATTGCCGTAGACGCTGACCGAACCGCTGCAATTGACCGTGATAGTCTGGCCGTTGGAATAGACCGTGACCGAGGCAGTCTTGACGCCCGAGTTGTAATAGGACATCGAGATCGACTGGCCGGAGCCGGAAAGGCCGTCAGTGCCGGACCAGCTGTAGCTGTAAGAGCCGCTGCCGCCGGAAGCGGAAGCCGCCCATTGGATCGCCGTACCGGTAGGCACGGACGCTCCCGCGTTCACGGCATAGCAGGAAGCGGTGAGCGGATAGTACGACTGATACTGCGTGTAGTAGGTCGGGTAATTATAGCTGACCGCGGGCTCAGACTCGCATTGCCAGTAGCCGCTCGAGGTGAGCATCACTGGATAGGTGCCCGCGGGACAGTTGTAATTGCTGCCATACCAGTCCGCCTTGGCATAAGAAGGAAAGGCTCCGACGGATACGGCGAGGACGAGCGTAAGCAACGCCAGTCCAATCGACACACCGATCTTGTTATTGTATAGGTTTTTCATAAATGGCTTAACCAAGCGTTATATCATGGCTCGGTTGGTTTAAAGTGATAACGTAATGTATTGTATACTAAAACGCAATAAAAGTCAAGGGGGTGCCGAGGACCAGGATCGAACTGGTGACCCTTCCCTCTTCAGGGGAATGCTCTACCAACTGAGCTACCTCGGCGTTGATTCGTATTTTCAAACCTAATGGCGACTGATATCACATTCCCAGCGAGTGTTGGATGCCTGGTAACCCGCCGACCTTATCCAACAGAGCCGAGAGGGTCATCAAATAAGGCTGAACGTAATAATAGGCACCGAACGAAACGACGATGATGACGATCCAGTAGAGGACATGCAAGATGGAGGTGAACCGGTTAGAACGGCGGATGCCGCGGAGGATCTTATTGTTCTCCTCCGAGAGCTGGCAAGCCCGCTCTAGCATCGATCTCTCTTCCGGGGTCATCACGGTAAATCCTAGCAGAAAAGCGGAAATGCCGCAAAACGCTTCATGTGCTATATTCCTAGTGCGGCGCCCCCGTAGTTCAACGGATAGAACAACTCCGTCCTAAGGAGTGGATGTAGGTTCAATTCCTGCCGGGGGTACTCTTAAGAGCTTCGACGATCGGACCTATCTTCCCTTTCATAATCTCGGGAAGATTGTGCCACGATTCATTGATGCGGTGGTCGGTGACGCGGTCCTGCGGGAAGTTATAGGTGCGGATCTTCTCGGAGCGATCGCCGGTGCCGATCTGGCCTTTGCGTTCGGCGGCGAACTTCTTCATGTCCTCTTCGGCCTTAAGAGCTTCGAGCTTGGCCGTGAGGACGACGAAGGCCCGCTCCTTGTTGGCATTCTGGCTGCGCTCGGCGCTCGAACGGATCATGATGCCGCTCGGCTTGTGGAAGAGGCGGACGGCCGTCTCGACCTTGTTGACGTTCTGGCCGCCCTTGCCGCCGGAGCGCGTGAACTCGACCGTGATGTCTGCGGGGTCGATGACGATCTTGGATTTCTTGCGGATAGGCATGATGGCCACCGAGGCGGTCGAGGTGTGGACACGACCTGATTTCTCCGTCTCCGGCACGCGCTGGACGCGGTGGACGCCGGTCTCGAAGCGCAGATCGTCGTAAGCGCCATTGCCTTTTATCTCCATCGAGGCCTCCTTATAGCCGCCCAGGTCGTTCTTCGATTCGTCTATGACCTTCGCCATCCAGCCCTTGGCTTCGGCGTATTTCTTGTACATGTTCAAAAGCTCGGCCGCGAAGAGAGCGGCTTCGTCGCCGCCGGCGCCAGCCCTGACTTCAAGGATCATCTCGACCGGGCTCTCTTCCTCTTCTTCGCCTTTATCGGCCGAGACGATAGCGGCCATCTGGGCTTCCAGGGCCTTCTTCTGCTCTAGGATGGACGCGAGGTCGTGCTCCGCCATCTCTTTAAGCGACGGATCCTTCTCCATCATCGCTCTGGTCTCCGCCTCATCTTTATCCAGTTTCTCGTATAGGCCGGCGATAAAAGACGTCTTGGGATTCGCTTTGAAAGCTTTCAGATCCATTATTTCTTGGCCTGCCTGCCGGTAGGCACGGCCTTGGCCTGGCGGGTCTTGAATTTCTCCACCCGGCCGGCGGTATCCACGATCTTCTCCTGGTTGGTGTAGAACGGGTGCGAGGCGCTCGAGATCTCGACGCGGTGCAGCGGGTATTCCTTGCCGTCGGTCCATTTGGCGGTCTCTTTGGCCTCGATGGTGGACGAGATGAGGAACCTCGCTTGGCTCGAATTGTCGGCGAAGATGACTGGACGGTAATTCTTGGGATGGATGTCTTTTTTCATAGCTCCGATAATTTAGCACGGAAATCCGTGGAACACAAGGAAAATCCCTGTTATAATGGCTCTCATCATGAACAACCATCCGGCTCCGAGAAGCCACATGGTCTATACCATCGCCGTCATCGGCTTCATCTACACCCTGAACCTGGTGATCCCGATGTACTCCAACTCGAGCTTCTTGTCGCTCTTCGCCGACGAGCAGACGCTGGGCTTCATCTATATGGCGGGAGCGGCGGTCTCCGTCCTGGGCCTCCTCCTCGCGCCGGCCGTGATAAGGAGGCTCGGTAATTACACGACGGCACTCTGGCTCGTGATCATCCAGATCGCCCTTTTCTGGGGCCTGGTCGGGGCCTCTTCGCCGAGCCTGTTGGCTTTCATCTTCATCCTGCAAACGGCCGTGGCGACGGTGATCGGCCTTTCGCTCGACATCTTCCTGGAAGTCTATACCGGCGGCCAGTCCGTCGGGGCCGTGCGCGGCTTGTACAACGCCACCTTGAACGCCTCGTGGGTGGTGGCTCCGCTCATCGGTTCGATGCTCATAAACGGCACAGGCAGCTTCCGGAACACCTACGTGGCCGGCCTGGCCATGCTCTTCCCGCTCGCCTACCTCATATACCGAAATTTCCCGCGCTTCAAGGACCCGAACTACATGCACTTGTCTCCCTGGCAGCTATGGAAGCATGTCTCCGCGAACGTAAGCTGGGTCAGGCTGTTCTTCGCCAGCGTCATCCTGCAAGTCTTCTACGCCTGGATGACGGTCTACAGCCCGCTCTACCTCAATAAGACCATGGGCTTCGGCTGGGAGGAGATCGGCATCATCCTGGTCGTCATGCTCTTGCCGTTCCCCCTCATCCAATATCCCCTCGGCAAGCTGTCCGACAAGAGGTACGGCGAGAAGAAGATCATGGCCACGGGCTTCGGCTTGATGGGGCTTTCGACCATGGTCCTCGCTTTCATAACCGCGCATAGCGTCCTCGTCTGGGCCGCCGCTCTCTTCGTGACCAGGATCGGCGCGGCGGCGGCGGAAGTGATGATGGAGTCATACTTTTTCAAGACCGTCTCGCCGCGCGACTCGGCTGCTCTCGGCATGTTCCGGATAACCAGGCCGATCTCTTACTTCATCGCTCCGCTCGTGACCGGCTTCGGGCTCCTGTTCGTCCCGAACGCCTATCTCTTCACGGTGATAGGCGCCATCTCGCTCCTAGCCCTGTGGCCGGCGCTGACGATCAGGGATACGAATTAAGATTTGACCGCCTCGAGCATAAGGAACATCGGGATCTCTTTGCGCGCGCGATCCTCCGCCGCCGCCCGCGGGCCTTTCTGGCTCTGCTTGTGAGAGATCCACTCTTCGAGGCGCGTCACGGAGAAGCCGGCCTTATTCAAGGCCTTGAAGTAAGACTGGAGCGGCCGATGGAACGAGACAGTGAATTTCTTTTTGCTATGAACCGATTCGCCGGGCGTCATGTCTATCTTAATCTGGCTGTCGGACATGTAGGAATCTATCCGGCGGTATTGGACATTCGTTTTCTCGTCCCAGCCCCAGCTTGAATCTTTGGGGATGCGGAAGGCCGGGTGATTCAAAACCAAAATCAGTCGGCTGCCCGGCTTTAAGACTCGCGCGCATTCACTCAGCGTCCCGGCCAGATTCTCAATATTCTGTAAGGCCAGAACGATAGTCACGGCATCGAACGACTTATCGGCGGCGAACGAGAGCTTGTCGGCTGGCGCTACTTTGAATTCAAGGCTGGGTGGCGAATTCTTCTTGGCCAGAGCGATCAATTCCGGCGAGATGTCGCAACCGACGGCTTTGGCTCCATTCTGGGCGAAAGCGCGGGTGAAATGGCCCTGGCCGCAAGCCACATCCAGAACCGTCATGCCCGGCCTGGGCTCGAGGACGCGCAAAAGGTTCGGCATTATGACCTTTGACTGGAATGAGTCTGCTGAGCTTCCGACAAGCCCGTCGTACCAATCGGCCACGCCGCCCCAGGAAGTGTCTTTATTTGTCATGGATACATAGTATATAATGAATCCATGTCCAAGATAAAATCGGTCCGGGCGCGGGAGATCCTGGATTCGCGCGGCGACCCGACAGTGGAGGCCGACGTAGAATTGTCGGACGGCTCGTTCGGCCGCGCCTCGGTGCCTTCCGGGGCTTCAACCGGTAGCCACGAGGCCGTAGAACTCAGAGACGGCGGAGCGCGCTACGGCGGCAAGGGCGTCTTGAAGGCGGTCGAGAACGTGAATATGGCCATATCCAAGGCTGTGGTGGGCAAAGAATTTGACCAGCCGGCTCTCGATCAGGCGTTGCTCGGCCTCGATGGCACGGCCAACAAACAGAATTTGGGCGCTAACGCGATTCTAGGAGTATCCTTAGCCTTCGCCAGAGCGGTGGCTGTAAGCGCCGGCAACCCGCTCTACACGTATTTCAATTCCCTGATGCCCGACAAGGCCTCGCCCTGCCTGCCTATACCGATGATGAACATCGTGAACGGCGGCAAACATGCGGCGCATTCTGCCGATATCCAGGAATTCATGATCGTGCCGCATGGCTTCCCGACCTTCTCCGAGGCCCTGCGCGCCGGAAGCGAGATCTTCCATGCTCTTCGGAAGATCCTCGATTCAAGGGGCCTGTCCACTCTGGTTGGCGACGAAGGCGGCTTCGCCCCTTCCCTTGCGTCGAATGAGGCGCCGATCGAGCTCATCCTCAAGGCCATCGAGAGGGCCGGCTATAAGGCCGGCAAGGACGTCTCTCTGGCCTTGGACGTGGCGGCCACCGAGCTGTACAAGGATGGGATGTATTCGATGGCTAGAGACAGCAGATCATTTGACGCAAAAGGGCTGATCTCCTGGTATGAAGGCTTGATCGAGAAATATCCGATCGTATCGATCGAGGACGGTTTGGCCGAAGATGATTGGGACGGTTGGACAGGACTGACCGGGGCGCTCGGCCAGCGGATCATGCTTGTCGGCGACGATCTGTTCGTGACGAACGCCAAGCGTCTCGAGCAAGGCATCGACAGGCACGCGGCCAATTCCATCCTGATCAAGCTGAATCAGATCGGCACCGTCTCGGAGACCATCGGCTGCATGGCCCTAGCCAGGAAAGCTGGCTACGCTCCAGTCGTCTCTCACCGCTCTGGCGAGACCGAAGATACGATTATCGCCGATTTCGCCGTGGGGACCGGGGCAGGAAGGATAAAGACCGGCTCATTGTCGCGTTCCGAACGAACGGCCAAATACAATCGGCTGCTCCACATCGAAGAAGAGGCCGGCGGTAAGCTGCCGTTCTTCAGGGGAAAATAGATGTCCGTCTTTTCCGAGCAAAAAGAAAATCCCCGTTCGGGGAGTTTTCTTTTTGCGACTCCCGAACCATGACCTAGGCCCGCGAAGGAGTCTGCGGAGCCGGCGGCGGGACCGGAGGAACCGGAGAGGCCGGAGGCGGCACGGGCGGAACTGGCGGCTTGGCCATAATGATAAAGGCGGGTTGATTAGCTCCCGCACGCGTCGAAGTATACACCTGAATCAAGCTGTGCCAAGGTTAGCTAATCGAATTGACGGCTTGTCAATAATGACGACAGGATAATGGCCCAAATAAGCCATTTAAGGACACGGCACCGGCCGACAGAATATTAGGAAATGCACCTCCGAAACCTTCAAGAATGAGACAGGGGAGCCTCCCGGATCTTCCCCGCCAGGAGCGTCCCCGCGTATCGGACCAGGAGGATCGAGGCCGTGGCGCAAAAGATCCCGAGCGACCAGCCGGCGATGACGTCGGAAGCCCAGTGGACGTTCAAAACCAGGCGTGACAGGCCGATCGCGATCGTGAGGAGCACGCAGCCGGTCATCAGGAGCTCGCGCTTGATCCAGGAACGGACGCGGAACGACAGCAAGTACGCCACGACGACGAAAAAGGCGGCGGCGAAGGCCGCGTGGCCAGACGGGAAGCTCGGGTCGGAGATAAGGGAGGCGTGATCGAAGAAGATCCCCAAGCCGGCCGGAGGGGCCGGGATGAGCCCGACGAGGCCGTCCGGCCGGACCCTAAGGACCAGATCTTTCAGCCAGCCGACGGAGAGGGCCGTCGAGCCGACCGAAAGGAGCATGATGGCGGCCGAGCGCCAGCGCTTCCGATAAGCCATGATCATGCCGCCGATAACGGTCAGGATGCCTACCGTCGTCACGCCGCCCACGGCGCTCACCCAGGCGGCCGTCTCGGCGATGCGCGGTCCGGCGGCGCTTCCGGCCATGGAGACCGACAGAGCGCTCGCCCAGAGATCGAAACCGGCCAGATACGGCGGGCTGGTGAAGACGTCGCCTATCGTCCAGGCCAGGAAGCAAAGCGACAGCAGATTGAGCCCGAGGGCGAATAATTCGTAGCGCCGGAAGATGTGGAAGCGGATATTAACGAAGCGGTAGCTCCAGACGATCAGGACGGAAGCGATGGCTGCCATCACCAAGAACCGGCCCCAGGCGACGGTCGCGGCTACCGCACTGTAGCCGAGACCCAGGCAATAGCCCAAAGCGACGGAAAGGACGACCCAAAGGACGGCGCCCAAGCCGTTATAGAACCAGAATGACTTGTAGGGGGCCCGGTTGGCGCCGACGAGGAACGGCATGATGCCCCTCGTGACCGGATTGAACCTGCCGATCACCAAGGCCTTGCCGGTGTGAGCGTCGAGCAGGCGCTTGGCCTTCTCTAGGTGCGCGTCTTTTATGAAGAAATACTTCCTCAGGCGGTCGATGAGCGGCCAGCCGTATCTCCTACCGAGGAGAAAGCTCGCATAATCGCCTGCCACGGCGCCGGTGATGCCTATCAAGAGGACGGGGACGGCGCCGAATACTCCGACTGAGACCAGGAAGCCGGCGGCCACGATAGTCACGTGGCCGGGAACGAGGATGCCGATGAGAGGTATGCCCTCGAGGAGCATTATGAAGAAGAGCGACGCATAACCGCCGCCTATTGCGACGGCGGTCAGGACCTTGGAAAGAGAGGATAGAAATCGCAGATAAGCCATGGAATAAGGCACATTATAACATGATTGCGGCGTAAAACCGACCGGTGTGATACAATATCAGTCTAATAAAGAGGTTGATCGAATTAAAAATACTAAGACATAGTCATTATCATCGATTTATGAAAGAAGTCACCATTTATTCCACGCCGACCTGCGTCTACTGCAACATGGCCAAGAGCTTTTTCAAGGCCAACGGACTGGATTACAAGGATTTCAACGTGGCCACCGACTTGGAAAAGCGCAAGGAGATGATAGACAAGACCGGCCAGATGGGCGTGCCGGTCATAGATATCGGAGGGCAGATCGTCGTCGGCTTCGACGAGCAGAAGCTCCGGGCCGCGCTAGGGATCAAGTAAGGGGAAAGTCAGGCGGAGAGGGAGCATATCGACAGCACATAACATGCCGGCCAACATCCACCTGATCATTCACGACTCGATAGGTGTTTTGTCTACTCTGGTCGCCCTGAGTACGGCATTTTTCGTACTCAAGAGCGACCCCAAGAAGACCGTCAATATCACCCTGACCTTGACGAACCTGGCAGTGGCGGTCTTTTTGGTCCAAGACATCTGGGGCGCCAGCGTATCGGATCCGATATTGTCGACTAAGATCCTGATGTGGAACGTGAGCGTGATCTTCATCTGCATGTTCAACTTCCACTGCGTCATGGCGGCTCTGCACCGCGAGAAGGAGAAATGGCTGCTCATCTGGCTGGTCTATGCATTGGGCACAGCCTTCGTCGCCATGTTTCTCATCTTCCCGGACACTTTCATATTGCAGTCAGTGCCGAAGATGTACCTGCCGAACTATTACGTTCCGGGGCAGTTCCATCTGGCGTTCCGGATCATATTCCAGGGCCTCCTCCCCTTCTATTTCATCTACGAACTGGTCAGGGCGTACCGCCATAACCTCGATCCGATCGAAAGGAACAGATATTTCTATTTCGCCATCGCTTTCGCCATGGGCTGGGGGCTCGGCGTCATCCCGGACCTCTTGATCTACAACATCCCGGTGGATCCGATGTGGGGCCTCTTGTTCCCGATCGGCTATGTCATCCCCTTCACTTACGCGGTCCTCCGCTACGAGCTCCTGGACATCAGAGTGGTGGCCAAAAGGGCGTTCTTGTACGCCCTGGGCGTAGTCGGCGTCGGCCTCTTGATCGGCTTGTTCAACTTCCTGAGCCAGTTGCTCCAGAGCATGTATCCGGGATTCCCGATCTGGATCACGCCGCTCGTATCCGCCATCATCATCGTCTCGACCGCCCTCCTCGTCTGGCGGCAGCTCAAGGAGGCGGACATCCTGAAATACGAGTTCGTCACCACCGTGACCCATAAGTTCCGCACGCCCCTGACGCACATCAAATGGGCGGCCGAGAACCTGAAGAAGACGGGGATATCCGAAGACCAGAAGAATCAGGTGGACTACATCGAGAGCGCCAACGTCAAGCTGGTGGAATTGACCGACCTCCTGGCCAATGCCTCCGACAGCGACGAGAACGTCTACCAGTACACTCTGAGGCGCCATGATTTCTCGGCCTTCGTCGAGGAGGTCGTAAACGCGGCCATGGAACATATGAACGCCAAGAAGATCCTGCTCGTCAAGGAGATCTCCCCGGACGTGTACGCCTCTTTCGACGTCGCTCGTCTCCGGTTCGTGCTCCAGACGTTCCTCGAGAACGCCGTCAACTACACGCCGGAGGGCGGCACGGTCACGGTCATCGTTTCCAATCGCGGCAGGAGCGCCGTCTGCTCCGTCAAGGACACTGGGCTCGGCATGTCGAAGAGCGAGCTGCCCCTCATCTTCACTAAGCTGTATCGCGGGGCGAGAGCGCGCTCGGTCGACACCGAGGGCATGGGCATAGGCCTGTTCATCTCGAAAGGGATCATGAACAGGCACCACGGCAGGATCTGGGTCGAGTCGGAAGGAGAGAATAAAGGATCCGTCTTCAGCTTCTCTCTGCCGCTCACAAGGCCGACGTAAGCGGGCAGATTTCGATCTTTCGTTGTGCGAGATGCGGGAATCGAACCCGCGCCGCATGCTTGGGAAGCACGCGTTCTGCCACTAAACTAATCTCGCCTAAGGATCTCCCCCTCTCCGGCGCTGCCCGGTTAGAATAGTACTATCGAAGCCCTATCGCCCGCAACAGCCTCTGCCACCAGCCGAGAGCTTGGATGGGCGCGGTGGAAGAGGAAAGCTGATCCGAAGACGGAACAGCCGCGGTCTGGCTCGTGCCGCTATCGACGATGACGGCCACCGACTCGCCTGGCTCCGCCGCATGGTATTTCTCCCTCATAGCCGTTTCGACGCCGGCGGAGGTGGACAGGCCGGCCACCTTGGCCGCCAGATCCGCCCGATCGGCTTCCACCCTAGCCAGCTCGGACCTGGCCTGATCGAGGCGGACAGCGCTTTCGGCGGCCTTCCCGTATATGCCCCAGGCGGCTCGCGCCAGGAAGCCGAAGGCTATCGCCGCCGCAGCGAGCACGAACGGAGAGGAGATGAAAGCTTTGCGCCTGAAACGGTTGCGGGACTTCATGCCTCACAGTATACTACATGCATCATGTTATTCCATGAAAGGACCAGGAGAGCGGCCGGCATCGGCTTCATCGTAGTCTCCATATTGGTCATAATCAGCATGCTCCTCCTCTACTTCCCGGTGTGGCGGTAAGAGGCGAAGGAGGACATACCCCGAAAGAACTCCACTTTCGAAAGATTCAAGGCTGAAGAAGAACATTCCTAGGCAGGCTCCCGCTGGGAATGTTCTTTCGGGGCATTCCTCCTTCGCCCCCCTCACTCCCCCGCCCGCATCATCTTGACGAAGACATCCTGAGGGATGGTGACGGAGCCGTGCTCCTTCAAGCGCTTGCGACCCTCCTTCTGCTTCTCGCGGAGCTTCATCTTGCGGGTGATGTCGCCTCCGGAGAGCCCGCCGGCAGCGTCTTTCTTCTTGCCCGAGACCGTGCGCGAGGCGATGATGCGGCCCAAGGCCTTGGATTGGATCTTATAAGTGAAGAGCTCGCGCGGCATGATGGCGCGGAGGCGCTCCACGGCCGACTCGGCCTCTTCGGCGACCCTCCGGCGCGAGACGACCCGGGCGAAGGCCGGCACCGGAGTGTCCGCGACCAGGATATCCATGCGGACCACGTCGGCCGGACGATTTTCGGTAATATCGTAGGAGATCGAAGCGTAGCCGGACGAAAGGCTCTTCGTCTCGTCGAAGAAGTTCCTCATGAGCTCGCGCAAAGGCATGACGAGGGTGAGCATGGTCCGGTTGTCGCCGAAGGTGTCGGTGGCCTTGATATCCCCTTCGTGGTCATAGATGGACTTCATCAGGCCTCCCAGATACTGAGGCGGCGTGATGATCTTCATGGTGACTATGGGCTCGGAGACCGATTTCAATTCGTGATCATCCGGGAACAGGGACGGCGAGTAGACGTTCGACTTCTTGCCGTCCTTCGATTCCACGGAATAAGTGATGGTCGGGGTGGTCACGACGAGCTCAAGGCCGAATTCCCGGCGCAGGCGCTCGGTCGCAATCTCGAGGTGGAGCATGCCGAGGAAGCCGCATCGGTAGCCCTTGCCCAAGGTGCCGGAGGCCTCTTCTTCATAGCTGAAAGCTGAGTCGGACAGACGCAAGCGACCGAGGGCCTGGCGGAGAAGCGATAGGTCATCCTGCGATTCAGGGTATAGCGAAGCCCAGACGACCGGATAAGGGCTCTGGTATCCAGGAAGAGGCGGCAGTCGGTCTTTTTCTGAAGCGACAGTGTCTCCGACGGAGGCGATGCCGGGTTCCTTGACGCCGGTCACGATATAGCCGATCTCCCCCGCCCCGAGCGACTCTGTCGGAGTATCGTCGGGCTTGAAGACACCGACCTCGATGGCCTCGAATGCCCTGCCGGCTACCTTGAAGGCGAGCTTATCGTGCTTCTTCACATAGCCGGACATGACGCGCACATAGACGATGACGCCTGTGTGGTTAGAATATTGGAAATCGAAGACTAGAGATCTGAAAACTCCTGCGTTCTCCGTTTTAGGCGGCGGCACTCTTCTCACGATCTCGCTCAAAAGGTGCTCCACGCCTTCGCCGGTCTTGCCGGAAACCCTCAAAACATCGCCGGCCGGACAGTTGAGAAGCTGGCTGACTTCATGGACAGCTTCATCTATTTTAGCCAGCGGAGAATCTATCTTGGATACGACGGGGATGATAACGAGCCCGGCCTGGCGGGCCATATTGAGGGTCGTCAAGGTCTGGGCCTGGACCCCTTGAGTGGCATCGACGAGAAGGATCGAGCCTTCGACGGCGCCGAGCGAGCGCGAGACTTCATAGGAAAAATCGATGTGACCGGGAGTGTCGATCAAGTTCAAGACGTAATCCTGGCCGCCGGACTTATACTCCATGCGGACCGGCTGCATCTTGATGGTGATCCCCCGTTCCCTTTCGAGCTCCATCGAGTCCAGGACTTGTTCCTGCATCTTGCGCTTCTCGATAGTGCCCGTGAGCTCGAGCAGACGGTCGGCCAGGGTCGATTTGCCGTGGTCGATGTGGGCGATGATGGAGAAATTGCGGATATGGCGCGGATCCATAAGGAACCAACTATAACAGATAAAAACTGTTTTACAAAAGATCGGGCCGCCGACATGGCGGCCGCTTTATCCTCGGTCACAAGTGCTCCACTTCGGCCGGCGGCACGGCGGCTTTCCAGATCTTGCGATGGAAGGCGGCCCAGACCTCGGAGAGCTCCCTGTTCTGGAGGATGATGAGAGTGATGACGAACACTACCAGGCCGATCACGCCCGACAAGAAACCCTGCATGAAGACGCCCCAGACTTTGGTGAGCGGGAAGACG
The DNA here is from genome assembly GCA_049997795.1 of Minisyncoccia bacterium. GTDB lineage: Bacteria > Patescibacteriota > Minisyncoccia > Phycocordibacterales > PALSA-1337 > C7867-002. The sequence goes on from JBEKVT010000002.1 coordinate 177,495, forward strand.
GCAGCGAAGATCCGGAGCGACAGGTACGAGGCGTAACCCATGATGACCGAGGCGGCGAAGCTGTGGAAGATGGTCGAGAAGACCGGCTTGGTGAAGCCGGGGTAGGAACGTTCGAAGGTCACCCAGTGCAGGATGGTGTTCAGGATAACGCCAAGGGTGTAGGCCAGGGCCAGGATGAGCACGCTGCCGCCGGTCTGGCCGCTGGTCTTCAGGAGATCTTCCAGGAAATAATGGAAGAATGGCATGGTGAAGTAGACCTTCCAGAAGATGAAGGCCAGGACGACGATGGAGACAGCGGAGATGGCGTTGATCATCAAGGGCTTGGCCGTCTTGCCTTCGGCGTAGAAGCCGCGGACGAAGAGCACTATGAGGCTCTGGCCGACGGTCGAGACGATGAAAAGAGCCAGCATGGCGGCGGTCAGCCGAGTGTCGGTCCAGTCGAATTTGCCGGCGCCGAGGACCGTCCTAACGATCTGGGCGCGCAGGACGATGAATAAGACCGTAAGCGGCATAGACCAGAAGATGATGTGCCTGGCCGAAGCGATCATCTTCTCCAGGAATTCCTTGATGTTCTTGTCGTAATAGAGGCGCGAGAGGGTCGGGAAGACGGCCGACGAGTAGCTCGCTCCGATCAAAGAGAGGGGCACGGACTGCAGATTGAAGGCGAAGTTGAAGATGGAGATCGAGCCGGAGGCCATGAGCGAAGCCATGGATACCAAGACGAAAGAGGCCAGCTGATTGGCCGAGAGGGTGAGGGTGCGCGGGAAGGACGTGAGGATGATGCGCCTGATGTTCGGCCAGTCTATCTTCATGGTGAAGCGCGGCAGGAGCTTCTCGGCCGCCATGAACGGGATCTGGATGCCCATGTGAAGGAACGCGCCTAAGGCGACGCCCAGGGCGAGACCGGAGACGCCCATGAAGGGATAGAAGAGGAGCACTCCGGCGATGATGCCGGCGTTGTAGACGACCGGACTCGCGGCATAGACCAAGAAGCGGTGGCGCATCTGGGTCAAGCTGGAGAAGAGGTTCGAAAGGCCGAGGAAGAACGGCGACAGGAGCATGATGCGCATGGAGAAGATTAGGGCCGGCAGGGACGGATCACGGGCGAAGCCGGGGATCAATACCGGGATGAGGTATGGCGCGAGGACGAAGGCGACGGCGCTCGCTGCCACGATCAAGGCGAAGAAGACGGTGAAGATGGAGTCGGAAAAGCCCATGCCCTCTTCCCGGCTCCGGCCGAAACGATCGATGAAATAAGGCAAGAGGATGGAGGCCGAGACCAGGGAGCCTATCGAAGCGAAGATGAAGTCGGGGATGCGGAAAGCCGCGTAGTAGATGTCCAGAGTGTGCCCGGCACCGAAAGAGAAGGCCAGGAGCTTGTCGCGGACGAGAGCGAGGATGAGGGAGATCAGGGCGAAGAGCGCCAAGAGATAAGCGGCCTCATGCAGGCCGCGGATCTCCCTGCCTATCAGCGTGAACCATCGCTTGACCATTTACTTGCCCGGCGAGGCCTGCGGCGCCTGCTTCGCCGCCGCGCCATTTCCCGGGAGGGCGGCGGCCGGCAACGGCTTGCCAGCTCGGAGGGTCGAGAGGATGGCGGCGACTTCGGCGTTGCCCGGGTCTGCCTGGGCTAGCCGGCTAAAGATGTCGATGGCCTCGGCCGTCTTGCCGAGACGAGCGTCAGAGAGGCCTAGGAGATATGGGGCGCTGGCATAACCGGGGCTAAGCGACTCTATCTTGCTGAAATTCGATGCGGCGGAAGCGTAATCTCCCTTGACGTATTGGAAGAGGCCGAGGCGGAAGAGAGCCAGGGGGTTTTGGGGAGTCAGGTTCACGGCGAATTGGGCGGCCGAGATGGCCTCGGGAAGGCTCCCTTTGGAGGACTCGACCTGCGCCAAAAGGAAGATGGCGTCGAAATAGTCGCTCTTCACCGCCAGGGCGTCGCCTATCGTCTGGATGGCCTCGTCGTACTGCTTATTCACCGCCTGGAGCCTCGCGAGACTGAGATAGATCGACGGGTTGCCGGGGTTCTCCCTGATGGCGTTGGCATAAGCTGTGACGGCCGTCTCAGGGCCGTTCGTCATGCCGATAGCCGTCGCCATTTCCGCCACTCTGGCTTCCGAGATGTAATTGTAATAGTTGTCCGGATCGGCGGAGACGGCGGCGAGAGCGTATCCCAGGCCTTGGTTGACCACGCTCGCGGCCGACTTCACCACTATTTGCGATGTCGAGGCGGTAGACGTCGACGTCAGAGTGCCGACGAGCTCCCTCGACAGGGCGATGGCCGCCTCGGCGCGCGCCTGCCAATAGATGTCCGTGGGATTCAGGGCGAGGGCGGCGCGGAAGCTGTCATCGGCCATGATCGGGTCGTTGTCCGCGGTGAGCTCCTTGACGCCCCGGCCGAAATAGGCCAAGGCCTCGGCGCTCCTCAAGAAGACGATCCCCCAGGCGCCGGCGACGACCATGCAGACGACCGTCGTGGCCGTAAAGACGCGGCCTCCCGGCTTCATGACGAGATCGAGCGGGCGGAGATGGCCGTAAGCCGCCGAAGCCCCGAGCCATACGCCGGTCAAGACGAAGGCGGAGTAGAGGACGGCATGCGGCGGCACGTATATGAGGGCCACGAGCCATAGGAAGGCCGCGCCGAAGTACGAAGAGACGACGATGAAGCCCGCGCACGATCTTTCCGGCTCCGGAGCCGCGCCCCCGCCTTCCGGCGAACGGAGAAGGCTGCGGAGAGACCAGAAGCCGAGCAAGCCGAAGAGCAGGAGGAACATGGCCCAGACGGCGCCTCCGAACAATCCCTGGGTCACGATGGCGGTCGGCAAGAAGCCGAAGCCGTAATTGAACTCGACGCCCCAGGCATCGGTCTGATTTATAGCCGAAGGCTTATGATCCAGGAAGGCCTGGATGAAGCGGTTAGGCCCGATGCCGAAGATCGGAGAATCGTTGAGCTCTCCGGCAGTGACATCGAGCGAGAGGCGCCACGGCAGCGAGAATTCGGAATAACCGAGGTTCAATCTGGTGATGACAGGACCGGCCAGAGAGACGCCGTTCCAAATGAAAATCGAGCAGATGATGGCGGCAGCGAGAGGCAGCCAGGCGATGCGCCGGAGGATAGACGCGCGGGGGCCAGGCGATCGCGGCTTGCCGAGGGACAGGCATACGGCAAGCGCCAAGAAAGCGACGGCGGCGGCTTCCCAGACTTGGACGCTGTTGATGATATAAGCGAGGATGGCTGACAAGGCGAGCGCGACGTAGCACAGCGCCTTTTGCCTGGACGCAAGGGACAGGAGCGCCAGAGCGGAGATGGCGAAGATGGCCACGACCGCGGCATACATGGCCAGAGCGTACCAACTGCCGGCGACGGTCACCGTCGCCGCTTGCAGGACGCCGAACGAAGCGAAGCCGGGTCCGAAGACAAGACGGAGGAAGTGGAAGACGTACAGGACAGCGAACGAGCCGACGAGGCCGGCGTAAAGGATGACGGCGCGCCCGGCGCTCCTTGCCACGGCGCGATAAGCGACCAGGCCGGCGACGCAAAGGAGCAGGATGAAGCTGCCGGTGCCGAGCTCGAATCCCTGGCCGAAGAACGATTTGGCGAAATGACCGCTTAGAGCCGACGAGGCGAGGGTGGAGACGGCGAGGAGAGCGCCGACGTAGATCATGCTCTTGGGCGGCAGGCGGACTTCCCTCTCCTGGAAGGCCGCAACCGAGAAGAGCGCGGCCGAGATCAGGGTCCCGACGGCGATGACGACGGTCTTCGCGGTCTCCAGAGCGACGTACTGGCTCGGCCAGAAGGCGAGCGGGGCGAGGATGACGGTGGCAAGGAGGACGTAAAAAGCGGCGGATTCCAGACGGGCCGAACGCGAGGCGGGTGATGGCATAAGGGTATTATATCAAGCCTTGCCTTATATGGACAAGCGCCCTGTTGAGGGGCGCTCGTCCGTGGGCGTCGCACATAAGCCGAATTCTGTTTGGACAACCATATCTCTAGGATGCGCGTCGCCGCGCATCTCAAGCGGTTCTCCGCCTGCCTTGCGGCAGACGGCACGACCTTGCACCGAGGTAAGGATTTGGCCGTTGCACCCCTCAAGTTTCCATGAGGGCTGATCCCGAAGGATCCGCCAGCCGTTTCCGGCCGGCGCGTCTCTGTTCGCACCTCTCGGATCACCCGGACGGGCGTTACCCGCTACCCTGCTGCTCCCGCCTTGCGGCGCGGCCGGTGTTCGGACTTTCCTCACGCGGACGCGAGGCCCGCGCGCGGTTGTCTGTGCGACTGAAAGTCACCATACCACTCTTCAGGCTCTTTTACAAGAAAATAAAAGAACCGCCCACGAAGAACGGTTTCCTTCCATCGATCTCTGGATCTCCTACACGATCTCGCACACTCCCGCCACGCAGGCAAGCTCTTTCCTCAGGTCGGTCTCGTTCTGCTTCTCGTAAGTGATGATCTTCGAATAGTCGACGTGCTCCAGGCGCTTCGAGAGCTCCTTGTACGTCTTCTCGTCGATGGCTTCGTAAGGCGCGAGCTTGTAGATGTGGTCTTCGCGCGGCAGGAACGACAGGCCGCCGACGATATCCCAATTCTTGTAGACCCAGTTGGCCACCTCTATCCACTCGCCGTTCCCCACGGAGATGGTCGCCGAAGGATTGTGCTCGCAGTAATTCAGCTTGACCATCTTCCAGTGCTCGAGCTGCTCCAGGGCGGTGATGTCGTCCTTGAAGATGGAGCCGGCCGGGGCCTTGACCGGGAATTCGAGGACGTAGGTCGTGGCGCTCCCTTCGGTCTGGCCCACCTCCGGATGGAACGGCACGCCCTGGTCCTTCAGCATCTTGAAGAGAGTGTCGGTGGCGGCGATCCGGATGCGGCGGATGTAGTACTTGGAGTGGCGCGGGTGGACGCCGGACGAGCAGTCGACGGTCTGGGACAGGCTGCCGGAAGGCTTGACGCAGGTGATGCAGGTCGACTCGTTCACGCCGAAGCGCTTGGCGAACTCGCGGTTCGTCTTCAGGGCCTCGGCCTTGAGCTTCCTCAGGACCTCGGGCCTCCTCGCGGCCGGCGAATCCCACTGACCCGTGAGAGAGACGCCGAGCAGGCGCTCGCGCTCGCAGCGCTCCTTCCATTCCTTCGAGAGGTACGGGAAATGCGTCAGTATCGACTGGTAGGTGCCGAGGATGGTGGCTATCCTCACCTTCCGGAGCAGGGTCTTCTCCGTATCTTCGACGCGGCAGACGACCTCGGACAGATTGCAGAACTGCTTGGGCTGGAGGATGATCTCGGCGCATGGGTTAGTGCCTATCTGGCCGACGATCTTGGTGCCGGAGGCATCGAAATAGCCCTTGTACTCCCTCAAGACCTTGAGGCGGCGCTCCGGCAGGGTCCTCGCGAGCGAGCCGCGGTTGAATATGCCCCGTTCGCCGGAGCGGCTCTCTATCAAGGACATCCATTCCTTCAGGAATTCCTCGTTGGTCGGCTTGCTCATGTAGACGGCCGAGTTGTTGGCCAGCATGCGGTGCGGATGGGTCAGGTAAAAAGCCCCCCTCTTGGCGTCGCGGATCTCCTGGTCGTCGAGATTGGACAGGGAGATCATGGCGCTCCTCCGGACGCCGCCAGCCACCACGCAGTCGCCGATCATGCAGATGATGTCGTGGAGATCTATCGGATGGAGCCTCCTGCCCTGGCGCGCCAGCATGACCTCGCGAGTGAACGAGAGCAATCTCTGGAGCGGAGCCGGACCGGAAGCCTTGCCGCCCATGGTCTTCAGGCGCGAGCCCTCTGGACGGACGGCGGAGAAATCAAATTCGATGTCCTTGCCGGCGGCCCAGGCCTTCATGCCGACAACGAGCGAGTCGGCCCAGCCTTCCTTGCTGTCGTCGATCACGTGCTTGGGCAATTTGACGCCGGTCTGCACCATGATCTGCGGGAACTTCTCGGTGTTGGCGCTCTCGACGGACCAGCCGGCCCCGGTGCCGCACATGGAGATGTACATGATCTCGGCGAGGTCCTGGAAAGATTCGGGAGCGGTGAACGAGCAGTTGTAAGCGCAGACGTTGGTGGCGCGGGCCGCCTTGCCGGCGAATTGGAGGAGCCGCATCGAGGGCATGGCCTCGTGATTCAGGATGGCCTCGCGGACTTCCTTGTACTCGGCGTCGGAGAGCTTCTTGCCGAGGTTCTCGCGCATGAAGTCCACGTAGCGGTCGACGGTCTCGATCCAGGTCTCCCGCCGGCTCTCGGAATCTATCCAGCGCGAGTAGGTGCGGTAATAGACGAATTCGCCAAGGGCGTTCCGGAAATATTTCTTGGAATCGGCGGCGAGCTTGCGGACGTATTCGGGCGCTTCGAGGCCTTCGGCCCGGATCTTGGCGCGCTCGTCGCGGTAGATGACGTAGTGCTTGGCGGTCTTGACGAAGTCGGAGCGCATCAATTCCTGCTCGACGATGTCCTGGACGCCCTCGACGGTCGGCACGAAGTTGGAGAATTTGCGCTTGATGCGGACGAGTTCGGCCAGGATCTGGCCGGCGATCATCCGGGCGTCTTCGAGCGACCCTTCATGCACCGTATTCATGCCCTTCCAGACGGCGTTGACGATCTTTTCCACGTCGAACGGCACGATCCTGCCGTCTCTCTTTATGATCGTCGGGATGACGACTGTTTTGGCCGCTTGTCCTGAAGCGGATCTCTTCTTTGGGGGCATATCCTGAGCGCAAGCGCCCGTCTGGCGGACAGACAGGGCGCGCTGTGACGCTTAAGGTTTTTAATAAACGCGGACCGACCGGGGCAACGAACGAATTTTTCTTACTTGTCCATTCTACTCTCGGCCATCGGACAAAAAAAGGTGTGGATAAGTTTTAGAACACGAGTTGCGTGCCGGTTGCAATGCCGAACTTCGCCGCAGCGCCGGAATCAAGCTCCAAAACGTACAAGATCGGCGATGGCGGAGAGAAAACGTCTGGGAACGTGTCGGGAGAGATGCCTCCGGTGACACCTGCGACACGCTTGTCTGCCGCGATCCAGACCATGTCGAGCGGGAAGCGCATGTTCAGCATCCAAAAACCATAGAGGGCGGGTTTCATGAACGGGAATAGCATGCCGGCATCCGCCGGAAGCTGGTCCCGGCCGCCCAAACCCAGTGCTTGCTCTTCGGAAGTGGAGGCGATCATGGCGTGGATGGTCCCGCGAGGTGTTTTAACGCCCATAGTCTCGAGATTTTCCGCTGGAGAGGCCGGCATAACCTCAGCCGGAGAGGTCGTCGCGGCGGCAGAAGCGCGTGGTGAGGGTCGATTTTGATCCAAGAGCGGCGACCGCACGGTCGGAGCCAGCTTTTCGCCGACCAAAAAGAGCACGTATATGCTCACCAGGACGACGATGAGGGTCGAGAGCTGTGAGAAAGTCTTCGATTTCATGTAGATCGTATTTGTCGGCGCGCGCGATACGGACATATTAGCATAACGCCGCCATATGAGCTTTGTGTTATACAAAAAAGAGCGGACCGATCGGGGTCCGCTCTCGCAAATCACGCCGTCTGGGTCTGGACTTCAGCGTCTTCGGTCTTGGAGATCGCGAGCTTGTGCCTTTCCCTGAAGTCGATGCAACCCTGACGGATCGCTCTCGGGTTCTCGATATAATTCCAGGCGAGGTCGTTGTCCGTCGGATTATTGCCATCGATCTTGGGATCAAGACTGGTGTAATACTTGTTGTCAGATCCTCTTATCTCCTGCATCTGACAAAGATTGTAATCTTTCAGAGACGGGCACTGGCACGGATGTTCTTTTGAAAGAGCGGCGACTTCGGCCGGCGTGAGGAACGGGCATTGGAAATCTACAGGGCAAGTCAATAGATGACTCATGGGACACCTCCTATTTTTCATTCTAGCGCCGGAAGTTTAAAAAGCAACAGGACCGCGGCTTCAATTTATGATCTGCCCTTTGTTCGCCAAGTCCGTCTCCGTGTCGGCTTCTTTCTCGCCCTCCACGACCTGCACGCCGATCTTGCGCTGGAGCATGAGCCGGATCTCGTCGGCCGTCTCCTTGTCGATCGGCTCGAGGACGATGTCCGTCTCGTTGTCCTCAGTCTTCTCTTCGTGCCCGGCCGAGTCTATGACGACTCTCGAGGTGCCGGTCAGCCGGTGCAGGAGGCTCCGTTCGACGTCCACGTCCTGCATCTGGCGGTACGGGATCGAGACGATGGTGGTGCTCACTATGCCCTGCTTCAGCTTCAGGTCGAATTCCTCGAAGGTGAAGGTGTAGTTGGCGTACTGGAGCTTGGCGATGACGAGGCCGACGATGCAGGCGAGGAGCGCCACGATGATAAGACCCATGATGAGGCCTCCCACTGTCCCGGAAACGGCTGCCGTAGCCCCTTTGGCGCCGCCTATTATAAGGACGCCGGCCAGGAACCCCGATATTGGGGCGCTCAAAACCATCAAAACGACGGCTATAAGCAATATAACCAGCCCCGCCGTCATTTTCCGCGATGCCAGGAGCAGGTATGCCTTCCGTCCCAGCCGCTGTTCTTGGTTTAAGGGGATCATAGGATGATTATACTACTAAGTTTCCAGAGTAGAAATAAGCTCTTTCCAATAGTTCATGACGTTTTTAAAAATTTTAATAATGAACAAGGTTGAGCCATCGATTTTCAGTGTTAAGAATGACGTGGTGATAGCCGAAAGACCTGAGGCAAAACCATCCTCTTTTTGTGCAACTTGAATATCATTATGATGGCCGTCTGAATGTTTTGTGTGAGTTGCTAATTCCTGGATGATTTTAAGATCAGGGCATTTTGAAAAAATAAAATTGTGGAAGTCATTTATATCTTTTATTCCAAATTTAGATTGTAATCTTGCTTCCTCAGATGACCAAACCCAGTCTTTCTGGTGCCAGAGAATAATAGAACATGTTAAAGCTTCCTTTACATCCAACTGGCTTTTTAAAAAATCTTCGTAATTAGGTACTAGAATATTTTCAAAATAATCTCTCGCCGTATTTATTCCAAAGGTAGCGGTGCTCATGTTTATTATTAGCTGCGCGGTACGATGTTGGAGCTTATTTTACCAAGGGGGTTTAATCACCCTTGTAATTTTCCAGCTTCTTTTTCCATTTCTCAACTTCTTTCCAAAAGCCACAAACGCTGGTGAACAAAATCACAAAGAAAATCGTTATGGGGATAAAAATTATTTTCAAGACAATGATTCTCCATTCTGTGAGATGATTAAAGCCGTTATAGGTATACCATGCAGTAATGATTAATCCGCTGATCCAAAGACAAAATAGCATCCAAGCATATCTGATTATCTCTACAAGTATTTTCATTAGACGTCTTATCATTTCTATGTTTGTGAGACTTGGACTCGAACTAATCAAATCTTCTAACAAAACTATTTCTGGCGGCAGTTTTTACTTGAAGTTCGAACTTTTTTCGCCGAAAATCCGTGCCCATGAATCATTGCGCCTTCGCTCCGCTTGGCGCTCGGAAAAGGGCGGACGGCGGCCGGGGGTGTGGGGGTTCCTCTTCGTTTTCGCGCGCCGCCCTGCTGATTTTTTCGGGGGCGATTCGGAACAAGATCCAAGTTACCTGTGGCTCATTTGGTGGATTTGAGCCACAGGCATTTTAGCACAGGTTTGGGAGGCTCGAAGCGGCCCACTTCCGCTTCAGATAGAGTTCTGTAGCGCGTTCGGCGTCAGTCCGTGTGGCTCCATTGCATTTCGCCGCACCGACATTCCGCCAGACGCGGATGGCAGTTGATGGAAGAAGCGGAAGTCGGCCGCTTCTCGGCGGAAGTTGGTGGTGAATCTGAAACACATGTGGCTCATTTCCACCATATGAGCCACAACTGGGTTTAGTGAAGAAACTGGTACTTGGCATCGCGCGGGTTTCCCGCGCGTGCAAGGTGGCCTTGCTGGACTAACTTGACCAGATATCTCGTTGCTGTGGCGCTGGAGATGTGCAAGGTCTTCTGCACATCTTCGTTGGCTATGATTTTCTTTTTCTGTGCCAACAGAATGATCTTGTCGAGCTTCTTCTGTTTGTTTGACTGGATTTTTGCATTCGCTTTGGCGAGCAGAGCGCGGATGAAGCCGGTCTGGTCTGGTTGCGCCGGCGATTGCGCCTGTGGCACTTGCGGAGTCGGTGCCGCCGGCGCGGACACAGGAGGTGGCGCAGGTTGTAATGGTTCAGAAATCGGCTCAGACGCAGGTTCTGTTGTTGGCTCATCTGTCGCAGGCACTGTCATCTGATCTTCGACTGGAGCAACTGGCACAGATTCAGTAGGTTCAGAAATTGGTTCAGAAACCGGAGTGTTATCAGTTACCATTTCTACTTGAGCAGGTTCTGGCGCAGGAACCTCTGAAACCACCGGTTCAGCTACTGGCGCGCTTTGAGCATTTTCATCATCCATGGAGATATTTTAGCATCAAAATAGGTCTATTTTTGAGCCTCCATAGAGCCACCGCATGAGCATGCTATTGGGCTTGCAATTTACATGGAGCTATGGTATAATACTAGAGTAGTTTCAAATAGTGATTTTTAACAATAAACCCTTAACCCTACGGAGGTCCAAATGGATGGTTTACAAATCAAGGCCCTACTAGCTGGCCTATTCTTCGGATTGTGGCCGCTACTTATGAACAAGAGCGGACTCAATGGCAATGTTTCGGCGATGGCATTCGCTGGTCTGGTGTTGTTATTCGTCTCCCCTTTTGCCTTGAGCAACATCGGAGATCTTTCCAACACCAAATGGCTCATGGTCGTCGGAGCAGGCTTGTTCGGTGCCCTCGGCGTCATGTCCTTCAACGGCATGCTTGCCAAGGCAACCCCGCAGGCGGTGAGCACGCTCTTTGTTCTGATGATTGTGGTGCAAACAGCCGTTCCGGCTGTGTATCAAGTCATCATGAACGGTGGGCTTTCGCTCACCAAAGGATTAGGGTTTGCGCTCGCGGCGATCGCCGCGGTGCTACTCGTCAAGTCCTGAAAAGAGTTTACACGCCCGCTTTGCACAGAAAATCTGTCGCGAGGCGGGTTTTCTTTTTGGGCTGATAGGCAAGCACCTTGGAAACGAGGTATTTCTATGTTATCGTTTTATGAATGAAAAACCGTAACTTTTTCTTTCAACAATACGACAAAATCAATTGGGCGAATCAAGACAAGACGAATCTGAACGTCGCTGTATACCAGCACTTGATCGAGAACATCATCTCCAAGAAAGATGGGCCTTTTAAGCTATTCGATGTGGGCTCTGGTATAGGATTATTTATCCGACTGCTCAAGGAAAAGTTCGGCAATTCTGTCCGCATCGATGGCTGTGAGCCGTCGAAAAAGAGCTATGACTATTTTATGAAGAGTGACATAGATAAGACTAACGTCACGATATATCCTGAAACGTTCCAAAACATCAAAACAAATGAGAAATTTGATTTCATAACCGCAATATATGTCTTTCCGCATTTTATAGAAGCGGATTTAGGCAAGGTCGCACAAAAAATATCCAGCATGCTCAATGAAGCTGGAAAGTTGATCATCGTGGTCTCCAATGAAGAATATTTACGAAATAAGTTAGAGACTAAAAAAGATCTCTTTATCGAAAAGAATGTAATCGAATTTAAGGGCAAGGAGTATAAGGAATATCTGCACTATGTCGAGATTCCTGATATGGGAACTGTCATAGATTACGATAGAGAAGAAGATTACTATAAAGATTTGCTGGAGGATAACGGGTTGAGATTTGTGAAAAAGGACAAGATAAACAGCGACGAATACATCTGCACCATATTCACTTTTGAGAAAGGCGAACTCACTAAGTGATCGCAAATAACGGCACTGATTCTAGCCCGTGGCAAAAGTAGCGGAATATGCTAATGTTTTATGCAATGAAATACCATCTAGGGGAAGCATACGATTTCTATAAGAAATTCATATACAACAAGGAAAAGCAGACTCTGCTCGCAGAACGCAATCTTCACGTCGCCGGAAGCGTTCCGTCCGTGGACTGGGAGCTGTTCGGCGCTATTCTCACCGGCGATGACGGCAAGGGCGGCTATGGCTCAGATCTCAAGCGTCACGAGATCAAATCGTCCGTAAGCGGCGCGAGCTTCGAATATCAATATCACTTGAACGGCGGCATGAAGAAGCTCGCCGACGACATGAAAGTCGACCACATCTTCATCTCATACAGCCCAGACTACAGAGACATCGAGGCGCGAGTCATCAAGGGAACCGTCCTGAAAAAGACCTTCAAGGGCTGGGAGCCGGGATTGATTGAGAACTACGCAGGCCCGAACAGGAAACAACGCTATCGCCGTAGTATCTCGTACGGGACGGTCAAGTCCGACGGCAAGCTTATACTGAAAATTGAACAGGGCGAGCTCGTCCAAGACGAAGCGTCTGTTGCAACGAAGAAATAGAATTCAGATAGTGATTGCCTAGCCACTCCAAGACTGGCACGCAGACGGCATCGCCGAAGCCGAAAAGGACATCGTTCAAGGAAAGATCTGGATTTATCTTGAATTCATCAGCACCCATCAATCTGGCGGCCTCTTTTCCGTTTATCAGGCGCGCATCAATCTTTCCCCGGCCAGCTCTCACGATTATCTGCCTTGCACTTCCTCCTTTCGGGGTACGCAAACAGCCAGCGATTCCATCTGTACGCAACTCGGCAGTCGAGAGCGACTTACCGTTGCGAACCCTCATCCGGCGAAATACAGTGAAATAGGAATATCTCGATTCTTTCTTTTTTGCTTCCAGAATGATCTTATGCCTGTCGTGCATTTGGTCATACAGATATTCGGTTCTTTCTTTTTCCCACCATTCCGCCGAGGGATCGACTATCTCTTCGAGAGAAATCTGCCGTTGCGGCAGGTTCGGCAAGGAATGAAAATACCATTTCAGATCGGCGTTAGCGGAGATATATTCGGCTATCTTCTCCGGTCGAGCATTTGATGACCCGAGATTATGTTGTTGCGACAATATGTCATCGGCCAGGCCAGATACGTTCACGGCCGAACTGTGCACGCCGACTACGAATATCCTTACGCGGCTTTGCGGCACGAAGTTCGCACCGTTGATCATGATGAGGTCCACCAGATATCCCAGCTCATTGAGTGAGCTAAGGACGGCTCTCAAGTCCTTCCCTTGATTTGACGAAAGCAGGCCTTCGACATTCTCCACGAGAACGAACGGGGGTTTCCCATCTCCGCGCTCCGCACGCATCTCCTTCAGAATGCGTAGGAAGTGCCAAAATGCCGACGACTCTCCGGCGTGTATTCCTCCACGCGCTCCGGCGACCGAAAGATCAGTGCAAGGAAACGAGGCATGGGCCAGCATCACGTCAGGAACGTCCTTTCCTTTAACGTCTGCGATGTCGCTTACGTGGTAGTGGCCTTGGCCGAAATTATTCTCATACGCGGCCGCCTTCGCTTTCTCATAGTCAAGGGCATAGACCGTTTTCCAGCCGGCTTTCTCAAGTCCCATCGTGACAAGACCGATGCCGGCGAAAAAATCAGCGACTGTCTTTTCTTTCATCTTCGGTTTTGTAATGCTCATTGATAACATTTTATCAGATAATGATTGAAATGGATAAGGTGCTTATATTATAGCCGATGCGTAAAGGCCGTCAAGGGTTATTGCACTATTTCAAAGAGTATGCTATCATACGACTATGATGCATAAAATACAGGAAAAACTGCTAATGCTCTCGAAAGAGAGGAACCTCGGCCAGCACTCGTTGCGCCAGATCGGCGAGATGGTAGGCGGAGCCTCCCCGCAGACTATAAAGCACCACCTCAATCAGCTTGAAAAGAAAGGGCTGATACGGGTGGACAAGGCAAAGGGCCTCGTTGAAAAGACCAAGCCCGGCTGGGCAGAGACATCGATGAAGAATGCCCGGCTCCTGGTCCTTCCGATACTCGGCGGCGCGAATGCTGGTCCGGCCGTCATAAATGCCGAAGAGAACATCGAGGGCTATCTGCGAGTATCGAACAGCATCGTCGGCAGGAAAAGCGGGGACGGGCTTTTCGCCCTTCGCGTAAGCGGCCCGTCCATGAACAAGGCCTCGTTCGATGGAAAGACGATCGAGGACGGCGACTACATCATCGTAGACGGCAAGGATCGTTCGCCGCGCGACGGAGATATCGTTCTTTCCGTAATAGACCGTATGGCGAATGTGAAGCGTTTCCATTTCGACAAGGACAGCGGGCAAATCGCCCTTGTGTCGGAATCGACGCAGAACTTCCCCCCGATCTACATGCATCAGAGCGACGACTACATGATCAACGGCAAGGTCGTGCAGGTCATTAAAAAGCCGAAAACTAACTCTCAACCCTCGTCATGATTTCAATATATTCAGCGCTCGGAACGATCTCGACCTTCGACGGCGTCGTTCATGTAATCATCGGACTCATCGTCGCTTCCGCATTTCTAGCCGCATTTTCTGTTTTTTTCTTCAAAAAAGAGATCCGGCTATTCCTGAATCGCCGACGGCCGATAAAGATATTCATGGCTGATGGCGTGAATATGGGAGCGGAGGTGGAAATGCTTCGTAAAAGCAAGCTATTCAAAATAGAGGAACCGACGACCGACCATAGGCAATGCGACGGCATTGGAAACCACAGCCTTATTATCATCGGCTATAAACGCCAGATGGCCGGACTCTCCGATATCGTCAACGCCGCGCGCACAGCAAAGATTCCGGTAATCGTTTACGCAAAGGAACAGCTCGAGGAAACCGATAAGAGCCTCTTGAACAGCTATTCCTGGCATTCAGTCTGCAATTTCCCTCTCAAGCTCATGAATGACGTGTTTACCATATTATCAACGTTCCCTAAAATGAAATAAGCCATGACAACATCAGAATATTTCGAGAAGCTCCTAGACCGAGTCAATCTGAAGATCGACGATGACGAACGCAAAATGATAGAAGAAAAACATAACGGCTTTCGTGAGATGTTGCTCGCCAAGCTGCCCTTGAAGGACGATTTTCTTACAGGCTCATATCGCAGACATACGATTATCAAGCCCAGAAAAGACGGAGACAAATTCGACGTCGATGTTTTCGTGGCTTTTGATAAAGAGGATTATGGCGAGAAAGAGCTCGCTGAACTGCGAGGCGAGGTAGCCGAGGCCTTGAACGCTATCAAGGATGAAAATCCTGAGCTTGGCATCACGAATGTAAACGATAGCCAACGGCGATCTGTGTGCGTCGAATTCGGCAACAACTTCCGAATAGATGTCGTGCCCTCGATCGAGATCGAAAAGGACAAGCTCTACAAGATATTCGATCGACGGACTCTCAAAGCAATCAAATCAAACCCAAAATTGCACGCGGCTCTTTTGAGCGAAGCGAATGAGAAGACCGGCGGCAGGCTTGTGCCCGTCATCAAAATCCTGAAAGGATGGAAGCGCGTCAAGTGCGATTATGTTAAGTCCTTTCACATCGAGATGCTGGCATTGGACATATTGGGCAACGCTGAAATATCGTCATATGCCGAAGGGGTCGCCAAATTCTTTTCCGATGCCGGATCAAAGCTTCAGAAGGCTTCCCTGGCAGACCCAGCCAACAAGGAACACTATATCGACGCATATCTGGACGATGACGGGAATCGTCAACGGCTTCTTGGCATTATCGCGACCGAGGATGACGCTGCGTGTCGAGCGCTCGATGCCGAGAAAAGGGAAAACGGAGATCCGGTCAAAGAGTGGGAATCTATATTTGAAAACGCTGATACGGATATCGCCAAAGCCATAGAGAGCGGCAGCTTTGCCATGGGTATCGGAGGCATCCGGGTGGGCGGAACAACAAGCCATGGCAGATCAATCAAATCACCAAATTCCTGGAGAGCCGACTAAGCAATGGCATGAACTGCTTCCGGAACGGTTCAAAGAGGAAGCCCTGCTGATGCAGGAGGACTTTCCTGATTTTGCCATTCATAATGAGCCAGGAAAAAATGTTTATTGGACTGGAGAAGCGAAAGCGCTTCGCCCTGACGGTTCGACTCTGAAATCTCTTCACATAAAGATCGAGTGCGCTCCGAATTATCCCAAAATATTTCCGCGAGTATCTGACACGGCCGGCGTACTTAACCTTAAAACATGCCCGCATCTTTCCAAATTTGACGGAGACAAATTCGCCTTTTGTTATGGCAATCGTTTGGATGCGCAACTCGATTTTGAAGGAAACGCTAGAATAAGGGACGTTGTTTCATATGCATGCGTTTTTCTTGCAAAGCAATGGTATTTCGAAAGGTTTGGCTATTGGCCCGGAGGGCAAGCGCATGGAGTGATGCCGTTCATTGAATATGAGGTAAAGACCTCCTCGATAGATCTCGAGAGGCCATGTCCATGCGGGCTAAGCGACTCATCCTATAGAAACTGCCACCTGCCAGCGGTACAGAAACATCTTTTGATTTTAGACTCAGTTATCGGGAAAATATGTAGCAAAGCAAAACGCTTTGAAAGAAATGATAAATGCCCTTGCCAAAGCGGAAAAAAGTTCAAGAAATGCTGTATGACAAAGATCAATCACTCTAATAGCAAGGCCTTTTCGGTCTTGAAGTTCCCTGAAGCATTTGGCATAACGACTAAGGACAGAGATGTCATACTGGAATCAGCAAAAGGCAACCCAAATACTAGACAAGCAAGAATTATTCCAAAGAGTTGAGAACCCACCTTTTGTAGCCCCCGCCCCCGAAAAAACCGGCAGGGCGGCGCGCGAAAACGAAGAGGAAGGGCGGCCGGCGACCTTCCCCCACACCCCCGGCCGCCGTCCGCCCTTTTCCGAGCGCCAAGCGGAGCGAAGGCGCAATGATTCATGGGCA
>JBEKVT010000003.1:0-58465 GCA_049997795.1 Minisyncoccia bacterium
AGCTTGCGGAAAGGGAGGGATTCGAACCCTCGAGGAGCTTGCGCCCCTGCCGCATTTCGAGTGCGGTGCCTTCGACCACTCAGCCACCTTTCCGTGCGCTATACCATAGCATTTTTTGCGGGATTTTCAAAAAAATGATATCGTGTGCCAATCCGGCCCTATCGTCTAACGGCTAGGACATGGGCTTTTCAAGCCCAGAATCGGGGTCCGACTCCCCGTAGGGCTAAAGATTGAACTCACCGCTTTCCTGATTAAGAATGATTTAACAAAAAAGCCGCCGGTTGAACCGAGCGGCTTCGAGAGATAAAAGCGACCAACATTGTCAATCCATTGCTCGTACCAGATAGCCGAGGAGGAAAGCTATTGTGAGATAAGCTCCTTCACGGATCTCGTTGGTATAACTCGGAAAATGATTGAGGAGAATTGAGGCGCTACCACAGATCCAGAACACTATTATGACCCCAATGATGATGGCCGTGAGCACTTCCATCACATCAATGCGCGATTGTTCATGTAAGAATCTTTTTAATGAGTCCATAGTTAAATCTTGTTCACTTGGAAAGCATAACTGCTGTCCATGTAACAAGATTCAACTATTCTTCACGTAATAAGATTCAGCTATTCAAAGAACATATTTTTACCTTTATATTATATACCATTTATATACTTATTGTCAAGCTCTCACTTATCACATCATAACTAGAGTCAAGACAACCTAATCCGGTATAAAAGCCTTAAATGATACTATCTCCGCCATCAAACGGTTCTAATATGCGCTCACTTAAGCTACTGTGATTTCTTTTGGGTTTCTGCTATAGTTTTACGCGTCCGCTTTTCAAAACGCGCGCTTAGCTCAGTTGGTAGAGCATTCCCTTGACGTGGGAAGGGTCATAGGTTCGAGTCCTATAGCGCGCACAGGATCACGGGAAAAACGAAAACCGCGAGACTTTCGTCCCGCGGCTTGTCGTAAATATGCGTCTGATTATTTCTTCTTGGCGTCCGCCTTCCCCGCGTCCGCGACATCGCTCCCAGGCTCAACGTCCTTGAAGGCGCCTCGCAAGTGCCGGATGGCATCGACTAGGCTCTTGGCCAATTCGGGGATCTTCCTCGAACCGAAAAGGAGCACGAGGATCACCGCGATTATTACTATCTCTTTGGTCCCGATTCCGCTGAACATGTTTTTATTCGCTTAGTTGATAATTATTGTAGCTAGTATGGAGTCAATGATAGAGCATGGTTGGGTATAAGTAAAGTGGAGAAAAACGGCCTGCGACGCCTCCCCTGTCAATTGCCTGTGGACGTTGCGGTGCCGTCGCCAGAGGTCGATGTGCCGGTATCGATATTGGGCGTGGTCGTGGAGATATCCGTCGTCGTTTGGGCGGTATCCGTCGGCGAGGTGGTAGTCGCCGTCGTGCCGGTGTCCGGAGTGGTCGTGGCCGTCCCGCCGCCGGTCGAATCGGTAGAAGTGGCGGTCGAGCCGGTCTGATCGGTCGAGGTGGCTGTCGAACCAGTTTGGTTTGTCGAAGTAGCCGTAGAGCCACCTGAGTCGGTCGTCGTGGTAGTCGAGCCGCCGGTCTGGTCGGTAGAAGTCGCGGTAGAGCCGCCGGATGAAGTCGTCGTCGAAGTAGCGGCGGTGGTCGTGGCCAGATTGTTCGAGCCGGACGAGTTATTGGAATTGTTTGAACCGGTAGAGGCAGTCGAAGTGGCGGTCGAACTTGTGGTATCGTCGTTCGAGACGATGGCGACTCTGTGTTTGGAGAGCCAGTCAGCAATGGCCATCACCCCGGCGGACCATGAATCGTAAGGCCTGGTGGACGTGCCGGTATTGCCGATGTTCCCGGGGTTGGAAGTGCTCGCGCCGACGCCGACCGTGCCGAAGCCAGACTCCAGCTGCATTATGGCCATCAACAAACGGACATCCACGACGTAGCTTTGGGCGGCGGCCCAGACCATGTCCCCGGTCACGGGACTACCCGGATCAGCGGCCTGGATGTATTTATCGACATCGGCCGCGGAGCTAATGGCGCCTATGTTGGAGAGAGTGTGGGTTATCTTGTCTATATATAAAGGGTCGGCCGCGTAGGTCGAGAGGTCGTAATGCAACAGGGGCGTCGTGTCGCCTGATCCGGAAGCGCTCGTCGAAGCGTCATTGTTCTGCGTCGAGTCTATGGCGTTCTTCATCGCCTCGGTCGTGGTGACGCCGGTAGCCACGGCGGCATTATTGACGTCATTCAACAGCCTGAGCTTGTACAAAGTATCTTGCACGCTGTTGATCTCGGTATCAAAGGCATTCACCCTATCCAGATCGCCTGTGATATATGCCTGATCTTTCGACTGATTGAGCATATTCAGCCTGTTGGTGAGCACCTGTATAAGATAGTCTATGTTCATGTCGTTTTATTAATAGTAGAACAGGAGCTGTTTGAAGCATTCCAGGTTGAGATGGCGGTTCAACCAGAGATATCTCAAGCCATCCACCGTCGTGAAGATCTCCATGCGGTTCCCCACAGTCGTCGAGCCGGCCGCGTAAGGATACAGGCCCGCGCCGTGCACCCAGTTGGTTATGAGGTCGATGTAATAGACGCGCATGGTGAGGTCCTTGGTGAAGTAGAGCCTGTCGCCGCCGTCATAGGCGTACATGGAGCTTTGGCCCAAAGGCTCGAAGATCGGGGCGTAATGCATCATGGCCCACCTGTCGGTGGTCAGATCCAAGCGGTCGATGCCGGCCACGGCGGCTCCCCTCGCCGCGAAAAGATACTTACCGCGCTTGGTCACGTCGGACAGGCCGAAGGCCCATTGCAAGGTATGGCCGACGCCGTGAGTCGGAGCGGAGATGATCGAATATGAGGTGGCGTTGGCGGTCGGCGCGGAAGAAACCGCCGTACCCCACGTAATGGTCCCGGTAGCAGCAGCGGTCGCGCTGATCACATACGATTCCTGGGCAGAGCCGCCGCTCGACAGGAATTTGAGCTTCTTGCCCATCAAGGCGCTGGTGTTCCAGGCACATAAGATCAACGGAGTATTGACTGCGCCGGAATTGGCGACCGATACGGTGATGCTTGTAGAGCCGGCGCCGCCAGTGACTTGAGTGCCGACGTTGATGCCGGCTCCAGCGGTTATATACCAGCCCGTCACGTTCGCCGGACAGGCGACAGGCAGAGTAAGGGTATTGGACTGCGCCGAGCCGGTACAGTTCGTAACGGATGACCAGAAGGCGTTGGCGTCGATGACCGTCGTAGTCGTACCGCCCGTCGCCACGCCGCTGTAGTAAGTAGTGGTCGAGCCTTCGTTCGCGGCTCCGATGCAATCGCGCTTGGCGATCATGTATCTCGTAGTGCCCGCCACCATCGCTTGGGCGAAATTGGCAAGCGGGGTCAGAGAGTTGCCCGTGTTCGTAGTTATCTGCATGCCTTGGCCGCTGGATTGACCTGTGGTCAGGGCCACAGCGCCATAATTGCCGTAGACCATGCAGTTGCCCCAAGGCGAGCTGAAAGTGACGGCGGCGTTGGTGGTGGCGGTGTTGACGACCGACATGACCAGGTTGGCGGTGCCGGCGCCGGAGACGACAGTCGCTCCGATGCCGATGCCTGTGCCAACCGCGTACCAGCCGTTGATGTAAGTGGGGGTCGGAGCGGACATCGTGACCAGCAACGAGCCGAGCGAGCCGGATGAAGCAGTGCCAGATGCCGCCGGCGCCCAGGCGTTGAAGGTGATGACGTTCCCCGAAGGTGAGCCGGTGTTGGGGACGGAGAGGGTGAGTGTCGTGGTGCCGGCCCCGGAGACGACCTGGCAGTAGGTGGAGCCCACGGTGCTGATGCCTGTCCCGGTCACGTACCAGCCGTTGATGTTCGAGGGGGTGTTCCCCGCGAAGGTGACGGTCGAGCCGGGATAGGCATCGCCGTTCGCCACCTGGCGGTGGTCCTTGGAGCCGTCATAGATGACAGCGACGCCCTGGGCGCCGACGCCGACGGCGTTGGCCCCGGCCGAAGCGGAGATGTTGTACGTGAATTGGTTCACGGCCGGAGAGCCGGTCGTCGTTATGGTCGTTATCTGCTGCAGGCCGTTGTAGTACTGGACGTCGCCTGAGGTCGTGGCTCCCCTTATGGAGACCCACTGGCCGACCAGGAGGTTGTGGGAGTTCACGGTCGTGACGGTGGCCACCGTGCCTGTCCTGGCGATCGTGGAGATGGCTATGGGCGGCTGCTCGTATATGACGTGGTTGGCGTCGCAGAGCATGGCGGCCATGGTGCAGGCCACGCCGGTGTCGAGGATACGGCCGTGGGAGACCTGGTCGAAGTCGCCGTTCTTGTACAGGAAGAGCTCGGCGCAGCCGGGGGCGGCCGTGGCCCAGGTGAAGTACATGTTGCTCGAGTCGCCCTGGATGACGTAGACGGAGTCGGTCGACGGCTGGACGTTCCAGTTGTTGTACAGGGTGAGGGTATCGGCAGTGTTCGAGAGGATGGACCGGAGCTGGCCCATGCCGGTGCCGGCCAGGATCCTCACGCCGAAATTGGCCCATTGGTTGGTGGTCCAGGTCTTGCCTGTCTGGGTCAGGGTGTTATAGAGGGAAGATGTCGAGGTGCCGGCTTCGAAGCCGATGATCTCGTAGCGGGAGGTGGCATCGGGCGGGGTGGTTATCGAGGCGAAGGTCAGGGTGTTGGCCGTGTTCGAGGCTATCTTCGAGATCTGGCCACGGCCGGTGCCTGAGTATATGTATAGGTAATAGTTGGCCCATTGGTTGGCCACCCAATATTTTGTTTTGTCGATCAATACCATGTTGGTACCGGTGGCAGTTGAGATGCTGTGAACGTAGATGGTTGATTCCTCCGTCACCCTTTCAAGACAGAGGTCGGTAGCGATATCAGGAAGCATGCCGCTTAAGACCGGTTTGGCGTACCAGACATCAGCTAGGACGTCATAGTACTGCAAGGTAAAACCGTACGGATTGGCTTGAGTGGACAGGAGCCAGACGCCTCCCGACTGGATGACGTACCTCGATGTGTTATCGGGCTGAGTGTCCCAGGCTGTATCGACGGTCACGACCGAAGATTCTATCTGGTACATAGTGTCAGTCGAGGGATTCGTCGACCAGACGGTATTGCACCAAGGATCCTCCGCGTGCTTGTTGGCGTCGCCTATGGTGAGGACTGTGTCGGTGCTGTACATGATCTTGTGGACCTGCAAGAGACCGGTGCCGAATGTCGTCCTCAGGGCATAGCCGACCCATTTGTTGAGACCTAACGTCGTTCCCACATATCCGGTAGTCCAAGTCTTTGTCGTGTCAGCCAAGGTCGTTGCGCTACCGCCTGTGGCGACACCGTAATCGGCGACCACCGGATCGGCGACAGAGGTAATGTACCGTTCCTGTCCGGCGCCCTTGCCGCTTATGATCGATATCTTGAAGCCCTTGGCGCTTCCGGCGAAGGTCAGACCGGTCGTTATGGTGGTGGCTCCGGAGACGATTACCCTGCCGAAATATCCCAGAGTACCGGCGAACCTCATCGAGGCGACGGTGGCCGGGGCGTTGGGCGGCGTCGTCAACTGTTCGTACGTATCCGACCATGTGTCGTATCGCCAGAAGTTCGTCTCGGTCTTCATGAAATATACGTATCTGCCGCTCGTCACGTTAAAGCTGCCGCTATCCGAAGCGCAGGAACAGCCGACGGTCGTCGGAGTGATCTGGGCCATCCTGCACCATTCCCATACCGGGGAATCGACTTGCCTTTTCAGCTTATTGGTTAAGGGCGCCATGTTCTCTAAGAGTAGGTCCTGATGGCCACAATTTTAGCATATAAGGCCGACAGCTGGACATTGCGGATCGCGGATTGTGGATATGCAAAACGCCCCGCTCTTAGCGGGGCGTTTTGCGAGACCGGCGTTAGACGCGGGTCACATTCTTGGCGTTCGGGCCCTTCTGGCTTTCGACGACTTCGAAGCTCACCTTGTCGCCGACCTTGAGCTCGTCAAAGGCGACGCCGGAGAGATCGTTGGAGTGGAAGAACAGGTCCTTCGGCTCGCCTTCGCGAGCGATGAACCCGAATCCCTTGTCCGTCAGAGTCTTGATCGTTCCCGTCATGTTGTTGATTATTGGCTATTTAACTTCAAAGAAATTCGACGCGGCTTTCTTGAACTGTGGATAGTAGCACAGTTGGGCGGGAATAGATAGGGCTGCCTGTGCCTTTGGGACCGGTTTCTGATATCATGGGCCGGTCATGGATGAAGACATCTCCATCGTATCCGGGGACGACTTGCCGGACCAGAAAGGGCTGATACACAAGCTGTGCGAGATAGACAAGATATGCTACGGGGACATCGACCTCTTGAAAAGGAACTTCGATCCGGAGGTCATCTCGCGCGACGTCCATGGGCATCCTGTCATCCGCATCAGGGCCGACAGCGGCAAGCTGCCGTTATTCAAGGCCTGAGGCTTGACATAAAAATACATAGGAGTATCATCCTCTATCGAACGCCGCTCCTTTCGAAGAAAGAAACTCGATTCCCGGCAGTAACGGCCAGGGAACAGGCCAAATCTCTAAGTCCCCGGAAATGGGATAACTTAAGAGGAAACTACGCCGGTCACGGCGCAAGTCCGATTGAGCAACGATGTTCACTTGGAGAGGTTGAAGGAACCCGCCACCCGGTCGAAACGCGACAGCGTGGCCGGCAGTATGCTACCTCGGCAGAGGGGCTAGAACGGGTGTCCTGAGTAGCCGAGCTATTAGAGATCGCGAACGAGATAGCTCAAGGCGAATCCGTCTGGCAATGGCTAGCCATCCGGGCTAGATGAAAATAAGCACCAAACGCAAGCGTCGTTGCGAGACGCAGCTCTTCCGTCGAATGCGCGCCTATCAGAAGAGACCAAGCGTGTACGCTCTTGCCAGATAAGCCTAAATCGATCCGAACGAAGCGTTCCCCCGGCCCTGCTTTCCTCACGGAAAGCAGGGCCCTATTTTTTCCACCGCTACTGACTAACGACCACCGTTAGCAGACATTGGAATCAAGTAAATAAGGCTTTTTCGCTTTTTCTCGATTCTATCGTCTAAGCATTGTGATCCAATGCAAAATAATCCCTATCACCAAATAACAGACTAGGTAAGGAACTACGGTACAGACTGCATTAAAAAAATTGCTGACGAATATATCCGGACCCCACATCAATCCGATTTTAAGCAATGCCCCGAAATATATAGTGTTGTATAACACACAGCCCCACATTCCCCATCGCTCCGTCATATCTTTCAGAGTGGCGAAAACGACCGTGAGAAAAATGACTACTGTTACGGCAATCCGATACTCAGTTAAAAATGACGTTAAAACAGACCAGTACAGTTGAATCAGTTGCTTTGTCCCGTCGTC
The DNA here is from genome assembly GCA_049997795.1 of Minisyncoccia bacterium. Lineage (GTDB taxonomy): Bacteria > Patescibacteriota > Minisyncoccia > Phycocordibacterales > PALSA-1337 > C7867-002. Next base: position 7,357 of record JBEKVT010000003.1, read on the forward strand.
AATGGCTTCCATAAATGTATTTGGCATTTCCTTGGAAACTATGTAGCAATAGATAAGACAATGATAGCTCTACCAGTGACCCAAATGATAACAAAAGATTCTTTTGAACTCTCTTCATGCTCTTATTTTACCACGATTCTGTGACCCATATTAGTGGAGATTGGAAACGGATCATTGACAGCATCAAGTATATTTATATTTTCATATAACAAGAACCCGCCAGAGGTCCTACAACATGGCGGGGAGATATTTCTATTTACAGAGACTCAGTAGTATCCTGGAGGCGGTACGACCCAGTCGCCATGGAGATGCTTCTCAGCCTGCTCAACAGTCCAGGCACGATGCGCATAGCCAAGATTACTGAATGAAACGAATGATGCGCCGAAATAATCATGTGAAGTAAAGCCCGGACCCCTTAAGGGCGGGAGCTCGAATTCACGATATTCCACTGCGCAAACGAGACCATCAATGATCCTCTTCAGATCAGCGAGAGTCCCTGTTCGGAAGTTCTGCTTGGGAGGATTCGCATCCGAAAACAAGAACACTGGATATACCCTCGGACGAACCGGGCTCTGCGGCCAGCCTTTTTTCTTGAATACCTTGCGCATGGATCGGATCTCATCATCATAATCTTCCGCGCGCACTGCTCCCGTCACACCGTTATGAGAGCAGACGTAGATCAACGGCCTCTGGGGATACAGATCCCAGAATCTCCTAAGCAACGATTTCAATGTGCTCATGACTTACTCCTTAGACTGCCTCATTTATGTTCCCTTCCAACGCCATGTTGGGGAGTGGGTTAAAACAAGGGCTTACTGTCCAAACAGACATTATCATATTTAATACATAATGTCAATCTGTGACCCTCGTTAGTGAGAATTGGAATCAGTTGATATTACATCTGACAAATTTCAATGGCCAAATCTGATATATAGAAAAACCGCCCGAATCGCAAGACCGGGCGGTCTTTTCGAATCGGGCGGATCTAACCGAGCGCTCTTTGCATTAAGGCCTTGAGCTCTTGAGCTGCGGGTTGGCGCATTATCTCCTCAAGACCATCGAGAGCTGCAGGCGTCAGGTATCCTGAGCCCCCTCCATTGATATCCATCCAAGAGCTTACAGTGTGGACGCCGTCGATCCCCATCGCAGCAAGCTTTTCAGCAAGACAGCGCAGGTACCGGTGATAGGCGTAAAACTGTTCGGCCTTGAGCATGAATGACGGGCGAATCTCAATCTTATAATTCCGATCGGTCCATGCGGATTTGTCCCGCATTTCCACTTCGCCCATCCAACGTATGCTCGGAGCGATTTCTCCGCCGACATAGCGCGAAATCCACGGATAATCCTTATCCACCTGCTTGACGAACAACCTAAGGGACTCAGGGTCAAGATGCGCATCGTCCATGACGCTGAAGCTTATGAATCCGCTCACGTTGAACTTCTGTTCGTTCCAGTGAGTCTGTTGGTTGGCCTCCATTGGAGAACCTCCTATATGTGAGGGGCGGAATTGCCACTCAGCAGTTATTTCTGCTTTCAAGAGGCACTTGGCTGTATCCTGAAAGCAGAAATAACTGAATCCCAATATAAAAGAACTACCATACAATTATAGCATATTTGATGCAATATTGTCAAATAGTGACCCTCGTTAGTGAAAATTGGAATCAAATTATTAATGAAATAAAACTGTTTTCCTATTTTACTTAGGCATTCATGTTGAAAATAAATAACGGGCACCTCCTGCGAAGCGCCCGTGTGAATTTGTTTGAGTGTCTGTTTACGGTCCTAGTTTGATGCAGTTCGACGCCCGACTTGTGACTTCATGAACGCAAAGCCATATGAGGGATTCCAGATCCCCGTATCGACGTCAACGTCGACATAACCAGTCAACCCGAAGTTATTGAAGCCTGAGTCCATATCCACGCAGAGAAGACGGGGGTCGTTTGTAAGATGGTCTTCAGGAGGATGAATATATGGCTTGTGCATGACAACAATCCGCCAAAATCCCATCTCAACAATTTCCCGTGGCGTTAGCGCGTCCAATATCAGACAAGCCACCTCTTGATGGGGGGACATCAGACCACGTCGAGTCGCTTCAGCGATGATATTATTCGTGGTACGGTTTTTGTCCGTGAAAAGGCCCGGTGTGAGAACAGCGACCTCAGTCACGATTCCGAGCGTCGGCTTGAAATCTGGCGAACGAAGAACTGATTCAGCTTCATCATCCACTTTCAACTCCTTTTTCTTCAATCGTTCGACCCACTGCGAACCGGTTGTACCACCGGACGTAACCGAGAAGTAAATGACTCCTGCTCGATTCGTCCACGGAAAACCTAGTTCCGTTATTTTGAGCTTACCTCGGAGCAGTTTCCGCACCCCGTCCATGCCGCCAAGCCTGTTGACGACCGCCTCCATTGTCCCCAGATCTAATCGTGGGTATTTCATACACTATCCTTTCATCAACTGTTAGTTGTGATCTATGCACCTCTGAGAGAGATGTATGCTAGGACAGTCAGTAGTCATAGCCAGAGAACACCGAAGTTTCAGTATCTTCTGGCTATGGCTACTGAATTGGTAAATTTAAAGAACTACGAACATAGTAGCATATGTTATGCGTATTTGTCAACTAGTGACCCCATCGGGATTTGAACCCGAGTTCCAGGATTGAGAATCCTGTGTCCTGGACCAGACTAGACGATAGGGCCTATGCTTTCTCGAGCCATTCCTTCTCCTGCCGCACAAGGAGTTTAGCGGCTTTGTGCGGCTCCCGCAAGAGCGCCTTGGAGACGCGCTCCATGCGCACGGACTGGGAGCCCTTGACCAGGATGACGTCGCCGACCTTGGCGATCGAAGCGGCGTAAGCGGCGGCTTCGGCGGAAGAATCGAAAGAACGGACGGATTCAGCCTGAAGGCCGCTCTTCATGGCTTCTTCAGCGGTCAGACGCGAGCGCTGGCCGACCGTGATGAGCCGCGAGATAGCCCTTGCCGCTTCCCGACCGATCTTCCTGTGCTCTTCGGCGGAATATTTGCCGAGCTCCATCATGTCGCCGAGGATAGCTATCTTAGCGCCCTGACATTCAAGGCCTTTGAGCGTTTCCAAAGCGGCCATGGCCGCATCCGGCGAGGAATTATAGGAATCGTCTATGAGAGTCGAGCCGTTCAGACCGGGAAGGACGTTCATGCGGCCCTTCGGAGCTTCATAAGCCGTCAGGACGAGAGATCGGGCGATCTTGCCGGAAGCGATGCCGCACGCCTTCCCTACCGCCGCGGCGGCGAGGAGCGGGTACACGCACGATCGGCCGAGGACGCCGCGGACGGAAATCGGCGCAGCGGTATCATCCAGGCCAAGATTGAACGAGATGCCGACAGGCTGGCCTTCGTATATGACGCTCATATCCGAGCCTTTGGCCGCGGCTTTCTCATCCAGGCCGTAAGAAATTACGGAGACATCACGGTCTTTCACCCGTTCGGCGAGACTGGCGGCTTTTTCGTCGTCGGCGTAGACGACCAGGGCGCCGCCCTTCTTCACCGCTCCGGCCAGGGCGGCTTTCTCCTCGAAGACCGCCTCAGGCGAGGCGAAGAACTCGACGTGCACCGGCATGTCGCTTATCTTGGTGATGACCGCCACGTCGGGACGGAGCCAGCGGACCACGCGCCCGATGTCGCCGGGGTGGTCGGCGCCGATCTCCAAGACCAGGCAATCGGGGTAATCGGCCTCCGAGAAGACGAGCTTGAGGCCGGCCCAGATGTTCTTCGCCCAGCCCGAGGGGCTGCGCCAGGCGTTCGGCCTTCCGATCAAGGCGAGCGGCAGGCCGATCTCGCTGTTCAGGCTCTTCTCGCTCTTCCGGACGAATCGGAACGGCCGTGGCGCGGCGGAATCTCCTTCCCTCGAGAGGAGCTCGTATATGGCGTCTTTGGTCGAAGTCTTGCCGACGCTTCCCGTTATGGCCACCACGAACGGCTTATATTTCCGGATTATCAAAAGGGATTCCAGAGTCAGAATCCCTACGAGCGATTTCTTTAATAGATTCATTTGGTTCAGCGGTCTGGCGGTATGTCATAGTAGTTTAGAAGAAAGGTCGTCAGTTCGTCAAACGGCCGGGTCAGGGTCTCCGAGGCATACTGCGCTCCCTTGGGATAGACCTGATACAGGAAGACGATGAAGCGCGGCTCATAAGCCGGGAAGAAGCCGAAGAACGAGTGCAGGTAACGGTCGGTGTAATAGCCGCCGTGGACCGGGTCGGCGATCTCGGCCGTGCCGGTCTTGGCCGCCACGGTGTAGTGGTCTCTCTTCAGGGTGCCGCCGGCCAGGGCGGTGTCCACCACCGTGACGAGCATGCTCCTGACTTCGTCGGCCGTCTGCGGCTCCAACAAGGGGCCGGCTTTCGTCGAAGAGATCTTTCTCGTCGAGCCGTCGGAGTAGTCGATCTCCTTGACGAGGTGCGGCGTGACCAGATAGCCGCCGTTCGCCACGACCGAGAGGGCCCGGGTCATGCCGATCGGCGAGACGGCCAGGCCCTGGCCGTAAGAGGCCGTGGCTATGTCTATGTCCTTGCCGTCTTTCAGGTTGTCGGTGATCGGCGCGGCCTCGCTGGGGAGGTCGATGCCGGTCTTCATGCCGAGGCCGAAACTGTAGAAATATTTGGCGAATCCGGCGGCTCCAGTTTTCAGGGCTATCGTGGCGGCTCCGATGTTCAGGGACTGGGAGAGGATCTGCTGCATGGGGATCACCCCGCGGGCCCGGCCGTCGAAGTTGCATATCTTCTTGCCGTCGAGCGTCATGCAGCCCACGTCATCGTAAGTCGAGGCCGGCGTCTCCGCTCCCGAATCGAGAGCGGCGGCCATGGTGAGAGGCTTCATGATCGAGCCCATCTCGTAGACATGCTCGACTAGCGGGTCGGAGAAGACCTTTATATCCTTTGCGGCGGCGGTGTTATTCGGGTCGAAGGTGGGCAAGGAAGCCATGGCGGCTATCTCCCCGGTCTCCGGATCCATGACGATGCCGCCGATCTCGTCGGCGTGCCAGGTAGCCTCGGTCTCGCCGAGGATCTTGTCGAGATAGGTCTCCACCGTCGGCTCGATGGTGGTCACAATGTCCCCGTTCTCCGCCGAGCCGAAGACCGCGCCTTGAAGGCCGGAGAAGAGATCCGCGAAGATGTTGCCGACGGAGCTTGCGCTCGGGCGCGACAAGACGGAGTCGTAATAGCGCTCCAGGCCGTAACGGCCGGAGACGGTGGACGAAGAAACGTCCTCGCCGACCAGGCCGAGCTCATGGGCGGCCAAGCCGTCGCCAGGATAGATGCGCCACGCTTCCGGAGCCACGGCCACGCCCGGAAGGCCGAGGCCGGTGATCGAATCGGCAGTCGGCTGATCCACTCTATGAGCCAGCTCTTCATACGAGTCGTTCGGTTTTCCGGCCTTGGCGAGGAACGAGGACCGATCGAGACTCAAATAGTGCGACAAGGCTTCGTACGTCCCGGCGGCGTCGCGCACGAGCTTCGGGTTCATGTATATGAGATAGCCGGTCCCCAGGGCGGCCGCGGCCGTTTTCGTGCCGTCCTTGCCGGAGAAGTATATGGCGCCGCGGTCGAAGAGCTCTACCGCGGGTTTCCCGTACTGGGCCTCGGCCTTGGCGGCGTATTCCTTGCCGTGGATGACGTCCGTCGAATATAAGGCGGCGGCGATCGCGCCGGCGCCAAGGAGAGCGCCGATCCCAGCGAGGCGCGTCCGCAGACGCTGTTTAGAGTTCATGGCCGACGGAAGCCAAAGGACCGATAGAGGCGGTGGAGGCCGGACGCTCGATATAGGCGCTGACCTTGCCCTGGACCAGGCCGTGGGCTCCGAGCGAATCAGGGGTAAGAGCGCTCGACAATCCTAGATATTCGGCGTCGAGGGAAGCGACGGCGCTCCCCGCGGCAGCCGTTTCAGATTGGACACGGCTGAGAGCCACGGTACGCGAAACGACGGCGTACAGGTTGAAAGCATAGAAAAGGACGGCGGCCGCGGCAAGGACGATGAAGCATAGGGTCATGCGGGCCCTGTATTCGGCGGCTATATTATGGGTTTGTTCGATGATCTCTGTCATTTTTTCTCTAAGATCCTCAATCTTGCGCTCCTTGAGCGCGGATTATCCGAAATCTCTCGACTGGACGGCCTTATCGGTTTCTTCGTGACGACCCTCGCTCCTTCTCTTCCCTTTTCTCTGAAGAAATCCTTGACGATCCTGTCTTCGAGGCTGTGGAAGGAGATGACGGCGAAGCGTCCGTTCAGGTTCAATCGCCCGTATCCCTTGGCGAGCCCGTCCCGTAGGGCGGCGAGCTCATCGTTCACGGCGATGCGCAGAGCCTGGAAAGTCTTGGTGGCCGGGTGGGTCTTCTGACGGCGATAGGCGGCGGGCACCGATCTCTTCACGATCTCCCCGAGCTCCTTGGAGGTCTCGATGGGCTTCTTCTCCCTGTAGACGACGATGCCTTTGGCGATCCTCCTCGCGTACCGTTCCTCTCCGTAAGCGAAGATGACGTTTCCGATGTCCGCTTCCCTCCATTCGTTGACTATGGATAGGGCCGTGAAGGGATAGGCATTCCAATCGCCGAAAGTCATGACCAAGGGCTCGTCTTTCTTGAATGAGAAGCCTCTGCCGGAATTCTCCAATTCGTCGGAAGAGACCCCGAGGTCGAGAAGGATGAGGTCGACTGCCCGGATGCGGTATTTGTCCAGAGCCTCGTCAAGATTGCGGAAGTCGCGGCATTCGAGGATCAGTTGGTGCGTCTTCTTCTTGAGCAGCTCTCTGGCGCGTTCGACGGCTTCCGGGTCGCGATCAAAGCCGATCACGTTGATCTTGCCTTGGAGGGCTTCGGCGAGCGCCACGGCGTGTCCGGCGCCTCCTATGGTGCCGTCAAGATACCACGGGATCTTCCTTCGGCCATCGGACGGCGGCGCGCTCTTCGGGGTCGCGAGGCCTTCGACTACTTCATGTAAAAGAACCGGCTTGTGGACGGACGGCATGCCATTACTTCATCCCGGCGCTCCCGAGCTTCTCGGCGAGCCGATCGGCCTTGGCTTCGACGCCGCGGCGATACTCATCCCAGACGGCTTCGTCCCAGAGCTCGACCCGATCGCGGACGCCGATGAAGACTACGCTGGTCTTCAATCTCGCGCGCTCGCGCAGGTGCTCAGGGATGAGCATCCGGCCGACTGCATCAACCTCGGCTTCGACCGCCCCTCCGAGGAGGAAGCGGTTGAAGCCGCGGTTGTCCGCCTGCAGTATCGAGGACTCACCTGCCGACAAGTGCCCGGAGATACGTTCCCATTCCTTCACCGTGAAGATGAACAGGCAGGAATCGAGCCCGGGCGTGACCATGACCGTCTCCCCCATCTCCTTTCGGAATTTGGAGGGAAGCGACAAGCGGTTCTTGTCATCGATAGTGTGGCGGTATTCCCCGATGAGCATGAATGATATGCCAGTAGGAGAGAGATGATGTTGGGGAGTTAATCCTTACCACTTCTTCCCACTTAATGGGTATTCTACTCCACTCCTCCGTTTAAGGCATAATATACAAAGGTGGATAAGCTGTGGATAAAAAAATACATAAAAAGCCCCCGAATCGGATCGGGGGCTGAATGGCTTGGGATTACCGGGGTTATTTTTTCAGTTCCAGTAAGCCGTTGTGTCTCACGGCGATCTTGAACATCGCTTCGAACAGAGTTTGTTGGGATGCCAGTTCCGGAGGTATCAGGCCTACAGGATATTCCATGAGCCAACGGAATCTGCCTTCAAAGCAGGCTCCATAACTGGATAGACTGTAGATCACGCCCTGCATATCCGGATATGTCGGATAATGAGCATCCCAATCCGGCCGAGACAATGACGACAGCGGGCCGGGAAACTTCTCTCCGAGCTCCTTGTAAGTCTGGTAGAGGAAATTCCCCCACAAGTCCAGCCTGTCGAAGACGCCGGCAAAGCTCTTGACTCCCTTCTTCTTGGCGGCGTATTCGATGAATCCCACTACGAGTTCGAGGAAGCTGAAGGTCTTGGCGGCAGCCGGTTGCTCGGCTGTCACAGCGGTCGCGTTCATTGATTTCTCCTGGTTGACTTTTGAAGTGCTCCAAACAAAAAACCTGCTATGCAGGCTACATCATAAGCCCGGGAGACGCAATCAGCCCTTCTTCGGCCGCATGAGCGGGAACATCTGGGTCTCGCGCAGGGGCTTGTCAGCCAGGACGGCGAAAAGCCGGTCGCCGAAGCCGAAGCCGCAGGTGGGCGGCATGCCGTGCTCGAGCATCTCCACGAATTCCCAGTCGGGCATCATGGCCTCCTTGTCTCCGCCGGCGATCTGCTTCTTCTGTTCTTCGAACCGGGCGCGCTGGTCGACGGGGTCGTTCAGCTCCGAATAGCCCCTGCCCATCTCGCTCCCGGCGATTATCGGCTGGAACATCTGGACGGTCTTGCCGCCGGCAACGGCTTTCGCCAGGGGCGCTACCGTGATCGGATGATTGACTAGGAAGGCCGGGCCGGCGATCGACTTGCGGCAATGCTTCCAGAGCGAATCCAGGAGGCGCTCCCGGTTGTCGCCGTTGAACTCCACCTTGAGCTCTTTCAACTTCTTCTCCATCTCCTTCTCCGAAGCCTTCATGATATCTATGCCTGTCTGCTCCTTCACCTCTTCGCCGTAATCTATGAGCGGCCACTCTAGGGCGAGATCGAACTTATGTCCTCGGACCGAGAACTTGGTGGTGCCGAAGACTTCTTCGGCAAGCGTCCGGTACAATTCTTCCACGAGCTTCATGCCGTCGTTGTAATCGGCGTAGCCCCAATAGAATTCCAGGTTGGTGAATTCCTGGGTGTGCTCGGGGCTCGTGCCCTCGTTCCTGTAAGCCCGGCCGATCTCGAAGGTCTTCGGGAAGCCGGCGGCGGTCAAACGCTTCTGCCAGAGCTCGCCCACGGAGATACGTAAGAAGACATCCATGTCGTAATCGTTGTGATGAGTGACGAATGGCCTGGCCTCGGCGCCACCGGTCGTGACTTCGAGAGTCGGGGTCTCGACCTCGAGGAAGCCGCGGTCCTTGAAGAATTTCCTGGTCACGTCCCAGAACTTGGCCTTCTTCATGAAAAGGTCGCGCAGCTCCGGCTCCATGATGAAGTCAAGGTATCGCTTGCGGAGGCGCTCGTCGGGATCGACGAGGCCGTGCCACTTCTCGGGGAGAGGCAGGAGCGATTTGGCGGCCATCGTCCAGGCGGTGACGAGCACGCTCTCTTCCCCTTTGTTCGTCTTGAAGAAGGTCCCGGTGACGCTAATGATGTCACCGATATCGACGGCATCGACGAGCAGGGAGAAGAGCTTCGGTTCGAGGACATCTTTCTTCGCCACGGCCTGAAAGGTGGCTATACCGTCGTCCAACACCAAGAATAGGATGGCGCCCTGGCCGCGGATGGCCATGACCCGGCCGGCGACCGAGTACGGCTTGCCGCTCTTCTCGATCTTGGCGAAATCCTTGCGGGCGTCGCCAAGGCAGGAATCGCGCGGCACTTTGGCCGGATACGGCTCCATGCCGGCCTCCTCGAGAAGCTTCAGTTTGCGGAGCCTAGTCTCTCTGAGTTCTTCGGATGAAGCCATGGATGTAAAAAACGGCCTACTTTATGGCCGCGATCGCGTACTTGGCGGTGCCCTTCGGGGTGGTCACCGAGACCTTATCGCCCTGTTTGTGGCCGAGAAGGGCCGAACCGAGAGGCGAGAGGTTCGAGACTTTGCCTTGCGACATGTCCGCCTCTTCCGAGCCGACGATGGTGATCAACATGGATTTATTGTCGCCTTCCTTCTCCAGCCTGACGGTCGAGCCGACGGCTACCACGTCCTTCCTGCCCTTGCCGGCCTCGGCGATGGTGGCGCTCTTCAGCAGCTTTTCCAGGCGGACAATGCGGTCTTCCACTTCCGCCTGCTCTTCCCTGGCCTGATGGTATTCGGCGTTCTCCGTGAGATCGCCGAGCTTTTTCGAGTATTCAAGATGCTCGGCCACTTCCTTGCGGCGCTCGGTCTTCAGGTGTTCGAGCTCCTTCTCGAGCTCGGCGAATTTTTCGGTGGTGAGGTACTGGGTGTCGCTCGTCATGTGGAATATAAAACGATAAAGACGCTTAGATTGCTAAGTTAAGGCCATATCATTATAGCACCCCCTATCTTCATTTGAAATACTCCGGCGTATTCGCGTCCATCCACTCGAGCTCCGCTTTCATGGCCGCGGCGGCGCCTATCAGGTTGTGGACGGAGCCGTGCTCCAGGGTGACGGCGAAGGCGTAATGGGGATCGCTGTAAGGCCAGAAGCCGGTTATCCAGGAGTTGACGCTGGCTTTGGACACGCCGAGCTCGGCGGTGCCCGACTTCCCCGCCACGGCGACGAACGGCTCGTTCAGGGCGCCGCTCGTGCCTATCTCTACGCCGAGGCGCATGCCTTTATGCACGACGTCGAAATCGGCTTTGGGCAGATCGATCGTGCGCTCGACGTGCGGGCCATCGCCTGCGAGGATGGTCGGCACGAGGAGAGTCCCCTCGTTGGCTATGGCCCCCATGGCCCGGACGATCTGGACCGGCGTGACCTGGGTGCCGTATTGGCCGATGACCGTGTGATAAGTGTCGCCGAGGAACCACGGCTCGTTGAAGGTCGCCTGCTTCCAGGCCGGCGAAGAGACTAAGCCGGAGGGACCGGTCGTGAACGAGTCCGGGATGGCTTCGCCCAGACCGAACATGGCCAGGTACTTGTCGATATTGGCGATGCCGAGGCCCTTCTGGTCCTTGTAGCCGCCGCCCACCGTGTAGAAATAGGCGTCCGAGGACATGGCGATGGCGTGGTAGAGGTCTAGCGGCCCGAGGTCGCTCCAGTCGCGGAAAACGTTCATGACCTTCGGGTCGTACGGATTGGGCACCGAAATGGAGCCGGTGGTGACGATGACGTCCGTCGGACTGATGATGTTCTCGTTAAGGACGCCCATGGCCACATAGGGCTTGACGATCGAGCCCGGCGTATAGAGGCCGCCGACGGCCCGGTCGAGGAAAGGCAGGTTCTTATTGGCAAGGGCCGCCCTGATCGCATTCTGGTCGGTCTTATCGGACATCACCTGCGAGCCGTATTCCGGATAGCTCGTCATGGCCAGGATCTCGCCGGTCTTGACATCCATGATGACGCCGGCCCCGCCGGTGAAGCCGTATTCGCTGGCGATCGCTCTTATGTTCTGGTAGAGGGCCGATTGGACCCGGCTGTCTATGGAGAGCTTGACGGTCTCCCCGGCTTGCGGCGGCTTGACGACATTCTGCGAGATGACGTCGCCGTGGGCGTCGACTTCCACGAGACGCGAGCCGTTCTCGCCGGTCAGCCGGTCATTGTAGTACTTCTCGACGCCGTCCACGCCCTCGAAGTCGTTCTGGTAATAGAAGCCGTTCTTGTCCTTCGAAGGATATTGGACGTAGCCCAAGACGTGGGAGAGGCCCGTGGTGGTGGCGTATTCCCTTTGGGGCACGGAGTCTTCGACGAAGCCGGACGGGGTGCCGGTCGCGGGAGCTTCGGCCGGGGCGTTCCAGGCAAGCGGAACGCTGTTGCGGTCCAGGATCTCGCCGCGGCTCGAGAATATCGGCACGGGACGCAGGAGGTTGTTCTGGCTCTTCGTCAGATACTCGCCGCCGTGGACGACGTCCAGATTCAGGGCCTGGCCGAGGAAGACGAGAGCGAGCAGGACGAAGGATCCGCCGACCGCGTAGAGGGCGGCGCGGGAGATGGGCTTCTCCAGCCTGCCTTCGAGCTGATCCGTGTCGAAATTCGGCAGGTTGCTCGAGTCTATGAGCACTTCGTCCGGGTATATCTCGCGGCCCTTTTTCTTCATGGGCTGATGATACCATAAAGGCGGGAACGGACGGGCCTGTTCTGATATAATATCTCCATGACAGTCACCGGATTCGTATATGCCCTCATCGCCGGCGTGGTGCCGTCCTTGATCTGGCTCTTCTTCTGGACGAGGGAGGATACGGATCAGCCGGAGCCGCGTTCTCTCCTTATGGGCTGTTTCCTCGGCGGCATGTGCGCCGTCTTCCTGGCCATCCCGGCCGAAAAGTCCGCGGCCGCCCTCCTCAGCGGACCGTCTATGTACGCCTGGTGGGCGGGGATCGAAGAGGTCCTGAAATTCGTGGCCGTGGCGGCGATCGCCCTGCATTCCCGCCATTATGACGAGCCGATCGACGCCATGATCTACACGATCGCCGTGGCCCTCGGCTTCGCCGCTCTGGAGAATACCCTGTTCGTCATGGGGCCCTTGACGAGCGGCAGCCTGTCCGTCAGCATAACGACCGGCAACATGCGCTTCATCGGCGCCACCCTGGTCCATGTGGTCTCCTCCGGGCTTATCGGCTTCTTCCTGGGCCTCGCCTTCTATCGCGGCCGCTTCGCCAAATTCCTGGCTTGGGCGGTCGGCCTAGCCGGAGCCATAGCCATCCATTCGGCTTTCAATATCGCCATCGTCGGGGCCGGGGTCATGGACACCTTGAAGGCTTTCGGCTGGATCTGGGGAGCGGTGGTCATCATGATCATCCTTTTCGAGGAAGTGAAAGCCGTGAAGCCGAGGCTGGCCAATCCGGCGGCGACGGAGGTATAATCAAGACCGATAAACCTAATCCAAACGAACATGAGCAAAGACAAAAGATCGTTCTTCGAGCGCCTGACCGGGGCGGTGCGCCTGGATGAAGACGAGGGAGGCGAACCGAGGCCTCTTTCCGTCGGCCCGAAGAACGGCCGGCACGCCGAGAACGGCGAGGCTTCCTCATGGATAGACGAGGAATCGGACAGGGACGCGGAGCTCACGGTGGACGTCTACCAGACACCGGACATGATCGTGGTCAAATCGATGATCGCGGGGGTGCGGCCGGAAGACCTGGACGTCTCCCTGACGAGAGATTCGGTGACGATCCGCGGCCGGCGCGAGGAAGAGAAGGCGGCCGAAGAAGACGATTACCTGATGCGCGAGCTCTATTGGGGCTCGTTCTCCAGGACGATATCGCTCCCCGAAGAGATAGACGTGGATGAAGCGGAAGCCCTGGAGAAGCACGGCCTGCTCATCCTGAGATTGCCCTTGCTCGACAGGAAGCGCCAATCGAAGCTGAAAGTGAAGACCATTTAACGAGGAAGAGATACTTCATCCCTCGATACCCGGAAAAACCCCTGCAGGGGTTTTTCCTTATCCTCGACGATTTCCTGCTGGAAATCGTCTGCGGAGGTATCTCGGAACGAAGTATCTCTTCCTCGTTAGTCCCGCCCTATCAGATATCGAGAGTCGCCAGTTTGGCGTTGGACTGGATGAAAGACTTACGAGCGGGCACGTCGTCGCCCATCAGCATGTCGAAGACCTTGTCGGCTTCCTGGGCGTCTTCGATGGTCACTTGCTTCAAGATGCGGCGGGCAGGGTCCATGGTGGTCTCCCAGAGCTCATCGGAGTTCATCTCGCCGAGACCTTTGTAGCGCTGGATGGAGATCTTCTCGCGCCCTTTCGGCTTGCCTTCAATCTCTGCGGCTCCTTCGGCGGGCGCGACAGCAGCCTCGAGTAAACGCTCCTTGTCGGCCTCCAATTCGGCCTCTGTCTCTTCGATCATCTGCGACTCGTCGACTTTGCCTAGGGCCTTGACCTTCGACTGCTCGTCATAGAAATACAGGATCTCTTTGCCGCGCTTGACCTTGTAGAGGGGCGGCTGGGCGATGTAGACATAACCACCCTCGATCAAGGGCTTGAAGTAGCGGTAGAGCAAGGTCAGGATGAGGGTGCGGATATGGGCGCCGTCGACGTCGGCATCGGTGGCCATGATTATCTTGTGGTAGCGGAGATTGGCGATATCGAAGGTGTCGCCGATCGCGGTGCCGAAGGCGAGGACCAGGTTCTTGATCTGCTCGCTCCCCAGCATGCGGTCGAGGCGAGCGCGCTCTATATTCAAGATCTTGCCGCGAAGGGGCAGGATGGCCTGGATGCGCCGGTCACGGCCCTGTTTGGCGGTGCCGCCGGCGGAATCGCCCTCGACGATGAAGAGCTCGGATTCGGCGGGGTCGCTCGACTGGCAATCGGCGAGCTTGCCCGGCAGAGTCATGCCTTCAAGGGCGCCCTTCCTGAGGACCGAATCCTTGGCGGCCTTGGCGGCCTTCCTGGCTTTCATGGCCAGGATGACCTTGCCGATTATGGACCTGGCGTCATCCGGATTCTCCTCGAGGAAGGCGGCGAAGGCGTCGCCGAAGACGGTGTTGACCGCCGACTGGGCTTCCATCGAGCCGAGCTTGGCCTTGGTCTGGCCTTCGAACTGGATCTCGCGGAGCTTCACCGAGATGACGGCGGTCAAGCCTTCCAGGGCGTCGTCGCCGGTAAAAGTCTCCTCGCCGTTCTTGGCGAGGCCATTATTCTTGGCGTAATTATTCAAAGTGCGAGTCAGGGCGGTCTTGAAGCCGGTCAGATGGGTGCCGCCTTCGATGTTGTATATGTTGTTGGCGAAAGGCATGATCCTCGAAGTGACGTCGTCGGCGTACTGCAGAGCCACTTCCACGGATTCGACGCCGCCGATCTTCTTCTCGACGTAGAAGATGTTGCGGTGGACGGGCCGGAGGAGCTGGTTCGAGAACTTGATGAGCGAGACGAGGCCGCCCTCGAAGAAGAAGGTGTAGGACGGCGCCTCGACGCCGGTCTCGCGCAAGTAGAAGAGCTCGTCGTCCTCCCCGAAGGTCGGCACCTGGCCTGAAGCGTCGATCACCGAGATGCGCAGGCCTTTGACGAGATAGGCCTGCTGGCGCATGTGGGTGACGATGCGGTTCCATTCGAACTTGATGCCTTCCTTGAAGATCTCTGGGTCGGGCTCGAAAGTGACGATGGTGCCGTGGAGCTTGGACGAGCCGACCTTCTTGACCGCGGCCTTGCGCTTGCCGCGCGAATATTCCTGGACGTACATCCCCCCGTCGCGGTGGACGACCACGCGCATATATATGGAAAGGGCGTTCACCACCGAAGCGCCGACGCCGTGGAGGCCGCCGGAGACTTTGTAACCGGTCTTGTCGCCGCCGAATTTGGCGCCGGAATGGAGAGTGGTCATGATGGTCTCGAGAGCCGAGACCCGTGTTTGTTTGTGGATATCCACGGGGATGCCGCGGCCATTGTCGACGACCCGCACCCGATTGCCCGGCAGGAGGGCGATCTCGATGTCGTTGGCGAAGCCGCCCATGGCCTCGTCGCGGGAGTTGTCGAAGATCTCGGTGATGAGATGATGCAAGCCGTCCGGCCCGGTGGTGCCGATGTACATGCCCGGACGCTTCCTGACGGGCTCGAGGCCTTCGAGAACGGTGATTGATTCGGCGGTATAGCCGCCATGCTTGCCGGCCAGCAGGCTCGATTTCTGGTCGGTTTTCCGGTCCTTTTTAGCTGGTTTTTCCTTGGCCATAAACGAAAAAGCTTAGAGCTTTTGCCCTTAAATCATAGCAGAAAATCGGTCAAAATGCACGCTTTAAAATCGCGAAAATGTGGCTACAAATATGGGCATTCTTGTGCACATTGCGTCAGTCCCCGGTTTGTAAATATAAGTATATTGACAATTACTATTAATATGTTACACTAGAGTACTCGTGATCGCGGGCCCTGAGTCAATCCGGGCCAGACGCGAGCACGAAATAGCTCATCAAAGTTTCGGCGCGCCTCGTCCCGTAAAGGAAGTGTGTAAGCCCGCCCCCAAAGGGCTGGAGCGCACTGGGACCAGGATAAAAACAGGCTGCGCCGAACGTGCCGACCATGCTGTGATTAGTTACGCGCCGCCCGGGAAGAGACTCAACTGGCGCCAAATTAATCGGTCCATTCCCAAAAGGGAATGCTTCTCCATCATGCAAATGGCGAAAGACGCCCAACCGTGAGACCCCATTGCAAAACGGGTCCCGAGAATACAGCAATCTAGTCCCGGCGCGAGACTGCCGATCGCGCCGGGCTATTTTTTTATCTTCCCGCAAAAGATTTGACGCGAACGACTCCGTCATGCTACCCTTACGCATTCACGTCAGTTCTTTCAGTAAAACATTCAACATCGAAGGAAATCAGACCATGGCTAAGAGTAAGAAGAAATCGACCGACCCGTTCGCCGAATTAAAGAATGCGCATCGCCCGACCGTCGAAGACGTCAAGCGCGCTCTCCGCGAATGCGCCGAGTCCGGTGCGGCGATCGATGGCGACACGGTCAATCGGGTCATCGGGAATTTAAGGGTCATCAAAGTGCCTGACGCCCTCCACATGGCCGAGAGTGTCGGCAAGGGGATCGAGATCCAGGCCAGATTGAAGAACTTGCAGGGAGTGCTGGAGTACAAAAAAGTCTTGGACCGGGCATTGTGAGCGGTCGAACAAGGCCCCCACCCTGTCATGAGCCTTGCGCGCCATCGCGCCAGGCTCTTTTTTATATCCCTCTCTTGCCTAACGGTATCGAGATCAAAAGCACCACCAACCCTATAGCTACCAATCCTCCGCTCCCCAAAAGCGCCGCGGCTGGGCTGTAGGCCTGCCACAGCCAGCCTCCGGCGACGCCAGCGACGAGAGCTCCGAAGCCGACGGCTGCTTGGAACAAGCCGTAGGCGGCCCCGCGATGCTCGAAAGGCACCAACCGGCCGGTCCAGGCGCGCTCTGTCGCGTCCGTGGCGGCCGAGAAGACGCCCATCACGGCGAAGGCCGAGCCCAGGAAGACGGCGCTCTCGGCATAACCGAGCATCAAGTACGAGACGAGCAGGAAGACATAGCCGTAGACGAGGACCTTGGCCGTGCCGACCGTGTCGCTCAACTTGCCGGCGCTGTAAGAAAAAGCGGCGTAGGCGATGGAATAGATCATGTAGAAGAGCGGGATGTCGGCGATCATGAGGTGGATGGAAGTGGTCTTCAAGAGAGTCACAGCAGTGGGCAGGGTGCCGATCGACAGGAGGAATATGGCGGCGAGATAGACCCTGAAGCCGCGCGGCAATACGCGGAAGGCCGCGACCGACAAGACCGGCGCTCCGTTCGCATCTTTCCTGCCGACGATGTCGGTCACGAAGAAGATGGTGGCTATGGCGAACAAGCCGATGACGGAAGCCGAGATGAAGATGACGGTGAAGCCGTTGGTTCCCAGCATGACCGGCCAATGCAAGAGTATGAAGTACGCGGCGAGCGGCCCGACGATGGCCCCGGCGGTGTCCATGGCCCGGTGATAGCCGAACGACCGGCCGATCTCTTCCGGAGCGGCCGAAGCGGAGATGATGACGTCGCGCGGCGCTTCGCGGACGCCCTTGCCTATCCGGTCAGTGACGCGCAGGCCGAGAACGGCGGCCACGCTCCCCGCCAGGAGATAGAGCGGCCGGACGATGACTGACAGACCGTAGCCGGCGAACATGAAGACCCGGCGCCGCTGGATCTTGTCGGACAGACGGCCTGAATATATGCGCAGGAAGTTGGCCACCCCGTCGGCCACGCCTTCCACGAGGCCTAGCGACGCCGCCCCCGCCCGGAGGACCGACGTGAAGAAGGCCGGGAAGGCCGCCACGATCATCTCATTCGAGAAGTCGTTGAAGAAGCTGGTGAGTCCCAGCATGAAGATGTTCTTCGGCAATCCCAGGATCTTGCGCGGCTGTTCCGGAGGCATTGAGGGAGATTATAGCACGCGGGAATAGAGAGATTTTGGTTTATTGACAAATATGCAGAAGGTGTGCTATATTGCATCACGAACAATCGTTTTTTGTCAGTGTAACCTCCAACCAAGGAAAGGGCTTTATGTCGACCAAACGAATCATCACAGACGGTAGCCAGTTCCCTGTACAGCCTTGTGACATCCATATCGGCGAGGGCTTCAGGCGTTTCTGGGATGCCTTCGGCAACGCGGAAACCGAGATCTCGGCCTACTATGTCGTCAGGTTGTGCCAGAAACTCGGCGGCTGGATCCCGTTCACCCGCGACGAGATCGAGTCCGTCTACCGAGAAGCCGGCCATCATGACGGCTTCCGCTTCAACCAGCTTGTCGATCAGGGAGAAAACGTGCTCAACGGTCCGGCGGTCCTCTTGGGCGCCATGCCCGAGACCGAGCCGGTCGGCGGCGGATGGATCGTCCTCGGCACCGACGACAAGTATCGCGTGACGGACGATTTCGTCATGCGGTGCTTCCGGACATCACCAGCCAGCAAAACGCTGGGGATGGCCGCGACTCTGGTCTGAATCGTGTCGTAATCCGTTCTGCACGAGAACCCGTTCTCCGCAGGACGGGTTTTATTTTGCTTCATCTCGAAAACAAAAAAGCGCGCGGAACCCTGGTTCCGCGCGCTTGTAGCCTGGATTCAGGCAGGCACAGCCACCGCCTAGGAGGCATTGCGGAGGATCATAGCGTTATATAAAAAGGCGGGAGGATGCTCTCCCGCCATGGAGCTCGCTACAGGACCCACGAGCCGATGACCGACTCGAATTCATGGAGCCGGCTCCTGTGGATGACGATCGAAGGCGTCGCGAAGGACACGGCCTTCATCGAGGGGCGGAGCTCCCTTGCAAGCCAGCGCCCGTCGCCACCATCATGCGTGAGCCAGATGAAGCCGAGCCTTGCCGACATCCCCCACACGGGCAGGAGATCCCAGGGCTGCTGCACGCCCGCCTTCATGACATAGGCCCCGACTTCGCCTTTCCAGAGCCTGGCCATGCCTGTGCCGAGGCCGCCGCCGGACACTTCGATCTGCTTGAAGATGCCGCCGTGCTTCGTAGCTTGTGCGATCCGGCAGTAGATCTCCGGCAGGTCCCGGGGGTCGTCGCGCAAGAGCACGTACTGGTCCGAGAGCGGCCGGCCGGGATCGGGCGCCAGGCGCTCGTACCGGTGGTCGCCGAAGTTCAAGCGGTGGACCTTCGGGGAGCCCGGGCGATAGTAGTAGAGCTCCTTGGTCATGGCGTCCCCGACGAAAGAGGAGACGACCTCGTCCGGCGTCGAGAGCGAGAGCATCGGCCCGAAACCGTGAGATTGCCGGCGCTCGAAAGCCTTGGTGCCGTCGAGCGGATCGACGGTGAAGAAGAGGCATGCGCCGGGAAGCGTGCACTCCCGTGCGAAGCCCTTCTCTTCGGCCACGATGCCGTATCCCGGGAAGCATTCGAGTATCTTGCGCAGAAGGATCTCCTGGGCGGCGAAATCGGCATCGGTCACCCGGTCCTTGGGGTCGGCCTTGTAGTCGACGATCTTCTCCTCGGCCGTGAAATCGACGCGCCGCTTCCAGATCTCCTCCATGGCCCGGCGCATCATGTCCTTCAATATCACGCCGACGGCGTGCTCGTTGAGCGGTCCGTAATCTATGGTCTTCACGATGTCCTTTCCTTTGTTTTTAGGTCTATTACGACAATACCACAGCGGAAGCCAAAAACAAGCACGGCACCTTTAGGGCCGATACCTACTTGACTTTATAATATATAATGTGTTATAGTTGTCGCGTACCGCTCTTTGATGTTTTGAAGAGCCCAATTTCGATCAACGATCAACTTACAGAAACGGAGGCTTGAATGCCCAACATCCTTATCGTCGGCTTCGATAAAAACGTAGTCGAGAACGTCTGGGTAAACGTCGCCGCCATCGTGTGCCAGCTCGGTCTGGGTGGCGATGCTATCGTCACGATCGTGCCGGCAGACACCAAATGGTGCGACAATCCTGTTCCGGCGCCTTATCTCGTCGTCAGAGACACCGACCTCGAGGGGGCGCGGAAGATCGCGAATGCTCTTCACCGGAGACTCAACCTAGACATCGAGTACGAGAAGATCGCCGGATTCCTGGCGGCCGTTCCGTCAGCGTCCTGATCCGCCGTCCCTTCCGCCCGCGACCCGCGCTACGTCCCAACCGTGCGCGGGTTTTTTATTCCCTATTTCCTTATGACCATAAGCTTCTCCGCGCGCGTCATGCGCTTCAGGGCCGCTTCCCTCTCGCGTGCCCGGGCGAGCGTCCGATGCGCCTCGCTCCAGACGAGAGAGACCGGCCGGCGGATCTTCGTATAATGAGCGCCCGACTTCGCATGGTTGTGCTCCCGCAGGCGCTTCTTGAGGTCGTTCGTACAGCCGACGTAGAGCGTGCCATCGGCGCATCGGAGGATGTAGGTGTGGTGCATATCACCCAAGCTTGTAGACATCCATCGCCACTTCTTCGTACGGATGAACTTTCTTTATAGCTGCGATCACGCTGCTTACCACAGCATCATCGCGCGTCACTTCAATCCGCTCTTCCTCGACTTCTTCCAATTTCCCCGCTATGCCGATATACGGCCGCGCCCCTTCCTCCGGCTTGAATCGTCCGACGCCTCGCACCGAGAAACTGCAGAGTGAATACTTCCCCAGCTTTCCCCCGCCCGCCGCGCCGATCGCTTGGCGCACCACTTCGGCGTAAGTTAGAGGGACATAGACAACGATTTTTGAGCAGGGGGTGGGCATGATCTATGTTAATGAATTGTTATTACCATTTATCTTTTTCCCCAAATATCCTCAACCTATCTTTAGGATGCTTCTGATTTAGCTTTCTTAAAATAGAGTTTGCGAGAGATCGAAAACCCTTCCAGCCGCCACCCTGTTGAGAAACGTAGGATCTACTGAACTTCATTCCTTTAAGAGGTTTCAAGTACTGTTCAAAATCAAGATCTGCTTTAGGATATTTTTCCATTATCCTTGATAAAACCAATAGTAAGGCATTTATACCAGCTGGTTTTAAAAGAGAATATTGTTTTATATTTTTCCATGGGTCTCTTCTTGGGCTTGTCTTTGTTGTATTTTTCTCAACCCCACCAAAATATCTACGTAAAAGATCCGACTGTTTTTTAAGAGAGCCCTGATTTTTTAAATTTTTCAACTGAGCCCTATCATTAAATGGAGCAAATTTAAATAGCACACCTTGATAATCATGTGCTTTCTTGTTAAATCCCAATAAGCCCTCCAAAAGACCATACCTAGCAAAGCTTGAAAGAGATATCGGTCTTCTCCCATCTAGTTCAGATATCTTTACCCTATCTTTGAACGATCCCTTCTTATTTAACTCTGATACAAGTAAACTTGGCCATGTGAGTTCATTAGTAAGGTCTGGCACTGATCTTGCTAAGTCGCACAAGAGGGTGGGGTCAATTTTCTTTTGGTTGTAGTTTATGCTAACAAATGTTCGGTTCTGCATAACATCATCGAGTTTCCTAAAAGCCACAACAGGCAATTTAAATTCTTCTGCCGGATCATCAGGATCAGTGTCTTCAAACTTTGTACCTAGGAATCCAAATATCCGATGCTGTCCATCAATAATCCATGCGGAAGAATATATCTTTGGAAATTTCAAGATACCATTTGTATAGGATATCTTACCCTGAATATCTTTATCATCATCAAATGCTAGAATGATCGCATTGGGCAAGATAGCTCCCTTCGACTTTATAAAATCAGAAACCTTTTTGATTCTATCTTTATTGAGAATACGCTGATAAGCCTCAGGTTTGCCCGAGGCTCTTCGAGAAACATAACCAATTTTTAATAAAACCGCAGGATAAACACCTAGTAGATACATTTCCCAGTCACCCTGTCTTATCTGTACAGCCCCTTCTTTACATATCTGGCGCTCCTCAAAACTTATATTGAACTCTTTGTATAGCTCGTACTTAATCCATTTTCCAAGCGTTCTACCAACCTTATTATAATAAATGACAGCATTATTATTCCAAGCGATAAAACCACGTCTTTGAAATGTCTTCGAAAGTGTGACGAATTTCTCAACATCAAAATATTTCCCAAATACATAACATACTTTCACCTTATCTAAATTTTCAAGATCAGTTATCTTTATTTTATTATCCGCCGATGAAATCAGTTTTGACCTACCGCCTTGAATTTTTTGGATGTCTGCTTCCCAGGAACTAATTTCCTTATTTATTGAATCAAAATTTTTTCCTCCCTTACATTCAAATATGAAAATAAACTTTTTACCTCTGTTTTTGCCATACATCACTACATCAGCAGAACGTTCCACTGTAAGATTTCCATCTTCCTCTTTATCCCCAGTAAAATTAAGAATAACCTCCTTGTCAGAAGAAATTTCACAGGTTGAGGCAATATCCTGAATCTTTCTTTTCAATCGTTTGTGCTCAACTGTCTCTTCGAGATTTGGGCTCATGGTAAATTCTTTATTCTCCTTAGACCAAAATTTAGGAACTTACTGTTCAATTCAATTCCAACAGAGTTCCTGTTTAACTTACCTGCGGCTACAGAGGTCGTAAATGTACCAGCAAAAGGATCTAATATAGTGTTGCCTTTATTACTACTGACTTTTATAAAGAGTTCTAGCAAGGCCAATGGTAGTTGGCAAGGATGGTCTTTCCTTCTCAATTCAGCCAGTGAAGACACTGGTTTAAACTTACTATTTAAGTTTCTGAGACGGTCTTTTGAATTGTTTTTTAACAAATCGACGTCAATAACATCAACTAATCCTTTTTGTAATTCTATTAGGTCTAAAAACCGAAATAGATCATATGATGTTCTCCCTTTATGTCCCTGTGCGATTCTTTTTCTTATGACAGGTGCTGTTGGATTTTTATAATGTTGAATCAGCTTCTCTCTATTAAAAGAATAGTTCTTTGTTTTTGTAAAAAACAATATGCTTCTTTGACTGCGTGTGTAATTTTTACTTGAATGGCCAATATTGGTAGGATAATGCCAGGTAATCCAACCGCGATAATTCAAGTTCAATTCATCCTCAAGAAAAGGAAGGAGGCGTGCACTGATTTCTGGATAACTAATTATATAAAAACTTCCTTTGTCGTTGAGTATTCTAGGAATATCCTTTAATCTACTTTTTAGCCACTTATAATATTCTGACTGAGATCGCGAGTCATTAAACTTATCTCCATAATCAAGACCTTTATTGTATGGGGGGTCAGTGATAATAAGATCAATACTCCCTACAGGTAGAGATTTTATAACTTCTTCACAATCTCCTTTAACTAGAAGATGTTTAGTGCGACCTTTTTTAATAAGATCTCTTTTAAAGCCGCCCCTTTTTACTGATTCAATAATCTTCTGCATCATTATATTTTAACAATTTCCATAGTAATCTTTTCTGTTTCAACTAACACCGCAATTATTTTCTGATAGTGTTTAATCTCTTCACTAGTTAGCCTTTTCCCCTGCCGATCTTTCAACCACTTCTGTGCCGGCTGGTAGCCGCCTATATAGAAATTCCAGGCAGTCTCTGGCACACCGCCGAAATATTGCATTTTATTGATAAAGACTTTGTTGTCCTGATGCTTTGGATACTTCGCCTCGACAGTATCACTTCCGGATTCCGGGAATGTCGTTATGAGCGTATTCAGCTTCGGCGATTCCATGAGGTGAAGCTCGCGCAATTCCCTGCCCAAGGCCACAAGTAACTTGAATGATTCTGTATCTCTCGGATACGGCACGCGAGGATAATCGATCTTAAGGAATTCCTTGTATTTCTCTCGATAAGTCGGAGAATATAAAACTGCGTAAATATAATCAAAAATGTCTTCAGGAAAAACCTCACCAACAATTTTTTCTATTTGCTCAACAATTCCTTTTTGAAGATTTGGTAATTTCGAATTGTCATCGGCGTACAGGTAAAGTGGAAATACATATGTTTGATCACTTACGGCATGAATATCAGAAATATCCTTCGTGACAAGACTCCTATCAAAATCTTGAGTCGGTGGAATCATTCGGCTCGTAAGTAAAGACAGGTTGTCCTTACCAACGATATTTTTATTTGTCTTTTCCCTTGGGTAAGCGATAAATCCTTTGGAATGACCCGTGTAGACTGTAAAACGCGTATCAAATGGTCTGTACTGAATTTTTTCAACCCTTGAACCATCCTGAAGATCTTTTTTTGCCCATTCAACTTTCCAATCTCGTCCATCTTCCGGTAGATGATATTTTTTACGAATTTCTTCAACTGGGAGATTTTGCATATCAACTGCAACAGTCTCAATATCTTCTTTGTCAAATCTTATGGTTAAATCATCACGCTTTGTCTGAATGCCAGAATTGTATTCATTGAAAACCTCAATTACAGAGAACCCTTTCTTGTATTCACTCCCCGTACCAAAATCCTTCGGCACAAAGAAGTAATACGGCTCGGCATATTCGAGCTTGTTCCACTTCATCGTTGCCAGATCGCTTTTATTGAGCACTTCAAATTTGCTCTCGCGTTTTCCATATAATTCGGCGTGATACACAGTGCCCAGCTCTTTCTTTTTTCCTTCCTTTCGTACAAAGATTGAAATGGCTACGCCTTGCTGGATGTCAAAGACATTCTCATCTTTGCCGCCATTGGGCGCTTTCTCCTTCTTTTTGGAATTGCCGTGTAAATCAAGTATATAAATACTGTCGAAAGTTTCCAGTAAATGTTTCCTCATCTGCCGATGCGTAATGCCGTCAATGTACGAATTGTTGGTGATCATAGCCACGACACCACTCCCGTTCTTCTCGATAAAATGTTCCGAGAGGCGAAGGAATTTAATGTAATCATCGTCGAGGTTGATCTTGCGCTCGCCCAAATATTTTTTATAGACCTTGATAAGCTCTTGTATCCATTCACCTTTATTGGACGAGCTCACGCTATACGGCGGATTTCCCATAACCACCATGATTGGTGTTTCGTTCTTGATCTTGGCCGCGGCCTTGCTTTCATCGGTAATACTCTGCCCGAAACCGAATCCGAAGAGCGATTCTTCGACCTTAACTCCCTCCTCCAGCGAATTCGTCAGGTAAAACCCAAGGCGATGGTTGAAATCGGTGATGCCGCTGTCATGTAGAGTCATGGCAATCTTGAGGTGCGCAATAGTATATGGTGCCATCATCAGTTCAAATCCATGCAAGCGCGGCAAAAGGTCGTTCTCGACATACGATTTCCATCTCCCTTCCTGATCTTTGAAACGCGCGAGGATATTTTTCACCACTTCATTCAAGAAGGTGCCCGTCCCCATCGCCGGATCTAGAATCTGGACTTTATGAATAGATTCTTTACCGTTCTTACCTTGTTTAGTCGTCTTGACTTCGATCTCTGTCGTATTGGAAAGCCCGCCGGCCAAGCCGAAGTCTTTTTCAAGGAGGTAATCGGTGGCACGGACGATGAATCGCACCACAGGTAAGGGTGTATAGAATGCTCCAAGCGCCTTGCGCTTCTCGGCATCGTACTCTTTCAGAAAATCCTCGTAGAAATGTATGACTGGATCAACCGACTCTTTGTCATCGGAGCCATGCAGACCTTTTTGCGTCACATAGGCGTTCATGAGGGCGTGGACATCAGCGTTCTTGAACACCTCGCACAGTTCATTGACAATGATGGCCAGGCGTATATCGAAATCCGCGCCAACGATATGATCAAAGAAACTGCGCAGGAACGGATTGGAATGCGGCACCAGGTCGCGTGCCTCGGCACGGGTGAAATTACCGGTAGTCTTATCTTCATATCGCGCTGCGAAGAGACCGTAGACCAGCGTCTGAGCATACATGTCAGCGAATTGATCTTCGGACAAGTCGTGAATCAAGATCTTTTTGAACGATTCATACATACGCCGAAGTTCCTCATTTCGTCCATGCGGATTAGACACATACTCGCTCACTTTAGAGCGAATACGCCGTGCCTTATCTCCCATGATTTTCGCCAGTTTAGTGCTTGAGGTAATTGCTTCAGTCTGTGTTAGAAAGGTCTTGATCGCATCCTCCAGATCAGCATATGCTTTTTCATTCGGCACAATTTCATTGTTAACTAATTTCGCAACAATGATTGGCTCACCATATTTATTGCCATGCCGATAGAAGCGGAACTCCAGGTAGTTAGTAAGAATGAGCGAACCGTATTCGAGATACCGTTCCATCTGCTCACTCTTTTCAGTATCATCAAGATTCTCCTTCACATCCTTAGCTTCAGCATAGCCAGCGCTTAATTCTTTAGAACGCATCAAGGCGAAGTCTGGTGCGCCGTGCTCGGAATGCTTGGGATCGTTTATAGCCTGTAATCTCGGCACGACGGACTCAAAAAGTGCTTTCAGGGCAGGACGATAGGCGTGTTCAGTCGCCTGACCGCTCTTGAATTCAGCAATTATTGCGGAAATATAAACTTCAACCGGATTTTCTTTCATTCGTACAATTCTAACACTTTTGAGAAAATTCGATACTTTAAGGAAACTACTTCCCAAACTCTTCATCCTCGACATCCTTCTCGGCATCGGCCTTGGTCTTGTGGACCCGGCCGGCGATGTGATTGGCGGGGGCATAGACGGTGTAGAGCTTCATGGGAACGGCGCCGGTATTGACGATATTGTGCTCGGAGCCGGCGGGCACGAGAAGAGCGGAGCCGTCCTCGACGGGGTATTCCTTGCCGTCGATCACCGCCTTGCCGAGGCCGGCCTCGAAGCGGAAGAATTGGTCGACGTGGTGGACTTCGGCGCCGATCTCTTCGCCGGGCAGGAGCGACATCAGGACGAGCTGGCTATGGGCCGCCGTGTAGAGGACCCGGCGGAAATCCGTGTTCTCCAAGGTGAGCTTCTCGATGTCGGCGCTGTATGGTTTTAGGTCATTCATGATGCCTCTAGTGTAGCAGATCCTTGGTCAGTCTCAAGGTCAGCTTCGCTTTCAATGGCTTGCCCTGCGATCTTGATTCGATGAATGTGAGGGCTTCATGCAGACCGTCGAGGCTTTCCTGGGATTTGGCAAGCGTGCGCCGGTTGAGGGCATAACTTTTGACCAGATAGTCGTGCAGGATCCTCGTCGCCCAGATGCGGAATTGAGTGGCTTTCTTGGAATTAATGCGATAACCGACAGCAATTATGACATCGAGATTATGAAATCTAGTGAGGTATTGCTTGCCGTCTTTGGCAGTTAGTAAGAAATCCTTACTAACTGAATTCTCATTGAGCTCTCTTGTCTTAAAGATATTTTTGAGATGCATAGTGACGTTAGGCCTTGATACTTGGAAAAGTCGCGCAATCTGCTCTTGCGTCGCCCACATCGTATCCTTCTCGACATCGGCGCGCAGTTCGACATTGCCGCGCTTGTCGGTGTAGAGAACGATCTTGTTATTGGGATCCTTGATAGTCTGGCTCGTCTTGATTTTAATCATATAGAATAATGACCAGTTATTAATCCCCGGATCAAAAATCTGCCCACCTGTGTGAGCGACTTCCGATCATGGGGCATCACGACCGGCTGGCCGTGCATATAATGGGTTGATTATACTCCTATCCCCATTCCAGCGATACTACTACACCCACCTCCTGACCTTCTTCTTGTACTCGAGGTAGCTTTCCCCGAACTTCCCCTCCAGGTACCGCTCCTCGCGGCGGATGACGCCGTAATGGATGACGAGGACGATAGGCACGAGGATCGCGAGGAGCCAGACCATGTCAAAGAAGAGGGCTATGCCGATATACAGGAGGACGAGCGAGAGGTACAAGGGATTGCGGGTGTATCTGAAAGGGCCCGTGGAGACGATGGCCAGGGCCGGCTTGCGGACGTCGATATTCGTGCCGATCCTGTGCATGGCGCGGAAGCCCGAGAGGGCCAGGATGCCGCTTATGAGGGCTACGATCCAGCCGACGGTCTTCCAGGCGATCCCGGAAAATACATGGACCGGCAGGAGCCATTGAAGGATCAATGCGATGAAAAATCCGCCGAGGAAAACGAACGGCGGGATGGCGACGACGTGCGGGGAGTCTGGTTCGGTCATGGGATGATTATATCATCCCGGCTGCCGATCTTTACACGAACGTCAGGGCCTTGCCTTTCTTCCCCGCCCGGCCGGTGCGACCGATCCTGTGGACGTAGTCTTCGTAGGTAGCTGGGGTGTCGTAATTGATGACGTGGGAGACGCCGGAGATGTCGAGGCCGCGGGCGGCCACGTCGGTGGCGCAAAGGATCTTCACATGATGGTCGGTGAAGAGCCTAAGGGCCTTGACCCGCTGGTTCTGATTCTTGTTGCCGTGGATGGACTCGGCGACGTGGCCGGCGGCGCAAAGGTTGCGGGCCAGGCGCTCCACGCCGTACTTGGTCTTGCCGAAGATGAGCACCTTGTCGAATTCCGGGTTGCGGAGGAGGGCGCAGAGGATCTCGAACTTGTTCTGGCCGACCGGCACGCGGACGACGTCCTGTTCCACCTGTTCGGCCGTGTCGCCCGTCTTGACCGAGATCACGACCGGGTCCTTCAGGAATACCTTGATCAAGTTGTCGACTTCGCGCGAGGTCGTGGCCGCGAAGAAGAGCGTATGGCGGCAGGCCGGCATCTTCGACAGCATGAACTTCACGTCGCCGATGAATCCCATGTCGAGCATCCGGTCGGCCTCATCGAGGACCACCGTGGCGAACTTCGAGAGGTCTATCTTGCCGCGCTCCATGAGGTCTTTCAAGCGTCCGGGTGTGCCGATAATGAATTGCGTCGGCTTGGAAAGCCATTTCATCTGCAAGACTATAGAAGCACCGCCGACGCAGGAGACGGCGTGAAGGTTCATATGGGCCGAGAAGCCCTTGAACTCGCTCTCTATCTGAAGGGCCAGCTCCCTGGTCGGCACGACGATCAGAACTTTCTCCTTGGGAGACAGGAGCACTTTGTTGATGAGCGGGATAAGGAAGGCCGCGGTCTTGCCTGTGCCCGTATTGGCCAGGCCGACCAGGTCGGCGCCGCGCAGGATGTGCGGGATGGTCTTGTCCTGGATGGGGGTCGGCACGAAATATCCCTTGCTGGCGATATTCGTCTTCAGCCGGTTGTCTATCTGGAAATCCGTGAACGAGTGTTCGGGCACGAAATGGGCCGTCTTCTCGGTGATGGTCGCCTTGTTGATGAATTTGGAGACGTCGATGTGACGGGCGAAACCGCCGCCCGGCGAGCGCCTGCCTGCTCCGCCGCGAAAACCGCCGTCTTTCCTGCCCGGCTTGCCTCGATAGTGGAATTGTCTTTGTGGGCCGCTAGGGCCTGCGTTCCTGAATCTTTTCTGATACATGATTGCCCTGTTGTCGGGCGTTTATTCTTCCCAACAAGGCCTTTAGGGGACTATGGTGAGAGGTTACTGTGATCTGACTATATATCATCCCGGAAGAAAAGTCAAACCCTTATCCCCTGAACCCTTGTCTTGCCGCAATAAAAAGCCGCGCGGAAGCGCGGCTCGGTCTTTCACTTCTCTTGCTCCCTTATCGCATCCTCCTTTCGATGATCGGGATAGCCTTCTCGATAGCCCGCTCGCGGTGATTCAATTTGCCGGATTTCTCTGCGGCAGGCAGACGGTGCAGGGCGCCGAGGAGCATGTTGTACTCCGGGACATAGAAGATCGGTTCGAACGGGAAGCCTTCGATGCGCATGGGATCGGCGGTCTCCGTGATGCGGCCATCGAGCGAGCCCTCGACTGTGACAGGGACGCCTACCGAGCCGTGTTCGTCGACCGGGATCAGGCAGAGGACCGTTCTGAAGTGAGCATGGCGTTTCGAGCCCGTGAGCCCTTTCAGACGCTCCAAGGCATAGGAAATGATCTCCTCGTCGGTCATCTTGTGCCCTTTCCAGCGCCGGACGTGGATGCCCGGTTCGCCATCGAGGCCGTCTATGAAGACACCAGTGTCATCGGAGACGATGATGAATCTCTCTCCGCGCAGGCTCGGAGCCTTCGATATGGCTGCAGCGTAAGCCCGAGCCTTGATGAGAACATTCTCGCCCAAGGTCTGGCCGTTCTCTTCCGGGTCGAGCTTGCCCGGCACGAAATCAGACAGCGGCGAGATTTTGAGGCCGTGGAGGCCGAGTTGCCGGCCGATCTCCACGATCTTGCCGGGATTCGAAGTAGCGTAGATAAGATGGGTTTTCATGGTATGTCTGAACCCAATGATACAGTCGAGGCCGGAGCTGTCAACCGGTTTTATCGTACTTCCCAGCCCTTCTCTTTCATCTCCGCGTAGATCTTTTCCATTATTTTATTGGCCTCGCCGTCGGTCAGGGTCCTGTCCATCGACTGGAACACCATGCGGAAAGCGTACGAAGTTTTGCCGTCTTTCTTGAACGTGTCGAACAGCGAATGGCGCGCCAATAATTCAGCCGCCTTGGCATTTTCAATCCCCTTTCCGATCGACTGCCAGACGGCGTCGGCTTGGACCGATTCAGGCACGAAAACGGCGATGTCACGGACGATGAACGGGTATTGGGAGAACCTCTTATATCGGTTGGCAGAAGCAGCCGTGAATTTCAGATCGGCGTATGAAACGTTCGGGGGCAGTTTGAAAGATTTGAGGACTTCGTCGAGGCTGATCTCGCAGACAGAGTGAACGCCTTTGGAGATCGCTTTCGGCGCAGGAATATCTGATCCGAGGGCTGTGGCTAATGATCTAACCGCCTCAGTCAGGATCGCCTCGCTCTTCAATCCTTTGACTTTTTTGACTTGTGCCGCGCCCAAAGAAAGCATCGCCGACTCGCCTTTCGAGGTGAAAACGTGGCCGATCTCGAATATTTTAATTGCATCAAGCCCCAGAAGATCGGCATTCAAGGCATTCTTCTCGACACAAGCCGTCATGCCGTCGGTCAGATTGGCGCGTGCGAATGCCTTATCTTTTGCCAGCGGATGCGCGGTCTCAATCTCCCCTTTCGAGACGAGGGTGTAAAGGCTGACTTCGGAGAATCCTTCGGCGACAAGGACGTTCTTGATCTTTTCGCAAAGGTAGAACATCGGCAGGACCGCGACCGGCTTATCCGCCTTCGGCGGCAGGATTCCTTTGACATGCTCATAGCCGTAGATGCGGCCGATCTCCTCGACGATGTCTTCAGGGATCGCCAGATCCAAACGATTGAAAGGAATAGTGAGCTGCCACTTCTTGCCTTTTTCGGAGATGATGATGTTCATCCTCTCAAGGATGCCCTTCGCTTCGTCGAGCGGCACTTTGACGCCCAACCGCTCTTCGATCAGTGCAGGGTCTAATTCAATGGTCGTCTGCTTCGCCTCGTTCGGATAGACGTCGACGATCGGGCCGAACCTGGCTTCCGGAGACAGTTCTTTGATCAAGGCCGACACGTTGTCCATGCCTTCAGCCGTGAGCTCCGGCGTGAGCTCATTCTCGTAGCGCTTCGAGGACTCGCTCCTTATGTCGTGCCTAGCCGAAGTGCGGCGCACGGCGGTCGGCTCAAAATTGGCCGATTCTATGATGAGATGCGTCGTCTTGTCCGAGACTTCGGCGCGCTTGCCGCCCTTGGCGCCTGCTACCACCAAAGGGCCTAGGTCGTCAGCGATGACGTGGTCGGCCGAGGTCAATGTCAATTCACGGCCGTCGAGGAGGACGATCTTCTCACCCTCCTTTGCCGCGCGTATTTGGATGGCGCCCTTCACCTTGTCAGCGTCGAAGGCGTGGAGCGGCTGGCCGATGTCGTACATGACCAGATTGGTCGCATCTACGATCGGGCTTATAGCGCGCTGGCCGATGGCTTCCAAAAGACGGCTCGATCTGACATAGAACTTCTCTACCGGCCTGAGTTCGACATACCGGCCCATGTAGCGCCGGCAGAACTTCGGGTCTTCAATCTTGATGGTCGGCTTCGTATCGATCGAGGCTTGAGGGGATGGGGGGTTACGGCCGGCTTCAAACGGTTGTTTCGTCAGGACGGAGATCTCCCGCGCCACTCCTTCGTGCGACAGGCAGTAGTGCGCGCGGTCCGGCAGGATCTTCACGTCCAGGACGTCGTCATCGCCGGCTTTCTCCAGGCCCTCGACTTCGAAAGAATGCAGGGTCAGGAGCTCCGCCAGCTCACCCGCCGGCGGGATAGGTTTGTCGAAATAGGATTGCAACCAATTGCGCGAGATCTTCATATTAGAATTGATCCACGAACCTGAGGTCGCCGCCGTAAAGGAGGCGGATGTCGTCTATGCCGTGCTTCAGCATGACCATGCGATCGATGCCGAAGGCGAAGGCCAGGCCTTGCCACTCGTCCGGATCAAGGCCGCCCGCTCGGAGGACGTTCGGATGGACGAGGCCTGCTCCGACCATCTCGAGCCACTTGTCTCCGAACTTGGCCTCCACCTCCACGGACGGCTCGGTGAACGGGAAGAAGCTCGGCCGGAAGCGTATCTCGCACTTCTCGCCGTAGAGCTTCTTGAAGGCCTGCTCGAGGACGCCTTTCAAATGCGCCAGCGAGACGTGCTTGTCGACCCAGAGCCCTTCCAACTGATAGAACTGGGCTTCGTGGGTGGCGTCGGTGGCTTCGTTCCGGAAGACCTTGCCGGGCACTAAGGTGCGGAACGGCGGCTTGTGCGTCTCCATATAGCGGATCTGGACCGCCGAAGTCTGGGTGGCAAGGAGCCTTCTGCCGAGCGGCCGGCCGTTTGGGCCCTTGTCGTCCTTCGGCTTCTCCTTGATCCAAAAGGTGTCCTGCATGTCGCGGGCCGGGTGGTCGGCCGGGATGTTCAGGGCATCGAAGTTGTAGTATTCGCGCTCCAATTCCGGGCCAAGGGCTATCTCGAAACCGAGGCCGTAAAACACCGAGTATATCTCCCTGATAGTCTGGGTGAGAGGATGCAGGTGGCCGTGCTTGTCCGGTTGCATGGCCTTAACTATAGCATCAAGGCCGTTATTCAGAAAATGAGCCGGGGAGAGGAATTGAACCTCCAACCCATCGCTTACAAAGCGATCGCTCTACCATTGAGCTACCCCGGCGAAAAATAAAAGCCCTCGCGGACTTAACTGTAAACCAATCGCTCCCGGCTGTAAACTCTATTTCTTCGGGGGATCAGCCGCGATCCGGCGGAGATAGAACGAGACGCCGTGATCGGAGACCTCGCCGCGGCCCCGGACGGCGTCCAGGAGCTTCTTGCCCTGCGGATTGGCGATGAAACGCGACTTGATCGAGATATAGATGTTCCGGATCCGAAGAAGGACATGGTAGGCGGCCCAGCTCGCTATAGCCGCGGCGGTCCGGCGATTAAGATACGACAGGTCGCGGCGCACGGCCGAGAAGACGGTCTGGAAGAAATGGTCGCTGCCGGCGCCCATCTTGGAGACGAGGCTCGGCACGCCGGTTTTGAGCTCGCGCCTCTTCAATAAGATCAGGGCGGCCATGCCGGCGATGGAGATGTAGAAGATTGCGATGGTGGTGTACATGTTGGCGCGGAAGCGCGCTGGCGCCCTAGCGTTCGAGGATCTTGAACCGGGCGAAGCGGCCGACGGCGATCTTCTCGCCGAACTTCTGGGTGGCCGCGTCGAGTAACCCCTTGATGGTCGTGGTCTGGTCTTTGATGAACGGCTGGTCGAGGAGGACCATCTCGGCTAGATAGGCGTTGAGCTTGCCTTCGAGGATCTTGGCGCTCATGGCAGCCGGCTTGCCCTGCCTGCCGGCAGGCAGGCTTTTGACTTCCGCCTCGAAGACTTCCTTGGCGGCCTTCTTGTCGGCCTCGGTGACGTCCTCCTTCTTCACGAACTTCGGGTTGGTGGCCGTGACGTGCATGGCGATGTCGCGGGCCAGGGCCTTGAACTCGTCGTTCCCCGACACGAAATCGCTCTCGCAGTCGAGCTCCACGATGGCCCCGACCTCTCCCGTGGCATGGATATAGGCCTCTACGGTGCCGGCCTTGAACGTCCTGTCGCCTTTCTTCCCTGCCGCGCCGCTACCCAATTTGCGCAGGATGACCAGGGCCTTCTCGCGGTCGCCCTTGGCCTCTTCCAGGGCCTTCTTGCACTGCATGACGGATATGCCCGTGGCGTCGCGCAACTCTTTGATCTGTTCGGTGGTGATCATGTGTTAGGTGGCCTGCTTCTTGCCGTCCCGGTAGGACTTGACGATCTCGTCCATGAAGAACCGGATGCTGGTCCTGGAGGCGTCATTCCCCACGATCGGATAGGCGATGACTCTGATGTCGCAGTCGGAGCTTGAGAGAGCTACGACGGGGATCTTGGCGTGGGCGGCTTCGGCCACGGCGGTCTTCTCGCGGCGCGGGTCGATGACGAACAGGGCGTCCGGCAATTTCTTCATCGGCACGATGCCCATGAACATCTTCTCGAGCGAAGCGATCTCCTTGTCGAGGAGCATGCGCTCGCGCTTGGTGTATTTGGCTAGCTCGCCCTTCTCGCGGTCGGAGACGAGCTTCTCGTAGCGCTCGATCCTGCGGCGGATCTGCGGGAAATTGGTGATAGTGCCGCCGATCCAGCGCCCTTCGACGTACGGCATGCCGGCAGCCTGGGCACCCGCCTGGAGGGCCGCGCTGGCTTCTTTCTTGCCGCCCACGAAGAGGACTGTCTTGCCGTCCTTTGCCAGTTGGGCCATGAAAGCCTTGGCGGCCGTAAGCAAGGGGATGGTCTTCTCCAGGTCGAATATGTCGGTGCGGTTCCTGACGCCGAATATGTAAGATCTGATGGACGGATTCCGGCGCGAGCGTCCTAGGCCGAAGTGGGCTCCGGCGGAGAACATCTCCTCGATAGTCTTGGGGGCTTCGGCCATATGAGCAATAAAGGTATCAAAAAGAGGCCTTGAAGTCAACGCCGGCCGATGATATCGGCTATATCCTTGAGCGCCGTTTTGACGTCGCGCTCTTTTGTCCACCGGCCGAACGAGAATCTTATCGAGGTCTTGCTGTCGGCGCCAATCGATTTCAAGACGTACGACTCGTCTTCGTCGCGCAGGCACGAGCTTTTGGTGGAGACGGCCACGCCCGCGGCGTCAAGCTGGAGGACGAAGAATTCGTTGTCGATATTCGGGATGGAGACGTTCAGGATGTGCGGTGAGACCTCCCCGCCGGCCGCCGGATTGACCGTGACGTCCGGTCGGATACCCTTCAATCCATCCAGAAAGTAAGCCCTCAATTCCGCAATGCGCTCGGTCTCCTTTTCGCGCTCCGCCGCAGCGACATCCAGAGCCTTGGCGAAGCCCATGATCGACGGGATATTCTCGGTGCCGGAGCGCATTCCCTTTTCCTGGCCGCCGCCGTGCGTGATCGGTTCGATCGGCGTGTTCCTCTTCACGTAAAGCGCGCCCACGCCGCGCGGCCCGTAGACCTTGCCGCCGTCCAGAGTGAGCAGATCGACGCCGAGCCGTTCAACATTTAAATCGTGATAAAGAGCGGCTTGGGCAGCGTCAGTGTGAAGCAGGGGGTATCGCGCCCGCAGGCGGGAGGAGGAGTCTCCCGTAATTTCGGAGCGAAGCGGAGAAATCGGAGGGAGAGCTCCTCCCGCCGAGAGGGCGCGTGCCTGTCTTACTACCTTCGCGATCTCACGGATCGGCTCTACTATCCCGATCTCGTTGTTCACCGTCATTATCGAAACAAGGACCGTGTTCGGTTTGATCGCTTTTTTCAATTCATCGGTCGAGATCAGTCCTCTCCGGTCGACCGCGAGGCGCGTAAGTTCTGCGCCGTTCTTTTCCATGGCGGCTGCTGTTTCCATGACGGATGAATGCTCGATATTCGAGATGACGAGATGCGGTTTTTGGACGCCTCTCCTTCGCGCCGCAAGCAAGGCGCCTCCGATCGCTAGATTGTTCGCTTCCGTTCCGCCCGAGGTGAAGACGATCTCGTCGGCGTGGGCATGGATGAAATCGCCGGTCCTTTTTCGCGCGTCTTCAAGGGTTTTTTGGGCCGCTACGCCTTCACGGTAGATAGACGACGGGTTGGCATATCCCGCCGACGAGTACCTATCCATCTCGCGCATGACGCACGGGTCTATAGGCGTGAGGGACGCGTAATCCAGATATATGCGCCTCATTACGTAAAGAATATAGCCCACCCGCTATCCATTGGCAATTCACGCCACTCATTTAGTGCAATATCTGACGGCTGACGGTATAATTATCGTAATGCAATCCCTCTATTCGGCCGATCCTCTTCTCGTGGGTTTCGTCATCCAGAGTGTCGTCACCCTGGCCCTCGTCGGCCTCGTCGTCTGGCTGTGGGTGAAGCTCCACCGCTTCCTGGTCGGCATCGATTCGAAGCATCTCGGCGATTCCCTGGACTACGTGGCCGACGAGCTGGACGACCTGAAAGATTTCCGGACCGAGCTCGAAAGATACCTGACGACCGTGGAGAGGCGTCTGAAGAAGAGCATCCGGTCGGTCCGGACGGTGCGCTTCAATCCCTGGCGCGGCGCGGGCGAAGGCGGCGATCAGAGCTTCGCCACGGCTTTCATGAACGAGGAGGGCGACGGGGTGGTCATCTCCTCGCTCTACGCCCGGGACCACGTCAGCATCTTCGGCAAGCCCTTGAAGAAGCACGGCAGCGAGCACGAGCTGTCGGACGAGGAGAAGAAGGCGGTCGAGGAGGCGAAAAAGGGGTTGGAATAAAAGATCAGGGACATCGGTAAGCGATCAAAAATGGCTAGTCTGTTCAATCAGGCGTTTTTCTGATATAGTAATCGCTCATCATCATGCCCGCCAAAAACCAGCAAAACCTGGTCCGCCGTTCTCCCGTCGTGGTGGTCATGGGCCATATCGACCACGGCAAATCCACCCTGCTCGATTATATAAGGAAGACCAAGGTGGCGGCCGGCGAAGCCGGCGGCATCACCCAGCACGTCGGGGCTTATGAGGCCGAGTACGCGACGGCCGACGGCAAGAAGCACGTCCTGACATTCCTCGACACCCCCGGCCATGAGGCTTTCTGTTCCATCCGCGAGCGCGGCGCCCAGGCGGCCGACGTCGCTATCCTGGTCGTCTCGGCCGAGGACGGCGTCAAGCCGCAGACCCTCGAGGCCCTGAAGGAGATCAAAGCCGCCAAGATTCCCTACATCGTCGCCCTGAACAAGATAGACAAGCCGAACGCCAATATCGACAAGACCAAGACGAATCTCGGCGAGAATGAGATATATGTCGAAGGCTGGGGCGGCGAGGTTCCCTGCGTCTCCATCTCGGCCCTCGACGGCACCGGCGTTCCGGAGCTCCTGGATATGGTCAACCTGGTGGCCGAAATGGCCGACTTGAAGACCGACCCGGCGAAGACGGCCGAGGGCGTCGTCGTCGAAGCGGAGCTCGACACTCGCAAGGGCATCTCCGCCACTCTTCTCATCAAGAATGGAACGCTGGAGACGGGCTCGTTCGTCGTGGCCGGCGACGCCTACGCCCCGATCCGATATATCGAAGATTTCAAGGGCCAAAAGATCGAAAGGGCCGCCGCCTCCATGCCCGTCCTCGTCGTTGGCTGGAACAAGATGCCGGAATGCGGCGCAGCCTTCAGGATCGTAATGACCAAGAAGGAAGCCGAACGGTCATCGGTCGAATCTAGGGATGCCGCCCGCGCCCTCTCGGCGCGAGGAGCTCTCCCTCCGATTTCTCCGCTTCGCTCCGAAATTACGGGAGACTCCTCGCGCCTGCTGGCGCCCGAGGAAAAGAAGGAAGAACCTGAGATCGTCTCTATGCCGGTCATTGTCAAGGCCGATGCCGTCGGCTCGCTCGAGGGCGTCAAATACGAACTGGCGAAGATAAGGCACGACAGGGTCCGATTGAAGATCGTCTCCGAAGGCGTCGGCGAGATAAACGAGAACGACGTCAAGTCGGCCCAGGGCGACCCGTCGATCCTCATCCTCGGCTTCAACGAAGGGCCCGATAAGAAAGCCGCCGCCATGATTGAGCGCTCGCCCGTTCCACTTCAGGTGAAGACCTTTTCCATAATATATGAACTGGCCGAGTTCGTGGCCGCCGCCCTTCTCGCCAAGGTGCCGAAAGAATACGTCGAAGAGGTGATCGGCCGGGCCAAGATAAGCGCCTTGTTCTCCAAAGACAAGGACCGCCAGATCGTCGGCGGCAAGGTCCAGGAAGGCATGCTCGAGACCGGGGCGGCCGTCCGGATCATGCGCCGCGAGGCCGAGATCGGCCGGGGCGTCATCCGAGAGCTGCAACAGCAGAAGAAGCGCGTCGGCGAGGTCCGCGAGGGCTATGAATTCGGGACGCTCGTCGAATCGAAGACCGAACTATTTCCCGGCGACAAGCTGGAGGCCGTCAAGACGGTCGAGAAGACATGAGCATCAAAGAAGTCAAGCTGAAGGAGCTCGTCCGCACTCTGGCGGCGGAATACTTCTCGCGGCAGTCGAACGGGCAGTCTCTGATCACCGTGACTGGTGCGGAGATAAAAAGCAAGGGCGAGCGGGCCGTCATCCTGGTGACTATCATGCCGGAAGAGGAAGAGAAGGCGGCTCTCGGCTTCGTCCATCGGCAGTTATCCGGATTCCGGGAATACGTCATGGGGCGCGCCAGGATGAGGCGCATCCCCTATTTCGATGTCGAGATAGACAAGGGCGAGAAGAACCGCCAGCGATTAGACGAAATAGCCGGAGCGGTATAGAATCTAGTGGCGGCCACGTAGAAAAGTGGTAATTCGGCGGTCTGCAAAACCGCTATACGCGGGTTCGATTCCCGCCGTGGCCTCAATCGGGGTCCCGATCGCGGGCTGTTTTCGCGGTTATTCACAGTGCACCGAAAAATGGCCGGACGGGAGTATGTGATATAATAGCCCGGCAATCAGATGCAACCCCCCAAGCCCTTTCACGAGGAGCGACCGTGGGGCGAATTCACGGAGTTCACGAGGAATAAGCCGTCCACGGTCAAGCTGATCACCGTAAGGCCGGGCGAGGCCTTGAGCCTCCAGTGCCATTCGATGAGGGACGAATTCTGGCGGGTGATCTCGGGAGAGGGCATCGCGGAGATCGGCAAGGTGCGGATGCCTGCCCAAGCCGGCGGAGAATTCTTCATCCCGCGAGGGACGTATCACAGGCTGGAAGGAGGAGCGTCGCCCTTGACGGTGCTCGAGATAGCGCTCGGCGCATTCGATGACGACGATATCGTCCGGCTGGAAGACAGATACGGACGAGCCACTCCTCCGAAAAGCGCCGGCCCGGGACAAGGCAATTGAATAAAAAATGGACATGATCTTCATCATAACCCTCTCCTGCCTCATCCTCGCTCTCCTCCTCGTCGTCTGGGTCACTTTCTTCGGGCGCGGCGGCCGGGGGATGCGGCGCCGCCTGTACAGCCTGACCCGTCACGCTGACAATCCGCTCATCTCCCCCTCGACGCAAAGAGAGTGGGAATCGCAAGGGACTTTCAACCCAGGGGCGGTCAAGGATGACGAAGGCCGCGTGCACCTCTTCTATCGCGCCATCGGCCGCGACGGCCTGTCGCGCATTGGCCACGCCGTCTCCAGAGACGGGCGCGGGATCGAGAGCCGTTCTCCTTACCCGGTCTATGAGCCGGTGAAGGGCTACGGCATGCCCGAACCGGACATGGCGAAAGGGCCCCATCGTTATGACCTTTCCGCATACGCTTCCGGCGGCGGCTGGGGCGGTGCCGAAGACCCGCGGACAGTGGCGATCGACGACCGCGTCTATATGACGTACACGGCCTTCGAGGGCTGGGAAAGCGTCAGGATCGCCGTCACCTCTATCTCCATGGAAGACATGAAGAAGGGCCGCTGGCGATGGAGAAGGCCTGTCCTGATCTCGCCGCCGCCGCCTCAGCCGAGGGCCAAGAATTGGGTGCTCTTCCCTGAGAGGATAAACGGCAAATACGCCATCCTGCACGGTATCGCCCCGAAGATCTTGATCGCTTACGTGGACAGCCCGGAGATGCCGCCCCGGATCGACAGCCTGCCGGAGCACGGCGGCGGCGGCTATCGCGACAGGAGCCGGGAAGGCCGCTGGGACAATTGGGTCCGGGGCGCCGGCGCTCCGCCTATAAAGACCGACAAGGGCTGGCTCCTCCTCTATCACGCCCTGGATAAGCGGGATTCCAGGCACGTCATCGGCTACAAGGTCGGGGCCATGATCCTCGACCTCAAGGATCCGACCAAGGTCCTGTACCGCTCGCCGGAACCGATCCTTTCGCCGGATATGTCCTATGAGAACGACGGCAAGCCCGGCGTGGTCTACGCTTCGGGCGCCGTAGTCAAGGACGGCAAGCTCCTCGTCTATTACGGCGGCGGCGACAAGCACACCTGCGTGGCCGAGACTCCCCTGAAGTCGCTCCTCGATTGGATGGTGAAGTACGGCAAGAGATGACGGCGGAATGGACAGAGAACTGATAGGGCGGGGCGAGCGGCGGCTCGCCCGGCCCGTGCTACAATATTCCCATGTTCACCGTCACCCGTTCCGAGAATAATCCGCTCATATCGCCGGTCAAACATCGCCCTTGGGAAGCGACGGCCACATTCAACGGCTGCCCCGTCGTCTCGGGCCTGAAGACCCACATGATCTACCGGGCCATGTCAGAACCGGATCTCCTGAGAGAGCCGCACCTCCCGACTTCGGTCGTGGCCTGCGCCACTTCGACCGACGGCGTCCGCTACGAGGATCGCCGCGTCCTCGTCTCACCCGATCGTGAATTCGACCTTTACGGCTGCGAGGACCCGCGGGTGACTAAGATCGGCGGCATGTACTACATCTTCTACACGGCCTTGGGCGGCTACCCCTTCACGGCCGACAACATCAAAGTGGCGGTAGCCCTGTCCAAGGATCTGAAGACGATCGAGGAGAAGCACCTCGTCACGCCTTTTAACGCCAAGGCTATGGCCTTGTTCCCGGAGAAGATCGGCGGCAAGATGGCCGCCCTTCTCACCATAAACACGGACCGCAAGCCGTCGGACATCTGCTACGCCGAATTCGATTCGCCGGAAGAGATGTGGTCGGCGGCCTATTGGGAAGAGTGGCAGGAGGACGTGGAAGCCCATAAGCTGCACATCAGGCGTCAGCCGGACGATCATCTGGAGCTGGGCGCGCCGCCCGTCGAGACCGACCAAGGCTGGCTCGTGGTGTACTCGCACATCCAGCGCTACGGCAAAGGGGACCAAGTCTTCGGCATCGAGGCCATCCTCTTGGATCACGACAACCCGCGGCTCATCGTCGGCCGGACCAAGGGCCCGTTCATGGTGCCTGAAGCCTATTATGAGGAGGTCGGGATGGTGCCGCACACCATATTCCCTTCCGGAGCCCTCGTCCGCGGCAAGCACTTGGCGGCCACCGGCGATCTCGTCCGCGGCAGGCGCCTGGAGATATATTACGGCGCCACCGATACTCATGTCGCCATGGCTTCCATCCCCCTGGATAACCTGCTCCGGAGCATCACCGGGGCCGAGAACAAGCATTTCAACAGGTTCCCCGGGAATCCCATCATCACTCCGAGGCCCGGCGTGCTCTGGGAATCGCGCGGCACCATCAATCCGGCCGCCATATACCTCGACGGCAAGACCCACATCCTGTATCGGGCCGTGGCCGACGGCAACGTCTCCACTCTGGGCTACGCCGCTTCGAGCGACGGCCTCGGCATCGACTTCCTGGAGGACAAGCCGGCTTATTCTCCGCGGGCGCCTTTCGAGACGCGCTCCGACGGCAACAAGACGAATTACGGCTGCGAAGACCCGCGCCTGGTCAGGATAGGCGACCGGATCTACATGACCTACACCGCCTATGACGGCTCGACCCCTCGGGTGGCGGTCTCCAATATTGGCGTCGACGACTTCACGGCCCGCAAATGGAGCGCCTGGTCGCCGCCCGAGGCCATCACTCCGCCGGGCGTCCCGGACAAGGACGCCGCCATCCTGCCAGAACCGGTGAGGGGCGGCTATCTCGTCTTCCACCGAGTCCACGACAGCGTCTGCGGCGACCTCATCGGCTCGCTCGACTTCGACGAGGAGCGCATCACCCAATGCATCGAAATCATCGGCCCGCGCCGCGGCATGTGGGATGGCGGCAAGGTCGGCATCTCGGCCCCGCCCATAAAGACCGAGAAGGGCTGGCTCCTCCTATATCACGGCGTGTCCTGGAGCACCACTTACAGGGTCGGGGCCGTCCTCCTCGACCTTACGGACCCGACGACGGTCCTGGCCCGGACGGCCATCCCCTTGTTCGAGCCCGAGGAAGAATACGAGCGCAAGGGAGTGACGTCGAACGTGGTCTTCCCCTGCGGCCTGGTCTCGAAGGGCGGGATGGTTTACATGTATTACGGCGGCGCCGACAGCGTGGTCGGGGTCGCCACCATCAAGCTGTCGGTGCTCCTCACCATGCTCGAAACATGACCCTGGACGGGAAAGAACTCGTGGTCTTCGACCTCGACGGCACGCTCTCGCCGAGCAAGTTCCCCATGGAGCCGGACATGGCCCCGCTCATCGTCCGGCTCCTCGAGAAGAAGAAGGTCGCTGTCATCTCGGGGAGCGGCTATCCGATGTTCGAGACCAATTTCCTGAACATCATGCCGCCGTCCTCCGAGAACTTCAGGAACCTGGTCCTTTTGCCGACTTCCGGCACCAGGCTCCTCACCTGGAGAGGCAACTGGTGCGAAGAATACGCCGAACATCTCTCCCTCGAGGCCAAAGGCAAGATCATGAACGCCTTGAATTACGCCCTCAAATCGACCGGATACGAGCGGCCGCAAAAGGTATACGGGGCGATCATCGAGGACCGCGGCTCGCAGATCACCTTCTCGGCCAACGGCCAGAACGCGCCCTTAGAGGTGAAGACCACCTGGGACCCGACCCGGGAGAAGCGCGAGAAGATCGCGGCCGTCCTCCGGGACAAGCTGCCGGAGTTCGACATCCGGATAGGCGGCATGAATTCGATAGACGTGACCCCCCGCGGCGTCAACAAGGCCTACGGCATCCGGAAGCTCGAGGAATATTTCCATCTTCCCATTGAAAAGATCGTCTTCGTCGGGGACAAGCTCATGTACGGCGGCAACGATTATCCGGCCAAGACGACCGGGGTGGACTGCATAGAGGTCTCCGGACCGGAAGAGACGAAGGAGCTCATCCGGAGCTGGCTCGGATACATCGAATACCAATAGGCTGAAGTCATCCGCCGGCTGAAAGCATCGTCGAAACCCTGTCGATGAGAAGGCTTGTGTCGCGCGCCCGCTCCCCGTAAGAGCGCAGGATGATGATGGCGATCGGGTGGCCGGCGATGTTCATAATGGTGAGCATGGTATCCAAAGCGGCGACGGTATGCCCGGTCTTGCCTCCCAGGAACCGCTTGTCATTCACGAACGGGTGGATGTTCACGAATTCGTGGGCGTTGTGGGAAGTGGTCGTCGCCACGGAGGCGCGGACAGTGCGCGTTATCGCCAAGATATCCGGCCTGTCGAGGTAAAGATAGCGCGCCAGGGCGAAGAAATCGACGGCCGTGCCGGCGTTCCGATCGGACAGGCCGGTCGGATCGGCGAAGAACGCGTGGGGCATGCCGATCTCCCAGGCGTAGCTCGACATCGCTTCGAGGAAGTCTATGCGGCCGGTTGAGGAGGCCAAGGCCTCGGCGGCTACATTCGACGAATCCATGAGCAACGGGTATAGAAGCTCCGATACCGTGAAGCTCTCGCCGGCTTTGAGATTGCTCCCGTCCGGCGGCACCTGCGTCTCCGGAGCGGTGATCTCTATGGTGGTGGTCGGAGAATATCTGTCGGTAGCCGCGATGGCGGTTATGAGCTTGGACATGGAAGCGACCGGCAGGACCATGTCGCCGTTCTTCTCGAGATAGATCTTGCCGGTTTGGACGTCGCCGACCAGGTAAGCTTCGGCGGTCACGGCGTCGGCCTGATTCACTGGCGCGACCATCGGCACGGCCATGGTCGAGGCCGCGACGGGGGTCGCTCCCGTCGTTGCCGCGGCCGGAGGTTCGGTCTTTCCGGACGGCAAGGAAGCGGCCGTCCTTCGATTCGCCGACGGGAAGAACGAGCTGTCGATCGCGGGTGGTTCGAACGAGCCGGAAAGAGCCCGGGACGAAGAGGCCGCGAACGGCGGCACGGGCGACCCGAACAGCTCGACCATCCGGAGCCCCAGGGCCACGACGACGAAGATGAGGCATGCCAGGGCGAAGGCGGCTACGCTCCTTTGGTTTAACATCGTCCCGATACTTTATCACGAGTCAGCGCGTCACGGAAATCGTCGGCATGAGCTCGCCCGTCGAAGAGGCCGTGATCCGGCCGTTCCCCTCCTGGAAGACCTCATAGCCCGTGTCGTAATCGGTGGTGCTCGCGTAGTGGGCGCCCGGTATCCCTGGATCGAACGGCAGGGCGGAGAGGTAGTCCGTGACCAGGCAAGAAGCGATGTCGCCTTGGTACGCCGGGAATCCGCCGCCGTACTTTACGACGGAAGGGCTCGAGGGCAGCGTCCTTATGGTGCCGTTGCAGACGAACGAGCCGCGGTGTTCGGAGATGTTCTGGTGGATGGCGTTCAAAAGGGCGTTGACATTGGCCGTCCTTTGCGAATCTCGGGCCAGTTTGAACTGTCTGGCCGGATTGACGGCCACCAGGACGACGGCCGCCAAGATGGCGATGATACCGATGACGACCAGGACTTCTATAAGAGTGAACCCTTTGTTGCAGTCGATATTCATGTAGTCGGAGATTATATTGATAACGGGATCGTGCAGCCGAATTCCGGGAAATCCGCGATGCCGGCAGCGAACGCGTCTTTGGCCTTCAAGAGAGCCGCAGAATCTAGACAGGCTTTCTCGTTAAGAGCGGCCTGGATCCGCATCTCGCGCCGGAAGACGGCGTCGGCATAGAAAACGGACGAGCCGAGGGCCGCAAGAGACATCGCCAATACGCCGGCGGCCATGACTATGACGGCGATCGAGGCTCCGAGGCCCCGGTTACGCTTGTTCGGCTTCATTCACGAGATCGAGCAGACGTAGATCCTGCTCGCTTATCGAATAAGCATAGGGAATGAAGGCGGCGAGAAGAGATGATAGCAGGGCGATATATATGACCGTCTCGATGAGGGTGAAGCCGCGCTTATGACCTTCGGCTGTTGAATGTGATCTCATATATGACTGGGGCCGTGTGGGC
Organism: Minisyncoccia bacterium; assembly: GCA_049997795.1. Lineage (GTDB taxonomy): Bacteria > Patescibacteriota > Minisyncoccia > Phycocordibacterales > PALSA-1337 > C7867-002. Next base: position 52,107 of record JBEKVT010000003.1, read on the forward strand.
CAATACATAGAGCTTGTCCCGGTCGCAAGTCATGGCTTGCGGAGCGACCGGCAACGGATAATAAGCGGCTGTGGTCGTAGACAGGGAGCGGTCGAAGACGGCGAGCTCTTCGTCGACGGTGCGGGTGGCCGCAAAGACGCGGCCACGATCGGCGACGATGCCGTAGATGCCGCCGGGGATGTCGAGCGATGACGAAGCCTTGGATGCTTCCGGAGACATCGAGAAGAGTTCATGGTCGGCCTGGATATCGAATCCTCCGGACGTGCGCCCGAAATAGAGCGAGTCCTCAAAATAAGAGGCGGACTTCCCTTCCTGGCGCTCGTAGCCTGACGGGCTGAATGAGGCGAGCAGCGCTGGGTGCACCTTGTCGCGTACGTCAACGGCGCGCAACTGGTCCTGGTCCGACGCCGCGACATACGCCGTGCCGTTCCGGACGAAGATGTCGTTCACCTTGCTGCCGGTCTCAAGGCCGCCGATCGCCGCTGGTTGCTCAGGATAGGAGACATCGATGACCTCAAGCTCGTTCCCGTCCCATTTCTCGGTGCCGAGATAGACGGTCCCGCGATCGTAGAAGATGGAGCTTGCTACAGGCATGACGGAGCTCGCCTCGGGCGGCGGCAACTCCCATTTCTTGGCCAAGACCGGGGAATTCAGGGAGTCCAAGCGGATGACGTGCAGCTCCGCCGCGGCGCTTGCCGCCGCCGCAAACACGTACTTCCCGTCCAGGGCTATGGCAGCTATGCCGGGACCGGTGTTGATCGATGACAATACCGAGGGATGTTTCGGATCGGATATATCGGCGATGACCATGTCCGGGTCGGAAGCTTTCGAAGAGTCGGCAGAGACGTAAGCGATGCCGCTTCTCACTTCTATGTCAGTGAGCGGCAAAAGAGGATCGATCGGCAGGGTGATGGGTGTGATCATGGCGGGACGTGCCGGTCGTTGCGGGGATATGGATGCATACGAGCCGACGGGAGCATCGATGAGAAAATCGGCAGAACACAGCGGCGTCCCGGCGGCATCCGCCATGGCGGCGAACGGATAGGCCCTGACGGCGGCGAAAGCGATAGATTGCCCGGAGGATGACGCGGTTATGTCAGTTTCGACGCGGTCATCGCCATACCATCTCGCCTCGGCTTCTATCGTCACGACGTCCGTCGTTGAGGCGACAGGGTATGAGCGTACAATCGATCCGTCCGGCAAAAGACCGCTGAAGTCTGCCGCATGCTCTTCATAGGCGTCAAGGATGGAAGACCGGACGCGGGCTCTGTCGAACGTGGCCTGCGCCTCGAGCGATGCGGCCGTCATGACGGAAGCGAGAGCCGCAACCAGGCCCAAGGCTAAAACGACGTCTAGGAGGATCATGCCGCCTCGGTCAGCGCTGGAGCGTCTTCGATATGTCATAGATCGGCATCATGATGGATAAGGCGATCGAACCGACGATCGAGCCCACGCCGATCATCATGACCGGCTCGATCAAGGCTGTCAGGCGCTTCAAGCCGTGGTCGAGCTCTCGGTCGAGGAGATAAGCCGTGCGCAAGAGAGAGCGTCCCAGATTGCCGGAAGCTTCGCCCGCGGCGACCAAGGGCGCCACATAAGGAGGGACATTCTCCTTGAAGACCTCATGTATGGGTCCTCCGCGCATGATGGTCCTCGTCTTCTCTTCGAACGAGCGTCGAAGCGGGATGAGCCCGATCGACGACGCGGCTTTCCCGTATGCGGCGCCGGAAGGCATGCCCGATTCCACCAGCGCCCCGAACGATTGGAAGAACAGAGCCAGAGCATAGCGGCTCATGATGCCGCCGACTACGGGTACATGGATAGCGCAAAGATGCGTCAAGGCACGGACCGTGCGGTTCCTCCGGTAAGCTGCGACGAAGAGGGCCGGCAGGAGGATCGATACCGCCGCGAGATACGGCCAATAAGACATGAGCGCCCGAGACATAGCCATTACGATCTTAGTGACCATCGGCAGATCCCTGTGCAGGCCCGCAAGAAGAGGGATTATCTGCGGCATGATCACGAGTATCAGGCCGAGGGCGAGCGATACGGCCGCCAGACCGATGACCGAAGGATAAGTCATGGCGGACAGGCACTTCTTTATGATCTCGTCTTCTCTTTCGAGGAGGGCGTGGCCTATCTTCAAGGTCTCAGCCAGGTTGCCAGACGATTCGCCGCAGGCGATGAGCCCGACCACGGCCGGTGGCAACCTGACCTCGGAAGCAAGGACCGTCGATAGGGCCTGGCCGGATTCGACTGCTTGCCGCACCTTGTCCAAAGATTCCCGCTGCCTCTTCGGCGAAGCCTCTCCGGCCAGAGAGAGCGAGCAGGCTATCGGCAGGCCGGAGGAGATATACATCTCCAGCCGTTCGAGGAGCGCCAGCCTGCCTTTCCGGTTGAAACATCCCTTGAAACGCATGGGGCTCACGAGCAAAGAGCCCGCAGGACTTCTTCGTCGGTCGTGACGCCCCAGTCGACCTTCTCGACAGCGTCATCAGTCATGGGCCGGAAGCCTCGCGAGAGGCAGTGCTCACGCAGGGCCTCGAGCGGTTCGCCTCTGCTGATCCGTTCGCGCAGGCCGGCATCGGCTTCGATGGCTTCTGCGATCACCGAACGCCCGTTGAACCCCGCGCCACGGCAGGCAGCGCAGTCTAGGCCGGCCCCGTCACATAGCCGGCAGATGGTCCTCACCAGGCGCTGGCTGACGACGAGCCTCAAGGTAGCTCCGATAAGGTATCGTTCGACGCCCATGTCTTCTAGGCGCAGGATCGCCTCGAGAGCGGATGTCGTGTGCAGGGTCGAGAATACCAAGTGGCCGGTCAAGGCCGTGTGTATGGCCGTCCGGGCGGTCTCGCCGTCGCGGATCTCGCCGACCATGATGACGTCCGGATCCTGGCGCAGGGCCGAGCGCAGGCCGGAAGCGAAGGTGACGCCGTGCGTCTCGCGGATGTGGACGTGCCTCACCCCGGGCACCTCGTACTCGACCGGATCCTCCAGGGTCATGACGGAGAGCGGCTCGGACGCCTTCAAGCCGAGACAGACCCGCAAAGTGGTCGTCTTGCCGGAACCCGTCGGCCCGGTCACCAGGATGAGGCCGTTCGGGGCGGCCAGAGCCCGGCTTATCGACGCCACGTGCTCCGGCGTGAAGCCAAGGGCCGCGAACGAGTCTTGGCCGGCGGCTTTGGCCGGAAGAAGGCGCGCTACGGCGTTCTCGCCGCGGTACGTCGGCATGAATGAGACGCGGACGTTATACACGGCGCCGTCGAATATGGCCTGGAAGCGCCCGTCCTGCGGCACGGCATGAAGGTCGGTGCGCGCGCCGGAGAGGATCTTCAGGCGGGCGATCGTCTCTTCATGCAGACGCTCCGGTAGGATGCCCGCGGCCTCCAGCTGTCCGTCTATCCGGAAACGGACGAGAGTGTCGCCGGAACGGGGATCGAGGTGCGCGTCGGAAGCGCCCGCGGCCGCGGCCGATCGGAGCACGAGGTCGACCGCCTCCACGGCCCCGGCCGGTTCGCCATGGAACAATGTCCCGCTCTCCTGCCGCGTCTCATTCATGGCGGCAGTCTAGCAGCAGACGATTCAAATATCCTTCAAGAAAAACTCAAATCCGCGTGAATTTTTGTTAAAATCCGCGTGAAGAAAGGTTCAAATCGGACGGGTCTTCACCGGAACTCGTATCAAGTTGACTTAATATAGTTTTTTATGCTTTACTTGTGGCATCGAGCCTATCGGCTCTCCGCCGGACGGCGGATTTTCATTCATGGAGATCAGGAATATAGCCATCATCGCTCACGTCGACCACGGCAAGACCGCCTTGACCGACGCCATCATGGCCCAGTGCGGCCACGGCGCCGAGGGCTCGATGGATTCGAACGCGCTAGAACAAGAGCGCGGCATCACCATCTACGCCAAGAACACCTCGGTCGTCTACAAAGGCACGAAGATAAACATCGTCGACACTCCCGGTCACGCCGACTTCGGCTCCGAGGTCGAACGGGTCCTCCGGTCGATCGACGCCGTGATCCTGGTCGTCGACGCCCAGGAGGGGCCAATGCCTCAGACGCGCTTCGTCTTGAAGAAGTCCCTAGAATTGGGCCTTTTGCCGATCGTCGTCATCAATAAGATAGACAAGCCGGCCGCCGACCCGAAGCGCGTCCACGACGAGATCCTCGAGCTCTTCATGGAATTGGGCGCTCATGACGCTCAGATCGACTTCCCTACCATTTACGCCGTCGGCCGAGAGGGTGTCGCCAAGAAGTCTTTGAGCGACGATTCCAAGGACCTGACTCCCCTTCTGGATACGATAATCGAGTACGTGCCGCCCGCGAATGCAACAGATCTTGAGGAGACTGCCATACCCGGAGCGTTGAAGGCCCAAGTCTTCAACCTCGGCTACGACGACTTCATCGGACGATTGGCTGTCGCCCGCATATATGAAGGCGTCATCAAAGACGGTTCAAACGTCTGGGTGAAGGACATCTCCGGTAAGTCATTCACCGGCAAGATAACCAGGCTCTTCACTTTCGACGGCAAACGGCGCGTCGAGATCAAGGAGGCCGAGTCAGGCGACATTGTCACTATCGCCGGCATTCCTGACATCTACATCGGCGAGACGATCACCGACAGCGAGGAAGCTGGACCGTTGCCGGCCATCAAGGTCGACGAGCCGACCATTTCCCTGCAATTCCTTGTCAACAATTCCCCTTTCGCCGGCCGCGAAGGCACCTTCGTGACTGGCAGGCAGATCCGCGAGCGCCTGGAACGTGAACTGGAGACGAACGTCGGCCTAAAAGTCGATTTTTCCTCGAATGAATACATGACCGTCTACGGCCGCGGCGAGCTTCACATCGGCATCCTTCTCGAGAATATGCGCCGCGAAGGCTACGAACTCCAGGTCTCGCAGCCGAAAGTCATCATCAAAGAGGAGAGCGGGGTCCAGATGGAGCCTTTCGAGGAAGTGATCATCGACACGCCGCAAGAATACTCGGGAACCATTATAGAAACGCTGGGCAAGCGCAAGGGCATCATGACGGGCATGAAGACGCACGGTAACCAAGCACGCATGATCTTCGAGATCCCCACCCGGGGCCTTTGGGGCTACCGGAACGCCTTCACCATCGACACCAAGGGCCTCGGCATCATGTCCTCGCGCGTCATAGGCTTCAGGCCGCACGCGGGCGACATAGAGAAGCGCGAGACCGGTTCGATGACTTCGATGATGGCCGGCAAGGCCCTGGGCTTCGCTCTCTGGAACCTCCAGGACCGCGGCCGCCTTTTCATCGGACCCGGCACTGAGGTCTATGAGGGTATGGTCGTGGGCGACGTCTCCAAGGGCGACGACATGGACGTCAATCCGACCAAAGGCAAGCAGCTCACCAACATGCGCGCCTCCGGCTCCGACGAGGCCATCATGTTGACACCGCCGTTCGTCCTCTCCATCGAGCGCGGCCTCGAGCTCATGCGCGACGACGAATATCTAGAGATCACCCCGAAGTCCGTCCGCCTGCGCAAGAGATATCTCACCGAATTGGACCGGGCCAGGGCCAGGAGGAAGGACCTGTGATAAGGAAGAGGGGCCCACCGGAGCGGGCCCCTCTTCATGCGAAATATCGTTGTCCGGCTTCAGATCTCGTGCTCCGAACCGGAGACCATATGCAGGGTGGCCGAGGAGGATTCGGTCGGATCGGCCGGACCGCCGGTGCAAGTGATGGAGAAAGTATACGTCCCGACGGGGATATTCTGCGTCGTCTGGAGGCTCGCGCTGCCTGTCGAGTTCGGCGCGATCGAGGTGCCGGCCCAGGACGGGAATTGGCCGACAGGATTGGCGCTGCAAGAATAATCGGACGGATTGGCAAGGCCGGTGGTATCCCATCCTACGACGAATCCGTTGCCTTGGTTGACGGTAAGCGTCTTCCTGTGATTGGTCGCGATGTCGGCGCTGGTATTGCCGGCGTAGACATTGACCTGTCCCAGACCGGCGAAGACAGCGGGACAAGATATCGAGGCGCTATGCTGCGGTGCCCAAGAATCTTTGACCGTCACGCTCGGTCCGGAACTGGTCGAGGAAGTCGAGGGGTACGTCACTTGGTCCGTTTGGGCCGTGCCGCCGTCAGTCCAGAGGTATGCGTACGGCGGCGTGCCCCCGGTCGGATTGGCCTTGAAGGCCGCCATCACGGAGCCGTCCGGGTTATTCGACACGGCGGTTATCGAACAGCTGCTTCCTGAGACGGGGCCGCCGCCGGGAGGATACGTGCACGGCAGTGGGCCGCCGTAATTGGTGGCGCTTGAGTCTTCGCACCTCGTGCCGGGAGGATACGTGCACGGCAGTGGGCCGCCGTAATTGGTGGCGCTTGAGT